>DASREP010000079.1:0-16558 GCA_035652015.1 Bradyrhizobium sp. | reverse complement strand
CTCGAACGACACCTTGTCGCCGACCTTCACCTGCTTGAGCATGGCGGGATCCTTGACGCGATAGACCATGGTCATGGGCTCATCCATGCCGAGGCTCTTGGCGGCGCCATGCTTGAGCGTGATCTTGCCGGCGCCTTCGTCGATTTTCTTGACCTCGCCGCTGATGGAGGCCGCCAGTGCGCCGGTGCCAACGCCCACGGTCAGCACGAGGGCTGCGACGATACAGATGATGCGGTTCATGAGAGGCTCCATTGCTTATTTCACGGTGACGTGGCCGACCATGCCGTAATCGCGATGATCGGGGATCAGGCAGGAAAATTCGAACGTGCCCGGTTTGGTGAACTTCCAGACCATCTCGGCCGTCTTGTTCGGCGCAAGCCGCACCCCGTTCGGATCGTCGTGCTCCATACGCGGATGCTTCTTCATCACCTCGGCATGGGCGAGATTCTCCTTGGTTGTGGCGAGCAGGAATTCGTGATCCTCCTTGCCGACATTGCGCAGCACGAAGCGGATCTGCTCGCCGCGCTTCACGTCGATCTTTGACGGCTCGTAGGACATCTCGCTCATCGCGATCTCGATGGTGCGCGCCGGCTTGTTGGGATCGCCGGGCTCGCCGGCCGAGAAACCGTGATGATCGTGACCCTCGTGAGCGAGGGCGGGCGCGACCGAGAGCGCGGTCATCGCGAGAGCGAGCTTGATCTTGTTCTTCATTGTAGTCTCCGGTTGGTGGTTGATCGAAACGCTGGTTACATCTTCATCTTCGGCATCGGCGCGGCGGGTTGCCGAACGGGCTCCGCCGCGGGCGAAGCGACCTCATAGGCGACGGTGCCTTGCGGGAATTGATAGGGGCCGGGATCGCGGTAATCGTCGCGCGCCAGCCCATCGCGGATCTTCATCACCGTGAACATGCCGCCCATCTCGATCGCGCCGAACGGGCCGTGACCCGTCATCATCGGCAGCGTGTTGTCGGGCGCGGGCATCTCCATCTCGCCCATGGCCATGCCGGTTAAGCCCATCACCATGGCGTCGGGCGCGAGCCTGTTCACGGCATGTGCGAGATCGGCGCGCGACACGCCGATGAAATTGCGCATGTCATGGCCCATCGCATTCATGGTGTGGTGCGCCTTGTGACAGTGCAGCGCCCAGTCGCCGGGATTGTCGGCGACGAAGTCGATGGCCCTGATGGCGCCGACCGGGACATCCACCGTCACCTCCGGCCATTGCGCGCTCTCCGGCACCCAGCCGCCATCGGTGCAGCTCACCGCAAAGCTGTGGCCGTGCAGGTGGATCGGATGGTTGGTCATGGTGAGGTTGGCGATGCGGATGCGCACCCTGTCGTTCAATCGCACGGCCAGGGGGTCGATGCCGGGATAGACGCGGGAATTGAAGGTCCACATGTTGAAGTCGGTCATCTCATTGACCCGCGGCAAATACGTGCCGGGATCGATGCGGTAGCTGCTCATCATGAAGACGAAGTCGCGGTCGACCGCGCGGAATGCTTGATCGCGCGGATGCACGATGAACATTCCCATCATGCCCATGGCCATCTGCACCATCTCGTCGGAATGCGGATGGTACATGAAGGTCCCGCTCTTCCTCAGCTCGAACTCGTAGACGAAGGTCTTGCCTGGCTTGACGTGCGGCTGCGTGAGGCCGCCGACGCCGTCCATGCCGCTCGGCACGGCCATGCCGTGCCAGTGCACGGTGGTATGCTCGGGCAATCTGTTGGTGACGAAGATGCGGACCTTGTCGCCCTCGACCGCTTCGATGGTCGGCCCCGGCGACTGGCCGTTATAGCCCCAGAGATTCGCTGTCATGCCCTCCGCAAACTCCCGCACCACCGGCTCCGCGACGAGATGGAATTCCTTCCACTCGCCATTCATCCGCCACGGCAAGGTCCAGCCATTGAGCGTGACCACCGGGCGATAGTCGGGTCCACTGGAGGGATGCAGCGGCGGCTGCATGGCCGCCTTGTCCATGCTCGGCGCCTCCGGAATTGCGGCAGCCTGGACGCGTCCACTGACGGCGCTTGCGCCGACCAGCGCTGCGTTTCCCAGAAATCCTCGGCGTGAGAACATCGCGCGTCTCCTCTCAAAGGCTGCCGTCGTCGAGCGACGTGACCGTCGCGCGGGCGCTCTCGCCGCCATCCCCGGTGCCACCGCCATTGACGACGGCCTGCAGCTCAGATTGCGCCAGCCAGAACGCCCGGTTCGCCTCGATCGCGGCGCGCTGCGAGCCGATCCGCTGGCGCGCCTCGACCAACAATGCGAACACATCGACCTGCATGCTGGAGAATTGCAGCTGCGTCTCCTCGGTGATGATCTTGCGCAGGGGCAGGATCTCGCGCTGGTAATGGCTGGCGATGTCGTAGGCCGAGCGATAGCTGCGATAGGCCTCGCGCGCCTGCGAGCGGATGTTGATCGCCTGCTCGGTCAGGCGGTTGAAGGCGCGGTCATAGGTCTCCGCGGCCTGGCGGACGCGGACCTCGCCGCCGTCGAAGATCGGGATCTGGAAGGCGACATCAAAGCCGCGCTCGCGGAACGGTGCCGTGTCCGGATCATGCGTGCGGCGGTTGATGCCCGCGACATCGAGCAGCGTGACGAAACGCGTGGCATCCGTCAGCTGCAGCGATTTTGCCAATGCCGCAAGCTCGATGCGCGCCATCTGCAGGTCGATGCGATGACTGACGGCATCCGCTTCGATGAAGGGCTGCGTCTGCGGACGGCGCGGCAGCGGCGGCAGGTGATCGGGGATGCGAAACGCGAGATCGCCGTCCCACAGACCGAGCAGCCGGGCCAGTTTTTCGCGCGCGCTCGCAGCAGCGTCCCGGGCGGTCGCAAGCTCGGCCGTGGTCTCGGCGTAAAACACCTGCTCGCGGGCCTGGTCCAGCTTGTTGAGCGATCCGGTCTCGCCAAGCTTGCCGGCCAGCTGCGCGGTGGCTTGCGCGGTCGACTTGGCCTCGGTGAGCAGGCCGACCATCTCGTTCGCCGCGACCGCACGAACATAGGCGCGCCGAACTTCGGCTGCCAGCTGCAGCGTTTGCAGCGCAGCCTTCAATTGCGCCGCCCTGAACCGATCGCGCGCGATGTCCGAGCGGGCCGGGAGCGTCGCGAGCGCGAGAATGTCGCCGACGATCTGCCGTTCGACCTCGCTCGCGCCGTCGCCGGAGATGCGCGAGACCGAGAACACCGGGTTCGGCGGAAGGCTCGCCTCGACCAGATCGGTCTCAGCCAGCGCGAGCTCGTCATAGGCCGCCTGCAGGCCCTTGTTGTCGAGCAGTGCGAGCTGCACGGCCGCGTCTCCGGACAGCGGGCGCGACAGCAGCTTCTTGACCTTGCCGCTGGCCGCTTCGGCATCGTCCGCCGAACGGATAAAGGCCGTGTCCTTGCGGATCGCCTGGTCCGTGATTGCAGAGACCGCGCCCATGCCGCTGTCCGGCGAGAACGAGGCGCAGCCGGAAAGGCCGAGCGCGGCCAATGGCAGCAGCGCGCGAGCGCAATGGCTTGCGAAGGAGCTTCTCATCGGCGCGCTCCTATCGGTCGGATCCGGGCTGCGGCGCGTCGCCGTCATTCCGCCCGCCCCAGGGCGCCGGCATTGCCGGCCGCAGGCGGGCATAGGGCGCAACAGTCGATCGGTAGTCGACGGGGCCGACCTTGGCGGTGGGATCAGCCGGGTCGCGGCCTGCAAGCGGCCGCGTGACGGGACTGCAGGCCGACAAGCATGTGATGGCCGTCAGCGCGGCCACAATCCGGCCGTGGACCGAGCAACGGCCGCGTGCGCGAGCCGTCGCGCACTCCGCCACAAATAGCGCAAACATGGAGAAATCCCTGATCTGTCGATTGAGCACAGGCGCATGCGCGCGCGCGAAACGCGCGGGCCAGCGCCAACTTGCTTTTCGTCAGCTCAGATGAATCGGAGGGCGGTAGAGCAGGGGCGGCGCCTTGCCGGGCAGGCTGAGGTCGGTCTCAGCCGCGCAGGTCGAGACTGGACGCGAGGGCTCGACCACGGCAGGCAGGGAGCCCGGCAGCGCGCTCACGCACATCATGGCACAGCAGGGCCCCGGCGAGGCCTTGCCATCATGATGATGCGCTGTGGATGGGTCGCTGCCTCCGGCATGATGGTGCATGTGCATCGCGCCGTCATCATGCATGTGCATAGGCATGGCCGCGACGACATCGACATCGAGACAGGACGCGGGACCGGTTCCCAGCGCCAAGGCTGCCCCCGGTGCGAGCACGCAGGCGAGATAGCCGAGCGCAATCAGCCACCCGGTCCAGGTCCGAATACATCTCGTCATGCGCAGAAACATGTCGCGCGGTTGGGATCCACTCTGTCCTGACCAACCAATACAGCCAAAGGTGCCTTGCGCCAAGTCGCTCTATTGCATTGCACGCGCATGCCTAATATCGCGCCGCGGTGCTTGACCGATGGGCTGTCAGCGGAGAAGTTGCCGCTGCCGATGCATGCACCTGCCAACACGAATCAGGAAACGCCCGCCTTTACGCTTGACTCCCGTCAGGCGTGGCTGCGTCTTGCGCTCGCACTTCTGATCGGTTCCATCGGCTCCGTCGGCATGTGGTCCGTCGTCGTCGTATTGCCGCTGGTGCAGGCGGAGTTTTCCGCCAGCCGTGGTGAAGCGTCGCTGGCCTTCACCATGATGATGCTCGGCTTCGGGGCAGGCGGCGTGGTCGTCGGGCGGATCACCGACCGGTTCGGCATTGTGCGGGCGATTGCGATCACCATCGTCCTGCTCGGCATTGCCTATTGTCTTGCAGCCGCCTCCGTCTCGCTCTGGCAGTTCGTCGCGGCCTATCTCCTGATCGGGCTCGGCACCTCCGCGATGTTCGCGCCGCTGATGGCCGAGGTGTCGCACTGGTTCGAGCGCTATCGTGGTCTTGCGGTGACCATCGTCGCAAGCGGCAATTATATCGCGGGCACGGTGTGGCCGCCGCTCGTCAGCTGGGGCAGCGCGAGCATCGGCTGGCGCGCCACCCATGTCGCCATCGGACTGTTCTGTGCGGCCGCCATGGCGCTGCTGCTGCTCCTGCTGCGGGCGCAGATCGGCAAGCACGCCGTGCATGATCATTTGAACGCGCCGCCGCCGCGGCTCGATCTCAATCTCTCGACCAACACCCTGACGGTGCTGCTCGCCATCGCCAGCATCTGCTGCTGCGTCGCCATGTCGATGCCGCAGGTCCACATCGTCGCCTATTGCGGCGATCTCGGCTATGGCGTGGCGCGCGGCGCGGAGATGCTGTCGCTGATGATGGGCTTCGGCATCATCAGCCGGATCGGCTCGGGCTTCCTCGCCGACCGGATCGGCGGCATCCGCACGCTCCTGATCGGATCGCTCGCACAGGGTTTTGCGCTGCTGTTCTACCTGTTCTTCGACAGCCTGACCTCGCTCTATCTGATCTCCGCGATGTTCGGCCTGTTCCAGGGCGGCATCGTGCCGAGCTATGCCATCATCGTCCGCGAGGCGATGCCGGCGCGCGAGGCCGCCACCCGCGTCGGCATCGTGATCTTCGCCTCGGTGTTTGGCATGTCCTTCGGCGGCTGGGCGTCCGGCGCGATCTTCGATGCCACCGGCTCCTACGCCGCAGCCTTCGCCAACGGCCTTGCCTGGAACGCGCTCAATATCGCGATCGTGCTGGGGCTGTTGCTGCGCGGGCGATCGCGGCTGGCGCTGGCGTAGCCTGTGAACCCATCAATCTCCCGGGCGGACGGCTTGGCACAGTCCGCTATCCCCCGATCGCGTACAAATCTTGTGCTGCAGCGAAATGCAGCGATGGACCAATATCGGACAGCGTCTGCCGCTGTTCCTAGCCGTCACCCAATCAACGTGTGCAAAAGATGGCCAATGATTTGTCCGAGCGCCATGCCAAGGGCCATGATGGTCAGTGCAGCAAAGGTGCGGAGTTGGCCAGCGAGCCAGCTCATGCCAGGCCTTCGCGGCGAAAACAGCCGGAGGCCGACCGCGAAGCCGCCAACTGCGCCAATCAGCCCACCGACGACTTGAAGGATTGGAAAGGGACCTATCATCACGACCAACATCTTAGCTTCGCGCTTGTAACGTGAACCGCCCGCCATGTCTCAAATAGGTCATCAGCGTCGGTTGCGCCGCCCTGCCGGCATTTCCGCTCTACCCCTTTAAAGCCGAAATTCGGATGATCGCCGGAGTTCGTCGGTGTGGGCCAGCAGCGGTCATCTGAACGCAGTCGCTAAACAAACTTAGTGCGCTCCCTCATCGCTGAGGAGATGCTTGAGCGCCGCTATGGTCAACAAGAGACATAGCTTTTGCAGAATTGGCTAGATAGTTTTGTCCGCTCTAGCGAAGCGAAGGCACTCCGATGCACCGGATTTTTTGCGCACTGATGGCCACGATCGTGTGCGGAACAGCGGCTGGACATTGTCGGCCGTTGCAGACAGGCACGACCACAATCACGTTTCAATCTGCCACCTACGGCGACATGCGCCAGCTGTTGGCGCGAGAGCCTACGACCGAAGCGGTGACGGTCAAGGCTACTCTCCGCTTTCCCGAGCTGATGAAGGATCACTATCCCGCCGTCATCGTCGTTCACACGCTCGCCGGCTATCGCGATGCGAACGAAGGCTATGTCGCCGCCGAATTGCGCAAGGCAGGGTTCGCCACATTGACTTATGACAGTTTTGCAGCGCGCGGAACCACGGGCATCGTCTTGCAGAGATCACCAGGCTATCTGCCGGTCGGCGTTGCGGACGCATATGCTGCGCTGCGATTTCTTTCCAGCGACGCTCGGATTGACGCCAGGCACATTGCGATCATCGGGTTTTCGTATGGCGCTGAAGTGGCCCATCTTACGGCGTTGGAGGTGCTGCGATCGGCGCTCAATCCCGGACCAGAACGATTCGCCGCCCACGTCGCGTTTTATCCCGGCGGAAATTTTGGCGCCGTTGCTGAACCCGGCGCCTATACCGGCTCCCCGGTCCTGATGCTGCTCGGCGACAAGGACGACAATCTGCCGGTGACAAAGATCGAGAGCTATCTTGCCTATGCGCGTGCTGCCGGGGCGCCGGCCCCGATCCAAACAGTAATCTACCCAGGCGCGTACCATGCATGGACAGTCCCGGATCTGACCACCGCCCGCTTCTACCCGGACCTCGTCAGCACGAAGAAATGTCCGCTCATCCTGCTCGGGCCGAAGAGGCCAGCCTTGCTCATCGACGGAGAGGCGAAGCCGTTCGACCCGACCGCCTTTAGTGCCTGCGTAGCCGCAGCGCCCGGCTACTCGATGGGATTTGACGCTACGATTCGCGCCCGATCCATCGCTGATACCATTTCATTCCTTCAACGAAGCTTGCAACCGTAGAGCGGGATCAACGTTTTTGCTGCGCATTCGGCCGGGGCATCATCATTGCCGCTTCACACCAGCTCCGCTCAGTGTCTCGGCTGTCGCCCGCGGATACGGTCGAAGCCCTGCTTTATGGCGGCGAAACGCTCGTCGATCAAAGGCTCGAATTCAGTGTCAGTGAAGATGTACGGCCAGTCATTTTCGATGCCTTCTCGAACCAGTTCGCCGACATAGCGCGGATCGATGCCGTTCGATACTCGCTCCTGAATTTCCTTGATGAACTCGGCGATCGGTCCTTCCGTCGGCAAGGCTTCGAGAGCGCCGGCGAACCGCCGAGGGAGATTGCGGCGCGAGTTCATGATTTGCGTGCGGACAAAACCCGGGCACAGAACGGATACCCCGATGCCTCGAGGTGCAAGGGTTGCCCGCAAGCCCTCCGATAGCGCTACCACGCCATATTTGGTCACGTTGTACGCAGGACCTGATCCTGGAATCAGCCCGGCGATGGATGCCGTGGAAACGATCTGTCCTCCCTCGCCATGGGCTTCAATGAGCGGGCCAAAAATCTCGATCCCCCAGATCACCGACATGAGATTGACGCCGAGAGCCCAATTCCAACTCGCATCGGTCCATTGGCCGTAGCCGGCGCCCCCGCCGACACCGGCATTGTTGACCAGAATGTGGACCCTGCCATACCGCGCGACGGTGGCGTCCGCTGCAGCCTTGAGCTCCGCCTTGAGCGAGACGTCGGCCCTTACACCATCAACATCGGCGTTCGTGAGCTTCAAGGCCGCTACCGCCTTGGCCAGCGCCTCTTCCTCAACATCGCATAACATGACCTTCACCCCAGCCTGCGACAGCGCAGTGGCGATGCCCAATCCGATACCCGATGCAGCGCCCGTGACGAACGCGGTCTTTCCAGACAGGTCTTTCATGCACCCTCCTGCGCTTCAATATGGCCGGAGCCGCAATTGTTTCACTCGGACGGTTGCTTGGCAATGGTAGCTCTCCCGTCAGTTGAACCGCTGTGGGGACAGAGTCTCCGCGACCACGGCCGAACATCGGAAGCCGTGTGACTCGAGAGGGTCATGCACGATTCTGGGAGCGGGCTGAGGTGAACTCCTCCGGTGACTCGACAATGCCGCTAGGCGACTACACCACGTCTCCGGCCTTGAGCAGCGTGCAGCCGGTGATTTTCAGGCTGCCGTCCGGTTCGCGCTCCAGCGTGTAGAGCGCTTCCCACATCTCGCCATTGGCGTCGATGATGTGCACGCGTTGCGCGATCCGGTCGCCGTCGACCTGGCCCTCGCCGAATTCGAAACTCTTGTGGCGATAGACCGGCGTGTAGGCGCTTCGCACCATGCCCATGAAGATATCGGCGGCCTGGAAGCGTTGCCTGATCGCGGGCGCGGCATAGGAATAGGCCGCATCGGCATCATCGCGGCCGAAGGCCTGCTCCTGTGCGCTGATGACGCTTTGTGCGGCGGCCACGTCGTCGGCGCAGGCAGGCGTAGCGAAGATGAGCAGCAGGGAGAGAAGCAAGGCCATGCGCATGGGACGCTCCGATAGTCGCTTGTGCTTTCGGCCCACCGTATCAGCAAGAGATCGCTTGCGGAGCCGATCACGCGTGTGACGCGATATCTCGCAACTAGCGCTTTTTCTTGGCACGTCCGGCCGGCTTCTTCGCAGCCGTGCTCCGCCGCCGCTGCGCTTTGCCGGCTGTCTCCGGCCTCACGCGCAGCCCATCGACGAACACATCCATCAGCCGCACCACGGTGGATTGCCAGCCCGGCTGGTCGTGCAGATAGCACATGCCGACCAGCGTCCGCAGCAGGTCCTCGGGGCTGACATCGGCGCGGATCTCGCCGGCCTTCACGGCGCGCTCGAGCAGCACGCCGATTGCCTGCGTCAGGCGCTCAAAGGACAGGCTCTGCAAATGCGGCAGGCCGTGTGCGGCGACCGCAAGCGCCGTGGCCATGCCCTTCTTGGTGGCGACGAACTCGATGTTGGAGGCGATCCAGCGCCGCAGCGCCTCGACCGGTGTGGCGTCGTCCTTCAGGGTATCGGCGAGTTCGCCGAGCTGCTCCACCTCGCGGCGGTAGACAGCCTCATAGAGCGCCTCGCGGGTCGGAAAATGCCGATACAGCGTGCCGATGCCGACGCCGGCCTGCCGTGCCACCGCCTCCAGGCTCGCTTCCGCGCCCCCGGCGCTGAACACGGCCTTGGCCGCCTCCAGCACGCGCTCGCGGTTGCGCACCGCGTCCGCGCGCGGCTTCCGGGAGGTGATTTCGCTCTCGATGCTCATCTCAACTCTTTGTGTCCTGCTCCGGATTGAAATGCTTCAGACATACTCATTCGCTTCTATGGTCTTGTTGGCGCGCGAATTTTTCGGAAACGACGGCCATCAGCCCTTCTGATCACGCGCGAGACCATCCCCTTGTAAAGCGGAGGAACCCTCCGTATATCGCCGACGCGAACTTGGCTGCAGTCTGTCAGCTTCCACCGCGAGCGGGGCTGCGCTGCTGCCCGACCATAGCACTGATCGGAGCCTTGCATGAACCACTCCATCAGCCTCACCGTGAACGGGGTGCGGCGCGATATCGCGCTGTCCGACCCGCGCGTGACGCTTCTCGATCTCCTCCGCGAACAACTCGACCTGACCGGGACCAAGAAAGGGTGCGATCGCGGCCAATGCGGCGCCTGCACCATCCTGGTCGACGGACGGCGCATCAATTCCTGTCTCGCGCTCGCCATCAGCCATGACGGCTGCGAGATCACCACCATCGAAGGCGTGGCGCGCGGCGACGAGCTGCATCCGCTGCAGGCCGCCTTCATTGCCCATGACGGCTTTCAATGCGGCTTTTGCACGCCGGGCCAGATCATGAGCGCGCTGGGGCTCATCAATGAAGGGCAGGCCGGCTGCGATGCCGAGCGCATCCGCGAAGGCATGAGCGGCAATCTCTGCCGCTGCGGCGCCTATGCGGGGATCACCGAAGCCGTGCTCGAGGTGCAGCAGAAGCTCGAGGCCGACAAGGAAAGGCGGGTGGCATGAAAAGCTTCGATTATGTGAAGCCGGCCAGCATCACTGAAGCGATCGCGGCCGCGCGGGCGCCGGGCGCCGCCTATCTTGCCGCCGGCACTAATCTGCTGGATTTGATGAAGGGCGGCGTGAGCCGGCCGGATCGACTGGTCGATGTGACGCATCTGCCGGGACTCGATACGATCGAGCAGCTTGCTGACGGCTCCTTGCGCATCGGCGCGCTGGTGAGCAATGCCGATCTCGCGCATGATGCCGCCTTCGCACGAGCCTGTCCCGCGGTGGCGGAAGCCTTGCTCTCCGGTGCCTCCGCGCAGCTGCGCAATGCCGCGACCGTCGGCGGCAATCTGCTGCAGCGCACGCGCTGCGCCTATTTCTACGATGTGGCGGGCCGCTGCAACAAGCGCGCGGCCGGCTCCGGCTGCGACGCACGCGAGGGCGACAACGACATGCATGCGGTGCTCGGCTGGAGCGATGGCTGCATCGCCACCCATCCATCCGACTTCTGCGTGCCGCTGGTGGCGCTCGATGCCACCGTCGAGATCGAGGGCAACAGCGGCCGGCGCGAGCTGCGGCTGGAGGATCTGCATCGGCTTCCCGGCACCACGCCGGAGCAGGAGACGGTGCTCGAGCCGGGCGATCTCATCGTCGCGCTCAAGCTGCCCGCCGCGGCGCGCAATTTCGCCGCTCATGCGCGTTATCTGAAGGTGCGCGAACGCACGTCCTATGCCTTCGCCGTCGTCTCGGCGGCGGCGCATCTTGCGATCGTGAGCGGCAGGATCGAGCAGGCACGCATTGCGCTCGGCGGCGTTGCCGCAAAGCCCTGGCGCGCGCGTGACGCCGAGGCTGTTCTCGCAGGCCGCGAGGCGACCCCGCAAAATTTCCGCCATGCCGCGGAGGCTGCGCTCGCCGCCGCAACGCCGTCCGGCGACAACGCGTTCAAGATCGAGCTCGCGCAACGCATCCTGGTGCGCGCGCTCAACCTGGCTGCTGCCGGCACGCCCGAGCGCATCGCCGCTTTGCCCGCTTCCCCTTTCTCGATTCATCCCGGAGCGTTGCATGACGCCTGACATCCGCCTCAATCCGGCTCCCGCCCACCAGCGGCATGGCTCGAATATCGGCCAGCCGCTCACCCGCCGCGATGGCATCCTGAAGGTGACGGGCAAGGCGCCCTATGCCGCCGATCACCATCCGAACGGCATGCTCTACGCCGTGATCGCCGTGAGCACGATCGCGCGCGGCCGTGTCACTTCGCTCGATGTCGCCGCGGCCAAACGCCATCCGGGCGTTGTCGAGGTGATGACGCCCTCGAACAGGCCGAAGCTCGCCGAAGACCAGAACGCCAAGACCAATCCCTTCATGTTCCGCATGGAGCTGCTGCAGGACGACACGGTCCGCTACGCCAACCAGGCGATTGCGGTCGCGATCGCCGAGACGCTGGAGGCGGCGACCGAAGGCGCGGTACTGCTGTCGCCGCAATATGAGACGCTGCCCGCGCGCGTCGGCCTTGATGGCAACGAGACTTTCGTGCCGCCCGTCGTCGGCATCGGCAATCCCGCGGTTGTCGAGCATGGCGACGTGGAGGCGGGGCTCGCCGGTGCCGCTTACGCGATCGATGCGACCTACGAGACGCCGGCGCAGTATCACAATCCGATGGAGCCGCATGCGGTCACCGCCGTGTGGGATGGCGACAAGCTCTCCCTGGACATGCCGAGCCAGGGCATGGCGATGGCACAGATGCGCCTCGGCGGCCTGTTCGGCATTCCGCCCGAGAACATCCACATCCGCAGCCCGTTCCTCGGCGGCGGCTTTGGCTGCAAGGGGTTTGTCACGGGGCCGCAGGTGCTCGGCATCATGGCGGCGCGCCTGGTCGGCAGGCCCGTCAAGCTCGTGCTTCGCCGCGACCAGATGTACGGCCCGGTCGGCCATCGCTCGCCGAGCCGGCAGCGGCTGCGCCTTGGCACCGATGCGGCCGGACGCCTGACCGCGATCGAGCACCAGGCCAGGGTCGCCACCAGCACGTTCGACGATTTCTACGAACCCGCGGCGGATGCGTCGCACACGCTGTTTGCCAGCCCCGCGATCCGGACCGCGCATGAGGCCGTCCGCGTCGACAGCGGCACGCCGCTCTTCATGCGCGCGCCGGGCGAGGCGACCGGATCGATTGCGCTGGATGCCGCAATCGACGAGATGGCGTTCGCCTGTGGCGTCGATCCGCTGCAGTTCCGCATCGACAATGATGCGCCGGTCGAGCCGGTCACGGGCAAGCCGTTTTCCTCGAAGGCGCTGCGCGAATGCTATGCGCAAGGCGCCGCGCGCTTCGGCTGGGCCGGCCGTCCGCTAAAGCCGCGCCAGATGCGCGACGATCAGGGCTTCCTGGTCGGCTGGGGCATGGGCACCGCAACTTTTCCCGCCCTGATGTTCGCCGGCAATGCCCGCGCCGTGCTGCGCGCCGATGGCACGGGTGCAATGCAGACCGGGGCCCATGACATGGGGCAGGGCGCCTGGACCGCGCTGGCACAGGTCGCCGCCGACGGGCTCGGGCTCGATCTCGACCGCGTCGACTTCAGGTCCGGCAGCTCGGATCTGCCCGACGCCGGCATTGCCGGCGGCTCGGCGCACACGGCGACCGTGGGCTCGGCCATTCACAATGCGGGCGCCGCGGTGATCGCAAAGCTTGCCGATCTCGCCACGCGCGACCAGCGCTCGGCGCTGTTCGGCGCCGGCAATGCCGGTGTCGTCGCGCGCAACGGCCGCCTGCATCGCCGCGATGATGACACGCGCAGCGAATCCTACGCTGACATCCTCACGCGTGCGGGGCTCGCCGAGATCGATGCCACCGGCACCGGTGCCGCCGATCCGGCGGCGCAAGGCGAATACGCGATGCATGCGCATGGCGCGGTGTTTGCGGAGGTGAAGGTCGATCCCGATCTCGGCCAGGTCCGCGTCACCCGCATGGTCGGCGCTTTCGCGGCCGGCCGCATCATCAACCCCAGGCTGGTGCGCAGCCAGCTTTTGGGCGGCATGATCTGGGGCGTGTCCTTCGCGCTGCATGAGGAGGCGGTGACGGACCGCCGCTCGGGCCGCATCATGAATGCCAACCTTGCGGAGTACCACGTGCCGGTGAATGCCGACGTGCCCTCGATGGAGGCGCTGACGGTCGACGAGCACGATCCGCATGTCAACGTGCTCGGCATCAAGGGTGTCGGCGAGATCGGCATCACCGGCAGCGCCGGCGCCGTCGCCAATGCCGTCTGGCACGCGACCGGATACCGCCCGCGCCGCTTCCCGATCCGCATCAGCGACCTGGTGACGGCGGGGTAGAGTGGGCGCCCTATCTTCTCCCTCTCCCCGTTCTTCACGGGGAGAGGGTCGGGGTGAGGGGCTCTATCCGCATAAAGGCTGACGCAGCTGAGCTTGTGGAGACTCCCCCTCACCCGGATCGCATCTTTCGATGCGATCCGGCCTCTCCCCGCAAGCGGGGCGAGGGGGAGCCTGCGGCACTAGCTAATAAATCCTGTCCGCGAACACGTCGATATCCGCCGACGGCCTGGCCGGGAACAGCCGCGCGGTGGAGGAGGCGTGCATCGAGCGCCGGCATTTCATCTCGTCGACGCCCTTGTCGCCGGAGCGCTTGCCGGCGACCTCGTCGTCGAGCCGGTTGACGATCAGCATGGCATGATCGCGCTCCAGCGTGTCGGGGTTCTTGTCGTCGCCGCTGGCGCGGAAGCTGCTGCCCGACGTGCCGCCCTTGGCCGTGCCGCTCATGTCGTATTCGCAGCCGCCCTTCCAGTCCTCCTGGTCCCACTTCCATCCCTTGGCTTCGAGATCGCCCTTGTCGTCCACGGTCACCTTGATGATCGCGGTGTAGCTGAGCCAGGTGCCCGCAAGGCCCTTGCGGTTTTCGTCAAACCCGTCAAGCAAGGCAATCCGGGCGCGCTGCAGCCTCGCCATCCCATCGCGCGCCGAGGCCATGTAATGCATGCCGTAGGTCATCTTGGCCTGCCCCGGCTTGAGCGACAGCGGATACTGGTCGGCCTGCGCCTGCACCCAATGCCGCTGGTCATCGGTGAGCGCGCGGCGCGTGGCGTCGTCGAGCCGCGGCAACAGCGCCTTCCAGGCGCGGTTGAGCCGCTGGTCGTTGTCGGCAAGCTCGGGGTCGGAGCAGATCTCCTCGTCGCTTGCGGTGGCGGGGTGCGTGCAGTCGAAGCTCGGTGTCGTGAAGGCGGCATCGGTCTTGTCTGATGCAGCGCTTGCCTCCGCCCTGCCGCTCGCGAAGAAGCTGCCGGTGATCTGCTCGGCGCGCGGACAATGCGGAATCAGCGTCAGCGTATAGGCGCTGTCATCGGGCACGCCGGCGACGACGCGCAGCGTCTCGCCCTGACGTCGCAGCTTGATGCTCGGCGGCAGCGAGGGCTTTCCCGCGGTGTCCTTCAAATCGCTGGCATCGGGATGTTTGGCCACGGCGTCCGCTTCGGGCAGCAGCGTGCCTGCAAGCCAGCCGTCCACGGTTGGCCAAACCAGGGCGCTCGCCTGGCAGTGCCACTGGTGCTCGTCGTCCGGCCCGTAGATCGAGTTGGTGGCGATTGTCACGCGATAGCTGCCGCCATCGGCCGGTGTTACGGTGATGCTGCCGAAGGTGTCGACCCATGGGCCCTGAACGCCGGTGCGGCCGAAGCCCTCGCTGATCCGCGCCAGCGTCGCAATGCGATTGCGCAGCATGTCGTCGAAGGCCTTGCGGGTCGCGGCGTCATCCGACGATGGCATCTCCTCGCCGGCCATGCTGATCATTTCATAAAACAGGGCCTGGTCGCGCCGGAGCAGCGGCCGCACATTCGCCGGCGCCTTGGCGCTTGCGGCCTGGATCGCGTGCGCGAGTTGTCCGGCGAGAATATCGTAGCCGCCCTGCTGGCAAAGTCCCCCCTTGATCGGCGCGCTGTCGGTGGGGCCGCCGCACAGCTCCGGCTGCATCGGCGCGCTCGAGAACGGCGCGTTGTCGCCGTCGGCATTTGCGGCCGGTGGCGTCGCCAGCACGAGGACAAGCGCGAGCGCAGCGGGAATGCGAAGGCGGGGCATGAAGAGGGACCGAACGGAGTTTGCTCTCGCCCCTTAGTCGGCGACCGCGGCCGCGGGGTTCAGCAACCCAGGTCCAGCCAGCCCAAAACGCCCGCGCTCCGGCGGTGCGGAGACGGGACCACGGCCATCGTGGCCATAAGCACATTTTTGCGCAAAGCGAATTGATCCGGATCAAAGATCGCGACGCCGTAGCTACGGCAGAGTTCGCCACCCGATCCCTGCCGCCGCCGATTCCACTCATTTGACGAGAGCTTCTCAGCCATGGACGCCCACGCGCTTCGCCTCGTGCATGACGGCCACCCCACCGGATGGCGCCGCTATCTCTTCGCCACCAACCACAAGGACATCGGCACGATGTACCTGATCTTCTCCATGGTGGCGGGAGTGATCGGCGGCGTGCTGTCCATCGGCATGCGTCTCGAGCTGCAGCATCCGGGAATGCAGATCTTTGCCACCGGGCACGAGTTCAACGTCTTCGTCACCGCGCATGGCCTGATCATGGTGTTCTTCATGATCATGCCGGCCTTGATCGGCGGCTTTGGCAACTGGTTCGTGCCGATCATGATCGGGGCGCCTGACATGGCGTTTCCGCGCATGAACAACATCTCGTTCTGGCTGCTGCCGGCCTCGATCACGCTCTTGGTGATCTCGCTATTTGTCGAAGGCGAGCCAGGCGCCAACGGCGTCGGTGCGGGCTGGACGGTCTATGCGCCGCTGTCGACCTCCGGCCATCCCGGGCCCGCGATGGACTTTGCGATCCTGTCGCTGCATCTCGCCGGCGCCTCCTCGATCCTCGGCGCGATCAACTTCATCACCACCATTTTCAACATGCGCGCGCCCGGCATGACCATGCACAAGATGCCGCTGTTCGTGTGGTCGATCCTGACCACGGCATTCCTGCTACTGCTGTCGCTGCCGGTTCTGGCCGGCGCGATCACCATGCTGCTGACCGACCGCAATTTCGGGACCTCCTTCTTTTCGGTCGACGGCGGCGGCGATCCCGTACTGTTCCAGCATCTGTTCTGGTTCTTTGGGCATCCCGAGGTCTACATCCTCATCCTGCCGGCGTTCGGCGCGGTCAGCCAGATCGTCTCGACATTCTCCAGGAAACCCG
>DASREP010000078.1:0-22009 GCA_035652015.1 Bradyrhizobium sp. | reverse complement strand
CGCTGCCCGAGACGTTCACACTGCCGGTATTGTCGAGCTCGCCGCCCTGGAGCTCGTTCGAGCCCGCAAGGTTCAGCGTCCCGTCGTTGCTCACAAGACCGCCGCTGATGGAGGAGGAATCGAACAGCGTCAGCGACGCCTCGCCCTCCACTATCACGGCATTGCCCTCGCCGTTGGTGATGCTCGAGCCGTTCTGCAGCGTCAGCGCGCCGGTGATGTCGATGGCGCCGGCGCCGGTATTGTTCACGGTCTCGCCGTCGAGCACGACGCCGCTGCCCGAGACGTTCACACTGCCGGTATTGTCGAGCTCGCCGCCCTGGAGCTCGTTCGAGCCCGCAAGGTTCAGCGTCCCGTCGTTGCTCACGAGCCCGCCGCTGATGGAGGACGAATCGAACAGCGTGAGCGACGCCTCGCCCTCCACCATCACGGCATTGCCCTCGCCGCTGGTGATGCTCGAGCCGTTCTGCAGCGTCAGCGCGCCGGTGATGTCGATGGCGCTGGAGCCATTGTTGGCCACGGCTTCGGCATCGAACACCACCGTGCCCTCGACATTGACCTGGCCGGTATCGGTTAGGGTCCCGTTTTTCAGGAAGCTCGCGCCGTCGAGATTCAGCGTCCCGGAAATGCTCAGCGTGCCGTTTGTCTCGCCGCCGTCGATCGTGCCGGAATTGAGGGTGAGGGTCGCCCCTTTGTCGACAGTGAACTGTCCAAGGTTGGATATGTCGACCGAGACGGTCAGCGTGCCGCCGGCGACCTCGACCGTTGCACCCTGATCGTTGATGACCTGGCTCTGATCGGCGAAATCTCCGCCGTTCTCGAGCACCAGCGTCCCCGAAATGTGAAGTTTCGAATCGCTGTTGAGGAAGATGCCGCCCGATCCGCCACCCTTGGCCGAGCCGACGGTGAGCGCTGCCCCGCTCAGGATGTCGAGCTCCGGCGGCGTCTCGGAGTAGTCGTTCATCGTCACCGAGTGGGCGGCGGCATCCTTGGAGTCCACCTTGACGGGATAATTCGGCGTGAGCCCGATCAGTTGGTTGGTGATGATGATGACATCGTCGTTCGCGGTGGGAACCGTCTTGGTCTCCCAGTTTGCCGCGTCATTCCACGAGCCACCGGTCGGCTCGCCCGTCGTCGTTGCGACCCAGACCACCGCCGGTTGGTCGGTGCCCGCGATCGTCACGGTCACAGTCTGCTTGGCGGACTGAAGGTGCGAATCCGTCAGGGTGATCGTGTAGGTCAGCGTGAGCGTCTGCCCCGCCGGGATGAAGTCCGCCAGATAGACCGGGAGCTGCGCAAGCTGCCAGTCGACGATCCCGATGCCGGTGCTGCTGCTGTCGGTCCCGAGCGACACCGTGAGGGCGTTCTTGAACAGAGTCTGCAGGCCCGCGGATAGCTGTTCGCCGTCGGACATCACCGCGGACATGTCCAAGGCCAGCGTGTGAGTGTCTCCAAGGTCAATGTCGGAGAAGCCGAACACCCCCGAGGTCGGGCCGGTCGAGTTCAGCGAACCGCCGGTCGTATGCTGCCCTCCGGAGAAATTGATCGTCTGCGGACCGCTGGTGAAAAAAGGCGCATGTTCGACGAAGAAGTTGTTGTTGTTGTTCGGCCCCAAAATGTCCGGGCCCGTGGTCGTCGGCCCATTGCCCGTGATCAGCAAGGTTTGCTGGTAGACCGGCGTCGCCGTGGTGCCGTTGGCGAGCTTGATGGGGGGACCGTAGAGCAGCGGATTGGTGGTATCGGTCTGCGCGGTCGTGGTCTTGGGGTTGGTGTCGTTGGCGCTGAATTTCAGCGTGAAGACGTCCTGGATCAGCTTCTCGACATCCGGCGACAGCGGCGCGCTGCTCTGGCTGATGACGCCGTTGGAGATGTTGATCTGCTGCCCGGCCTGGTTGACCACCGCGAGCGGCTGCAGCGTGGTCTTGTCGAACAGGATGTAAGAGCCGGTGGTGCCGTCGGGCTCGACCAGCACCTGGAAATGCGCGTCGGGCGTCGCGCCCTGGCCCGGAACGGTGAAATCGATCTCGACCAGCACCGCGGTGCCGCGGATGCCCATGGTTGCGACCGGCGTGTCAACCTTCATGTCGCCATGCTTGGCGGTCTCGCCGGCGACGAAGGTGATGGTGCCGGCAACGAGGCTCAGCAGCGACGAATTACTGGAGCCGTTGGGGTCGTAGACCATCTCGTTGAGCACCATCCGCGCATTCGCGGACAGGCCGAATACCGTGCCGTCGATGAAGGTGATGCCGAGGGTGGAGTCCGAGCCGGACTGGACGACGTCGCCCTTCTCGACATTGTCGCCCATGTTGAGAATGATCGAGACGCCATTGCGAACCACCGTCGCGTTGCCCACGAGCTTGGTCACATGACCGATGACCTGGCCAGCCGCCGCAGGCCCGCCGGCCTGCGCGACATCGACCGAGCCGGTCAGCGCGTTGACGAGATCGGCGGTGAGATGGGCGCCATCGGGGGAGGCAAGCGCCGGGTGCTTGTCGCCCTTGAAGTAGTTGTGCAGAACGAGCTCGCGGTCGTCACTGTGCAGGACAAGGTCGAGGCCGGAGCGCTTGAAATCGGCATGAAAAAGGAAATGCGCGTCGGGAACGACAATGGCGTCCGCCGGCGCGTGGCCGTGCACGGAATCGACATGAAAATATGAATGGGACGCCCCGTCCTGGCCATCAGACGAAATCGTGGCGTCAAATCTGCCAGCGTAATTCAATGGGCCACCGCAATAGGGTTAATATTTACATAATAAAGGACCGCGAATGCTTGCATATCACTGTAAGCGGCATTGCGGAACCATCTTCAGCTTGTGTTAGTGATAGTGGCGAGGCATGCCGATATCGGGTTTCGGCGACCGCTTGCGTTTAAGGCGAAGTAAAAGCTGCCATCAATCACCGCAGGCTGACGGTATTTTTGTTCAAAAAATGAGCAAATCTCTGTAGTTCAAAGTATTCGAATCCCAAGCGATACTTAAATGATCTTTCGCCGACCCGTTCGGCCAGCATACTGCGCCAGTTTCACGGCCAAAACTGTGAACTGAGTAACAAATCTTTTCAAATCCCCTCCATTGGCCATATCTCAACGAGTCCGGCGCTTCTCAACCACAACGCGCACTTTTTGCTGCTGCGCGGCAAGGCTCCCGCGATCGCTCGAATTGTCGGCGGGACCTTAATACGGATTTCAGCCTGTTTTTTGCTTTGTACCGCGCAACATCCGCTCTTAAGCAGACAAAAAGCCCCTCCTCCGATCATCGCCCCTGAAAACGATCCGGTCACGCGCGGGTGCAGAACGCCCGGCGATGGCAAGGACAGGGGCGTCAGATGGGGATTTTCAATTATCAGCGCATGGCGTGCGCGGCAGCACTTGCCTGCACACTGCTCCAGTTCGGTCCGGCCGTTGCGCTTGACCCCGGGGCGACGCTGCAACTTGGCGCGCAGGTGCACAACGTCGCCTCCGCCGAGCCGTTCGGCCTGACCGCGAGTCCCGTGAACACGGGCCCGGTATATGACAAATGGAGCGCGCTCAAGAACAAGCTCGACGATGAGCGGGTGCAGCTTGCGCTGTGCGACGGCGACCGCGCGGCTTGCGTCTCCGAGGCCGCGCTGCAGTTCCTGGCCATTGTCGATGGCGGCCGCGCCCGCGAGGGCCGCGCCCGGCTTGGCGAGATCAACCGCGCCATCAATCTTTCGATCCGCGCCAGCAGCGATCTCGCCGTGTATGGCGAGATGGACGTCTGGAGCTCGCCCCTTGCGACCTTTGCGCACGGCGCCGGCGATTGCGAGGACTATGCGATCGCCAAATTCGTTGCCCTCCGCCAGGCCGGCGTGAGGCCGGAAGATTTGCGCATCATCATCATGCGCGACATCTTCCATGGCGACGACCACGCGGTGACGGCAGCACGGCTGGACGGACATTGGCTGATGCTCGACAACCGCCGCATGGCGATGGTCGAGGACGCCTCTATCCGCAACTACAGGCCGCTGTTCGCAATGGACGAGACCGGCCTCAGCCGATATGTCGATGAGCCGCTCGAAGCGCGCGCAACCAATCGCGACATCGCGCCCTTGCCCGCGACAGTGCAGCCCAGCGCGATCGCGGCTTCCAACTAAGCGGCGTTGCTGCGGCCCCGGCTCTGCCACGACAACATTTCGGGCAATGCACCGATTTGCTCCGTGAAGCACACCTGCAGATTCAGTCTCTCGGCTTTCCTTCATCCAAAGTTGTGCATCAATGATGTGCGCCGATTGCGGGACGCGGCGCTCTGCTGCAGCGCGCTCGCCAGCATTTTTCATTTGGCGAAAAAATGGCGACACAAATCTTCTCTTTTTGATTTCGGTTCCACCGTTTGATTGACGCCATCACTTCGTCGCGACTAGCATTGCGCACGATCCGCTAGAGATCGCCAAAGACAATGCCACCAAGAGATGGCTATGGAGGAAACGCATGAACCGCTTCGCGTTAGCGGCGTGTCTTGTCGCGCTCACACCATTCGGTGCGACCGCGCAGACGGCCGATCAGTTGGTCAAGGGCGCGACCGACACGTCGAACGTCCTGAACTACGGCATGGGCTATAATCTGCAGCGGTTCAGCCCGCTCACGCAGATCAACAAGGACAACGCCAAGGATCTGGTCCCGCTCTGGAATTACTCGTTTGCCGACGATCGCAGCGAGGAATCCCAGCCGCTGGTGTACCAGGGCGTGGTCTACATCACCTCCCACAACGCCACCATGGCGATCGACGCGAAGACCGGCAAACAGATCTGGAAAAGCAAGATCGAATATCCCGCGGAGACGCCGCGTCTGACCTGCTGCGGCATCATCAACCGCGGCGCGGCGATCCAGGACGGCAAGCTGTTCCGCACCACGCTCGACGCCAATGTCATCGCGCTCGACATGAAGACTGGCAAGGAGCTGTGGCGGCAGAAGGCGGCCGAGATCAAGGAAGGCTATTCCATGACGGTTGCGCCACTCGTCGCCGACGGTGTGGTGCTGACCGGCATCTCGGGCGCCGAGTTCGGCACCCGCGGCTTCATCGACGGCTGGGATCCGGAGACCGGAAAGCATCTGTGGCGCACCTATTCGATCCCGTCTCCCGATGAGCCCGGCGGCGACACCTGGAAGGGCGACACCTGGAAGCTCGGCGGCGGCTCGACCTGGATCACGGGGTCTTATGATCCCGAGCTCAAGACGGTCTATTGGGGCATCGGCAATCCCGGGCCGTTCAACGCGGCGGTGCGGCCGGGCGACAACCTCTACACCTGTTCGGTGCTCGCACTCGACCCGAAGACCGGCAAGATCAAGTGGCACTTCCAGTTCTCGCCGAATAATCCGTTCGACTACGATTCCGTCGCCGAGATGGTGCTCGCGGACATGAATGTCGAGGGCAAACCGACCAAGGTCTTGATGGATGCCAACCGCAACGGCTTCTTCTATGTGCTCGACCGCACCAACGGCAAGCTGCTCGCGGCCAATCCATATGTGAAGGTGAACTGGGCGAGCGGCATCGACATGAAGACCGGCCGCCCGATCGAGACCGATGTCAGCAAGGACGCCCGCGACGGCAAGAAAGTCGTGGTCTATCCGTCGATCCTTGGGGGCAAGAACTGGGAGCCGATGTCGTTCAATCCGCAGACCGGACTTGCTTACGCCAACACGCTGCTGTTCGGCGGCCGCTACAAGAGCGAGCCGGTGACCTACAAGGCCGGTGAATTCTACCTCGGCATGGACCTCTCCGATCCGTGGGAGTGGGGCACCGGGCCGCGCGGCGCGCTCAAGGCGATCGATCCCCTGACCGGCAAGGCCAAGTGGGAAGCGCCGAGCGACATTCCACGCTTTTCGGGCGTGCTGTCGACGGCGGGCGGCGTCGTGTTCTCGGGCCAGCTGACCGGCGAGTTCGAAGCCTTCGACGCCGACAGCGGCAAGAAGCTCTGGCAGTTCCAGACCGGCTCCGGCATCGAGGGCCAGCCGGTGACCTGGCAGCAGGACGGCGTGCAGTATGTCGCCGTCGCAAGCGGCTATGGCGGCGTCTACTCACTGTTCTCCGGTGACGAGCGGCTGGCGCAAGTGCCGACGGGCGGATCGCTCTGGGTATTCGCAGTCAAGAAGTAAGGCGGTTCGCGCGTGATGGAACGACGTTTCGGTGGGGCGGCGACTTTCGCCGCCCTTGCAGTTCTGACGCTGATGCTTGCGATACCCCAGCCCGGGACTGCGCAGCAGAATGCACCATCCGAGCCGGTCAAGGCCGACCAGGCGGCCAGCGAGCAGGCAAAGATCGACCCGGCCAAGATTGATCTGGGCAAGGCGATCTTCGCGGAGCGATGCTCGCACTGCCATGGGCCCAACATGGTCAATCCCGGCACGATCACACCCGACCTCCGCCGCTTTCCCGACGACCATGATCGGTTCGTCAACACGGTGAAGAACGGTAAGAACAACCGGATGCCACCGTGGGGCGACGTTCTGAACGACGACGACATCGCCGAACTGTGGGCCTATATCTCCAGCCGGAGGGCTCAATGAGAGGCTTGGTGAAGGCGATCGGGGCAGCGGCGTTGCTGGCAATGGCGTTCGCCGCGGCGCCGGCCGCGCCGGCCGCGGCCTCTGACGAGGTCCTGAAGATCTGCCTGGACGAGGACCTGCCGCCGCTGTCGCTGCACCGGCGTGGCGCGACGGATTCCGGCTTTGACGTCGCCCTAGCGCGGGCGGTCGCGAAGGAGCTGAGGAGGCCGCTCGAGATCCAGTGGTTCGAGAGCAAGCTCGACGAGGATTCCAGCCCGGCGCTGGAAGCGAACGCGCTCCTGTCAGACGGCCGCTGCGCATTGCTCGGCAGCTACGCACTGACCAAGGACTCGCTCGATGCACCCGGCATGAAGACGGCAAAGCTGCCCGATTTCGCCGGCGCCACGCGCGACGATCGCCGGCGCCGCGTCCCGCTTGGTGTGCTCACGGCGAGCCAGCCTTATGTCTATTCGGCGCTCACGGTCGTGCTCGGCCCCAAGGCAGCAGAGCGCCGTATCGGCGATATCGGCGACTTGAACGGGCTGCGCATCGGCATCGAGAGCGGCACGCTGGCCGATGCGATTTTGATGAACTTTCACGGCGGCCAGCTGATCGACCAGATCACGCACATCGTTCCGGGACGGCAGGACCTGCTCGGCGCACTCGAACACGGCGAGTTCGACGCGACGCTACTGGATTTGCGCCGCTTCGACGCCTACCGCGCCGCGCATGCGGACACGAGGCTGGCGTCCTCAGGCTATTACTATCCTGTTGGCGCCAATCGGGCCTATGTGGCGCTGGCGAGCGACACAGCCCTGCTCGCCGCAGTCAACAAGGCGCTGTCGGATCTGCAGGCCAGGGGCACGATCACCGAACTCGCGCGAGAGGCCGGGCTGACCTATCTGCCGCCGCGCGAGCCGCTCGTGGTTGGGAATGTGCTGCAGCAGATCCTGCAGAAGTGAGGGGGCGACGTCATTCCGTTGGGCACGTCATTCCGGGGCGCCTCGAAGAGGCGAACCCGGAATCTCGACATTCCGGGTTCGATGCTGGCGCATCGCCCCGGAATGACAGCGCGCGGCAATCAAAACATCAAATTATCCTTCACCAGCACCCAGCGCCCGTTCTTGACCTGCTGCACCTGCGTGATGGTGTTCGCCAGATGATCCGTCTTTGAGAACTTGGTCGGCGGCGAGTTGAAGATGTCGTTGAACTGGTCGCCCGACTCCAGCGCATCCAGCACCTTCTGCCCGGTCAGGTCCTTGCCCGCCTTCTGCACATAGAAGGCGAAGGTCTCGACCGCGTTGTAGCCGATGATGGCCTGCGTGTTGGCGTCGGTGCCGAACATCTTCTTGTAGTTGACGAGCCACTCCTTGACCTTGCCCTTGGCGGTGTCCTCGTAAGGGATTTCGAAGCCGGAGGCGGCATAGAGGCCTTCGACCGCATCCTTGCCGAGCGTCGGAACCTCCAGAACGTTGGTTGGCGTCGCTCCAAGGAACGTGACGTCCCAACCGAGCTTCCTGGCCTCGCTCATTGCGCCGATGGTCTCGCGGATGACGGTGCCGAGCACGACGAGATCGCAGCCATCCGCCTTCATCTTGGCCACCTGCGCGGAAAAGTCCGAGGCGCCGCGCTTGTAGCTCGTGATCGAGGCCGGCTGGATCTTCATCGCTTCCAGCTGCTGGTTGAAGCCGTCGAGCACGTTTTTGCCGTACTCGTCATCCTGATGCATGATGCAGGGCTTCTGGAAATGCTTCCAGTCCATCATGTATTTCAGCGCGGCGCGCGTGCTCTCGACGTAAGGCAAGAGGTTGTTGAACTTCAACCGCTCCTGCGGCTTGCTCGGGTCGAACTTGAAGGTGAACTCGGCGGCGGTGAGCGGAAACAGCTGCAGCACGCCGGCATCGAACAAAATATCCTGCGCCGCCAGCACCGTTGGCGAGCCCATCGGCCCGATCATGGCAAAGACCTTGTCGCGCTCGACCATCT
Organism: Bradyrhizobium sp.; assembly: GCA_035652015.1. GTDB lineage: Bacteria > Pseudomonadota > Alphaproteobacteria > Rhizobiales > Xanthobacteraceae > Bradyrhizobium. Next base: position 13,525 of record DASREP010000078.1, on the reverse strand, counting down.
TCTGCGAGGCCAGCACCGCCTTCTTCGGGTCATAGCCATTATCTTCCAGGATCAGCTTGAGCTTGCGACCGTTGATGCCGCCGGCCGCGTTGATCTCCTCCACCGCCATCTTCATGCCGTTGGACACCGGCACGCCCCACACCTTGATCGGGCCCGACAGATCCTGGTGCGTGCCGATCACGATCTCGTTGGCAGAAATGCCCTCATTGGTGACCTTGGTCGCTTGCGCCAAGGCCGGCCCGCACGCCAGCGCCAAAGCGCCAAAGGCAAGGCCGAACGCGACAAATGGTCTCGACATTCCACTCCTCCTCTTCCCTGTGCTTGCTTCTCTCCGGCCCCTTTCTTAAGCGAAGGTGTTGGGCCTTCCGGTCCTCCGCCTTGGTCATTGCACCTTGGGGCGATCACGCCACCGCGCGATCCCGGTACATCGCATCGATCTCGGCGGCATAACGCTGGTTCACGAATTTCCGCTTCAGCTTCATGGTCGGCGTCAGCTCCTCGTCCTCAGGCGTGAGCTGGCGCTCGATCAGATAGAATTTCTTGATGGTCTCGACGCGGGCGAAATTGGCGTTCACGTCCTCGATCTCGCGCCGGATCAGGTCCTGGATTTCGGCAGCGCGGCAGAGGCTCGCGTAGTTCGTGAATGGGATGTCGTGGTCCTGCGCGAATTTTTCGACATTCTCCTGGTCGATCATCACAAGGCAGGTGAGGTAAGGTCGCTTGTCGCCGATCACGACCGCGTCCGAGACATAAGGCGAGAATTTCAGCTGGTTCTCGATCTCGGATGGCGTGATGTTCTTGCCGCCCGAGGTGATGATGATGTCCTTCATCCGGTCGGTGATCTTGACAAAGCCAGCATTGTCCATGCTGCCGATGTCGCCGGTGTGCAGCCATCCCCGCGCATCGATGGTCTCGGCCGTCTTCTCCGGCTGGTTCAGATAGCCCATGAACAGGAACTCGCCGCGAATCAGGATTTCGCCCTGCGGCGACAGCGCGACCTCGCCCCACGGCACCGCCTTGCCGACCGAGCCGAGCTTGATCTGGTCGGACGGCATCAGCGTCGCGACGCCGCAATTCTCGGTCTGGCCATAGACCTCGCGCATGTCGATGCCGAGCGCGAGATACCAGCGGATCAGGTCGGGCGAGATCGGTGCTGCGCCCGTAAAGGCGACACGGCAGCGGTCGAGCCCGATCATGCGGCGGATGTTACGGAATACCGCCCAGTAGGCAACGCGGTCGGCAAGCTTCAGCCAGGCCGGAGCTGAATCTCCCGCGAGCCTATATTCGGTCATGCGATGGCCGACCGCCATGGCACGGCGATAGGCCCAGTTTTCCAACCTAGTCGCGTCCTTCAGCGCGATGGTGATCTGGGAATAGAACTTCTCCCAGATGCGCGGCACCGCGAGGAACAGCGTCGGCTGCACCTCGCGCAGATTGTCCGGGACCGTCTCCGGGCTCTCGGCGAAATTCATGACCGAGCCCAGGGCGAGCGACGTGTAATAGCCGCCGACACGCTCGGCGACATGGCAAAGCGGCAGGAACACCAGCCGCTCGTCATGGCCGGTGGAAGGAAACAAATCGTTGGCGTGGCGCATCTGGTGCACGACGCTGCGGTTGGCGTGCATCGCGCCCTTCGGCGGCCCCGTCGTGCCCGAGGTATAGACCAGGATCGCGAGATCATCCGGGCCGCGGCTTGCGACCATCTCCTCCCACAGCGACTCGCGGCCCTGCCGGTGGTTCTGCCCGAGCGCCATGAATTCGGCGAGCGACATCACCATTGCGTCGGAAAAGCCCGACAGGCCCTCCATGTCGAACACGACGATGCGCTGCAGGGTCGGACAGCGCGAGCGGCAGATCAAGAGCTTGTCGAGTTGCTCCTCGTCCTCCGCGAACACCACGCGGGTGGCTGAATCGTTGACGAGATACTCGACCTGGCTGGCCGAATCGGTCGGATAGATGCCGGACGAGACGCCGCCGGCGCAAAGGATGCCCATGTCGGCGTAGACCCATTCCGGAACGGCATTGGCCATGATGGAGGCGACATCGCCGGGGCGGAAGCCGGTCGCATGCAGCGCGTAGGCGATGTCTCTTGAGATGTCGAACCATTCGCGCCAGCTGGTCGGCTGCCAGATGCCGAATGTCTTTTCGCGGATCGCGGGCGCGTCGCCGCGCGTTTCGACCGCGAGCACAAAGCTCCTCGCGATCGTGTCGGCGACCGTCAGCACTGCGGAGTCCGCCATGCCCGTTGCTCCTCTCCCCGTCCGCTTCGCCCTGCTGGCCGTTGCCGCCGGTCCTTTGTATTTTCCGCATGACCTGTCCGGAAAACCGTTACCCACATTTCCGGATCATGCTCTTTGGTGAAGCAGTTCCACATTTAACGCCACGTTTTCTTCTTTTTCCAGCGCCGTTCGCCACGCGCGCCGGCTTCCTTGGCGCCGAGATAGAATTCCTGGATGTCGGCCGACTGCATCAGCCGCGCGCAAGCGTCGTTCATGACGATGCGGCCGACTTCCAGCACGTAGCCGTAGTGCGCGGTCTCCAGCGCAATCCTGGCGTTCTGCTCCACCAGCAGGATGGAGACGCCCTGCTCTTCATTGATCCGCCTGATGATACCGAAGATCTCCCTCACCAGCATCGGCGACAGGCCGAGAGACGGCTCGTCGAGCAGCAGCAGCACCGGCCGGTTCATCAGCGCGCGCCCGATCGCCAGCATCTGCTGCTCGCCGCCGGAGAGCTGGCCGGCCGGCTGCTCGAGCCGTTCCTTCAGGCGTGGGAAGTAGCCGTAGACCCGTTCGAGATCCTCGATGACCCCATCACGATCCTTGCGCGGGAAAGCGCCCATCATCAGGTTCTCGCGCACGGTCAGGAATGGAAACACCTCCCGCCCCTCCGGCACATGGCTCAAGCCGAGCCGCACGATCTTGTCGGCCTCCATGCGCTGGATCGGCTTACCCAAGAATTCGATCGAGCCCTTCTGCGGGTCGAGGATGCCGGAGATCGTCTTCAGCACCGTGGTCTTGCCGGCGCCGTTGGCCCCGAGCAGCGTGACAATCTGGCCGCGCGCCACCTCGAGGCTGATGCCGCGGATCGCCATCACCGGCCCGTAATAGCTCTCGATGTTGCTCAGCTTGAGGATGGTCTCGGGCGCGCTCATGCCTCAAGCTCCGAGATAGGCTGCGATGACGTCGGGATGGCGCTGCACCTCGCCAGGCGTGCCCATCGCCAGCACACGGCCATAGTTCAGCGCGATCACGCGGTCGGAGACGCGGTTGACCAGCGTCATGTCGTGCTCGACCATCACGACGGTGATGCCGAGCTCGGTCTTCATGTCGCGGATCCAGAACGACATGTCGTCGGTCTCCTCGACATTGAGGCCGGAGGACGGCTCGTCGAGCAGGATGAGCTTGGGCTCGGAGCAGAGCGCGCGGGCAAGCTCGATCACCTTGCGCACGCCGTAAGGCAGGCCCGAGATCAGCTTGTCGCGATAGGGCTCGAGATCGAGGAATTCGATCACCTGCTCGACGCGGCGGCGGTGCAGCTTTTCGTTGGCCCGCACGCTCGGCAGGAACATAAGCTCCTGCCAGAGCTGGGTGGTGGAATGGCGATGCCGCCCGACCAGGAGATTGTTGAGCATGGTCGCATTCTCGAACAGCTCGATGTTCTGGAAGGTGCGGGCAATGCCGAGCCGCGCGATCTTGTAGGCCGGCTCGCGGGTGATGTCCTGATCCTCGAAAAAGATCCTGCCAAAGGTCGGCGAGTAGATGCGTGAGATCAGGTTGAAGATCGAGCTTTTTCCGGCGCCATTCGGCCCGATGATGGAAAGGATCTCGCCCTTCTCCACCGCGAACGACACCGCATCGACCGCCTTCAGGCCTCCAAAATGCAGTGACAGATTCTCGGCGCGGAAATAGCTCATCGATTCCGCTCCGACTTCACATAGATCTTCTGCCGCTTGAAGGTGGCGCGCTTGTAGAGCGGGAAGAGCTGGAAGAAGAGTTTTATCTTCAGCCAGCGGCCATACAGCCCCAGCGGCTCGAACAGCACAAAGAGGACGATGATCACGCCGTAGATCGCGCCCTTCAGCCCATTGGCCGAAGCAATGGCGGCGACGCTGTCCTGGATATGGGCCGCGCGCTCGCCTCCCAGCCCGAGCGTGGCCGCGAGGTTGGCGATCATGCCGGGCATGTCGTCCTTCAGGTAAGTGAGGAACGGATCGATCATCACGATGAAGATCGCGCCGAGCACGGCGCCATGCAGGCTGAAGGTGCCGCCGATCAGGATCACGATGATGAACTCGATCGAGAGCGACAGCGTGAACATTTCCGGGGAGATGAAGGAGAGCTTGTGCGCGAACAGGGAGCCGGCAAAGCCGGTGATGGCTGCCGAAATCGCAAACGACTTCACCTTGTAGAGCGAGACGTTGATGCCCATGCTGCGCGCGGCCGTCTCGCTGTCGCGGATGGCGATGAAAGCGCGCCCGGTGGGCGAGCGCAGCAGGTTCAGCGCACCGACAATGGTGAGCACCAGCACGCTGAGGCAGAGGAAATAGAATGCCGGGCTGTCGCGCGGCACCGTCACCCCGAGCCACTGGATGGTCTTGACCCGCATGCCCTCGTTGCCATGGGTGACGCTTTCCCAGCGCGCCAGGATTTCCTCGACAATGAAGGCAAAGGAGATGGTGGCGATGACGAGATAGATGCCCTGCAGCCGCAGCGCCGGAAAGCCGACGATCGCGCCGATCGCGCCGGTGAGGAGGCCCGCGGCGAGAAAATAAACCGGAAAGGGCACGTTGAACTGCTGCAGATAGGCCGAGGTGTACGCACCGATCGCGAGGAACGCGGCGTGTCCCAGCGACGCCTGCCCGGTGAAGCCGGTCAGGATCAAGAGCCCCACGCCGACAGTCGCGTAGATGCAGACGAAGACCAGCTGGCTCATGATGTAGCTGGAGAGCACGTAGGGCGCGATGATCAGAACCACGAACAGCGCGCCATAGGACAGGATATAGCCGGAGTGCGGGAAGAGCCGGATATCGTCGTCGTAATCGGTTTTGAACAGGAAGCGCATCCGGCTCAGACCTTCTTGCGCATGGGAAGGCCGAACAGGCCTTCGGGCCGCAGCAACAGCACCAGCAGCAGCACGATATAGGGCGCGACGTCCTTCCAGCCCTCCGGCAGGTAGAATCCTGCCATGCTCTCGATCACCCCGATCAGCACGCCGCCGACCACGGCTCCGGGAATCGAGCCGAAGCCGCCGAGCACTGCAGCCGGAAACGCCTTCAGCCCCAGCACCAGCCCGACATTGGAATGAATGAACGTCATGGGCGCCAGCAGCACGCCGGCGCAGGTCGCGACCGCCGCGCTGATCGCCCAGACGATCGACACAACGCGCTTGACCGGAATGCCCATGTAATAGGCAGCGAGCATGTTCTCGGAAGAGGCGCGCATCGCGGTGCCGAGCGTGGTCTTGTTGAAGAAGAGATAGAGCAGCGCACACAGGATGATGGTGGCCGCGATCACCGAAAGCTTGTCATAGGCGAGCACCAGGCTGCCGATCCGCAACACGCCCTGGCTGAACGGCGTCTCGATCTTGAAATCGTCGGTGCCCCAGATCATGCCGGCGACCGAGCGCAGGAAATAGCCGAGCCCGATGGTCGCCATGATGATGGAGAACTGCGGATAGCCGAGGATCGGGCGCACCACCAGCCGCTCCGCCAGCATGCCGACCCCCGCCATGCAGGCCACGGCCGCCGCAAAGCCGATCCAGTAATTCAGTCCCAGAATGCCTATGAAGGTGAAGGCGAAGAAGCCGCCCAGCATCATCAAATCGCCCTGCGCGAAGTTGACGACCTCGGTTGCCTTGTAGACCAGCACAAAGCCAAGCGCGATCAGGCCGTAAACGCAGCCGAGCGCAATGCCGCTGACCAACTGCTGAACAAAGTCCAGCATTGTCTCCTCCCCGGAGGCGCGGGGCGATTCTTCCGACCGCCGCGTTGTCGCGCTTAACCTTTCAGCTCTTTCGCGCCGGAGTTAGCCGCCCGGGCGGAAGATCGTGCATTTGTCCCGCCGCGTATTCAGCCCAAAGCCGGAACTTCTGTCAACAAAGCGCTCACGATCCCCTCGTCATCCTCTTGGCTTACCGCATTTGCGGTCACAGATTCACGGTGACGAAACATGTTCTGGTCCATGTTGGCGGGCAGAAGGCGCGCAAAACCATCTCGGTGACATCTTCATGAAATCCGAACAGGCCGCTCTGCGGGTGCAGGGGTTAACAAAGCGTTTTGACCGGCTGGCGGTCGATTCGCTCGACCTTACCGTCCGGCCCGGCGAGTTCTACGCCCTGGTCGGCCCCAACGGCGCCGGCAAGACCACCACCTTGCGCATGGTCGCAGGCCTGCTCAAGCCCGATGCCGGATCGGTCGCGATCTTCGGCGTCGACGCGCTGTCCGACGCCGTCGCTGCCAAGCAGATCATGGCCTGGGTCTCCGACGAGCCGATGATCTATGACAAGCTGACGCCGCTGGAATATCTCGAATTCGTCGCCGGCCTCTGGGGCGTCGACCCCAGAATCTCCACGGCCGCCGCGCGCGATCTGCTGGTTTCGCTCGGGCTCGAGGCGCATCTGAACGAACGCTGCGAGGGCTTTTCCAAGGGCATGCGCCAGAAGGTCGCGCTGGCCGGCGCACTGGTGCACGATCCGCGCCTGATTATCCTGGACGAGCCGCTGACCGGGCTCGATGCGGTCTCCGCGCGCCACGTCAAGGGCATCCTGAGCGAGCGTGTGCGCCAGGGCCACACCGTGATCATGACCACCCATATCCTCGAGGTCGCCGAGCGCATGGCCGACCGCATCGGCGTCATCGCCGCCGGCCGCCTGGTCGCAGAGGGCACGCTCGCCGAGCTGCGCGAGCAGAACGGCCATGGCAACACCAGCCTGGAAGACCTCTTCATCGCGCTGGTCGATGTGAAGGCGGAAGCCGCATGAGCGCGGCGACCACGCTCACCTGGTTTGCCCGGCACGAGCTCAAGCTCGCCTGGCGCGAATGGCTCGCCATGATGACGGGCGGACGGCGCGGACGACGACGCGCCGCGGCGTTCGGGCTTGTTGCGTTCGCTATGCTGATGCACCTGCCGGCCTATGCAGTGATCGGGCGCTTTGCCAATTTGCAGCTGCCGCTGGACAAGACCTCGCTGATCGTCCTCACCTCCACCATCCTGCTCGCCTGGGCCTTGATGCTGTCGCAGGCGATCGAGTCGGTGACCAGGGTATTCTACGCCCGCGCCGATCTCGACCTCATCATGTCCTCGCCGGCGAGGCTGACCAACATCTTCTCGGTGCGCATTGCCGCGATCGCGCTCATGGTCACCGGGATGGCGCTGCTGTTCTCGACGCCCTTTGTCGACGTGCTGGTGCTCAACGGCGGCGCGCGCTGGCTGGCGGGGTTTGGCGTCGTCGTCGCCATCGGCTTCTCTGCGGCGGCGCTCGCAATCGCGATCACGATTGTTCTGTTCCGGCTGATCGGGCCAGCGCGCACCCGGCTGATTGCGCAGATCGTCGCCGCCATCATCGGCGCGGGCTTTGTCATTGCGCTGCAGATCGCCGCGATCCTGTCCTACGGCACCTTGTCGCGCTTTGCGGTCTTGACCTCCGATGCCGCGGCCGCGTTTGCACCGGATGCGGACAGCCTCGTCTGGTGGCCTGCCCGCGCGGCGATCGGCGATATCGGGCCGCTGCTCTGGCTGCTGGCGGCAAGCCTCGTGCTGCTCGGTGGCGTGATGGCAATCTTCTCGCCGCGCTTTGCCGACACCGCGATCGGCGCCTCGGCGCAGGCGATCACCAGCCGCAGGAGCAACCGGGCGCTGGCGTTTCGGGGTGGCTCGCGGCAGCAGGCGTTGCGGCGCAAGGAATTCCTGCTGCTCAAGCGCGACCCCTGGCTGATCTCGCAAACGCTGATGCAGCTGCTCTACCTGGTGCCGCCGGCGCTTCTGCTGTGGCGCAGCTTTTCCGACAGTTCGGCGGCGATTGTGCTGATCACGCCGGTCGTGGTGATGGCCGCGGGCCAGCTCGCCGGCGGGCTCGCCTGGCTGACCATTTGCGGCGAGGACGCGGCTGACCTGGTGGCGACGGCGCCGCTTTCCCCCTCCGCCGTGCTGCGCGCCAAGATCGAGGTGGTGCTGATCGTGATCGGCGCAATCTTCGCACCCCTGGTTGCGGCGCTGGGCTTGGCTTCGCCGCCGCAGGCCATTGTGACGGCCTGCGGCGTTGCCATTGGCGCGGCGTCGGCGACCGCAATCCAGCTCTGGTTCCGGGTCCAGGCGAGGCGCAGCCAATTTCGCCGGCGCCAGACCTCGTCGCGCCTTGCGACCATCGCGGAGGCGTTCTCTTCGATCGGCTGGGCCGCAACCTCGGCTCTCGCGCTGTCGCTTCCGGCCGGCGCTGCGGTCAGTGGACTGATGACAGCAGCCATCGTCGCCATCACCTGGAAGCTCAGCCCGCGCCGCGGCTGAGCCCGATGACCTCCATCACCGCATCCGCAAAGGCCTCCGGCTCCTCCTGCGGCAGATTGTGCCCGGCGCGGGGGACGACGCGATGCCGGCGGGGACCTGTGAACCTGGCCGCCTGCGCCGTGCCGTCAGTGGCAGGCACGACCCCATCGGCGTCGCCGTCAATCGTGATTGAAGGCACCGGGATCGGCGGCAGCGCGGCGAGCCGACGCTGGATGTCGTCATAGCGCGGATCGGCGGCGGCAAGCCCGTAGCGATGGCGGTAGCTGTGGATCGCGACATCGACATAATCAGGATTGTCGAAGGCCATGGCCGAGCGCTCGAAACACGCGGCATCGAATGGCCAGTTCGGCGACCATTGCCGCCAAAGGACCTTTGCGATCTCGCGGCGGTTGGCGGCAAGGCCTGCGCGGCCGCGCTCGGTCTGGAAGTACCATTGGTACCAATAAGCCAGCTCCTGCTTCACCGAGGCCGGCTGCAGCGCGTTGGCGATGTCCTGGATCAAATAGCCATTGACCGAGACCAGCCCACTGCAGCGCTCCGGCCACAATGCGGCACCGACGCAGGCGGCCCGGGCGCCCCAGTCATAGCCGGCGAATACCGCACGCGGGATCGCCAGCGCATCCATCAGTGCAATCAGATCTGCGCCGAGCGCCGCCTGCTCGCCCGATCGCGGCGTCGCCGCATCGCGGAAGCGCGTCGGCCCATAGCCGCGCAAATACGGCACGATGACGCGGCAGCCCGTCTCCGCAAGCCGCGGAGCGACATCGACATAGGAATGGATGTCATAGGGAAAGCCATGCAGCAGAACGACTGCCGGGCCATCGAGCGGTCCCTCCTCGTAATATGCGATAGTGAGCACGCCCGCATCGACAAAACGGAGCGGCTCAAGGCGCCTGGACGAAGATGCGCGCAGGGTCATGATTGCAACTCCCGATCGGCCGCCTTGACCGGCGGTCCTGATATTCTGTTGATCGAGGCATCATAGTCCTTCCGGCGGTTCGGCGGTACAGTTCCGTCGCAATGAGGCGAGGCTTTGCCATGCTGCGCGCTGTTTCCGCCATCGTCGCCTTCCTGGGCCTGTTCACCGCAACCGCCGCGGCACAGGATGCGCCGCGCAGCGAGTGCCTGGCGGTCGCGCAAGGCGGCCCGCGTGCGACGCCAGTCAGCCTGCGCACCCCGGCGGCCACGAGCGACGAGGTGACGATCACCTATGGCGGGCATTCCACCTATTTCATCGATACGCCCGGCGGCGTGCGCATCGCGACCGATTACAGCGGCGCCTACCAGATCGGGCGGCTGCCCGACGTCGTCACCATGAACCGCGCCCATTCCACGCATTACACATTGTTTCCCGACAAGCGCATCGCGCATGTACTGCATGGCTGGCGTGACGACGGACAGCCAGCGCAGATTTCGGAGCGGATCGGCGACGTCTTCATCCGCAACGTCACCACCGATATCCGCCGCTATTTCGGCGACACCTCCGGCACGGACATGATCAAGGATGGCAACTCGATATTCATCTTCGAGGTTGCCGGCCTCTGCATCGGCCATCTTGGCCATCTGCATGTGAAGCTCGACGATAGTCATTTCGCGGCGATCGGCCGGCTCGACATTGTGATGGTGCCGATCGACGGCACCTACACCATGTCGCTCGACGGCATTTCCGATATCACGCGCCGACTGCGCGCCGCAGTCGTGCTGCCGATGCACCGCTTTGCTACGCCGCTGGATGAGTTCATGGAGCGGATCGGCAAGCAGTTCGAGATCGACGTCCGCAGCGAGCGAACGTTACGAATTTCCCGCGAGACCTTGCCAACGACGCCGACGGTGATCATCCTGGACGGGGTATAACACTTCGACCAGACGGGAAACGCCATGGCAGCCAGCACCGCACCCATCTCAAAGAGCGGGCTCTACGCCGATCCGCGCGAGGACTGGCTCGCGCTCTACAGCGAGGCGATCATCGAGCCGGACCGCGCCGTCGTCGATCCGCATCATCATCTCTGGGATCGCGGCGGGCAGCGTTACCTGATTGAGGAAATGGCCGCCGACATCGCGAGCGGCCATGACATCATTGCGACCGTCTATGTCGACTGCCGCTCGATGTATCGCGCCAAGGGGCCCGAAGCGTTCCGCCCGGTCGGCGAGGTCGAGTTCGCCAATGGCGTCGCGGCCATGAGCGCGAGCGGTGGCTATGGCAAGGCGCAGATCTGCGCCGGTATCGTCAGCCATGCGAACCTTTTGCTCGGCGATGCGGCAAAAGGCGTGCTGGAAGCCGAGATCGCCGCGGGCGGCGGCCGCTTTCGGGGCATCCGCCACTCCTCGGCCTGGGACGCCGACCCCGACATCGCCGGCATGTATGCGAGCCGGCCGAGAGGGCTGCTGCTCGATGCCACCTTCCGCAAGGGCTTTGCGTGCCTCGCACCGCTCAATCTCAGTTTCGACGCCTGGCTGTTTCATCCGCAAATCGGCGAGCTCGCCGACCTTGCCCGCGCCTTTCCCGACACCAAAATCGTGCTCGACCATTGCGGCGGCCCGATCGGCCTCGGCCGCTTTGCCGGCCGGCGCGAGGAGACGTTTGGGCTCTGGAAGGCTGCGATCCAGGACATTGCCAGATGTCCGAACGTCGTGGTCAAGCTCGGCGGGCTCGCGATGCGGCTCCTTGGCTACGACTTCCATGAGCGGCCCAGGCCGCCTTCCTCCGAGGAGTTGGCCACGGCCTGGCGGCCTTACATCGAGACCTGCATCGAGGCGTTCGGCGCGAGGCGCGCGATGTTCGAAAGCAATTTCCCGCCGGACAAGGGCCAGTGCAGCTATCAGGTGATCTTCAACGCATTCAAGCGCATCGCGGCATCCTGCTCCGAGGACGAGAAGACGGCGTTGTTCTCGAAGACTGCGGCCGATGTGTATCGGCTGAGCCTGGATTAGGTCCTAACCCGCGCCCAACAGGGTCGCGGCTTTCTGGTCGCCGAGCGGCATCAGCATGCGCCTGATCTTGCCGACCACGCGCAATGCAAAGCCGAGCCAGACCGGCTGGGTCTTGCGGCAGAAGGCGAGCTTCTTCACATGGCCCTCGACATGCCATTTCGCGTGCGCGCCGTCCTTGAAGAAGATGACGTCGCCGGGACCATAGCGCGTCGGGCGCATGGTATCATTCTCAAGCACGATCGAGCCTTCCAGGATCAGGATGGTCTCGTCGAAATCATAATACCAGTTGAACTTGCCTTCGGTGCAATGCCAGACGATGGTACTTGCTGTGCCATCGGCACTCTGGGACAGCGTGCAGGCGCTTGCGGTCGGCTTTCCCTCGATGATCCAGGAGGGCGCGATCGGCCGTGCTATCAGCTCAACATCGAGATTGCCGATTTCGATCAACCCACGCGACATTATTTTGCCCCCGCCCAATTTTGCCCCCGCCCAAGAGTTAGCAGCGTGCCGCCGAAAGCGACGCGGCCGCTCAGCCTAGCGGGCCACTTTTAAGCATTCCTTACGAAAAGCTTTACAATCCTGACGAGACTGCTTCGTCCTGACCGGCCCATGGCCCACAAGCCAAGATGAGACGAGCGGCTTCTATTCGTCGTCGCTGCCGGGCGTCCGCCGCAGCATGAAATGGCCGAAGGCCGAGGCGATCGGCTTGGTCGGATCGTCCTGCCAGGCCCGCGCCTCGAAGGCGACGACGCGCCGGCCCTGCTTGACGATCGAGACACTGGCGTAGCTGTCGAGCGCACGCCCCGAACGCAGATAATTGATGGTGAGCCCGATCGGCTTTGGCCAGGCGGAGGCGCCCAGCTCGCGCGTCACGCCGACGATCGCGGTGGTCTCGAGCAAGGCGCCGGTCATGCCGCCGTGGATCGCCGGGAGAATCGGATTGCCGATGATCTTGGGCGAGAACGGCATCACCAGCGTGCCGTCGTCAGCGAAGCGGATGCCGAGACAGCGGGAAAACGGGCTTTTGGCGAACGGGCTTGCAGGATCATCCGGCGCCTCGAGCACCGGCGGCGGGCCAGCGAGGCTCGACGTGTCCGTGAGCATGTTGGTGCGGTTCGCGCCGATCATGAAGCAGGCGGTTGCGGTGGCGACCGGATCGTCCTCGGATTCCTGGTAGGCGGTCGCGCGCACGAAAGCGATGGAGCGTGTGACGCGGGTGCATTTCGAGTGTGCGCAGATGGCAAGGCCAGGCGTCGCCGGCTTCTGGTAGTCGATCCGCAAGTCGAGCGTGGCAATGGCGCGGGAGCCATCCAGCGCGAGTTGCACGGCCATGCCGCAGCTCTCGTCCAGCATGGCGGTGACGACGCCGCCGTGCAGGACGCCGGTCGAGGCGTCGCCGACGAAGATGGGACGGTACGGCAAGCTCGACCAGGCCTCGCCCGGACCGGCGCGGTCGAGCGTCAGCCCGCTGATGGCGCCATAGACCGAGCGACGGCGCTTGATGGCCTCGGTCAACTCCTCAAATGACAATGGTGCCGCGGGGCTCGATGAGTCGGACATAGCAAAGAGGTTTTAGCCGTCGCGGTCACTTCGAATCAACTCCCGTTGAACGCGGGACCTCCAGCCTCAATTGAACCGGCGGGGCCGTTCAGACGTTGCCTTGTCGCTTCAATAGCGGAAAATTCCCACGTGATAGACATCAGCAAGCAACACGCTCTCAGCAAGGTTCCGGAAGTCACGCTCGTCTTCTGGATCATCAAGATCGCGGCGACCACGCTCGGCGAGACCGGCGGCGATGCGGTCACGATGACGTGGCTGCACGCGGACGTTCACCCCCACAATGGCGGCTATCTCATCGGCGCCGGCATATTCGCGGCGGTGTTCGTCGCGGCGGTGATCGCCCAGATCATGGAGCGGAAATTCAACCCGTGGGTCTACTGGATCGCGATCGTCGCCTCGACCACGGTCGGTACGGTGCTCGCCGATTTCTTCGATCGGTCATTGGGCATCGGCTACACCGGCGGCGCCTCGATCCTGCTCGCCTGCGTTCTGGGCTCGCTTGCGCTCTGGTACGTGACGCTGGGCTCGGT
>DASREP010000077.1:0-183905 GCA_035652015.1 Bradyrhizobium sp. | reverse complement strand
AGCAGCGAGACAGCGGAGTGCGAGCTGCGCGACGTAATCCAGCGCATTTGTCTCAAGCACGTCTTCTACGGCTATCGGCGGGTGACCGCCGCCCTCCGGCGCCAAGGTATGGTGGTGAATGCCAAGAAGGTTCAGCGGCTTGATGATTTCGGCCAGGTACTGCTCAACGGAGCTGATCACCGTCAGCGTGATGTCGCCGTCGTCGCCAACAAAGTGGCAGGGAAAGAGAAAGCATCGCGCCAGCGCGTCCTTGTCCCGCACGGCGAAAGCGTCGCCATAGCGCGCGAAGAACGTCTTGATCTCGCTCGTTGTCGCGCTGGCGCCGGTCATTGGCGTGTCCTCCACCCGAAGGACCAAACCATATGCCGGAAATGCGACACCGCGAGGATTGCAGACAGCCTCGGCGCGACCGCTGCGAGGCGAGATTGCGGGTCTCGACTGCCGTCATCGTACTTCAAGCAAAAACGAACGGGCTGGCCGATCTCAGACCGCTGGTACCAAAGCTTTTGATCGCCATCGAGTTTGCGGAAGCCCGGCGTCGCCAAATTCATTGAGGCCGGCTGACCGAGCAGCCCGCATGAGCGGCGCGATATGCGGGATTACTGTGCCATCATTCGCGGATGTCGCTTCGCTCATCCGGGCTTCGCTTGCTTCTGACGTTCGCCGACGAATTCCGGCAATCATCCGAATGTCGGCTTCCACGGGATAGAGCGGAAGGCGGTGCAACCGACGCGCTCATGACTCGATGCGGACCACCATCTTGAGGTGCTCGTCCGACTACGCGTCTCGTTGCTGTGGAAATACGGCTTGGGGCAGGTCGCGTGGAGCGCAAAAAGCGTTGCGCAATCAAAGCGTGTATGGCTAGTTGAGGTCATGGGAGCGAGGAAACAGCGAGGCAACCGCCAGCGGTTCGTTGTTTGTCGTCGATTTGTAACTGGGCGCTTTGCAATATCGAGACGGGGCACGATGGGGTCAAAGGTCGGGGCGCTGCCCCTTTTGCTTGCCGGGTTTTTGCTGGCGAGTTGCGCGAGTCCACGTGGCCTTGATGAGCCGCCCTTGCAGCTCCCGCCGTTGAAGGCGGGTTACGGCCGCGTCTACTTCACCCGACCGGCCGATCTCGGGGGGTCGGCTGTTCAGCCCGAGATTCGGATGAACAATGAAGTCGTCGGCCGATCTGTGCCCGGCGGGTTCTCTTTTGTCGACCGCCCCCCGGGGAAATACGCCGTGACGACGGCAACCGAGGTCGAGAATGCGGTCACATTCCAATTGGCCGCGGGCGAGACGAAGTACATCAGGACGTCAGTGACGCCCGGCATACTCGTCGGCCATATCACGCCGACGCTCGAATTTCCCGAGCAGGGGCAATCCGACATCAGCCAGCTCAGGTACGTCGGTCCCGCATTCTGATGCGCTCCGTGAGTAGCCCGCGCTAGCGGAGCGATATGCGGGATTGCTGGGCCATTGTTCCCGGATGTCGCTTCGCTCATCCAGGCTACGCGGCCTGCGCGCAAGAGCGCTTCGGCACGAGATCATTGGTTAACTGCAGTATCACTGCAATTCCTTTTCTGGGGACAGGCCTTTCACCGCGTCCTAGGCGATATCGGTGCGCAATTGCGCACCTGAGAACCTCGAGATTCCGGGTTCGCCTATTCGAGGCGCCCCGGAATGACCGAGCGCATCAACACGCTTGCGCAGCTTCCTCGCCCACCATCTCCGGTTGCCGCGCCAGCGACACCGCGGGCGACAGCAGGATCACCACCGCCTGCGCGCCGAAGATCGCGACCGCGAGATAGAGGCAGGTCTCGGCGCCGTACAGTCCACCGACGATGGCGCCGATGGCCGAGCCGAGCGGGCGCGCGCCGTAGCTTAAGATGTTGATCGCGGAGACGCGGCCGAGCAGGCGCGGCGGCGTCACCGATTGCCGCAAGGTCGTGGTCGAGATCACCCACAGGATCGGGCCGACGCCGAGCAGGAAGAAGCTCAAGCCCGCAAGCAGCGGCGATGCGACGACGGTCGTGAGCGCCATGACGCCGGCGGCGAGGAAGCCGCAGACCGGGCCGAGGCCGATCACGGTGCCGAAGGCGAGCCGTCGCATCACCCGGGTTGCGACCAGCGCGCCGATCACCATGCCGACGCCATACATCGCAAGCGTGGTGCCGACGCCGGTCGCCGACAGCGCGAGATGCCGCACGGCATAGGGCACGAACACCGCAAGCACCAGGAACGAGCCGGTGTTGAAGATGAACTGGGTGACGAACACCGGCCGCAGCAGCGCGTGGTGCAGCACGAAGGTGAGACCTTCACGGATATCCTGCAGCGGATGGCGCCGCGGCGGAGCCTGCCGCGCCGGCTCGTAAAGTCCGGCCAGCAGCACCACGGCGATGCCAGAGAGCGCGGCGGCAAAGCCGAAGGCGGGACCTGCGCCGACCCAGCCGACCAGCACGCCGCCGAGCGCGGGGCCGCTCGCAAACGCAACGGTGCGCGCGAGCTCGATCCTGGCGTTTGCGGCCGGCAGCAGATCCGGCGTCACCAGCGAAGGCACCAGCGCGGGTGCTGCGACGCTGTAGACCACCGTGCCGCACACCGCGGCAAAGCCGAGCGCTGCGAGCCAGGGCAGGGTGAGCAGGCCGAGCCAGATCAGGAGCAGGATCGCAGCCAGGGCCGCCGCGCGCAGCGCTTCGGCACCCGCCATCAAGACGCGGCGCGAGAGCCGGTCGGTGAGGATGCCGGCGGGAATGGCAAACAGCACGAAGGGGGCGGTCAGCGCCGTCTGCAACAAGCCGGTCTGGCCCTCGGCGAGGCCGAGCGTGAGCACGGCCACGATCGGCGCCGCAGCGAGCGCAACCTGCTCGGCCGATTGAGCCGCGAGGTTGGACCAGGCCAGGCGGTTGAAAGTTTTCGGCAGAGATGCGGTTTGTTTGATCGAGGACATGGCGCGGTTCCCGGAATTGCTGATGTGATCGCAATCTGGGCAAGCCCGCCCCCAAAACCCACCCGCTTACCGATAGGCTGGCCGGGAGATCGGGTGGGGAACTCATTGATCCCAAGGACGTTTCTAGATGCTCTTGCAAATGAGTTGCAATAAAAATCGAAATCGGTCATCCTTTCGACATGGATGCTAGATCGCCGCACTTTGCCTCCGAAGCCGAGCTGGACGCAGCCCGGGACGGATCGTCGGCCGCGGGCTGGCGAGGCGCGCGCGGCGAGCCGTCGCTGTCGGACATGTTCGCGACCGTCCGCACCGTCCGCGAGGGCTCGTTCTGGCGCAGGCTGCTGGCGTTCCTCGGCCCGGGATACCTGGTCGCCGTCGGCTATATGGATCCCGGCAACTGGGCGACCTCGCTCGCCGGCGGCTCCAAGTTCGGCTACGCGCTGCTGACGGTCGCGCTGCTCTCCAATGTGATGGCGATCGTGCTGCAGTCGCTTTGCACGCGGCTCGGCGTCGGCGCCGGCCGCGACCTCGCGCAGGCCTGCCGCGACTCGTTTCCGCGTTGGATGAGCTGGCCGCTGTGGCTGTCGGCGGAAATCGCGATCACCGCGACCGACCTTGCCGAGGTGATCGGCACGGCGATCGGCCTCAACCTGCTGTTCCACATTCCGCTGGCGATCGGCGTCGTCATCACCGCGCTCGATGTGTTCCTGATCCTGGCGCTGCAGGCGTTCGGCTTCCGCTGGATCGAGGCGTTCGTGGTGGCGATGCTGGGCGTGATCGCGTCGTGCTTTGCGGTGCAGATCGCGCTCGCCGATCCCGATTGGGGCGCGGTGATCCGGGGCTTCCTGCCGAGCCGCGAGCTGTTTGCCGACCACGACATGCTCTATCTCGCGCTCGGCATTCTCGGCGCGACCGTGATGCCGCATAATCTCTATCTGCATTCCGGTCTGGTGCAGACCCGCGGCTATGGCGACGCTGCGGCCGACAAGCACGAGGCCATCAAGCTTGCGACCATCGATTCAACGATCGCGCTGTGCTTTGCCTTCGTGATCAACGCCTCCATCCTGATCCTGGCGGCGGCGACCTTCTATCGCACCGGTCGCACCGATGTCGCCGAGCTCGGCCAGGCCCACTCCTTCCTGGCCCCGCTGCTCGGCTCGACGCTGGCGCCGACGCTGTTTGCCATCGCGCTGATCTGCTGCGGCCTGAACTCCAACATCACCGCGACGCTGTCGGGCCAGATCGTGATGGAGGGCTTTTTGAACTTCCGCATCGCGCCGTGGCTCAGGCGGCTGGTGACGCGGATGCTCGCGATCCTGCCGGCCGTCGTCGTCACCATCTGGGCCGGCGAGAGGGCGACGGGGCAGCTCCTGATCCTGAGCCAGGTCGTGCTCTCCCTGCAACTGCCCTTCGCCGTGGTGCCGCTCGTGATGTTCACCGCAAGCAGGAAGAAGATGGGCGCCTATGTCGCGCCGCGCTGGCTGACCGTGCTGGCGACCGCGACAGCTGTGCTGATCATCGGGCTGAACGCGAAACTGGTGTGGGATTATTGGGGCGGGTGAGCTTCACCCGGTGCGATCGTCCGCGAAGGCGGGCGATCCAGTATTCCGGAGACAGCAGTGCTTGAGCCGAAAAGCCGCGGGTTACTGGATGCCCCGCTTTCGCGGGGCATGACAACCGTTTATGCGGCGATAGCTGCCCTAATCCTGCGGCTCGCTCGCCACGTCGCCGGTGGCGTCCACGCGCAGCCAGCCTGAGGGCGCGAGCCGCTGCTGCGGCAGGAAGCGGCCCTTGTAGTCCATCTTCTTGGAGCCCTCGATCCAGTAGCCGAGATAGACGTAAGGCAGGCCCATGCGGCGGGCGCGGGCGATATGGTCGAGGATCATGAAGGTGCCGAGCGAGCGGTCGTGCTCACCGGGGTCGAAGAAGGAATAGACCATCGACAGCCCGTCACTGAGCACGTCGGTCAGCGCCACCGCGATCAGCTCCTCGCCGCGGCCGGTGATGCCGGAGTCGATGTTGCGGCGGCGGTATTCGATGATGCGGGTCTCGACATGGCTGTCCTCGACCATCATGGCGTAGTCGAGCACGGTCATGTCGGCCATGCCGCCATGGCGGTGACGCTGGTCGAGATAGGCGCGGAAGATCGAATATTGCTCCGAGGTCGGCACCGCGCTGCGCTGCTCGCCGATCAGGTCCGAATTTCGCGCCATCACCCGGCGGAAGCCGCGGGACGGCCGGAACTCGTTGGCGATGACCCGCACCGAGACGCAGGCGCGGCACTGGTCGCAGGCCGGGCGGTAGGCGATCGACTGGCTGCGGCGGAAGCCGCCATGGGTGAGCAGGTCATTGAGGTCGGCGGCCTTGTCCCCGACCAGGTGGGTGAACACCTTGCGCTCGTGCCGCCCCGGCAAATAGGGGCAGGGCGAGGGCGCCGTCAGATAGAATTGCGGGGTGTCACGCGAGTGCTGGGTCACGGGGCTACAAATCTCTAGAGCAAATGAGCATCGCGCTGACGGAGCTTACGGTCAATCGGTTTGGTTGCAGTTAATTTGGACACCCCTCACCAGGTTCGCGCCGGCTGGCCGACCGGAGCCCGCACCGAATTGTTGATGACAACCGTTCCCAACACGAAATCATGCAGCAGCCGCCGGCGGCCATTGAACAGCCCGACCAGGAGCACGAAGGGCGACAGCACCGAGACCGAAATCCAGAACACCACGGCGTGCATTGCGCCGAGCAGGAAGTAGCCGGGTGCGCCGTACCAGGTGCGCAGTTCCAGATCCATCACCCGCATCCCGATGGTAGCTGAATGGGGGCCGCCGAGCGTCGCTCCGTAATAGACCAGCGCCCAGATCACCGACGCCGGCGAGACCAGCCAGAACAGCGCCCAGCCAAGCCCCAGCGTCACCAGGCCGAACACGGCAATGAAAATGACGCCCAGGATCACTGGAACAGACAGCACGATCAGGTCGATGATGAAGGCGATCACGCGCCGGGTCAGCACGCCGCGAAACAATTCCGGTTCGAGATAAGGGTCGAAGGCGTGCGGCTGAAGGTTGGGCCCGCCGCTCCAGCCGCCACCCGTGTTGGTTGAACCAGAACCAGAATACGACATCAGTCCCTCCCGACTGCGCAAGTTCTCCGCAACCACATGGGATCGGGCTTGCGGCTTGCAAGCCCGATTCCCCTTACGGAACAGCAATATTCGTTCAGGACTGCGGCGCGCGTTAGGCGTGCTTCTGCACCCGCTCGGCGGCCTGGGGCGCAAAATAGGTCAGGATGCCGTCGGCGCCGGCGCGCTTGAAGGCGAGCAGGCTTTCCATCATGGCGCGCTCGCCGTCGATCCAGCCATTGTTCGCAGCTGCGGCAATCATCGCGTATTCGCCGGACACCTGGTAGGCGAAGGTCGGCATCGCGAAGGTGTCCTTGACCCTTCGCAGCACGTCCAGATACGGCATGCCGGGCTTGACCATCACCATGTCAGCGCCTTCGGCGATATCGAGCTCGACCTCGCGCAGCGCCTCGTCCGAATTGGCGCTATCCATCTGGTAGGTGCGCTTGTCGCCGGTCAGCGTCTTGGCCGAGCCGATGGCATCGCGGAACGGGCCGTAGAAGGCCGAGGCATATTTCGCTGCATACGCCATGATCTGGACGTCGAGGAAACCGGCCTGATCCAGCCCCTGGCGGATCGCGCCGACGCGGCCGTCCATCATGTCGGAGGGCGCGATGATGTCGCAGCCGGCTTCCGCCTGCACCAGGGCCTGCCGCACCAGCACAGCCACCGTCTCGTCGTTGAGGATCTTGCCGTCCTCGATCAGGCCGTCATGGCCGTGGCTGGTGAAGGGGTCGAGCGCGACGTCGCAGAGGATGCCGAGATCGGGAAACTCCTTCTTCACCGCACGCACCGTCTTGCACACGAGATTGTCGGGGTTGACCGCTTCCGAACCCGAAGCGTCGCGCAGCGACGGATCGGTATAGGGGAACAGTGCGATGCAGGGGATTTTGAGCCTCATCGCCCGCTCGGCGTCGCGCACGGCCTGGTCGACCGAGATCCGCTCCACGCCCGGCATGGAGGTGACCGGCGCGCGCGCGTTGTGGCCGTCGACCACGAACAGCGGCCAGATCAGGTCGTCTGACGTGACGACGTTCTCGCGCACCAGGCGCCGTGCCCATTCCGCCTTGCGGTTGCGGCGCGGGCGGACCGTCAGATCGAGGGCAGGGGCTTGCGAGGGGGCCTGTTGCCGCGCTACCTCGCGCACGTCGATCGGACGGCCAAACTTGATCGCCATTGCTGTTGTCTCCGGGCGGCGCGTTGATTTGTTCTAATTCTAGCATCCCGATTGGGCCGCGTCACTTGACCTGCCGCAAGGCTCCAATGCCGCCGAACGGCCCGATTGATGATTGATTTTGCTGCGGTAACCGGCCATGTGTTGAGGCCATGAACGCCCAATATCCCTTCATCGGCGGCTAGCGGCGCATGTCCGAGATTTCGACGCGCGATGGCGCGCGCGACAATGCGAGCGCCCGGGACGGTGCGATGTCGGTTGCTGCGATCTCGTCCGAGCGCAGCGAAAGCGACGACAATGTCTGGACCCGGCGGCTGGTCCTGTTCCTGCGCATCATGGCGGTGCTGTCGATCGTCAAAGGGCTTTATCACTGGGCCCAGGTGACGGGCTTTGTCGGCAGCGAGGAAGAGGCATTCGAGAATCAGCCGACGGCCTGGCAGGCCGCGACGGTCTATTTCGCTGTGATCGAGCTCGTTGCGGCCGTCGGCCTCTGGCTCGCCACGCCCTGGGGCGCCGTGGTGTGGCTCACCACCGTGGTGTCGATGGCGGTGATCGAATTGATGTTCCCCGGCATCTACGGCGGCAGCCTCTATGTCGTGGCCGGCGAAGCCGTCATGCTCGCCGCTTATCTCGCGCTCGCCTGGATGGCCGCGCGTGAACGGCCGCCATAGCTTTTTCGCGCGCGCCGTGTCTTGCAGGCTTTGTCGATAATTGCCGGTTAAGGCGCTTCGCCACACCCGTTACGCGAACCTTTCCGCATTCTCCGAAGTGTCTTGGAATGCGACAGGGCCTCGAGACGAAGCGTGAACAAGAGCCTCTGACCGTCAATGGAAAGTTGCGAAAAGCCCTTGGTTTATAGGCTTAATCCGCGATTCACTGTCCGGGATTCATTCTCTCTTTATTGTCTTATTTAAGCGGATGTTCAAACCGCCCCCTTAAGTTGCGGTTATCAGGCGAGACCAAAGTTTCGTCGCATAAGTCGTTAAAACGACAACAGGGGAAGTGTCATGATGAAAGCCGTTGCCACGGCGGCGGAAGCCAATGAGCGCGTGTCGGGCCAGCCCGCCGTGCAACCTCTCTATCTCGAAGCCTTGACCTTGGTGGAGCGGCTGCATCGCCGCCTGCTCGACGTCATCAAGGACGAGTTCGACCGTCGCGGCCGTTCCGATATCAATTCGGTGCAGGCGCTGTTGCTCTACAACATCGGCGACAAGGAGCTGACTGCGGGCGAACTGCGCACGCGCGGTTACTATCTCGGCTCCAACGTCTCCTACAATCTGAAGAAGCTGGTCGAGCTCGGCTTCCTCGATCACCAGCGCTCGCGGGTCGACCGCCGCTCGGTGCGCATCCGCCTGACCCCGCAGGGCCAGGAGATCCGCCGCATTGTCGATGCGCTGTACCAGAAGCACGTCAAGACCGTGGAGCAGGTCGGCGGCATCTCCAATGAGGAGTTCGCCACGCTGAACAAGTCGCTGCACCGGCTCGAGCGGTTCTGGACCGACCAGATCCTCTACCGGCTCTGACAGTTCCCCGCTTTAGCCGGCCCCTTGAGAAGACCGGCAGGCGATCTGGATGAGAACTTCCCCATCGCGCACTGGGCTCTGTTCAAGGGTCCGGTGCGCTTTTGTTGTTCGCGCCTGCGAGAAAAATCGCCCGCAAGGTTGGAACTTGTTCCCGCCGCCGTGCTTATCCTCCCTGACGCAAACGGAGGACCGTGCGACATGTTGGTCGAGCGTGGAATGCGGGTGATGAACACCGAGGTGGTGGGCGACGCCTACGCCATTGCATCCAACTATTTGCGGCGAAGCGGTGCGCTGCCGGACAATTTTGTAACCTCCGATCGCCTGCTCACGATCATCGTGCAGCTGTTCCAGGGCGGCGAGGCCAACAGGCTGAAGCTCGCCAACAAGGCCATCGCGGCCTTCGAGCAGTCGCGGGCGTAGCGGCATGCGCAACGGTGGAACGCAGGCGGCGATCGACCGCATCATGCAGACGTATAATCTTCTGGCGACCCGCTCGGCGGAGGCAAGCGCAGAGGCGCGCGCCAAGGTGACCGACTACGTCAACACCCTGTTCGAAGGCGGCGAACGGGATGATCATCGCCTCGTCGTCTGCGGCCTGACCTATTTGCGCGAGCTCGACGGCTCCAACGATCCGGTGAAGGCGGGCTATACTGGGCTGTGAGGGCGAGGCCCTCACAGCTGTGCCGCGAGTCGTCCCACGAGATCGCGCACCACTCCCTCCAGCAGGTCGAGCTTGTAGGCCGTCATCGGCAGCGGCCTCGCGCCTGACGTCGCGAGCCGGGCGGCTTCCGCGATGCCTGCCGCGTTCGCGGCCTTGCCTTGCAGCGCGGCTTCGCAGGCGATGAGGCGCAGCGGCACCGGCGCAATGCCGCCGGCGGCCAGGCGCACGAACTCGAATTTGCCATCGGCGATGGTTGCACGCGCGCAGACTTCGACGAGTGGCCATTCGGCGTAAGTGCGGCTGATCGCGCGCCTGTAGGCGGCGCGTTCGCCTGTGAGCGGCGCCGGCAGCCTGATCCTGGTGATCATCTCGCCCGACATGAGCGCATGGTCCGCGCGGCCATTGGAGCCGTCGCCAAGCAGATCGGCGATGCTCAAGTTGTCGCGGCGATTGGTCGTGACATGCGCATCATAGGCAAGCAGCGCCGCCGCCATGGTCGAGGGATGCGGCGCGACGCAGTCGCCGAGGTCGAAGGCGACGCCATAGAGATGATTGCCGGTCCGCGCAGGGCAGGTGCTGCCGCCCTTCTTCAGGCAGTCGATATGCGGATTGCGGAAATACCAGCAGCGCGAACGCTGCGCGAGGTTGCCGCCGAGCGTTGCCAGATGCCGCACCTGCGGCGTGGCGAGACCTTGCGCACTCGCCGCCATCCCCGGATAGGCTGCCGC
This sequence comes from Bradyrhizobium sp., assembly GCA_035652015.1. Lineage (GTDB taxonomy): Bacteria > Pseudomonadota > Alphaproteobacteria > Rhizobiales > Xanthobacteraceae > Bradyrhizobium. The sequence continues at coordinate 173,772 of DASREP010000077.1, read as the reverse complement.
GAGACGCGCATCCGCTGCGATGGTGGCAATCGTCGTCAGCGCGCCGATCGAGGCCGTCCCATCCGCGCCCCACGAAATCTCGCTCTCGCCCGACGACATGATATCGATCAGCGGCCCCGTCGAGACGCGGCTGCGACGCCGCTCGGAGAGATCGGTGCCGGCGGCGCGGAATTCCGCCGCGGGCGCAGTCAATGTTGCGATATTCATGCAGCACGCCTCCCTTTCAGCGCGGTGACCAGCCGGTCCGGCCGGAACGGAATTTCGGTCAGGCGAATGCCGACCGCATTGTAGATTGCATTGGAAATCGCGGGCGAGGTCGGCACCGTCGCGACCTCGCCGATGCCGACGCTGCCGCCGGGCACATGATCGAAGCCGGCCTCGTCGAAATGCACCTCGAGCCGCGGCATGTCGGCAATCCCGGGGATGCGATAGTCCTCCATGCCGGCGCTCAGCACATGGCCAGTCGAAGGATCAATCTCGCGCGCTTCATACAGGGCATAGCCAATGCCTTGTATGAGCGCGCCCGCGGCTTGACTCCGCGCCAGCGCAGGAGCTGCGAGCTTGCCGATCGCAAGCCCGGTATAGGCATTGAGCACGCGCACATGGCCAAGCCAGGTGTCGACCTCGACCTCCATGACCTGCACCGAGCTCGGCACGCCCGCGCCGACCACCATGTGGTTGAAGATGCGCAGCATCCACGAGAAGATGATGCCCATCAACCCCACCTCTCGCAGAGGTGAGCGCAGGCCTCCCGCTGCCGTCGCGTCCTTCGGCCGCTCGGCCGAAACCTTCAGATCGGGCGAGGCCGCGATCAATTCGCGCCATGGCGCGTTCGAGCCGGCCGTCGGCGGCCGCGCCGCGGTTCGCGCAATTTCCGCTTTCAGCTTCTCGATCGCAAGCAAGGTCGGCGGCACGACCGAGGCCGTGACGCGGCTGCCGCCCGAGCCCGGTCCTTGCGGCAGGTTCGAGTGCCCGATGCGGACGTCGATCTCCTGCGGCTCAAGGTCAAAGGCCTTCGCCACGGTATTCGCGATCACGCTGCGCGTGCCGGTGCCGATGTCCTGCACGGCGCAGCTTGCGATGATGCGGCCGCCCTTGACGGCCAACTCGACGGAGGATCCCGTCTGCCAGAGATAGAGCCAGTAGCCGGTGGCGACGCCGACACCGCGCCGGTAGCGGCCGGCTTGCGATGAGGCGGGCATACGGTTTTTCCAGACGTCGAGGCCGGCCGCCCAGTCGTAAAGCCGTTGCCGGTTCGGATCGGGATCCCAGCGCTTGCGCAATTCGATCGGATCGAGGTTCATCCGCAGCGCCGCCTCGTCGATCGCCTGTTCAAGCGCGAACGCCATCGGCGGGCCGCCGGGTCCACGGAACGGCGCGCCCGGCGGCAGGTTGCTCAGCACATCGAAGTCGATGAGGTCCTTGGCTTCCGCCGGATAGATCAGCCGCGCAAGGCCGGCGATCAGCGAATTGGTTGCCGCGCCGGTGTCGGCATGGGCTGTGACCGAGAGCGCCTTGAGTTTGCCTTCCGCCGATGGCAGCAGCGAGATCTTCACTTCCGCCGCCGGACGGTAGCCTGTGACTGAGAGCTCCTCCTCGCGATCGAAGGCAACGCGCACCGGCGCCTTCGCGGTGCGCGCGAGCTCGATCGCGGCGATGGTCTCGAGTCCGAGGCTGCCCTTGGAGCCAAACCCGCCGCCGACATGATTGGCAATCACGCGCACCTTGTCATGGGGCAGGCGATAGCGCTTGGCGATCTTGGTCATCACCTCATGGACGGCCTGTGTCGAGATATGCACGGTGAGCTGGTCGCCATCGAAGCGCGCCACCGCGGCATGCGGCTCCAGCGAGGCGTGCTGCTGGGTCGAGACGCGGAACGTTTCTTCAACCAGCAGCGGATTGCGCGCCGCGCGCGCCTCCGCGATCCAGCCTTTCGCGCGCTTGCCGTTCTGTGCGAACGGGGCAGACGGCCCGCGCACATTGCCCTTCCAGGCTGCCGGTCCGCCGCCGCCTTCGGACACATTGCCGGCGCGCTTGCGATTGGCCTTGTCGAACACGACAGGCGCATCGTCGCGCCGCGCCGCATCGAGGCCGATCACCGCAGGCAGCTCTTGCTGGTCGAACGTGATCGCAGCGATCGCCTCGAGCGCGGTGCGGCGGTCCTTTGCGGCGACAGCCGCGATCGGCGCGCCGACAAAGCGCACCAAGCCGTCGTCCGCGAGCAGCGAGATCGCCGCGGCGACGCCGGCGAGCGCGCGCGCCGGCGCGAGATCAAGGCCGGTGATTTTCGCGTGTGCGACGCGCGAGCGCAGGATGACGCCTTCGAGCTGGCCGTCATGACGGATATCGACCGTGTAGCGCGCAAGCCCCGTCACCTTGTCGCGCGCCTCGATCCGCGGCGCGACGGGGTCGTTGCCGTCAAAGCGGCCGGCGCAGGCGTCCGCCACCGCACGATAAATGCCCTCATAGGCACCGCAGCGGCAGAGATGGCCTGATAGCGCCGCTGCAAGCTCCTCGCGCGAGGGCACTGCGGAGCCACGCGATGCGCGCCAGCGGTCATGGAATGCGACGGCCTCGACGATGAAACCCGGGGTGCAAAAGCCGCATTGCAGGGCGTCATGGGCCATGAACGCCTTCTGGATCGGGTGCAGCTTTGTGCCGCCGATGCCTTCGATCGTGGTCAAGGTTCTTCCTGCGGCGGCTTGGGCCGGCATCAGGCAGCTCACCACCGGCGCGCCGTCGAGCAGCACGGTGCAGGCGCCGCAGACGCCGGAGCCGCAGACGAGCTTGGTGCCCGTGAGATTTGCGCTGTCGCGGATCACATCGACCAGCAGCGCATCGGGATCGTCAGGCAGCGTCGCAGGACAGCCGTTGATTGTCGTGCTCATTTGCGAATCTCCTTGTCTAGGATTTCTCGCGTTTGGATTTTCCCGAGGGCGGTGCGGCTTGCGGCACGAACGCGCCCGCGACCAGCATCCGCAGCATCACGGCAAGCTGGCTCAGGAACGCGTCGGCCGGCTGCATCGCGGGGTAGGCGGATTTCGTGCCGTGGATGGCCATTTCGACACAACGTGCGAGCTCAGCGGCCGTGACGCCGCTGGCGAGCTTCAGCTTTCGCGCGCGGCTGACCCGCGCGATCGTTGCTGCGACCTCGGCTCCGAAGCGGACCGAATAGGCCTGGTAGAGGTCGCGCGCCTGCGCAAGATGTTCGGAGAACAACTCCTCCAGATGCGGCGAACCTTCGAGTGCCGCGAACAATGTGCCGAGCCGCGCACCGATCTCGGCGATGAGGATGTCTGCGAGGCTCGCACCTGAGTCTTCCGCGGCTTTGGCTGCGGCCGCTTCGGCCGCCAACGCCTTCTCATAGAGCCGCTCGAGCCCGGCACGGAACAGCGCCTCCTTGGACGGGAAGTGGTGGTAGAGCGCTTGCCGCGTCAGCCCGGCCTCGTCGGCCGCCTGCTCGATCGAGGAGCGACGAAAGCCATGGCGGCGGAACACGCGCATGGCAGCGTCGAGAATCCTGTCCTGGGGCGGTTGTCTCGCCTGCATTTGGCGAATTTGACAAATTACGATGAATTGTCAAATCACGGATTCATGACGAGTCCTCTGGAATGCAAACGGCTCTCGGTGGGCACGGCGCAAGAGCGCCTTTGCCCCCCTGCAGTCTCCGTCCAGCGCCGGACCGCCTGACCTGGATTGTACGGTGGGCAAAGCGCAGCGTGCCCACCACCCGGCCAGGAACAGGGCCAAGAACAGGGCTCGGGTGGCGAGGCCACTGTCACCGCGCCGCGGTCTGCAAGCTATCCAGCCGGCGCTCCATGGCCTGGCGCAGGTCGTAGCCCGGCCGTCCGAAGCCGGCATTGCGACCGGCGATGAAGTCGCGCTGGGCCTGGCGCAGCCCGTCGATGGCGCGACGGCTCGCGTTATTCACGCGCTTTGCATAGGCCTCGGCGATCTCGCGGTCGAGCGCCCCAAGCTGCGGATCGGCGCAGATCGCCTGCTCCACGGCAAGCTTCGCGGTTTCGCAATTGAAGGAGGGGTGTTGGTCCGTCGCCTTCAGCGGCGCCGGCGTCTCGGCGCCGAACCTTGCGATTTCGGCCTTCATGGTGCGGCGGCCGTTGGCGGCATTTTCGTTGCCGGGATCGAGCCGGAGCGCGGCCTCGTAGTCGGCCAGCGCCTTGGTGCGTTCGCCCATTTTCTTGTAGAGCACCGCGCGGTTGTTGTAGGCCTGCGCGAAATTCGGATCGAGCTGCAGCGCTGCGTTGTAGTTGTCGAGCGCGGTGCCGAGCTCGCCCTTGTACTGATAGGAATCCCCGCGGTTGGTCAGGAAGCTTGCGCGTTGCTCCATGCGGATCGCCTGATCATAGTCGGCGATCGCCTTGTCATAGTCCTTCATCGCGGCCTCGGTGAGGCCGCGATTGTCGTAATATTCAGGCACCTTGGGATCGCGCCGGATCGCCTCATTGTCGTCGGCGAGTGACTTGTCGAGGTCTCCAAGCTTCTTGTAGGCGGCGGAGCGGTTGGCGTAGGAACGCGGACGGTTCGGATCGATGCGCAGCGCCTCGTCGAGGTCGCGGATCGCGCCTTCATTGTCGCCATCGAGATAGCGCGTGGCGCCGCGGTCGGAATAGGCCTGCGCGTAATCGGTTTTCAGCCTGATCGCCTGGTCGTAGTCCGCAATCGCGCGTTCGTTCCGGTGCTGGTTGGTGTAGACCACCCCGCGCAACTCGTAGGCCTCGGCGTCGTTGGGATCGAGCGCGATCGCCTTGGTAAGATCGGCCTCCGCATGTGCCAAATCTCCACCGGCCTCGCGTGCGAGATCGCCGCGCAGCCGGTAGGCTGACGCATTCTTGCCGTCGAGGGCAATCGCGCGGTTGAGATCGGCGAGTGCGTCGGCAATGCCGCCGGAGATACGTGCGCGGGCGTCGGCCCGCACCACCAACGCGGCCGCGCGATCGGCGCGTGATGCAGCCTGATTGTCGATTGTTCCGCTGCAGGCCGTGACCAGGTCGGAGGGTGGTGCCTTGCTACCGAGCAAGCAATCGATGGCGCTGGTCTCAGCCGCAGCCGGCCCCGCCGCGGCAAGCGCAAGCGCGAGGCCGACAAGGCCGCCGCGCAGCGAGAGGCGGGAGAAACAGAGGAATGGCGCAGGCATAGCAAGGCTCCGAATCCAGGTTTTCCCGTTGTCGCGGGAGCGTCGGATTTGGTTCAGTTGTCTTCCGGAATTGTAGGGTGGGCAAAGCGAAGCGTGCCCACCGAAACCAAACCTGATGGAGGGAATGGTGGCAGCGTCGATAGTTCGGCATGGGCTCGGCCAATGGTGGGCACGCTGCGCTTTGCCCACCCTACAGGCGGGATGCCGTATTCACAGAATAATACGATGGGCAAAGCGAAGCGTGCCCACCATTCACTCGCCGAATGATCCCGCAATGTCCTTCATGTCACCGCCCCAATCGGCTGCCAACAGTCCATGCTCCACGAAACGATGAAAGCTGCTATGCGGCCAGTCCGCGACGCGCGTAACGTGTCCATGCTTGACCGGGTTGTAGTGGATGTAATCGACATGGCGCTCAAGATCGGTGTCATCGCGAATAGCATGTTCCCAGTAGCGACGTTGCCAGATGCCCTTTTCTCTTCGCGCGACTTTGCTTCGCGATCGCGCCCTCGCATCGAGTCCCCGCGAGAATCCACCCTTGATGAGATTCCAGCGGGAGGCGAAATCCTGGTCATGCTCGGGCAATGTCCAGATCGCATGGACATGATCGGGCAAGACGCAAATTGCGATCGTATCGAAGTGTCGACGCTCCCGAACGGTGCGATAGACCTGTCTCAAGCGATCGATTTCCTCGATCAGGAGGTTGCTTGAACGATCAGCGAGCACGACTGTGAAGAAGAACGTGCCGCCCGCGAAATTTGTGCGACGATAATTCGACATGACATCTCTATTATGGCGGCAATGGGGGGCACGCTGCGCTTTGCCCACCCTACAACTGGAGCGCGATCGCGCAACTAGAGAAACATCTTGTCGATCTCGACCGTCGAGCGGACGCCGATATGCTCGAAATTGCGATCGAGCCAATCGGCGGCGGTCCTGCGTCCTTCGTCGCGCAGCCGGCAGAGCAGGCCCCATTCCGGGTGAAACTGCGTCGCCGTGCCGAGCTCTGACATCAGCGTGTCGTTGCCGATCCAGTGCATGAACATGCGGCGATGCCTGGTCTTGTCCAACTCGCCGCTGTCGATCAGCCGCGTGGCAAAGGCGATCGCACGCATCTCCCGCATCAGGGACGAGTTGAAGCTGATCTCGTTGATCCGGTGCAGGACATCAGCGGCGCTGGCCGGCAATTCGTTGCGCGTGATCGCGGTCACCTGCATGATGATCACGTCGTTGGCGCCCTTGCGGTAGATCAGCGGGAAGATCGCGGGGTTTCCGAGATAGCCGCCGTCCCAATAATGCTCACCGTCGACCTCGACCGCCTGGAAGTAGGGCGGCAGGCAGGCCGACGCGAGCACGGCCTCGACACTGATCGCGGGCGTCTCGAACACCTTGAGCTTGCCGGTGCGGACATTGGTCGCGTTGAGGAACAGCTTCGGCGCCCGCGGCGACTGGTTCAGCTCGTCGAAATCGACGGTGCGCAGCAGGAGATCGCGGAGCGGATTGATGTTGAACGGGTTGAGCAGATTGGGGGGAAGGGTATGGGTGAGGAAGTGCAGCAGCGCATGATAGGGATGGTATTCGGGCGGCAGCTTTAAAGCCTGTATCCATTGATTCCAGCGCGAGAACAGATCGAACGCCTGATCCATGCGCGAGACGTCGGCCCAGAAGGATTCCAGCGTTTGCCGCGCGCCGTCTCTTCCGCCGGCGACGAGGCCCCAGGCCAGCGCCACTCCATTCATGGCGCCGGCGCTGGTGGCGCTGATCGCCTCGATGCCGAGCCGGCCGTCCTCCAGCACCTTGTCGATCACGCCCCAGACAAAGGCCCCATGCGCTCCGCCGCCCTGCAGCGCGAGCGTGACATTCTTCTGAGCTTGCATCTGCGCGCCTGTCACATTTGCCTAGGCCCCGGACGGCCGCGTTACCGCCGCTTGAGGCAGCAATCGCCGTCGCTCTCCAGCCTATGACGGCTCCGTGCGGACGGACAACTGGTCGCGCGGCGAGGGGCAGTTGTGACCTTTGATTCCAGTCCGGGGTGGCCTTAAGGGCTTACCTTATGCATACGTGCTGCACTGCGCCCGTGTTACGTCCTAAAGCCCCATCATGCGGAAGATCATGCCGCCGATGCTGTAATAATGGTGCCGATGATGCGCATAGCGCCGGCGTTCGTCTCGTACAGCGACCGGCGTCGTCGTGCCATTCCGCTCGGGGCCGATGGCATCGAAGGCCGCCTTCTGCTCGTCGGTCAGCGCGTTGTAGAACGTATCGAGAGCCGGGCGGATCGTCCCGATCGCCTGCAGCATGGCATCGAGCCGCGCGCTCACCGCAGCAAGCCGCGCAGGCGGCGTCAGCGCGTCCTGTGGTGGACAGGATGATTTGAGAATATCCGCAGCCTTGGCCGCGGCATCCTGCAGCGCGGTCAGGCTGGCGCGCTGCGCATCGGTGGGCTTCACGTTGCGTTCGATCAGCTCGCCCGGCCAGTCGACCGCGTTCGGCTGGGACGCGGTGCAGTCCTCGTTGTTCTGACCTTCTTTGCGCTGTTCAGGCCGATGTTCGGCCGCGAGCGCCGTGATCTTGGCTTTCTGCTCGTCGCTCAACAGGCCGTAGAACTTGTCGAGCGCGGGCTGCACGATGCCGACCGCATCACGCATGGCCTCGACCCGTTGCTGCATGGCAACAAGACGGCTCGGCGTGGTCAGCGCGACGTCCTTGGGGCAGGAATTGCGAATGGTCACGGCTGCCTTCTGCGAGGCATCGGCGAGCTCGTCGAGGGCTGCGCTCTGCTCGCTGTTCGGCTGGATCGCGGTGCGGAATTGTTCGACCGGGAAGCCGGCGATGTCCTTGTTGTCGCTGCCACACATGTCGGCGAGGGATGGCGCTGCCTCTGTGCCGGCATGAGCCGGCGCTTGCCGCGCCGCTCCGGCATAGCCCGGCAGGTACTCGGCATAGCCGCTCAAGCCGCCATAATCATAGGGGCTGAACAGGCCGGTATAGAGATCGCCATAGCCATAATCCCAGAAGTACGGGTCATAGCCCCAGCCCCACCAGGTGTAGTCATAGAAATCGTAATAGGCATAGGGCCAGAACACGGGACCGACCCAGCCGAAGCCGCCATGCGGATGACGCCACCACCAGCCGCCGTGATGATGACCCCAGGCCGCACCCGCGACGCTCGCCGTGATCGCGGCGCGCGTCGCCGGATTGCGCAGGCCGCCGTGACTGTGCAGCGCGCTCGCAATCTGATGCGATGATAGGGCGTGGCCGACGGCGAGCGCGTTGCGCTGCGTCACGCGGTTCGCGAGCGCGTGATTGCCCGCGAAGACGCCTGACGGGCCAAGACTGCCGGTATGCACTGGGCTGCCGGTAAAGCTGCGGGCGGAGTGCGACTGGAAATGACCTCCGCCGCCGGGCGCAGCGTGGACGGCATGGAAACCGCCACCGCGGAAGCCGCCACCGCCATGAAAGCCACCGGCGTGAAAGCCGCCGCCGGGATGAAAGCCGCCGCCGCCAGCATGGAAGCCGCCGCCGGGATGAAAGCCGCCGCCGCCGGCATGAAAGCCGCCCCCGCCGCCATGGAAGCCGCCACCGCCGGCATGAAAGCCGCCCCCGCCACCATGGAAGCCGCCACCGCCACCGCCATGGAAGCCTCCACCTCCTCCTCCGCCGCCTCGGGCTGCTTGCGCCAGATCTGTGGAGGCCACTGCTATGGCGGCACTCGCGAGGATGGTGGCAAGCGCCACCGGGACATTGATGTGGCGAGCAGCTCTCGGCATGTTTTTCCTCCACCTTGTTTTAGCGGCGGTTTGTACCGACGTAGCACGAGAGCATCTGAACAACAGCTGAACTCGACTCTTGCTTCCGCTGGCGAGACGAGGACACACCGCGGTGTCAATTTTGGGCCGACAGGGAGGCGCCGCGTGATCGGCGAGGGCGTGTCGCTTTGCGGCCGAGAGCAGCATCGAGCAGAACGCGCCGCGAGAACGTGAAGGTTCCTCTCTGCGCCGTCCTGCCGAAGGCGAGGCGAGCGCCAGGAAGGGCGGCGCAGCCCGGACCGGCTCCCGCACCACCCTGTTAATCCCCCCAATCCCCACCATATCTGGCATAAAATGAGGCCGGGGACCGCAAAAGCTTGGCCGCCCCTGGGCTTTATGCTAATCGGGCGGACCTGCTTCCGCCGTTCCGACCAAGACCGGCCGTAACCCGCTAAGTGGTTGCGGCAATGGGGATATTTCGCCGATGACCTCAAGCGCCAAGACCTCGATCAGCAACGCCGGCTCCGCTCCCGATTCCTTCTTCACCGCGCATTTGACGCAGGCCGATCCGGAGATCGCAGCCGCCATCCAGGGCGAACTCGGCCGGCAGCGCCATGAGATCGAGCTGATCGCGTCGGAAAACATCGTCAGCCGCGCCGTGCTGGAGGCGCAGGGCTCGGTGATGACCAACAAATACGCCGAAGGCTATCCCGGCGCGCGCTATTACGGCGGCTGCGAATGGGTCGATGTTGCCGAGAACCTGGCGATCGAGCGGGCCAAGAAACTGTTCGGCGCCAACTTCGCCAATGTGCAGCCGAACTCCGGCAGCCAGATGAACCAGGCTGTCTTCCTCGCGCTGCTGCAGCCGGGTGACACCTTCATGGGTCTCGATCTCGCCGCCGGCGGCCATCTCACCCACGGCTCGCCCGTCAACATGAGCGGCAAATGGTTCAAGGCCTCGCATTACACGGTGCGGCGCGAGGACCAGATCATCGACATGGATCAGGTGGCCAAGCAGGCCGAGCAGGTCAGGCCGAAGCTGATCATCGCCGGCGGCAGCGCCTATTCGCGCGCCTGGGACTTCAAGCGCTTCCGCGAGATCGCGGACAGCGTCGGCGCGTATCTCTTGGTCGACATGGCCCACTTCGCCGGCCTCGTTGCCGGCGGCGTGCATGCTTCGCCCGTGCCGCATGCGCATGTCACCACCACGACCACGCACAAATCGCTGCGCGGTCCGCGCGGCGGCTTGATGTTGTGGAATGACGAGACGCTGACCAAGAAGCTCAACTCGGCGATCTTCCCGGGCCTGCAGGGCGGTCCCCTGATGCATGTGATCGCGGCGAAGGCGGTGGCATTCGGCGAGGCGCTGCGGCCCGACTTCAAGGTGTATGCCAAGAACGTGGTCGAGAACGCCAAGGCGCTGGCCGAGACGCTGCGCGGCCACGGCCTCGATATCGTCTCTGGCGGCACCGACAACCACCTGATGCTGGTCGACCTCCGGCCCAAGGGGCTGAAGGGCAATGCCTCGGAGAAGGCGTTGGTGCGCGCCGGCATCACCTGCAACAAGAACGGCATTCCGTTCGACCCCGAGACGCCGTTCGTCACCTCGGGCCTGCGGCTCGGCACGCCCGCGACGACCACCCGCGGCTTTGGTGTCGCGGAGTTCAAGCAGGTCGGCGGCATGATTGCGGAAGTGCTGAACGCGATCGCGCAATCCGGCGACGGCAAGGCGCCGCTGGTCGAAGCCGCCATCAAGGAACGGGTCAAGGCGCTCACCGATCGTTTCCCGATCTACCAATAAGGCTTTACAGGATAAGGCTCTATCCGGATGCGCTGCCCCAGCTGCAACAGTCTCGATACACAGGTGAAGGACTCGCGTCCGACCGAGGATTCCTCGGTGATCCGCCGGCGGCGCGTCTGCATCGCCTGCAATTTCCGCTTCACCACCTTCGAGCGTGTGCAGCTCCGCGAACTGACCGTCATCAAGCGCAACGGCCGCCGCGTGCCGTTCGACCGCGACAAGCTGGTGCGCTCGGTGCAGATCTCCCTGCGCAAGCGGCCGGTCGAGCCCGAGCGGGTGGAGAGAATGGTCTCCGCCATTGTGCGCGAGCTCGAGAGCGCGGGCGAGGCGGAGGTGTCGTCGGAGGCGATCGGCGAGATCGTGATGGAACATCTGCGTGCGCTCGATGACGTGGCCTATGTCCGCTTCGCCTCGGTGTACCGCAATTTCCGCGAGGCCAAGGACTTCGAGGCCGTGCTGGGCGAATTGTCCGGCGAGGACGAGACGCGGATCGTCCCGATCCGCAAATGATCTTCCGCATCCTGGAAGACCAGCTGGCGCAGAAGGCACGCGATGCCGAGGCCGCCGACCGCCGCTTCATGCAGCTTGCGCTGACGCTCGGACGCCGTGGCCTCGGGCGAACCTGGCCGAACCCCGCGGTCGGTGCGGTCGTGGTCAAGGACGGCACCATCATCGGCCGCGGCTGGACGCAACCCGGCGGGCGGCCGCATGCCGAGCCGGTCGCCTTGCGCGAGGCGGGTGAGGCCGCGCGCGGCGCCACGCTCTACGTGACGCTGGAGCCGTGCTCGCATGTCGGCAAGTCGCCGCCCTGCACAGATGCGGTGATCGCCTCCGGCATTGCCCGCGTGGTCGCCGCGATCGAGGACCCCAATCCTGAGGTCGCAGGCCAGGGCTTTGCAAAGCTGCGCGCTGCCGGCATTGTCGTTGATGTCGGGCTCGAGCGAGCAGAGGCCGCCTACACCCATGCCGGTCACTTCCGCCGCATCCGCGATCAGCGCCCACATGTGATCCTGAAACTTGCGGTCTCCGCCGACGACAAGATCGGCGCTGCCGGCCGCAAGCCGGTTGCGATCACCGGCGAGACCTCGCGCACGCGGGTGCACCTCTTGCGCGCGCAGTGTGATGCGATCCTGATTGGCATCGGCACCGTGCTGGCGGATGATCCTGAGCTGACCTGCCGGCTGCCAGGGATGGAGACGCGCTCGCCGGTGCGGGTGGTGCTGGACCGCGCCTTGCGCATCCCGAGCGACAGCCGGCTGGTCCATTCCGCGCGTAAGACGCCGCTCTGGGTAATGGCGTCAGAACTGGCAGAGGCGCCGGCTGCCGCAAAACTTGGCGCCGCGGGCGCGGTCGTGATCCGCATGCCCCCGAAGGCCGGCTCCGGCCTCGATTTGCATGCGGTGCTGCATGCGCTTGCCGAGAAGGGCATCACGCGGCTGATGGTCGAGGGCGGCAGCCGCGTGGCGGCATCCTTTGTCGCGGCTGATCTCGTCGACGAAGCCTGGCTGTTTCGCGCGCCACAAGCGATCGGAGCGGACGGGATCAACGCGCTGGATGCATTGCCGCTCACGCAAATCACGCAGTCGCCTGCGTTCCGCGTCCGTGCTAGCGAGACGCTGGATCAGGACACTCTTACCATTTACGAGCGCGCTTGAATGTTTACCGGGATAGTGACCGATATCGGCGAGATCGTCGCGTTGAAGCCGGTGGCGCAGGGGCAATTGCACCGTCTGCGCATCGCCTGCCGCTATGATCGCGCCACCATCGCCGATGGTGCATCCATTGCATGCAACGGTGTGTGCCTGACCGTTGTCGCGGCGGGTGTCGAAGGCGGCCACACCTGGTTCGAGGTCGATACCGCGGCTGAAACGCTGCGGATGACGACGGCCAAGCACTGGGCGGTCGGCACCAAGCTTAATCTGGAGCGCGCGCTCAAGATCGGCGACGAGCTTGGCGGCCACATCGTCGCAGGCCATGCCGATGGCACCGCCAGCATTATCAGTCGCGACGATCTGCCTGATATGGCGCGCTTCGAACTCAACACCACGCGCGACCTCGCGCGTTTCATCGCGCCCAAGGGGTCGATCACGCTGGACGGCGTGTCGCTGACCGTGAACACGGTGTGGGATACGGCATTTTCCGTGCTGATCATCCCGCATACGCTCAACGTCACGACCTTGTCGTCCTGGCGTGCGGGCAGCGAGGTCAATATCGAGGTCGATCTGATGGCCCGCTATGCGGCGCGATTGACGGAAATGAAATGAGGGCTTGGCCTTCCGCATGGCTGCGCCTAAAAGCGGCTCAAACACCAACATCTCTCTGATTGGCATACGAATGGCTGACGCACGACGCGCTCCGTTGAAGGACCAGACCGACATTGCGGGCGCCCGCGCCCTGATTGTCGAGGCGCGCTTTTATGACGATATCCAGGACGCGCTGCTCGAGGGTGCGCGCGCCGAATTGAAGGCCGCGGCCGTCTGGCACGACGTGATCACGGTTCCCGGCGCGCTGGAGATTCCGGCGGCGATTGCGATTGCCGTCGATGCAGCGGCAGCTTCCGGCAAGCCCTATGACGCCGTGATCGCGCTTGGCTGCGTGATCCGGGGCGATACCATCCATTTCGAGATCGTCTCGATGGAATCCTCGCGCGCGCTGATGGATCTGGCTGTGCAGCGGAAACTTCCGCTCGGCAATGGCATTCTCACGGTCAATACGGAGGAGCAGGCCTGGGCGCGGGCGCGCGCCAGCGAGCTCAACAAGGGTGGCGACGCGGCGCGGGCGGCGTTGGCGATGCTGCGCATCAAGCGCCGGCTGGCGAAGTCATAAGACATGGCTGATCCGAAAAAGCGAGAGGCCAAAGGGGCGAACAAGGGGCCGAACATGGGGCCGGACGGCAAGGCGCCGGAGAGGAAGGCGAACCGGCGCGGTGCCGCGCGGCTCGCCGCCGTGCAGGCGCTTTACCAGATGGATATCGCTGGCGCCGGCATCAACGACATCTTCGCCGAGTTCGAAAGCCACTGGCTGGGCGGCGAGGTCGAGGGTGAGAAATATCTGCCGGCCGAAGCCGCCTTCTTCCGCGATGTCGTTGCTGGCGTCGTGCGCGACCAGGCCAAGCTCGATCCCTTGATCGACGAAGCCCTGTCGAAGGGCTGGCCGTTGAAGCGGATCGACGCGATCCTGCGCGCGGTGCTGCGCGCCGGCGCCTATGAGCTCGAACATCGCCGGGACGTGCCGGGCCGGGTCGTGGTATCGGAATATGTCGACGTGGCGCACGCCTTTGTCGAGCGTGAGGAGACCGGCATGGTCAACGCCGTGCTCGACCAGATCGCGCGGCAGTTCCGCGCTGAGGAATTTTCCCGCAGCTGACATCCGGGAGGTCGCGACGAGCGCTGACGCATGACCGATCGCCCTGGCCCATCCGGCGAAGACTCCCTGATCGCCCGCTATTTCAAGCCGCTCGCGATCGATCCGGGCGCGTTCGGCCTTGTCGACGACGCCGCGATCCTGAAAGCACGAGGCGAGGACATCGTCGTCACCACGGATGCGATCGTGGAGGGCGTGCATTTCCTGCCCGACGACCCGCCTGACACCGTCGCGCGCAAGGCGCTGCGGGTGAACCTGTCTGATCTTGCCGCCAAAGGCGCGACGACGGCCGGGTTTGTGCTGACGCTCGCGCTACGCCGCGCCGACGATGCCTGGCTGTCGGCCTTTGCGCGAGGCCTGGGCGAGGATGCCCGCACGTTCGATTGCCCCCTGCTCGGCGGCGACACCGTCTCCACCCCCGGCCCGCTCACGGTTTCGATCACCGCCTTCGGCCGCGTGCCGGCTGGAAAGATGGTTCCACGCAGCGGTGCCAGGCCCGGCGACCGGGTGATGGTGACCGGGACCATCGGCGATGCCGCTGTTGGCCTCGACATCCTCACCGGCGGGCCAGCGGCATCCGCGCTTGCGAGCGACGCGGCCGCGAGGGACATGCTGATCGGCCGCTACCGGGTGCCACAGCCGCGCAACGGCTTGGCCGAGGCCATCCGCACGCACGCAAGTGGCGCGATGGATGTGTCGGATGGGTTGGCGGGCGATCTTACCAAGCTCTGTGCGGCCTCGCGCGTCTCGGCGGTGATCGAGGTGCCGCGTATTCCGATTTCCGCGGCCGCGCAAGGCGTGCTTGCCCAACGCGCCGTCGACATCGAGGCCATGATTTCCGGCGGTGACGATTACGAGGTCCTCTGCACGGTTCCGGACACCAGCTGCGCCGCGCTGAGCGCGGCCGCCGCGCAGGCCGGTATCGCGCTGACGGCGATCGGAACCGTGATCGCCGGATCGGATGCCCCGCGATTCCTCGACAACGAGGGCAGGGAGCTGCCGCTCGCTCGGCGCTCCTACAGTCATTTCTAGCCCGCCTAGCGCCAGCCCTGCATCAGATCGCGGAAGCCGCGATTTCCGCGGCCGAAAAAGCCTGCGAAATAGGACGTATTTTGCCTCTCCCGGCGTTGCGCAGGCGCAGCAACTTTGGCAACCTCCCCGCCGATTTGCGAACCGCTCTTTGGGCAGCGCGGTGCAGCATTCTGCGTCCGAGCATCGGGCGTGGGGGACAAAGATAAGATTCTGAGGGAGTGCAATGACAGCTCTATGGTTGATCGTGCTCTGCGGAGCGCTTTCCATCGCCTATGCGATCTGGGCGACGTCGTCGGTTCTTGCTGCCGACGCCGGTAATCCGCGGATGCAGGAAATCGCGGCCGCCGTGCGCGAGGGCGCACAGGCCTATTTGCGCCGCCAGTACACGACGATCGGCCTGGTCGGCATCGTCATCTTCTTGCTGCTTGCCTACTTCCTCGGGGTCCTGGTCGCGGTCGGCTTTGCCATCGGCGCGATTCTCTCGGGTGCGGCGGGCTTCATTGGCATGAACGTGTCGGTGCGCGCCAACGTCCGCACCGCGCAGGCCGCAATTACCTCGCTCGCCGGCGGCCTCGAACTCGCCTTCAAGGCCGGCGCCATCACGGGCCTGCTGGTGGCGGGCCTCGCGCTGCTTGGCGTCACGCTCTATTTCGGCTTCCTCACCTTCTCGCTGAAGCTCGCGCCTGACAGCCGCACCGTGGTCGACGCCATGGTGGCGCTCGGCTTCGGCGCCTCGCTGATCTCGATCTTCGCCCGTCTCGGCGGCGGCATCTTCACCAAGGGCGCCGACGTCGGCGGCGACCTCGTCGGCAAGGTCGAAGCCGGCATCCCCGAGGACGATCCACGCAATCCCGCCACCATCGCGGACAACGTTGGCGACAATGTCGGCGACTGCGCCGGCATGGCGGCCGACCTGTTCGAGACCTATGCGGTGACGGCGGTCGCGACCATGGTGCTGGCGGCGATCTTCTTCGCCAAGACGCCGATCCTCGCCAACATGATGACCCTGCCGCTCGCCATTGGCGGCATCTGCATCATTACCTCGATCATCGGCACCTTCTTCGTCAAGCTCGGCGCCAACCAGTCGATCATGGGCGCTCTGTACAAGGGCCTGATCACGACCGGCATCCTGTCGCTTGCGGGTGTCGCGTTCGTGATCTACGCGCTGATCGGATTCGGCAAGCTCGACGGCGTCGACTACACCGGCGCGAGCCTGTTCTTCTGCGGCGTGGTCGGCCTTGCCGTGACTGGACTGATCATCTGGATCACCGAATACTACACCGGCACCGATTATCGCCCGGTGAAGTCGATCGCCGCGGCCTCGGTCACCGGTCACGGCACCAACGTGATCCAGGGCCTTGCGATCTCCATGGAGGCGACCGCGCTGCCTGCGCTCGTCATCATCGCGGGCATCCTCGTCACCTACAATCTCGCCGGCCTGTTCGGCATTGCGATCGCCACCGCGACCATGCTGTCGCTGGCCGGCATGATCGTGGCCCTCGACGCCTTCGGTCCTGTCACCGACAATGCCGGCGGCATTGCCGAGATGGCGGGCCTGCCGAAGGAGGTGCGCAAGTCGACCGACGCACTCGATGCGGTCGGCAACACCACCAAGGCGGTAACCAAGGGCTACGCGATCGGCTCCGCCGGTCTCGGCGCGCTGGTGTTGTTTGCGGCCTATAACCAGGACCTCAAATTCTTCATCAGCGATCCCGCAGCGCACCCCTACTTCAAGGGCATTAACCCGGACTTCTCGCTCAACAACCCCTACGTGGTGGTCGGCCTGTTGTTCGGCGGCCTCTTGCCCTATCTGTTCGGCGCGATGGGCATGACGGCGGTCGGCCGCGCGGCCGGCGCGATCGTCGAAGAGGTGCGGCGCCAGTTCCGCGAGAAGCCCGGCATCATGCAAGGCACCGACAAGCCCGACTACGGCAAGGCGGTCGACCTGCTCACCAAGGCAGCGATCAAGGAGATGATCATTCCCTCGCTGCTGCCGGTGCTCTCGCCGATCGTGGTCTATTTCGTGATCTACGCCATTGCAGGCGGAGGTCCGGCCGGCAAGTCGGCGGCGTTCTCCGCCGTTGGCGCCATGCTGCTCGGCGTGATCGTCACCGGCCTGTTCGTCGCGATTTCCATGACGTCGGGCGGCGGCGCCTGGGACAACGCCAAGAAGTACATCGAGGACGGCCACTACGGCGGCAAGGGCTCGGACGCCCACAAGTCCGCCGTGACCGGCGACACCGTCGGCGATCCCTACAAGGACACGGCCGGCCCGGCCGTCAACCCGATGATCAAGATCACCAACATCGTGGCGCTCCTGCTGCTAGCCATCCTGGCGCATTGAGTCTGCGGGTGAGTTGATAATGAAGAGCCCCGCTGGCGCGAGCCGGCGGGGCTTTTTGTTTCGTGGTGAAGGCGCGTTGTCGCCACCCATGTCGTCGTCCCGGCCGGGACCCAGACCGCGGAATCTCTCTTGAGGCTGCGGTGGTCGACGATCTTCGCCAAACGACATCGTTTGGTTATGGGTCCCGGCCTTCGCCGGGACGACTCGGGGAGGCTTCCGATTCCCGACGCCGTGGTGCTAGGCTCGACCTCGGCAGGGGAAACCCGAACGGGAGGACCACATGCCTGAGAGCGTCTACAAGGTCATTGAACTGATCGGTACGTCCAGCGACTCCTGGGAGAGAGCGGCGGCCAATGCGGTCGAGCAGGCATCGAAGTCGCTGCGCGACCTTCGCGTGGCGGAAGTCGTCAAGCTCGACATGCAGCTCGATGCGAAGGGCAAGGTCGAAGCCTATCGCGCCAAGTTGAACGTGTCGTTCAAGTTCGAGGGTACGTGAACTCCAATCAGCTCTCCCCGCCGGCGCTCGCTTGCGGGGAGAGTTCTGGTCTTGCGCGGCGCGATCGCAAGCCGGCTTACGTACTCTCGGCGCCTGCGGCTTCGCCGATCTTGTCCTGCGTCTTCGTCTCGAAATCGCTTGCCGCGTGCCGCTCGTGCAGCTGGCTCGACGGCTCGCCCCAGCTGCGGTTGACCATGCGGCCGCGCTGCACGGCCGGGCGTTTGGCGATCTGGTCGGTCCAGCGCTGCACGTGCTTGTAGTCCTGCACCGAGAGGAATTCGCCGCCGCCGTACAGCAGCCCCTTGGCGAGCGCCCCGTACCACGGCCACACCGCGATATCGGCGATCGAATAATCGCCGCCTGACAGGTACTCGTTGTCGGCGAGCCGGCGGTCGAGCACGTCGAGCTGGCGCTTGGTTTCCATCGCAAAGCGATCGATGGCATATTCGATCTTGGTCGGCGCATACGCGTAGAAGTGGCCGAAACCGCCGCCGAGATAGGGCGCGCTGCCCATCTGCCAGAACAGCCATGACAGGCACTCGGTACGCGTCTTGGTGTCCTTCGGCAGGAACGCGCCGAATTTTTCGGCGAGGTAAAGCAGGATCGATCCGGATTCGAACACGCGGATCGGCTCGGGGCCCGAGCGATCCAGCAGCGCGGGGATTTTCGAGTTCGGATTGATGGCGACAAAGCCGCTGCCGAACTGGTCGCCCTTGCCGATGTCGATCAGCCAGGCATCGTATTCCGCACCGGTGTGGCCAAGCGCGAGCAACTCCTCCAGCATCACCGTGACCTTCACGCCATTGGGCGTTGCCAGGGAATAAAGTTGCAGCGGGTGACGGCCGACCGGCAATTCCTTCTCGTGGGTGGATCCAGCGATCGGACGATTGATGCTGGCAAAGCGCCCGCCGCTCTCTTTATTCCATGTCCAGACTTTGGGCGGCTCGTAGGCGGGGACGTCGGTCATCAATGGCTCCGGGGTGCAGGGCACGCGAGCCATGTAGCTAACGTCTCATGGAATGTCTGCAAGGGCAGCCCCAGCCGACGCGCGGAAGTAGCCCGCATTAGCGAAGCGACATGCAGGATGGCGCGGTCCCGGATATTGCTTTGCTGATCCGGGCGACGCGGGCAGCGCGCGCTAATTGAAGCTCAAGAGCTTGAACAGCGGCTGCAGGTAGCTCATCTCCTGGCCGGAGGTCGCGGTGGTGCGGCTGATGAAGTCGAAGATCTTGCCGTCCTTGAGGCCGTAATTGGCGAGCCGGCGGACCTGGCGGTTCTTGTCGAAATAGACGGCGATCACGCGCTGGTCGACGACCTTCTGGTTCATGAAGGCGACCGGGCGTTCGGCACGCTGCGAGATGTAGTAGAACACCTCGCCGTCGAGAGTGGCGACGGTGGAGGGCGTGCCCATCACAATCAGGACCTGGTCCTGGCTGGCGCCAATCGGGATCTGCTCCAGCGCGCCGGGCGGCAGGATATAGCCCTTCTGGAACTCCTCCTTGGTGCAGGCACCAAGGACGGCGCAGGTCAGCGCCACGGCAGCCGCAAGGCGAAAGCCTAGGAGAAAGCGGGGCAGGGCCGCGCCAGTCGTTTTCATCAGCCTATCAATCATTGCGCTATAGGGCCGGTCCCCTTAGAACCGGCCACCCCAAATCCCTCGGCCGGAGCGTCAACCGGCAACAGGGCTCGCTTGCGGAACCCACAATGCTTTGGCCGTTCAATCACTTCAGGAAACCCCGGCTAGCCCCGCGCGGCACCATTGAGGCCATCTATGGCATGATCGTGACGCAAGCGCGAGAACCCGTCTTTTATCAAGAGCTGGGGGTGCCGGATACGGTTAATGGCCGTTTTGACCTGCTTTTAGTGCATTTATGGATGGTTCTGCGCCGGTTGCGCAGTATTGCTGGTGGCACGGAGGTCGCGCAGGCCCTGTTCGACCATTTCTGCAACGACATGGACGCGAATCTGCGTGAAATGGGGGTCGGCGACCTCGCTGTCCCCAAGCGCATGCAGGCTTTTGGCGAGGCCTTTTATGGCCGCAGCGCCGCCTACGATCTCGCGCTGACCGACAGCAACGAGGCCCTGGTGCAGGCGTTCAGCAAGAACATCCTCGACGGCAAGGACATCGATCATGCCCGGCGCCTGGCTGCCTATGCGGAGGCCGTGATCGCCGATCTCGACAAGGTCGAGGATGCGGCACTGCTGGCTGCCGCCTGGACATTCCCGTCACCACTCAATTTGACGGAGCAAGGTCATGACTAAGTCTCCTACCGTGCGTGCCGATCCCTGGCGCGTCCTCGTCAACGTGGCGCAGATCCCGCACGACGGGCTGCATCGCGACATCGAGGCGGACAGCGCCACGCGCGCGGCCATGGCCGAGATCGCAGGCCTGCGCGAGATCCTGTCGGCGCGGGCCTCCTTCGATCTGAACCCGGGGAGCGATGGCCGTGTCCATGTCGAGGGTCATCTGACCGCGCGGGTCGGGCAGAGCTGCGTGGTGACGCTCGAGCCGATTGAGAACGACATCGATGAACACATCGATCTCGTCTTCGCGCCCGCCGGTGATGTTCAGGCTCTCGCCGACACGCTTGACGAGGAGGCCGAGAGCGGTGAGGTGCCCGAGCCGCCTGAGCCAATCGAAAACGGCATGATTGATCTCGGCCGGCTCGCTACCGACGTGCTGTTTCTGGCGATCGATCCCTACCCGCGCAAGGAAGGAGCGGTGTTCGAGCCACCGGTCGCGGCGGCCGATCCCGAGGACCATCCGTTCGCCGCCCTGAAGGCGCTGAAGGGCGCTGCGACCAATGGCGGATCCGACAAGGCCTGAGCAGGACGACCCGGCGAAAAAGTGCAGGCCGGCTTCATACTTTGCGCGAAGTGTTCGCGGTCCGGTTCGGGCTCTTGTCGTAACGTATTGAAATATAATATGATTCCGCCCCGGTCGATTCTCCCGGGGCGCGCCATCGGGCCAAAAAGCTGGGGGTCAAGAGGTTGTGTCAGAGCCGGGACAGGCTATTGTCGCGGCCCGGCCGGGCGGCTCATCTGCCTGGCTCTTCCGCCGCAAGATGCGCGGCGCTATGTAGTGGTTTTCCGGGACGTTCATGCCGCAAAAGGTCAGAATCGCGCTTGACGCCATGGGGGGCGATGTCGGCGCAGCTGTCGTTATTCCCGGCGCCGCCATTTCGCACAAACGCCATCCCGAGACCGAGTTTCTGCTGGTCGGCGATCGCAGCAAGATCGAGCCGGAGCTGGCCAATTATCCTGCTCTGAAGGCCTGCTCGCGTATCATCCACACCGAGGTCGCGGTGAGCGCAAGCGAGAAGCCGAGCCAGGCGCTGCGGCGCGGCCGCAAGACCTCCTCGATGTGGCTTGCGATCGACGCGGTAAAGAAGGGCGAAGCGGATGTCGTGATCTCCGCCGGCAACACCGGCGCGCTGATGGCGATGGCCCGTTTCAATCTGCGCACGCTGCCGGGCATCGACCGCCCCGCGATCGCCGCGACCTGGCCGACCATGCGCGGCGATTCGATCGTGCTCGATCTCGGCGCCAGCATCGGCGGCGACGCGCATCATCTGGTCGCGCTCGCGGTCATGGGTAGCGCCATGGCGAGCGTCCTGTTCAATCTGAAGCGGCCGACCGTGGGCCTTCTCAACATCGGCGTCGAGGAGATGAAGGGCCATGAGGAGATCCGCGAGGCCGCGGAGCTATTGCGGGCGATGAACCTGCCGCAGCTCCACTATATCGGCTTTGTCGAAGGCGACAGTATCGGCCGCGGCGTCGCCGACGTGGTGGTGACCGAAGGCTTTTCCGGGAACATCGCGCTGAAGATGGCCGAGGGAACCGCCCGCCAGATCTCCGATTATTTACGGAGCGCCATCCAGCGATCCTGGCGCTCTCGGATCGGCTATCTGCTCGCGCGCCCGGCGTTCCAGGCGCTGCGCGACAAGATGGATCCCAGCAAATCCAATGGCGGCTTGCTGCTGGGGCTGAACGGCGTTGTCGTCAAAAGCCATGGTGGGGCCGATGCGGAGGGCTTTGCCTATGCCGTTGATGTCGGCTATGAGATGGTCCACTTCGATCTCCTGACCAAGATCAATCAAATGCTTAATCGTGATGGCGGGGCGCTTGTGTCAGCGCCGGCCCCGCAGGAGCCTGTCTCGTGACAATTCGTTCGGTGGTGCTCGGCTGCGGGTCCTATCTGCCGCGCCAGATCCTGACCAATGCCGAGCTGGCGATGCGCGTCGACACATCAGACGAATGGATCGTGCAGCGCACGGGCATTCGTCAGCGCCATATCGCGGCCGATGGCGAGTTCACCTCGCATCTCGCAATCAACGCCGCGCGCGCCGCGCTGGAGGATGCCGGCCTCGACGCGCAGGCAATCGACCTGATCGTGCTCGCAACCTCGACGCCCGACAATACCTTTCCCGCCACTGCGGTCGCGGTGCAGCACGGGCTCGGCATCAACCATGGCGCGGCCTTCGACCTGCAGGCGGTGTGCTCCGGCTTTGTCTTTGCGCTGGCCACGGCCGACAATTTCCTGCGTACCGGCGCCTATAAGCGCGCGCTGGTGATTGGCGCGGAGACCTTTTCCCGCATCCTCGACTGGACCGATCGCGGCACCTGCGTGCTGTTCGGCGATGGCGCGGGCGCCGTGGTGCTGGAGGCACAGGACCAGCCGGGCACGTCGAGCGATCGCGGCGTGCTCACCACGCATCTGCGCTCGGACGGCCGGCATAAATCGAAGCTCTATGTCGACGGCGGTCCGTCATCGACCCAGACCGTCGGACACCTGCGCATGGAAGGCCGCGAGGTCTTCAAGCACGCCGTCGGCATGATCACCGACGTCATCGTTGACGCCTTCAACGCCACCGGGCTTTCGGCCGAGGACATCAAGTGGTTCGTGCCGCACCAGGCGAACAAGCGAATCATCGATGCCTCCGCCCACAAGCTTCATATCGCGCCGCAGAAGGTGGTGCTGACGGTCGATCAGCACGGCAATACCTCCGCAGCCTCGATCCCGCTGGCGCTCTCGGTCGCCCGCGCCGACGGCCGAATCAAGAAGGGCGACCTGGTCCTGCTGGAAGCCATGGGCGGCGGCTTCACCTGGGGCTCGGCACTCGTGCGCTGGTAGGAACAAAACCGGGATTCATTTCAGGGTTTGCACTGCTTTAAACATCTTTGCCCTCACGGCAGAGTTGACCGAGGCGGCGTAACCTCATAATTTCAGGACAGAAATTGTTCGCCGTGAGTTGGGGCAGGCGATGACCGGAACCGGAAAAACTGTCACTCGTGTCGATTTGTGCGAAGCCGTCTACCAAAAGGTTGGGTTGTCTCGTACGGAATCATCAGCGTTCGTTGAGCTGGTTTTGAAAGAAATCACCGACTGCCTGGAGAAGGGCGAGACGGTAAAATTGTCCTCGTTCGGCTCCTTCATGGTGCGGAAGAAGGGCCAGCGGATCGGGCGCAATCCGAAGACCGGGACCGAAGTTCCGATCTCGCCCCGCCGGGTCATGGTGTTCAAGCCGTCGGCGATCCTGAAACAGCGGATCAACAACGGCCATAGCAGCAGCCTTGCCGCCACCAAGATGAACGGCGAGATGAAGGTCGAGTAGGCGTAACTGGCGTAAGACGAGCACATCACAGGTGGCGCGAAGGGGAAGCGAGCCTTTGGACAAGGCGCCGGACGCATTCCGAACGATCAGCGAGGTCGCACAGGACCTCGACATCCCCCAGCATGTGCTGCGGTTCTGGGAAACGCGTTTTGCCCAGATCAAGCCGATGAAGCGCAGCGGCGGCCGCCGCTATTATCGCCCCGACGATGTCGACCTGCTCAAGGGCATCCGCCGGCTGCTCTATGGCGAGGGCTACACCATCCGCGGGGTGCAGCGCATCCTCAAGGAGCATGGCATCAAATCCGTGCAAAGCCTCGCCGACGGCACCGCGGCCGTGTCCTTCGGTGCGATCGAAGAGGCGATCGGCCAGAGCCTCATGGAGGACGACTTCACCGAGGCGGCGGCGCCAGCCGAGGCGGAGGAGGACGAAGAGGAATATGAGGCCTCCGGCGAGGATGGCATCGATTTCCGCTTTGTCGAGACCGAGGAGGACATCCTCGCAACCTTCCGCGGCGACGGCGCCGCACGCGGCACCGCCGGCGCCCATACCATCGACCGCGAGCGGCTCCAGGGCGTCCTGAAGGAGCTGATTAACTGCCGGCAGCTCCTGGATCGGGCGTTGAAGGAGGGGTGAGCGAACCTCGGCCCGTGCGCGCGATGCGGTGGGATCTGCAGCTGCCCGAAAACGACAAAGCCCGCTCTGCGGGGCTTTATTTTGGTCGGAGCGAGAGGATTTGAACCTCCGACCCCTAGTCTCCCAGACTAGTGCGCTAACCGGGCTGCGCCACGCTCCGATGCCGTTCCCATAGCCGCGATCCCCGCCCGACGCAAGCTTGGGCAATGGCGGCTCGGCACAACCGGGCTGGCGCGGTCAATTCTTCGAACCTCGGATTGCGTGATCCTGGAGCGACAATCCATCGGCGTAGGTTTCGGACGGAACCATTTCCGCCCAAACGTACTTGCCTTGTGGGCCGTGGGGCGAGCTCAACCAGCGATCAACAGACATGACGAAACGCCGTTTGGTCCTGTTCCTCGCCATTGCCCTGCTTCCAACCGGGCTGGTCATGGCGCGGGACGATGGTCGATACGCCAACTCTCCGCTCAAACCCTGGTTCGACAGCTTGCGCAGCGGCCGGGGGCTGTGCTGCTCGGACGCCGACGGATTTGCGGTGTCGGACCCGGATTGGGAGTCCAAGGATGGGCACTATCGAGTTCGGCTCGATGGTCAGTGGATCGTGGTGCCTGACGATGCCGTCATCACCGAGCCCAACCGGGCAGGTCGCACCATGGTCTGGCCCGTCAAGAGCTCGCTCGGGACTTCGATCCGGTGCTTCCTGCCGGGAAGCCTGAGCTGATCGTGCTCTTTGACAGAGCATGATCCTTCCGGAAAACCGCTTCATGCGTGTCCGGACCATGCCCTAGCGCCGGCGCCGCGCCCTGGTGCGTGCGGCCTTTTTTGCGGCCGCCGAGCGGGTCTTCGCGCCTTTGGTTCGCGCGGCCTTGCGGGCGGATGCCGAGCGCGATGCGGCGCTGCGGCGACTGGCCGCGCGTTTGCCTTGCTTTGACAGCGCGCTTCGCGAGACGGTGGATCGCGGCTCCTTTTTCAGAACCTTCTCAACGGCGCGCGACACACGCGGCCGACGCTTCGGTTTGCGCTTTCCCTGGCCTGCCTCATACGCATATTTCGCGCTCCTGCGCGTGCTTGCCTTGGTCTTGCCCTTGCGAGGCGGCGGAAGATCCACACCGGCGCGGCGCGCTTCGGACAGCCCGATGGCGATGGCCTGCTGCGGCGATCTTGCGCCGTGCTTGCCGTGGCGGATTTTGTCGATCTCCTCGCGCACGAACTCGCCGGCCTGGGTGCTTGCCGATTTCCCCGCGCGCTTGTCCTCGCGCGCCTTTCGGATGGTCTGCTTTCTCGGCATCGACGTCTCCTTGCTTTTGTCCATGCGGGCTCGGCCTGCGTCAGGCCTTCAGCAGTTTCACCCGGCGCGTGCCGGGGCGACCGCCCTCGCAGCGGAGCGTGACGACCGGGCCGTCCTCGAGCGCGAGCTTCACGGCCCTTGCCTTCTTCACTCGCTGCAGCAGCGGCTCCGGCCCCTGAATGGAACCTTCCGCAACCAGGCGGCCGGGTTCGCTGGCTCGCACCAGCGAATACGGAACCATCGCGACGTCGCGCCCTCCGATAATGATCATGCCGTCGCCGCGAAGCTCGTCGGTGATCTCGCCAGAGATCTCTCGGAGTATCTCCATCGCAAACCTCCACCGCAAAGAAAGGGAAGGCCTGGCGCGAACAGTTGGTTCCAACTCGCAAGTACAGCGCCGCCCTGCAAACGGCTTGTGCAGATCGCATCTCGCGCAGGCTTGCACGCTTCACTGATGCAGGGATGAAACAGTCGGCTGTGGACGACGGGGGATTGCGCGCTCAAGCGCAGGTTTAATTTGCGGGCAAGAGCCGAGTCTGATTCTCTGCTGTAGCAGTAAATCAGGGGGCTTCATGTT
The DNA here is from genome assembly GCA_035652015.1 of Bradyrhizobium sp. GTDB lineage: Bacteria > Pseudomonadota > Alphaproteobacteria > Rhizobiales > Xanthobacteraceae > Bradyrhizobium. The sequence goes on along the minus strand of DASREP010000077.1, from coordinate 147,718 downwards.
CACGCGTGCCGTCGGCGCGATCGCGCTGACCTTATCTCTTTCATCCACCGCGCTTGCGGGCCATCATCCCAGCATCGTGCAGCGCGTGTCCTGCTCGGTCGTCCGCTACTACGTTGCGAAATATTCGGCGTCGACCGCAGAAATGTGGGCGCGCAGCCATGGTGCGACCGAGGCGGAGATCGCGACCGCCCGGCGCTGCCTGAACGATGGCCCCGCGCAGAATCAGAATCTGGAAGCGGCCCACTGGTTCGGCCAATAGGGCTGGCCTGCGCATCATCCGGAATTGTCGACAAAGGTGACGGGCGTGCCCTTGCTCACTTCCATCGCCACGCGTTGCGCATCCCAATTGGTCAGGCGGACGCAGCCATGCGAGGCGGCCTTGCTGACCAGAATGAAGGTAGCCTCGTAGAGCTCTGATGTGGTCTTGACCATCGCACGCCTGTCTGGATCGATTGCGTATCAACGCGTGGCGGAGCTTTTATTTCCGCCAGTGGCGCCTTCCGATGTCCGGCATGACGCTGGCTGAGGTCAGCTAGGCCGCCGCGTCGCTGGATTGCGGTGCGCGCCGCCGCTAGTCTCCATCCTGGATCGAGAGCCGCCGTCAGATGCTGCATCGGATCCATTCGGGATGGAAACTGAGGGTTTGCCATGAAAGTGCGTCCGACCGGCGTGATACCGCCGATGACAACGCCGTTCCGCGAGGACGGCGAGATCGATTTCAACCAGGTCGCGCCGCAGATCGACTGGATGATCGGCGCCGGCGTGCATGGCCTCGCCGCCGGCGGCTCGACCGGCGAGGGCCACACCCTCGACCACGAGGAATATCGCGACCTGATGGCAGCGACGGTCGATGCAACGCGCGGCCGCGTGCCGGTCATTGCCGGCATCATCGTCGATTCTACCCGTGACGCCATCAAGCGCGGCAAGCTTGTGCGCGACATGAACGTCGCGGCGCTGCAGGTGACGCCGGTGCATTATCTGTTCAAGCCCGACGACGAGGCGATGGTCAGCCATTTCCGTCGCATGGCGGATGAAACCGGCATGCCGATCATCATCTACAACGTCGTGCCGTGGTCGTATCTCGCGCCGGCGCTGCTGAGGCGGATCATGAACGAGGTGCCGCTGGTCGTCGGCGTCAAGCAGAGCGCGGGCGATCTGAAACTTTTTGCCGATCTCATGATCATGGCGCCGGACAAATTGATCTACAGCGCCGTCGACGCCTTGATGTATCCGTCCTACACGCTGGGCGCTCATGGCTCGATTGCCGCGATCTTGAGCGCGGCGCCACATGCGTCGGTAAAACTGTGGGATGCCGTGAAGGCGGGCGATCATGTGCTGGCGCTCGAGCTGCACAAGAAGCTCCTGACGCTCTGGAACGCAATCGTCTCCGACAACCTGCCGGCCTGCACGCGTCATGCGCAAACGCTGCAGGGCTTGCCCAAGACCTTTTCGCGCGCGCCGATGCCGCAAGCCTCAGCTGCGCAGCAGGAGAGAATCGCAAGAGCGCTCGAGGGTCTTGGAGCACTCGCGAGCCGTCGCAGCGAGGCGGCGGAATAACGCAAGACGGTTGCAAAATTTTCGCCGATGTCGTGAGCTCATCGCGGCACCGGCAGGGCGTGCCTTGCAGGCTAAGCACCCAAACCACCAACAAGCGACACAGCAGCCAGGGAAGGGCCCAGCATGAAGGATTTCGCCGGAAAGATCGCCGTCGTCACCGGGGGCGGCACGGGCATGGGGCGCGAGCTCGCGCGGCAGCTGATTGCGGAGGGTTGCAATGTGGCAATGTGCGACGTCTCCGCGGAGGCGATGGCGGAAACCAAGCGTCTGTGCGAGGTGGAGAGGCTGCCTCAGGGCCTGCGCGTCACCACCCACATCGCCGACGTCTCGATCGAGGACCAGCTCAGGCGCTTCCGCGACGAGCTGTCCGAGCAGCACAAGACGGACCGGATCCATCTGTTGTTCAACAATGCCGGCATTGGCGGGGGCGGCAGCCTGTTCACCAATTCGCGCGAGCAGTGGGAGCGCACCTTCAACATCTGCTGGGGCGGCGTCTATCTCGGCGTGCGCACCTTCCTGCCCATGCTGATGAAGGCGGATCAGGCCCACATCGTCAACACCTCCAGCGTCAACGGCTTCTGGGCCTCCGTCGGCATGGGCGTCGCGCACACCGCCTACAGCGCCGCCAAGTTCGCGGTGAAGGGATTTACCGAAGCCCTCATCAACGATCTCCGTCTCAACGCGCCGCATATCAAATGCTCGGTGGTGATGCCCGGTCATATCGGCACCTCCATCGTGTCGAACTCGCGCATGGTGCTGAACGGCAGCGACCGCTTGAGCGAGACCGATATCGCGCAGGCACGCGTGCGTCTGAAGGCTGCAGGAGTGGAGGGTGCAGACACGATGTCGGATGACGAGATCCAGGCGCGAGGGGCCGAGCGCGCGCGCAGCTTCCGCGAGGAAGCGCCGACCACGGCGGCGCAGGCGGCGAAGATCATTCTCGACGGCGTCAAGGCGGAGCGGTGGCGTATCCTGGTTGGCGAGGACGCCCACAAGCTCGATCTGCGCGTGCGGCAGAATCCGGAAGATGCCTACACCGCGGAGTTCTACAAGAGCTTCGTCGAAGAGGTGGGCTGGCGACTGGGGTAATGCAATGACGCGCGGCTGCGTCTCGACGCGCGATCCAGGGTAGCAGACCCTTGCATGTTGCGATGTGAGATGGCATTCGCAACTCGCTCCGAACTGCATGTGCGCTACGTGTTTATCCGTAGGCGCTTGCTCACCATCGCTTAAGCTTCTCGCCATAATGATCGTCGTCATTCGATACGACTGCGCGACGTCGCGCGGCCTTCTCAGCGCGGAGATGGAAGACGATGATAGGCACGATGGTAAGGCCGACCGGCGTCGAGCAGATGCTCGGTGAGGAGGAGCTGATCGTGTCCAAGACCGATCTGAAGGGCCGCATCACCTACGCCAACGACGTCTTCATTCGCATGGCGAAATATCCGGCCCGCGAGCTGATCGGCGCGCCGCACAGCATCATTCGCCATCCCGACATGCCGCGCTGTGTCTTCAAGCTGTTGTGGGACACCATCGAGGCGAGGCAGGAAATCTTCGCCTATGTGGTCAATCTTGCCGGCGACGGCAGCCACTACTGGGTGTTCGCCCATGTGACGCCGACCTTCGATGGCGGAGGCAACATCATCGGCTACCATTCCAATCGCCGCAGACCCGACCGGGCGCCGATCGAGAAGGTCAAGCCGGTCTACAAGCTCTTGTGCGAGGAGGAGGCGCGCCACGCCAATGCCAAGGAAGGGCTGCGCGCCAGCTTTGATATGATGATCAATTTTCTGAAGCAACAGGGTCTTGCCTATGATGAATTTGTGCTCTCTCTCTAAGGCGCGGATCGCAAGCGCCGCAGCGGGCGTTGTTGCCGTTGTGGCGCTGTTGGGCGTCGTGCTCGTCGATCCGGTGCCGCGGCTGACCGCAGCCGCGTTGTTGATCCTGGTGCTGGCGCTGGTCGGTCTCACGCTGTGGAGCTTGCACACCGCGACGTCGGTGCTGGACGAAGCCGCTGCGGTGTGCCGGCGCGCATACGAGGGCGATCTCGAGGCGCGGGTGCTCAAGCCGCGTCAGCCTGGCCGGCTGGGCCTGATGCAGAAGTCGATCAACGACATGCTTGACATCGCGGATGCCTTTGTGCGGGAGGCGTCGGCCTCGATGGAGGCGGCGAGCCACGGCAGACGTCATCGCAAGATCCTGGTGCGCGGCCTGCCTGGCGCGTTCCGCCACTCTGCCGGCGTCATCAATGGCGGGACTGAGGTGCTGGGACAGCGCGTGATGGAGATCGCGGGACTCTCCAAGCGCTTTGGCACCCGGCTTGACGAGATCACGGGCGGCCTCGCCAAGGCGGCCACCGATCTCGAAAATGACGCCGCCCAGATGGCCGCGGCAGCCGAGGAGACCAGCCGGCAGTCGGACGGTGTGATGGCCGCTTCGGATCAGGCCTCCAACAATGTGCAAACGGTGGCGACGTCGGCCGAACAGCTGTCGTCCTCCATCAGCGAAATCGGCCGGCAGGTGCACCGCTCCAAGGAGAGCACCAGTCGCGCCGTGAGCGAGGCCGATCGCGCCGGCGCGCACATCCGCAACCTTGCGGAGGCGGCGATGCGGATCGGCGACGTGGTCAGGCTGATCAGCGAGATCGCCGAACAGACCAATCTTCTGGCGTTGAATGCGACCATCGAGGCGGCGCGCGCCGGCGAAGCGGGACGTGGGTTTGCGGTGGTGGCCTCGGAAGTCAAGACGCTCGCCTCGCAGACCGCCAAGGCCACCGAGGAGATCGGTGCCAAGGTGGGCGAGATGCAGCAGAGCACGACCATCTCGGTCAGCGCGGTCGAGACGATCGCGCATACCATTGCAGAGATCAACGAGATCACCACCGCGATCGCCGCCGCGATCGAGGAGCAGGGCGCGGCCACCGGCGAGATCGCGCGGAACGTGCAGCAGGCCTCCGCCGGCACCTCGGAGGTGGCCACCAATGTGAGCGGCATCAGCCAGGCCGCGACCGATACCGGCCAGGTCGCAACCCGCGTCAACGGCGCCTCCGAGCGCGTGCAGTCCGACGTCGAATTGCTGCGGCGGGAAGTGACGGCTTTCCTGCAGCAGCTGGTGGCGGCTTGAAAATCGAGGCCACTATGGCGCGTTTGCAGTGGCGCGCCGGGCCTTGCGTCGGTTGGCGTCGTCGATGCGTTTGGCATGCGAGACGTCGGCAAAGGCGCGCTTCAGATCGCCCATGCGGTGATAGACGATGGCGCGATTGATGTAGGCCTCCGAGGCCCCGGGATCGAGAGAGATCGCCAGATCGAAGTCGGCAAGCGCGAGAAACAGGTCGCCGCTGCGATAGGCCGAGATGCCGCGCTCCTGATAGAATTTGGGGTCGTTGGTGTCCGGCATGATCTCCGGGTTTAAAGCGGGGCTGGCCGCGTCCTTTGGGGCATTGGTGCCAGGCGCTGCAGCCTCCGCACGTTCCGGCTCCGGCTGCGCCTTGGGCGCTGCGATCTCATCAGGCTTGTCGCTGGAGCCTGCTCCCGCGACCGTATGAGACGGCTCGACCGACGAACCGGCTGTGATTGGTGCTGCCTCGGGTTTGGTCACCTCGACCGCAGCTGGCGGAATGAGGCGGACCTGTGGGGCAGGTACCAGAAGCAAATACCCTGCGCCGAACAGGCCGAACGAGAAAACAGCGCCCGTGATCACGTCGAGAGCCGCCCTGCGGGCCCTGCCGGACCAGATGCGGCGCCTTGGCTTCAAACCCTGCTGTCGAAGCGCGATATCGAGCAGCTGGTCATAGCTTGCGCGTTCATTCTCGTCGCCGAGAATGGCGTGGGCACGCACGATCCGCCTGAATCTGCGTGGCGCATCCGGGTCGCCAGGATTTCTGTCAGGGTGGTTTGCTTTGGCGGCCCTGCGGAATGCAGCTCTGATGCTCTCAGCGTCGTCGTCCGGAAGCGCGCCAAGCAATTCGTAAAGGGTTGTCATAATCGCTCACGCAGCGACGACCTGTCTCGGCAAATTGGTTTTCACTCCAGGCGACTGTCCGCCTGAAGTCCGCGATCGATAGGCAGAAAATCAAATCAACTCACGCGCCGAAGCGTGGTGCCTTGGTGCGGCAAAAGAAGGACTGAATTGCGGGGGCCTGTTGCCTGACTGCCGTCAACAACGAGGCACGCGCCTCGATTGGTCGGCTCGAATGTGCAAAACAAAATTTGTGCGGGATGGTTGCGCGGGCTGGCCATCGCCAAACGGCATGCGCCCGGCCGATTCGCAGCGGTGCGGGCATCGCCCGGTTCAGCGCTGCGCGGACCCTAATCGCGTGTCTGCTGGATCGAGGCCTGCAACCGGCTGAGGCGCTCACGCGAGGCCTTCTCGGCCTCCCTGTAACATTGCCGCTCGTATTCGGCCTTCAGGCGGGCCCACTCATCAGGATCGGCCGTCCTGAGGTCGGACCTCCCGTAGTCGCAATCGGGTGCAGGCTGCGGCCTGAGCAGCGTCGGATCGAGACGGTGAGCCGAGGACTGCGCATGACGTCGTTGCTCGGAGGCGCGACGGACGCGCGGCGCGAGGCAGACGGGCGCGGTCTTGGACTCAGTCTTGGCCGCAGTCCCGGCCTCATAGGGCGGCGGCGGATTGGACTCATGTTGCACAGAGTCGCGCGCGCAACTGCTGAGCAACATCGCGCATGAGATGGCGCACAGGATTGGAAGTCCTCGAACAAACAATGGAGCGCCCATCACGACGTGTCATGCAACGCGCGGCATGATGGGCGGAAAATTTGAATCGCATTCTAACAAGTACGATGAATCAAACGTGAATCGACCTGTTGTTTCGCGATTGCCGCGCCGATTGCGAGAACGGCGCGGCGCCGACTTTGCGCAAATCGCGTCGAAACGTCCGGCGCGAAACACAGGGGATCTGTAGGGTGGGCAAAGGCGCGTTTGCGCCGTGCCCACCGTTCGCATCGATGATGCGGATTTGTGGGCACGCTTCGCTTTGCCCACTCTACAGCGTCACCGGCTCCCGTCCCAGGCAGGAACGTTCTGCCCTACCGCGCGCTCGCCCTGTAGGCGAGGCGGCTGTGGCCGGGGCAGTAGGGCAGGCCTTCGACCGGCGGATTGCCGCAGAAGCAGAAATCGTCGGCGCCTGGCGTCGAGATCGGCCAGCGGCAAGTCTCGGCGCTGAGCTCGAACAGCGAGCAGGTGTGTCCGTTGTGGACTGGCGCTTCCGGCTCCGGCGTGTCGCCGGCCACCGTCACGGCCCTCAGGAATTGCCGGCGGAAGCGGATGGTGGGGCGTCCCGGCGCACCGCGCGCGGCATCCTTGCGGACCGGGCCGGCCGCCTTCTGGCGCTTCAGATTGAGTCTCGAGATCTTTCCGATCACCGCGTTGCGGCTGACCCCGATGCGGTCAGCGATTTCGCGGCAACTGAGCCCGGCGTCAAAACAGGATTTCAAAAGTTCGATGCGTTCGTCGGTCCAGGTCGGCTGATGGGCGGGCATATGTCTGTTCCAAGCTTGATCCCTGATTGGATCCTCTTGAGTGAATCGCTTGGCCACCGCGCCGCGCCCGCCGCTGCTCGCGCAGAACAACATCCCCGTTCACGTCCTGCCATTGCCATTGTCGCGGATGGAAAGCAGCCCGTCCTTGATGGCGTTGCGGATGCCTTCCTCGATCAATGTCCTTGCTACACCTGGAACGCTGGTGCCGTGGGTGCCCTGTCGCACCAGTTTCTCAAGATAGGCGATGGTCGAAAGCGCTAACGTAACGGGGATGCGGTCAGTCTCGGCTTTTTCGGTGGCCATGCAAAAAGCTATGCCCTAACGCGGATACACAAAAGTAACTTTTAAGACTCTATTTAGAAGTGAGGCTTTTGTACAGTGGCAAGGCAAGCTACTGAATTTACTGGCAAAACCAGATAGACGCGGGTTCGCGCGGTTGTGGTCCGTGCAGACCGGGCGGCTTGGGGCTGAAAAAACAGGGAATCGGCTGGTTTGTTGTCGCCGGCCGAGCGGCATCTTTCGGGCCGCACCAAGGCCGTCGCGCTCAACCGATCGCTCTAAAGCGGTGCGTCGTCCGTTGGCCGCAGCCGGATCAGGGCGCGGAATTGCTGCTGTTCATGGGGTGATGGAGAAGCAGCATGTGATCCGCTGGGCTGCGCCTAGCCGTGCACGACATCCTTGGCGATCATGCAATGGATGCCCTTTGAACCGTTCACCGTCTGGGTCACCCTGAGATCGGCGGCGAGACTGCACAGCGTGTAGGCGTCCTCGCGGGAAAGATTCCGCTTTTCGCCGATGAGCGCGATCATGTCGCGCAGCGCCCGCACCACGCATTGGTCGAGGTCCGGATCCATGGCCATGGTCATGTAGTGGCTCGGGGTCTCCGCGCGCGGATAATCCAGCTTGAGGTCCTTGCGCAGCGTCAGGCGGAAGCGGCCTTCGAGCGCGGTCTCGATCGCGGTGACGCAGACTTCGCCATCGCCCTGCACGCCATGGCCGTCGCCGCAGGAGAACAGCGCGCCTGGCACGAACACCGGCAGATAAAGCTTTGCGCCGGTGCCGAGCTCCTTGTTGTCGAGATTGCCGCCCATGGCGCGCGGGATCAGCGAGGTGATGCGGCCCCAGGCGGGCGGCGGCGCGACGCCCATCACGCCGAAGAACGGTTTCAGCGGCAGTTCGAGGCCCCAGGGGAGGTGGCCGACCATGCGGTCGCGGTCGAGCGGAATGTTGAGCAGCCGCGGCTCGTGGAAATCGTCGGGCAGGGTGCCGGCAAGCGGCCGGATCAGATTGTAGCCCCAGTCCTGCCGGAGCTTGACGTCGAGGATGTCGACCTCCAGCACATCGCCTGATACGGCGCCGTTGACCGCGACCGGGCCGGTCAGGATATGACCCGGCACCATCCGCTCGTTCTTGGCATGCACCTCGAACAATTCCGGTGGGACGTGAAACCTGCTCTTGTCCGGCACCACGTCCGGCCCGCCGCTGATGGTCTCGATGGTGATCTCATCGCCGCTGTCGATGGTGAGCACCGGCTTGAGGCGGGCCTCGAAAAACCCCCAATGGCAGGTTTCGGGACTGGATTTGAGGTGGTGATGGGCCATGGCAAGCGAACCGTTGCGGGCTTTGTGTTTTGGACGGCGGCAATCTATGACGCTGTAGCAGAAATCGCGAAGGAGTTTTGGTGTTTTTCGTTCTCTCCAAGACGCTCGGCGTCCTCATTCTGCCCACGAATTTTTTGCTCCTGCTTGGGCTTGTCGGCGCGGTGCTGCTGCTCACGCGGTTTTGCGCGTTTGGCCGCAAGGCTCTCGTGCTTTCGAGCGTCCTGCTTGCGATCTGCGCCTTCTCGCCGCTCGGCAATGTCCTCCTGTATCCGTTGGAGAGTCAGTTTCCGCAGTGGGATGCGAGCCGCGGCGCGCCCGACGGCATCATTGTTTTGGGCGGGCCGATCGATGCCGACATCTCGGTCGCACATCAGGTGCCGGTGATCAGAAGCGCCGCCGATCGCATCGTGGCGGGCGCGGCGCTGGCGCGCAAATATCCTGATGCCCGCCTGATCTTCAGCGGCGGCAGCCCCAATCTGATCTCCAACGATGCGCGCGAAGCCGACTATGCCGCGATGGTTTTCGACAGCCTTGGCATCGATCGCTCGCGGCTGGTCATCGAGCGGACATCGCGCAACACGCTGGAGAATGCGGAGTTCTCCAAGGCGCTGGCCAATCCCAAGCCGGGCGAGCGCTGGCTGCTGGTCACGTCAGCCTTTCATATGCCGCGCGCGGTCGGGCTATTCCGCAAGGCGGGCTTTCCGGTCGAGCCCTATCCGGTGGATTGGCGGACCGCTGGCAGGTCCAGCCTGCTCTGGTTCACGACAGCGGCGCCCGACGGCCTATTCAAGACCGATCTTGCCGTCCGCGAATGGATCGGGCTGGTCGCCTATCGCCTCACCGGCAAGACGGACAATTTGCTTCCCGGCCCCGTCAAGGACTAGAACGGCGTGAATGAAAGGGAGTTGACGCCATGCAACAGCAAACGCTGACTGAACAACTCGACCTGCCCGGCATGGTAGCCGACCTCAACAGCCTGTTGCGGCTGAAGACCACCGTGATCGGCATGAAGCTGTTCGCGCGTGTCGAAGACATGGAGGCGATCCCGAAGATCAGGCGGCCGAATGCCGTGCATACCACCGACCAGATCGTCAGCATGGCCTCGCGGCTCGGCTGGACCGTCGGCATCACCGGCGACGATCTCGTCGGCGCGCAATGCCGCGCGGTGATCGGGCTTGGTCCGCAGGACGAAAAGTGGCTCGCGGGCGAGAATTATGTCGGTGTCTGGCACGGCACGGCGGAGGATGCACGCAAACGCCAGGAGGCGCTTGACGTGGTCCCATGGGGCCAATATCAGGCGCTGGCGGTGAGCCCGCTCGCAAGCGGGCGGCTCAATCCGCCGGACATTTGCCTGGTCTATGCGACCCCCGGCCAGATGATCATCCTGATCAACGGGCTGCAATATACCGGCTACAAGAAGTTCGAATGGAGCGTGGTCGGCGAAACCGCTTGCGCGGATTCGTGGGGGCGGGCGCTCAAGACCGGCGAGCCGAGCCTGTCGCTGCCATGCTTTGCCGAGCGCCGCTATGGCGGCGTGCCCGATGAGGAGATGCTGATGGCGCTGCCGCCGTCCTGTCTTGCCAAGGCTATTAGCGGCATGAAGCAGCTCGCCAAGAACGGCCTGCGCTATCCGATCGCGCCCTACGGCATCCAGAACGACGTCCGCGCCGGCATGAGCGTGTCTTATGGGAAGAAATAATCCTGCTTCAACCTACACCACTGTCATTGCGAGGAGCGAAGCGACGACTGCGTCCGCCGAAGCGCTCGCGCGAAGGCGGAAGCAATCCGGGGTCGCACGCTCGGCTCTGGATTGCTTCGCTTCGCTCGCAATGACGAGAGAATAGGAAATCGATATGTCTGCTTCGTCGAAATTCGACATCGTCGTCTATGGCGCGACCGGCTTCACCGGCCAGCTCGTCGCCGAATATCTCGCCGCGCATTACCGCAACGACAAGCAGCTGAAATGGGCGATGGCCGGGCGCAGCCTCGACAAGCTCGCGAAGGTGCGCGACGCGATCGGCGCGCCCGCTGATACGCCGTTGATCGTTGCCGATGCCGGCGATCCCGCGTCGTTGAAAGCGATGATCGATCAGACCAGGTCGGTCGTGACCACGGTCGGTCCGTATCTGCTCTATGGCAATGAACTGCTGGCGGCCTGCGCGGCGTCAGGCACCGACTATTTCGACCTCTGCGGCGAGGTGCCGTGGATGCGGCGCATGATCGATGCGCACCAGGCGACGGCACAGCGCAGCGGCGCGCGTATCATATTCTCCTGTGGCTATGACTCGCTGCCGTTCGAACTCGGTGTTTACACCTGTCAGGAAGCCGCGAAGAAAGCGTTCGGTGCCCCGGTCGCGCGGGTCAAGGGACGCGTCCGCGCGATGAAGGGCACCTTCTCGGGCGGTACGGCGGCAAGCGGGAAAGCGATCTTTGAAGCGGCGGCAAAGGATCCGAGCCTGCTGGGTCTGGTGCGCGATCCCTTCGCACTGACGCCAGATAGCACCGGACCGAAGCAACCGCCAGGCAACAGGGTGGTGTTCGACGAGGATTTGCAGACCTGGCTGACGCCGTTCTTCATGGCCAATATCAACACGCGCAATGTGCATCGCTCCAACATGCTGCTCGGCTACTCTTACGGGCGCGATTTTGTCTATGACGAGATGCAGATCACAGGCCCCGGCGAGGACGGCGAGGCCAGGGCGAAGCGCATCATGGCGGCCAACAACAATCTGGCTGGGCAGCCCGTGCCGAAGCCCGGCGAGGGGCCCTCGAAAGAAGAGCGCGAGACCGGCTATTACGATCTGCTGTTCGTCGGCATCGCCCCCGACGGTCGCCAGGTCCGCGCCTCGGTCAAGGGCGATCGCGATCCCGGCTATGGCTCGACCTCCAAGATGATCGCCGAATGCGCGATCTGCCTGTTGCGCGATACGCCCGACGTTCCCGCCGGCTTCTGGACGCCGGGCGCTGCGATGCGCGAGGCGCTGATCAAGCGGCTTGTCGACAATGCCGGGCTGACGTTTCAGGTGGAGAGCTGACCGCGGCGGGATTGTAGGCATACATCCAGTCCATGCCCTTCGAGGTCATCGGGATCAGGAGCTTCATCATCTGGTCCCGGATCCAGGCTCCCGTGGGCGTGAACTCCCGCTTGCTGTTGCCGTTGCGACGGGCGAGCGCCACGACGCGCTCGGTGCGTGGACGCCGCTCGGCCTCGAACTGCGCGAAGGTCTCGCGCAGCTCGCCGCGCCCCTGGAGAAGCCGCGCGAGGCGCAGCGCGTCCTCGAGCGCGATCGAGGCGCCCTGGCCGGCATGCGGGCTCGTCGCATGCGCGGCATCGCCGATCAGCACGGTCCGGCCGCGCGACCAGGTCGGCAGGCTCGCGACGTCGAGCGTATCCGTCACCACGATGTTCTCAGCGGCCTCGATGATTTGCCGGATCGGATCGTGCCAGCCGGCATGGAAATCGCGCAAATGCTGCTTGAGCGCGTGCGGGTCCATGGCGCGGAACGTCGCGGCGTCCATGCCATTCGACGGCTGGGTGCTCCACCACATCGCGCCGTGCTCGGGATCGGGGCTGCAATAGCCGTAGCCGAAGAAGCCGGCCTGGCCGAAGGTCGCTTCGACCCGGGGTCCAATGCCGGCGGCCTCCAGCAGCTCGCGGTGCACGAAGCCGCCGAAAGAGAGAAGGCCGGTGTCGAACGGCCGTGGACCGTTCGGCACGACATGCTGGCGCACCAGCGAATGCACGCCGTCGGCCCCGATCAGGAAATCGCCCTCGGCGGTCGATCCGTCGGTGAACGTGGCCACAATCGGCTGGTCACCGCGGTCCTCGATCGCGGCGAGGCGCTTGTCGAAATAGAGCTCGACGCCGGCGCACCAGGCGCGGTCGATCAGCACCTCGTTCAAGGCAGCGCGGCGCATGTTCACCGCGGGCTGGCCGAAGCGCGCCTGCATGTTGCGGTTGATCGAGCCGATCCGGCTGCCGTTCTTGGCATAAAAGTCGAAGGATTCCGCGATCGCGCCGCGGCCGATCATCTCGTGGGCTAGCCCAAGCTCGGCCAGCACATGCATGCCGTTCGGCGCGATCTGCAGCCCGCCGCCGATGCCGGTGGCGTAGGGCCAGGCTTCATAGACCGCGGCATCGATGCCGGCGCGCTTGAGGAAGAGCGCGGCAACCGGTCCTGCAATGCCGGCGCCGATGATCAGAGCCTTGCCTGGGGAACGTCTCATCTCTTGCTCCTTGTGCCGTGGTGGTGTTAGGAAGGTCCGTAGCTAAATGTCTTAGTATCTAAGATATTAAATCACTAAGATATAGGATCGACCTTGTCAAGAGCCAAGGCGCGTCTCGCGCTGTTGCAGGAACTCGAAGAAGCGATCCGGCGGACCACAGCCCAGGGCGCGCTTTACGCAAAGACCGTCGCCGATATCGCGGGCATCTCCAGTTCCGATCTCGATTGCATGGATTTTCTCGTCCTTGAGGGGCGGATGACGGCAGGACGGCTCGCCGAACTGACCGGGCTGACGACGGGCGCGATCACCGGCGTGGTCGACCGGCTGGAGAAAGCGGGATATGTGCGCCGCGAGCGCGACGAGACCGACCGTCGCAAGGTCTTCATTGCCATCGTGCCGGAGACGGTCGCGCGGATCGGCCGGCTTTACGTGCCGATGCAGGAGACCATGCACAAGCAGTGGAGCACCTATTCCGACGCCGAGCTGCAGTTCCTGCTGCGGTTCGCGACCGAAAGCTACAAGAAGGCGCTGGAGGCGACGGAGACGCTCAAGGGCCTGATCGAATCCGGAAGCGACAAGCCGACGAGCCCGAGCAACAAGGGCCGACCGCGGCGATAACGACGGACGTGTCTTGTGCGGGCGAGCTGCGCTCGCCTACGCCTCTGTCCTCACTGGCACACGCGGTGCCACTCATACTGAAGCGTAACTGGATCTTGCACCTGCCGCTGTTCGCATTGGAAGGTCCCAGGCAGAGGTATGCGCGGCGGCTTGATCGGTGCAATCGCGGCAGGCGGCATTCCGCAAACCGTCACCGGGCAGATCGGTTGGACATCGACCGCGTTGCTGCACAAGGCCCGCATCGTTCCATCGACGCAGCGGCACACGCAGGCGGCGTGGGCCTGCGTTGCCAATCCAAAGCCGGCGATGATCGCGAGAACGAAACGTTGGCTCATTGTGGCTCTCCGAAGCTGTGGCCGGCCTGACCACTCAACGCCTGCGGTTCAGGCGATCCGACCAACGCAGGTGAAACACGCTGATCTATCACTCTAAAGCTTTGCGCGGTTGAGATCATGCCCCACATCGCGCCCAGCATCATCCAGAAATGCCGCCAGTGATCGGTGTCGATGATGAAGCTTTCGCCGACCGTGCCGAGGAAGGCGGAAAAGACGGCAAGATAGGCGCGTTGCCAGGGTACGCGGACGAAGAGATGGCGGAAGCCGAGGATGACGGTCGTGAAGATCAGCGCGGGATAGCAGATGCCGGAGAGCCAGCCCCCCGACATGAAGGCGTTGAGATAGGAATTGTGGGTATCTTCCGGGAAGTAATGATGGAATTGCAACGGACCGATGCCAAGCGGCAGGTCGAGCGCCATGGCGGCGCCGAGGATGTGGCGGCCGAACCGGCCGAAGCGTCCCTCGTCATAGCTCTGATCAAAGCTTGCGCGCTGGCGGAACATCTCCGCGACTGAATCGAAGGACAACAGCACGGCGAGCAGCAGGGCGGCGGCGAGAACGGCGACGACCGTGATCACCACGATGCGCGACCGCTCGCCCCGCGACGGGCTCGTCAGGACCATCAGCGCCAGCATGAAGGCGGCTGTCAGGATCAACCCGCCCCAGGCGGCGCGCGAGAACGCCAGCAGGATCGCAAGCGACATGATGCCGAACGCAATGGCACTGCGGAACGCCTTGGCGAAGCGTTCGGTCACCACGCCCTGCAACGCGAACAATGCAGGCAGGATCAGGAACGCGCCGAACACGTTGGGGTCCTTGAAGGTGCCGCGTGCGCGTTCGTACAGCGTCAGGAGATCGTAGCCGCCGGGCACGAGGTGGAAGTAGCCCGCGATACCCGAAAGCGAAGCGATCATGGCGCCGACGATGAGGCCGCGGCGCAGCATGTCGAGGCGCGCGCGCGTGTCCTCGGCGAGCACCATGGCAAAGAAGATCACGGTGAGGGCCATGTACCATGAGGTCATGATCCAGCTGAACACGTCGGACTGGTCGTAGAGCGGAATCGCGCCGATGCTGTAGCCGATATTGAGCAGCACCAGCAGCACGATCAGCGGCATGAACGCCAGCCGCAGCCGCAGGCCCGTGGCAAAGAACAATGCGGTTGCGGTCAGCGTCACGAGCTCATAGGGACTCGGCTCGATGAAGACGATGGCGCTGGATGCCCCGGCCAGCCACACCAGCGCACGCTGCAGGGCAAGCGTTCCGGGCGCTGCCGCGGCTTCCGAAAAGTCCGACGCTGCCGCAAAGGCCATCAAACACCCACTCAACGCATACGCAACGTTTACGCCACAGTCCCGTCATGTCCCGCGGAGGCGGGGCATCCAGTAATCCGAGAAGCTGACGTCTCTTGCTTTCTCGGGCTACTGGATCGCCCGGTCGAGCCGGGCGATGACAGCGAGGTACAAAGTCAAACAGCGGGACAAAGACCTCAATAGGCGTTCTCGCTCTTGGTCATCAGCGCGAGCGGCGTCCTGAGCAGAATGTAGGCGTCGAACAGCACCGACCAGTTCTCGATGTAATAGAGATCGAACTCGACCCGCTTCTGGATCTTCTCCTCATTGTCGATCTCGCCGCGCCAGCCGTTGATCTGGGCCCAGCCGGTGATGCCGGGCTTGACGCGGTGGCGGGCAAAATAACCGTCGACGGCCTCGTCGAACAGCCGGCTCTGCAGCTTGCCTTGGACCGCATGCGGGCGCGGGCCGACAAGGGAGAGGTTACTCTTGAAGACGACGTTGAAGAGCTGCGGCAGCTCATCGAGACTGGTCTTGCGGATGAAGCGGCCGACGCGGGTGACGCGCGGATCGTTCTTGGTGACGACCTTGGATGCCGTGGGATCGGCCTGGTGATGATAGAGCGAGCGGAACTTGAAGACGTCGATACGTTCATTGTTGAAGCCGAAGCGCTTCTGACGGAACAGCACCGGCCCCGGACTGTCGAGCTTGATGGCAAGCGCGACCAGCGCCATCAAGGGCAGGGATGCCAGCAGCACCAGGCCGCCGACCACGTGGTCGAACAGCCATTTCATCACCAGGTCCCAGTCGGTGATCGGCGCTTCGAACACATCGAGTGTCGGCACATCGCCGAGATAGGAATAGGAACGCGGACGGAAGCGCAGCTTGTTGGTGTGGGCGGAGAGGCGGATGTCGACCGGCAGCACCCACAATTTCTTCAGCATTTCCAGGATGCGCGTCTCCGCCGAGATCGGCAGCGCGAACAGCACGAGATCGACACGCGTACGGCGGGCGAATTCGACGATGTCGTCGACCTTGCCGAGCCTGGGGCTGCCGGCGCAGGTCTCCAGGGCGCGATCGTCATTGCGGTCGTCGAACACGCCGAGCACGTGGATGTCGGTGTCATCCTGCGCGCTCAGCGCCTTGACCAGCTGCTCCCCATTCTCGTCGGCGCCGACGATCACGGTGCGGCGGTCGAGCCGGCCCTGGCGGGCCCAGCGATGCACCAGCGTGCGCACGACGAGTCGCTCGCAAACCAGCGCCGCAAGGCCAAGGAAGAAGAAGGCGGACAGCCACAATCGGGAGAACTCGCCACCGACCTTGGCAAAGAACGACACGCCGATAAACAGCAGGAACACGAAGGCCCAGGAGGAGATCATCCGCGTCATCTGGCGAAGGCGGCCGCGAAAGAGCTGCACTTGATAGATATCGGCGGCCTGGAAGCAGATCACCGCGGCCGTGGTCATGCCGAAGATCGCCGCAATATATTCCCCGACGAAGCCGTCGAGCGGAACGACATAGGCGAAATAGATGGCAAGGCCGACGATGCTGAGCAGTAGGAAATCGGCCAGACGAACCGCGCCAGCGATGACGATCGGCGAATAGGCGCGGGCCACTTTCTGGTTGGTGACCGCAAGTGCTGCAGGCGAGAGCCGGCGCCGCCGTTCCACCTGCGGCCGGCCGGATGCCAGGGTCGCGGTGGCCGAAGCCCCTGCATCCAACATCGAGCGTGCGTTGATCGGTTCCACTGTCGTCCACGTCCCGTTGCCAGCGCGCCGGACATGCCCGTTGCGCGTAGTTGCGGAATGCCCCTCAAGTCGGGCTTAGCGGACGAAATCGCAAGAAAGCGTTAGAGAAACTGTTAGCTTGGTAAATGAGGGTAAATGAACTATTTCGCGTTCGAGATGTGTGCTGCGAAGGCATCCTGGTAGCCCGCGAGCACGCCGTCGACCATCGCGTTTTGCGAAAAGTGCAGGAAGATGCGCTCGCGCAGCGCTTTTGCGCGCGCGCCCGCCGCTGTGGGATCGGCGAGCGCGGCGGCAATCGCATCCGCCATGGCCTCGACCGAGCTCGGGGCGAAAAGCGACTGGGTCTCGGGCCCGAAGATCTCCGGAATACCGCCGACCCCTGCGGCGACCATCGGGATGCCCGCTGCGCCCGCTTCGATCACGACATAGGGCATGGAATCGCCGCGCGAAGGGACAACCAGCAAGCGCCCCTTGGAGAAGCCGTAGCGCGCCTTGACGTGGCCGATGAACCGGACCGATTGGGCCAGTCCAAGCCGCTCCACTTGCGCCTTCAGCGCCGGCATTTCCTCGCCGTCGCCGGCAAGCGTCAGCGTCAGTTTCCGGCCGTCCGCATGCAGCCGCGCCACGGCATCGACCAAGAGGTCGGCGCCCTTGATGCGGCGGAATTCGCCGACATAGACGAGATCGGTTGCGTCGCCGGCTTTCGGAACGGGGTCGAATTCGTCAGCGGTCACGCCGTTGAACACGCAGCGCACGACGCTCTCGGGCGTACCGATCATGCGCTGATAGGTGTCGCGGGCAAAGGCGCTTTCGAACAGGAACAGGTCGGTCGAGTTCATCAGCCAACGTTCGAGCCGGCCGTAGAGCTGGCCCTTGAGGGTGTTGGGCCCATAATGCAACGAACCGCCATGCGGGGTGTAGACGCGGATCACCTGTTGCGCGCGCGATCGCAGGCGGAGATAGGCGCCGGCCTTGGCGCCATGGCCATGCAGCACGTCCGGCTTCATCGCCCGGATCATCCGCATGAACTGGAACCAGACCCAGACATCGCTCGGCCACGGCTCGCGGCGAATGGGAAGCCGATGCACGCCGAGCTTTAAGCGCGGCGCGATCTCGGCAAAGGCCTTGTCGGCGCGCTCCCCGCCCGTGAGGCTGTCGGCGATGATACCGACCTGATGGCCGCGCTCGGCCTGGCCATTGGCGAGGTCGAGAATATGACGAAAGATCCCGCCAACCGGCGGGCGCACGGCATGCAGGATGCGAAGCGGCTTCTCGGCAGGTGAGGACATGTCAGAATCGGTCTGCGCTCGCGGGCGCAAGGATGGCCCGAGAGATCACTTGAAGGATGGCGGCGCGCAGGCCTCGCATGACATGACCCAACACAAAGTCACAAAGCCAAAATCTCGATTCGGATTAAGGGCTTTCGTGGTTAACAAAGCATGATCGGCAGGTATCCCCATAGTCTCCTTTGGCTGCGAAACGCGCAAGAGCCCGTCGCCGCTTAACTCGGCCTCAACCTTAATGGAGTGTAATCGGGCGAGTTCGGTGGCGAGTGGCGTCCGCGGGAGTTTGTGATGCGTTTGGCGTTCTGGCATAGGGGCGGGGACAAGGCTGGGGACATCAAGGCTTCCGCAAAGCCTGCGCCTGCCGCGATCGAAAACCCTGCTGTCTCCGCCCAGTCCCGCGCGTTCGCGGGCGACATCGATGTGCGCGCGCTGGGCGAGGCGATCGCGCGCAAGAAGCGCTGGATCATCCTGCCGACCCTGCTTGCGCTGGTGCTCTCGGTCATATCGGTCAACCTCGTCACGCCCCGCTTCAAATCCGAAGCGCGCATCCTGATCGACGGGCACGAGAACGTGTTCCTGCGCCCGACTGGCGAGCGCAATGAGGAGCGCCCGACCGTCGATGCGGAGGCGGTCACGAGCCAGGTCCAGCTCGTGCTGTCGCGCGACCTTGCCCGCGAGATCATCAAAAGGAACAAGCTCGCAGAGCTGCCCGAATTCGATCCGGTGCTGACCGGCCTGTCGCCGCTGAAATCGCTGCTGGCACTGGTCGGGATCGGCCGCGACCCCTTCAGCATGACGCCCGAGGAGCGGGTGCTGGACGCCTATTTCGACCGCTTGACGGCTTACGCGGTCGACAAGTCGCGCGTCATTGTCGTGGAATTCCAGTCGCGCGATCCGGACCTGGCCGCGCGCGTCGCCAATTCGATCGCCGACGGCTATCTGGTGCTGCAGCAGAATGCGCGTCGGGAGCAGGCCACGTCGGCGAGCCAGTGGCTGTCGGGCGAGATCGACAATCTGCGCCAGAAGGTCGCCGAGGATGAGGCGAAGGTGGAGGATTTCCGCTCCAAGTCGAGCCTGTTCGTCGGCACCAACAACACCACGCTGTCGAACCAGCAGCTCGGCGAACTCAACACCCAATTGAACAATGCCCGAGCGCTGAAGTCCGACGCCGAGGCCAAGTCGCGGTTGATCCGCGAGATGCTCCAGAGCGGCAAGCCGATCGAGGCCGCCGAGGTGCTCAATTCCGAGCTGATCAGGAGGTTGTCCGAGCAGCGGGTGACGCTGCGGGCGCAGCTCGCCGAGCAGTCCTCGACTCTGCTCGACAACCATCCCCGGATCAAGGAGCTCAAGGCGCAGCTCAACGATCTCGACCAGCAGATCCGCGACGAGGCCGCCAAGATCGCGCGCTCGCTCGAGAACGATGCCCGCATCGCGGGCGGCCGGGTCGAGAGCCTGAATGCCAGCCTTGACCAGCTCAAGAAGCAGGCCTCTTCCACCAACGGCCAGGACGTGCAGCTGCGCGCGCTCGAGCGTGAGGCCAAGGCGCAGCGCGACCTCCTGGAAACCTATCTCGCCAAATATCGGGAGGCCAACACGCGCGAGACGATCGATGCGGCGCCGTCGGACGGACGGATCATTTCGCGCGCAATCGTCTCCAATACCCCCGCCTATCCGAAGAAGCTGCCGATCGTGCTGATCGCGGCGCTTGCGACGCTGCTTCTCAGCACTGGCCTGATCGTAACAGGCGAATTGCTGCGCATGACCGCGCCGCGCGCGATGGCAGCGCTGGCTGCGACCATGCCGGCAGCCGCTCCACTTGCAGAGCCGGAGGTCGCAGCTGCACCTGCTGGCGCACCTGTCGCTCCACCGAAAGCCGCATTAGCGCCCCGGATCGAACCCAAGCTGCCCGTGCTGGAAGAGGCCGCGCCCGCCTTGATCCCGCCGGTCAGCGAGGCCCTGGAAGACGCGGCCGAAGCGCTCGGCGAAATCGATCGATTGGCCGAGACGCTGCGAGCCGCGGGACCAGCCGCGCACAAGCTCACCATGCTCGGCACCGCGGGCGGCGAGGCCATTACGCTAACTGCGCTGACGCTGGCAAGGCGCCTTTCGCTGAAGGCCCGCGTGGTCGTGGTCGACCTCGAGGCGTCCTCGCCCGCGATGCAGGCCGTCTCGGTCGATCCGGTCGCCCCGGGGATTGCGGAGTTGATGCGGGGCGAAGCCTCGTTTTCGCAGGTCATCACGCGCGACCGACTGTCGCGCGTGCATCTGGTCAGTGCGGGGCGTCCGGGGTTTGAGCGCAGCGTGCTGCAATCGCCGCGGCTTTCACTCGCGATCGATGCGCTGCTCAGGGTCTATGACCATGTGCTGCTCAATGCCGGCCTTGCCTCCGACTTGCCGGCAGAGCTGCTGACGGTGGATGCGCGCGCCATCGTCGTGCCAGACGCCACGATGGCAGAGGATGCGCGCCGGCGGATGTGCGAGCAACTCAAGGCGGTGGGCTTTTCCGAGGTGACGATGCTGAGCGAGCCCGTGCAGCCGTCCGATCCAAGCGACACCGCGCCAAGGGTCGTCGCGGCATAAGTCCGTCACCGCATAGGTCCGTACTTCAGCGCAGTGCCTTGCGCAGGCCATCCGCCAGCGACAGCAGGGCCGGATTATGCTTCACCAGGCGCTTGCCGCGGCCGGCCGCTGACATCGCGACTGCCGCGAGTTGTCCGAGCGGGCTGAGCGGGACAAAGCTGTCGAAGATCGTCTCCTCGCGCTTGCAGAACATCTGCTTGTAGCCGTCCGAGCCGACGCCGAGATCGAGCGCGCGATAGCCGCGGGCCGCATAGTGGTCGATGATGTTGCGGATCAGGATCAGGCCTGGGCTGAAGCGCGCATGGTCCGACAATGTGTAGCTGTTGAACATCATCGAAAACCGATGGCCGTCGTCGACGCCAGCATAGATCGCGATGATCTCCTCGTCGCATTCCAGCGCATGGATATCGATCAGACGCCCGCCACCGGGGCGCGGAATGAGGCAGGCGCGACGGATGAAGTCGGCGACGCCTTTTTCTGCGAACACGTTCGGCAGCCGCTGCTGCGCCATGCGCACGGGCTTGACTCGGAAGAACCAGTCCAGGAGTCTCGCGATGTCGGCATCGTCAGTTGCGACATAATGGCGATAGCCCGCGAGCTTGTTCAGCTTGCCTTCCTTGGACTTGAGACGGCGGCGCATTGAGCTGGAGATCAGCGTTTCCGGCGCCGCCCCGGCCTTCATGGTCAGCACCGGGCAATCGTTGACGGATGCTTGATGGGCCAAGGAGGTGAGCGGATTGCTCACATCGTTCCAGTGCAGCGGCTGCTGGGCAAGCGCGAGTACGTCGGCCGCGCCACGCCGGCGCAGCTCGCCGATCACGCTCTCGATATCGGTGCGTTGTGCGCCCGCCGCAAAGTCGCGGTCCCACAGCGCCATGTTGAAGGTGGTGTGCTTGCCGCCCATGAAGGAGGCCACGACAAAGCCATGGATTTGCTTCACTGCAAGCGGCAGCAGCAGGAGCGGGCGGGCCTCGGCATCATAGGCGATCACGATCAGGGGCGTTGCGCCATCGGACGTGCCGACGTCCTGCTGCCAGCTCTGCAGGAAATCGAAGCGCTGGTAGGCGGTGAAGAGCTGTCCCGACGATTCCAGGATCCGCCAGGCCTGCTCCGCGGAACCGAAGTCGCTGACAACATCGATTTGCGCGATACGGCCCGGCTTCGCCCGCGGCGCCGCTTCGGCCGTCCGGCTATCGATCGCGGCAGCCATGGTCATCGCAAATCCGAATTGACAGGGAAATATTTTAAGCCTTGGGCCCTGGGTCGACCTTTGCAAAGAAGTGTCAACAAAGAGTAAGGAGGGTGTTGCGCGGGGCTGGCATATCCGGTTCACCGGGGGCGGGGACATTGGAATCCGAGAACAGATGGCTCGCGAGCCTCAAGCTTGAGCTCGCCTATTTCTCAGGCCGCGCCTGGTGGGGCGAGATCCAACATCGCGGGGCGGGCGCCATCCTGCGCTTCCAGCGGGTGCGGCCGTCGCGACGCGCCTCGTTCCAGCCGCTGCGCCGTGACGAGATCACGCCGCGCTTTCTCGACCGCACCATCCGCGCCTTGAAGCGCTGGCGCTATGACATCATAGGCCTTGATGAGGCCTGCCGGCGCGCGGTCATCATGCCCCAACGCATGCGCTTCGTTTGCTTGAGCTTCGACGGCGCGGCCAAGGATCTCATCACCCACGGCTATCCGGTGTTGGCACGGCACGGCATTCCCTTCACCGTCTATGTGCCGACCGCGTTCCCCGATGGGGTCGGTGAAGCCTGGTGGCTCGCGCTCGAAGCGATCATCGCCAAGGAAGGCCGCCTGAGCCTGATGATCGAGCGGAATGAGCGGCATTTCTCGATCCGCACCGTCGGGGAGAAATACGACGTGTTCGCGTTTCTCGCGGGCTGGCTGCGCCTGCTTCCGCCGCCCGACCTGTCGGCCGCGATCAACGATCTCTGCTCGCGCTATGCGGTGGACCTTGCGCAATTGTCGCGCGAGGCCTCGATGAACTGGGCTGATCTCGCAAAACTTGCGGCCGACCCTAACGTGACCTTTGGCAGCGCGACGGTGAATTATCCCGCGCTGTCGAATCTGAAGGACCCGGTCGCCCGGCGCGAGATGAGCATGGGGCGGGCGGTTGCGGAAACGGCGCTGGGCCGCGAGGTCAGGCATTTCGCCTATCCGTTCGGCGACCGCAATTCCTGGCGGCGCGCGCATGTCGTGATGACGGAGGAACTCGGCTTCGCCAGCGCCGTCTCCACCATCCCAGGGATCATACAGGCGGAAGGCCGCACCAATTTGCACGCATTGCCGCGCATCAGCTGGGACGGTCGCCGCCGCTCGCTGCGCGCGATGCGCGCGCTGTTGTCCGGCATCACCTTTCCGCCGGTGCAGCCGACGCGGGCACGGCGTGCGGAGTAACTCTGTGCGTTAAGGATCGTCCGCGGGCGGCGAAGCGTTCGGCGTCTTGGTCCTGTCCTTCGCCGGCCATTGCTCGGACAGCGGCGGCAGTGACTGCTCCTTGCCGGTGATGCGCTCGATCGTGATGGCGTACACGGTGATGGCGTCGATACGCGGGAAAAACCCCTTGGGCCGCTTTGTCTCCGGCTTGCCGTATTTTTCCATCAGCGCTTCGCAGAACCGCTGCTTGGCCTGCACATCGTCAACAATTCGGATCCGGCCGAACAGGCACAGGCTGCGATAGGCGAGGCCTGAATCGCATTCGAACCGGCCATAGTCGAACACGCCCTCCTGCTCGTCCATCTCAAAGCAGACGCGCGGGTTCGCTTCGATGTTCGTGCGCAGATGCCCGCGCGCAGCTGTGGTGTGCAAAAGGACTTCGCCGTCCATCCAGAGATACAGCAGCGGGATGCAATAGGGGAAACCGTCCTGGCCGATCGTGGCGAGACGGCCGCTGTAACCTTGCGCCAGCACCTGCCGCGCACGTTCTTCGGACATGGCGCGGTCGGCGCGGCGCACTTGCGGTGAGCTCATGATCCGTTCACTCCGCATCCTTGCCCGCACGCGCAGGCAGTTCCTTCAACCCGGCCGCGGCCGCGACATCCAGCTCACGATCGGCATCGCCGGCAGCACCCAGCCCATGCCGGCGACGACATAGTAGATCGCCTGCAGCCAGCCGGAATTGGCGAGCACCGGCAGTTGCGCCACGGCCATCCCGGTCAGCGCCCAGACCAGCGCCAGCAGCAAGAGCGCGATGGTTCCAAAGAATTTGCGGGTGCGGATGGTCATGACAGAATTGTGGGCTTTTCGGGCTCTTGGTCGGCTTGCGCGCGAACCGGGCGGGACTATAAGGGGCGCGCAATTTCGTTCAAGTGAGCCGTCGGCCTTCAAATGACAATTGCGGTAAAATCAGCCTCGGCCAATCGCGCCGTCCGAATCTGGCTGCTCACGGTCGCCGCCCTGATCGCGCTCATGGTCGTGGTCGGAGGCGCCACGCGGCTGACTGAATCGGGGCTTTCGATCGTCGAGTGGAAGCCGGTCACCGGCGCGCTGCCGCCGTTCACCGAGACGCAATGGAACGCGGCGTTCGAGGCCTACAAAAGGATTCCGCAATATCAGGCACTCAATGCCGGGATGGACCTTGCGCAGTTCAAGACCATCTTCTGGTGGGAATGGAGCCACCGGCTGCTCGGCCGCGTGATCGGCGTGGTCTATCTGTTGCCGTTCCTGTTTTTCCTGTGGCGCGGCGCGCTGGGCGCGGAGTTGAAGCGGCGGCTGTGGGTGATCTTCGGTCTCGGCGCGCTACAGGGGGCGGTCGGCTGGTGGATGGTTGCCTCCGGCCTGTCGGAGCGGATCGAGGTCTCGCATTATCGGCTGGCGACGCATCTCGTGCTCGCGCTGTTGATTTACGCCTCGATCGTCTGGACCTTGCGGCGGCTTGGCGCGCGTGAGCCGCTGACGGTGTCCGCACGGCTGAGGATCACGAGCATCGTGCTGGTGGCCGTGACCTTCGTGCAGCTTTATCTGGGGGCGCTGGTCGCGGGCCTGAGGGCGGGGCTCGTCTACAACACCTGGCCTTTGATCGACGGCGCGTTCATTCCCGCGGGCGCGCGGCTGTGGTTCGATACGCCCTGGTGGCGCAACCTGTTCGACAATACGCTCACGGTGCAGTTCGAGCATCGCATGACGGCCTACGCGCTGTTCGCGCTCGCCGTGTTGCATGCGCTTGATGCCTTGCGCAGCTCGCGTGCGGCGGTTTCCGGCGCGTTGTGGCTCGTCGCGGCGGTCACACTGCAGGCGACGCTCGGGATACTGACACTGCTATATCAGGTTCCGATTCCGCTGGCGCTGTCGCACCAGGCGGTTGCAATTGCCGTGTTGACGCTTGCGGTGATGCAGGCCGAGCGACTGGCGCCGCGTCATGCGGCAGCTCTCTCACACCGGCTCGCCGCTCAGCCCGGTTAGCAATAGCCGGTGACGCCGCAGGCGTAGGGCAGGCGCCAGAAATAGCTGGGATAGGGGCCGCCGCCGTAATACGGGCCCTGGTAGTCGTAGTCGAAGGCCCGGCCGTAATAGCCCGGCAATGTCGACGATCCCGGCAGGATCGGTGTCGACGGCCAGTGCGAAATCAGGGAATCAGGATCGTGCTCGACCACGACCACCGGCCGCGGCGCCGGCTGATATACGACCGTCGTGCGCGCCTTGTAGTGCACGCGGGGCAGCCCTGGAGGCAGGGCCCCGCGGGCTTCGCGCCTGACGTGAGGCGTTGCGATCTGGTCAGCGGCGAAGGACGGGGCGATCGCCGCTATCATCAGAGTGGTCAACAGGGCAGCCCGCAGCATCGCTCGCTCCCGAATCATGCCGGATGGTTTCTCGGCCAATTTATGCCTGACCATCCGTTAACGGGAAGCCACCACCGTAAATGACGGTTAACGCTACGCACTGAGCGCCTGGTCCAGGTCGGCGATCAAATCCTCCTTGTCCTCGATACCGATCGACAGTCGCACCACATCCGGGCCGGCGCCGGCCTTGATCTTGGCGGCGTCGTCGAGCTGGCTGTGGGTGGTCGAGGCCGGATGGATGACGAGCGAGCGGGTGTCGCCGATATTGGCAAGGTGCGAGAACAGCTGCAGCTTCGAAACCAGATTCACGCCGGCCTGGTAGCCGCCCTTGAGGTTGAAGGTGAACACCGCGCCGGCGCCCTTTGGCGCGTATTTGCGGGCGAGATTGTTGTACCTGTCGCCGGGTAACCCCGCATAGCCCACTGCCGCGACGGCCGGATGGCCGGCCAGGAATTCCGCCACGGCCCTCGCATTGTCGCAGTGCTTTTGCATGCGCAGCGGCAGTGTCTCGATGCCGGTCAGGATCAGGAAGGCGTTGAATGGTGACAGCGCGGGTCCGAGATCGCGCAAGCCGAGCACGCGGCAGGCGATGGCAAAGGCGAAATTGCCGAAGGTCTCCTGCAGCCTGATGCCGTGATATTCGGGCCGCGGCTCGCTCAGTGCGGGATATTTGTTGTCTTTGGACCAGTCGAAGGTCCCGGCATCGACGATGATGCCGCCGATCGAATTGCCATGGCCGCCGAGAAATTTCGTCAGCGAATGCACGACGATGTCGGCGCCGTGGTCGATCGGGCGGATCAGGTACGGCGTCGCCAGCGTGTTGTCGACGATCAGCGGCACGCCGGCGTTGCGCGCGACCGCTGCAATGGCTTCGATATCGGTGATGCTGCCGCCGGGATTGGCGATGGACTCGATGAAGATCGCCCTGGTGCGCGGGCTCACCGCCTGCTCGAAGCTCGCGGGCTCGTCGGTGTCAGCCCAGACCACGTTCCAGCCAAAACTCTTGAAAGCGTGGGTGAACTGGTTGATCGAGCCGCCATAGAGTTTTCGCGCGGCAATGAATTCGTCGCCGGGCTTGAGCAGTTGCTGCAGCACGATCACCTGCGCGGCATGACCGGAGGCGACCGCAAGCGCCGCGGTGCCGCCCTCGAGCGCCGCCACGCGCTCCTCCAGCACCGCATTGGTTGGATTGCCGATGCGGGTATAGATGTTGCCGAACGCCTGCAGCCCGAACAGCGAGGCCGCATGATCGGCGTCGTTGAATACAAAAGACGTTGTCTGGTAGATCGGCGTTGCGCGCGCGCCGGTGGTCGGATCGGGCTGGGCGCCGGCATGAACGGCCAGCGTCGAAAATCCGGGAATGCGATCGGTCATCCTGACGGTCCTGTCGTTGGGCGCGCGGTCTTGTCATGCGCGAAGATCGAGGCGCATGCTTAAGCCCTCCGCTCTTGTCGTCAAGGCACCGCGCGGAGTTACGACGATTTCGCAAGGCTTATGCTTGCGCGCGCGGGCCGCCGACACGATCCTTTCGCAAATGCGTCAGGATGGCTCCGACTTGTTCTTCGCCGCGCGATCGGAGGCCGTGGTCGCGCCGCCGCCGACGCTCATGCGGTTGAGCGAGAGCCGCATGCCCTGCGTCGGTATCGGTGCACGCTTGGCGCTGATGGTGCGCGAATTGACGCCCATCCAGGAGATTTCCGACGACAGCCGGCCATATTCGATCTTGGGGCAGCGGTTCATGACAACCTTGATCCCCGCAGCTTCCGCTTTTTCCGCCGCCGCGTCGTCACGGCCGCCAAGCTGCATCCAGATCACCTTGGGCAGCGGCGTGAGCTTCAAGGCCTCCTCGACCACCGGCATGATGCGGCTCGAGCTCCTGAAGATCTCGACCATGTCGATGGGCCGGCCGATCTCGGCGAGCGAACCAACGAACGGCCGCCCCATCAGGCTGTTGCCGACCTGGCCCGGATTGACCGGGATCATGTCATAGCCACGCTGCACCAGATATTTGAACGCGAAATAGCTCGGCCGCACCTCGTTGGCGGAGGCGCCGACCATGGCGATGGTTTTCACGCTGTTCAGGATGGAGCGGATGTAATCGTCGGAATAGGTGTCGTGGTTCATTTTTGTGAATTTCCTCCGTCATTGCGAGCGGAGCGAAGCAATCCAGGGCCACGCACACTACTCTGGATTGCTTCGTCGCTTTGCTCCTCGCAATGACGATCCTACCGGTCCTGCCATTTCGGCTCGCGCTTTTCGATGAACGCGCAAATGCCTTCCTCGGCGTCGGCCGCCATCATGTTTTCGGTCATCACTTCGGCGGCGTAAGCGTAGGCGTCAGCGAGGCTCATTTCGGACTGGCGATAGAAAGCGGTCTTGCCGAGCTTGACGGTGTGGGCGGATTTGAGCGCGACCTTCTGCGCGAGCTCGATGGCGGCGTTGCGCTCGGCGCCGGCAGGGACGACGCGGTTGATCAGGCCGATGCTTTGCGCTGTCGCCGCTGGCACCGGCTCGCCGGTCAGCAACATCTCCATCGCGCGCTTGCGCGGCACATTGCGCGAGAGCGCCACCATTGGGGTCGAGCAGAACAGGCCGATATCGACGCCGGGCGTGGCAAAGCTTGCGGCATCTGAAGCCACGGCAAGGTCGCAGCTGGCGACCAGCTGGCAGCCGGCGGCGGTGGCAATCCCTTGCACCGCGGCAATCACGGGCTTCGGCAAATGGACGATGGCCTGCATCATGGCGCTGCAGGCGTTCATGAGCTTGGCGAAATAGGCGCGTCCGCCATCTGTGTCGCTGCGGTGGGCGGTCAGTTCCTTCAGATCATGGCCCGCAGAGAACGCTGGTCCATTGGCGGCGATCACCACCGCGCGGACGCTGTGGTCCGACCCGATCTCGTTCAGCGCGGCATGAAGCTCTGCGATCAGCGCTTCCGACAGGCTGTTCCGTGCTGCGGGACGATTGAGCGTGAGCACCGCGACAGGGCCGACCATCTCGCGCAACAGGATCGGAACGTCGGAGGCAGAAGCGCGCAGCGGCTGGGCGGACATGTCAGAGATTCCGTTTGGGTGGTGTGTGAAATCTAATGTAACAGACAGCCTAAATCGAGGGCAGGGAACACATGCCAGTCGCGAAAATGAGCGTGCCGGATCTGGAGGACTTCCTCCACGAGGTCTTTCCGCAAGCGTTTCGCATTGGCGGCGATATCAAGATCGAGCACGCCGATGGCACGACCTGCCGGGTGCGCCAGCGCTACAGCGAGCGGATGCTGCGGCCGGGCGGAACGATCTCGGGCCCGACGCTGATGGCGCTGGCGGACTGCGCGATGTATGTGGTGGTGCTGTCGGCGCTCGGCCCGGTCGGGCTTGCGGTCACCACCAATCTCAACATCAATTTCCTGCGCAAGGGCACCGCCGAGCAGGATGTCCTGGCCGAGGCCCGGCTGCTCAAGCTCGGCAAGCGGTTGGCGGTGGGAGAAGTCACGCTGTTTTCAGCGGATTCGCCGGACCCGATCGCCCATGTCACGGCGACCTATTCCATTCCAAACACATAGGGATTTACAAGGTATTATCGCACCTTAATTGTAAATCATTGTTTTTAAAGATATATATTTTGACGATGGGCGTTGACGGGCGCGGCGTCTGTCTCTAGAAGATCGCCCAGTTCGGCCGCGCGTTTGGCGCGCCGGTTTCCCTTTCAGGACACAGCAGATGAAAACGTTTTCGGCAAAGCCTGCCGAGGTGACGAAGAAGTGGGTGCTGATCGACGCCAAGGGCGTCGTGGTCGGCCGCCTCGCTTCGCTGGTCGCCATGCGGCTGCGCGGCAAGCACCTCCCGACCTACACGCCTCACGTCGACTGCGGCGACAATGTCATCATCATCAACGCGGCGCATGCCGTGCTGACCGGTCGCAAGCGCGAGCAGAAGACCTACTACAAGCACACCGGCTATGTCGGCCATGTCAAGGAGCGCACCGCGCGCCAGATCCTCGAGGGTCGTTTCCCCGAGCGCGTGCTGGAGAAGGCGATCGAGCGCATGATCCCGCGTGGTCCGCTCGGCCGCATTCAGATGGGCAATCTGCGTGTTTACGGCGGTGCCGAGCATCCGCATGAGGCGCAGCAGCCCGAGAAGGTCGATATTGCCAAGATGAACCGCAAGAACATGAGGGCCGCATAAGATGGCCGAAAGCATTCAGTCGCTCGATCAGCTCTCGCAGTTGAAGCCGGCCGCGCCCGAGGCGCCGAAGTACACCAAGAAGGTGGACAAGCAGGGCCGCGCCTACGCCACCGGCAAGCGCAAGGACGCGGTCGCCCGCGTCTGGATCAAGCCGGGTGCCGGCAAGATCACCGTCAACGCCCGCGAGCTCGACATCTATTTCGCCCGTCCGGTGCTGCGCATGATGATCCAGCAGCCGCTGGTCGTCGCCAGCCGCAACGGCCAGTACGACGTGGTCTGCACGGTCGCCGGCGGCGGCCTGTCGGGCCAGGCTGGTGCGGTGCGTCATGGCATCTCCAAGGCCCTGACCAACTTCGAGCCGGACCTGCGTTCCGTCCTGAAGAAGGGCGGCTTCCTCACCCGGGACTCGCGCACCGTCGAGCGCAAGAAGTACGGTCGCGCCAAGGCGCGCAAATCCTTCCAGTTCTCGAAGCGCTAATCGCTTCGTTTCAATTTGCCGCGAATGCGGCTCACCGGGAAAAGGGCGCCCTGCAGGGCGCCCTTTTTGCTTTGGGTT
This sequence comes from Bradyrhizobium sp., assembly GCA_035652015.1. Taxonomy (GTDB): domain Bacteria; phylum Pseudomonadota; class Alphaproteobacteria; order Rhizobiales; family Xanthobacteraceae; genus Bradyrhizobium. The sequence goes on along the minus strand of DASREP010000077.1, from coordinate 117,465 downwards.
GCGTCTGCTTTTGCGTGTGTTTGCCGTTGTATTGCGCCGAACTTGTTGCAGTTTTTCCTGAAAACTTGGCCTCGAGGACAAACCGAATGCGAACGCGGCGCAGCTCACAGTGCAAGCCGCAATAGGCGCGCAACGCCATGTCCGGACCAACCGGAAGCGTTGTCAATTTCGGAGTGAGCGATGTCGCTCGACAGCATCACGCTTTATATCGTGGCCGCCATGGTCGCCGCACTGCTCGGCGCCATGCTGCTCTTCTTCGGCAGTCAGGAGAGGAATCCGGCGCTGACATGGTGGGGCACGGCCTATCTGTTGGGAGCGGCCTCGGTCGCGCTGTGGACGACCGCGAGCAACTCGCTGGGCGAGCTGCTCTTGCTCGCGCTCAACGCCATCGGCTTCATCGCCTGCGGCATGGTCTGGAACGCCGCGCGCGTGTTCCATGGCCGCAAGCCCAATCTGCCGGGCCTCGTGTTCGGCGCGATCGCCTGGGTCGGTGCGGTGATGATGCTCGATCCGCACGCCCATGCGCTGCGGCTCACCATTGGTGCAGCCATCGTCGCTGTCTATGCCGCGCTGACCGCAACCGAGTTGTGGTCGGAACGCCGCAAGCAGCTGCAGCGGCGCTGGCCGGCGGTCGCAGTGCCCGTGCTGCACGGCTTGGTGCTGATGCTGCCGATTTTGCTCGGCGACATCTTGCGCCCGCAGGACGAAAAATTCGCCACCAGCATCTGGGTCACCATGTTCTCGATCGAACTCGTGCTCTATGCGGTGGGCACGGTGTTCGTCATCTTCATGCTGGTGTCCGAGCGCACGGTGATTGCGCACAAGACCGCGGCATCGGTCGATCCGCTGACCGGCCTGTTGAACCGCCGCGGCTTTGCCGAGGCCTGCGCGCGCGTGATCGACCGCGAAGCCAAGGCGGGAGGCCGGCCCGTGACGGCGATGATCTTCGACATCGATCATTTCAAAGGCATCAATGACCGCTTCGGCCATCCGGCAGGCGACGAGATCCTGAAGCTGTTTGCAACCATCGTGGTCAACAATCTGCGGATCAGCGATCTCTCCGGGCGGATCGGCGGTGAGGAATTCGCCGCGCTGTTGCCGTGCTCGCTGGAAGAGGGCCTGCTGGTCGCCGAGCGGGTGCGCGAGGCCTTCGAAGCCTCCGACATCGTGGTCGAGGAGGGCAACGTCGACACCACCGTGAGCATCGGCGTTGCCGGCGGCCCCGCCGGCACCGAGCTCGAGGTGCTGCTCGCGGCCGCCGATACCGCGCTGTATCAGGCCAAGCGCTCCGGCCGTAACCGGGTCGAGACCGCACAGGAAGTGCCGCTATCGCTTGAGAACTGGCGGCGCAAGTCCGCGGGCCGGCCGGGGCCGGCGCGAACGGCGCCCTCGGTTGCCTAAAGCGCGACAAGATCAGGTCGGATCGTCGTCGCGGTTTGGTTCTTTGAATGAGCTTGCCGGATAACCGCTGCGCGCTTTTCCGGATCATGCTCCAGGACATGCTAACCCTGCATTTACCATTCCGTCTCATCCTCATCCCATGAGGATCATCCGGAATCACGCACCGAAAGCCCTCCTGCTGGGGCTGGAGGCAGACGCCGCGTCGGCGCGGGGCGGCTTTGGCTGCCTGTTCTCGACGGCGGATGAATATGAAGCCGCCCTGATCACCGCGCGTCGCGCGCAGGGACGCTATCAGCGACGCAACCCGTGGCCGGTCATAGCCTTCATCGCCTGTGCGCTCGTGATCACAGGCTTGGCGCTGCTCGCGGCCTGATAGCAAATCTGCCGGGCTACGGGGCGCCGTGCGGCGCTTTTTCTTTTGCCGCAGCTGGGCTAGATACGCGCTCTCCAGACACAACAGGGAGGCAAGGCGCACATGGTCACCGAAATCGCGCAAATCGACATCAAGCCCGGGAGCGAGAAGGACTTCGAGGCGGCGGTTGCAAAGGCGCGCGCTGCGTTCGGCCGCTCCAAGGGATTTCACGGCTTTGAGCTGCACAAATCCATCGAGAAGCCGCAGCGCTACCGGCTGATGGTGAAGTGGCAGACGCTGGAGAACCACACCGTCGACTTCCGCGGCTCGGAGAACTTTGCCGAGTGGCGCGGCCTGGTCGGGCAGTATTTCGCCGCGCCGCCCGAGGTCGAGCATACCGAGACGGTCCTGACGTCCGCGACCTAAGCTAGCCGTTCGGCGGCTTCCTCCGACTTGAAATAGTCGATCATCACCTTGGCGATGGCCATCAGGGGCAGTGCCAGCGCCAATCCCCAGATCCCGAAGACGACACCGAGCAGGATCTGGAAGGCGAACAGCGTGGCAGGCGGGATGTCCAGCGCCTGCCGCTGCAGCAGCGGTGTCAGCACATAGCTCTCCATTGCGTGTACGCCGAGAAACAAGAGCAGCGCGCTGAGCGTCGCGATCCAGCCCGAAGCGAGGCTCGCCAAGACGACGATCAGGCCTGCAATCAGTGCGCCGACAGTCGGGATGAAGGCGAGCAGACCGGCCTGGATGCCCAGTATGAACGCGCCGGGGATGCCGATGATGGCAAGCCCGATCCAGGTCACCAGGAAGACCGCGAACATGGTGGTGAGCTGGGCCAGCAGCCAGCGCTCCAGCGTGTCGCCGATGCGGTCGACGATGATGGTGGCGCGCGCCCGCTGCCGGGCCGGAGCGAGGAACAACAGCCCGTTGCGGTAGATCGCCGGCTGGGCGGCGAAGGCCAGGCCCAGAAACAAGACGATGAAGAAGTTGCCGACGGCGCTCACGGTGCCCAGCAGCAATTTGAAGGTCTGGCTCACGATAGCGCCGCCGCTCGAAGCCAGCGTGCCGGCGCTCGGAAGACGAGAGGCGGGCGCCGCGCCAGGCGTCGGTGTGCCCGATGCTTCGCCCTTGTCTGCGCCGCCGGAGAGATCGAAATAGCTGGTGTCGATGCCGTTCTTGTCGAGGAAGCCTTTAACGTTGACGAGCTGCGCCTTGATGGTGTCGGAGAGTGCGTGGGCCTGTTGGGCGATGGTGGCACCGCCAAGCAAGACCACGCCGGAGAACAGCACGGCCAGCACCGCGCAGACGACGGCGAGCCGGAGCGGATGCGGCAGCCGGATCAGTCGGCCGAGCCTGTTGGTCATGGCGTTCAGCGCGACCGCCAGCAGCACGCCGGTCAAGATCAGGAACAGGGTGGCCGCGAAGGTCCAGGCCAAGGCCAAGAGCGCCGCAAACAGCACCACGCCGATGCCGCCGACCACGATCGCCCAGGCCAGATCGTTGCGCGCCTGCAGGCGCTCTTCGCTCGACGCTGCCACTCTGTCCCCGCTTTCGTGACCGCCACAGGCGCACTGTTCAGGCAAAAAGCGGCCGGGATCAAGCCGGGCTGGGGAGGCATTTCGCCGCCGATTGGGCCGGAAAGGCATGGGGCTGCCGAGGATTGAATCCACCGCAGGGCAGCGCAGCCGTGGAAAGGGGTTCTAAAATATTGATCCGATGCAACATGGAGTGCATGATTGTGCGCTGCTTCGGACTGGGAGAGCTGGAAGAGGCATGAGGAGGAAGCCGGTCGTCGGCGTTATCGGAAACGCCCACCGTATCGAAAATCGTTTCGACGTGCAGGTCGTCGGTGAGCGCAACATGCGCGCCGTGGCCGAGGTCGCCGGCGCGCTGCCGCTGATGTTTGCCGGCTGCCCTGACATCACCGATGTCGGCGCGCTGCTTGACGTCGTTGACGGCATTGTGCTGACCGGCGCACGCGCCAATGTCCATCCGACCCGCTTCAACATCGAGCCCTGCGCCAAGCACGAGCCCTATGACATCCCGCGCGACGAGGTGGCGCTGGCGCTATCGGAGGCCTGCGTCGCGCGCGGCATTCCCCTGTTTGGTATCTGCCGCGGCCTGCAGGAGATGAACGTCGCCTTCGGTGGCTCGCTGCATCCGGAGATCCGCGAGATTCCAGGGCGCATGAATCATCGCATGCCCCGGCTCGAGAACGGCGAAATCCATCCCGATCCCAAGGTCGTGTTCGCCGATCGCCACGAGGTCGCGCTGGCGCCGGACGGCGCATTTGCAAAGATCCTCGGTTGCGAGAAGATCCGGGTCAATTCGCTGCACGGGCAGGGCATTCTGCAGCCCGGCAAGCGGGTGGTGATCGAAGGCACCGCCGAGGACGGCACCATCGAAGCGATACGCATCGCCGACGCGCCGGCTTTTGCGCTGGGCGTGCAATGGCACGCGGAATACGATCCGCAGCGCAATCCGATCAACCGTAAGCTATTTCAAGCCTTTGGCGCGGCGCTGACGGCGCATGTAAAGGTCGGGGCCACAGCGTAGCCGCGGTGGGGCAAGCCGGGCGCTGATCCCTGGCGCTAGTCTTGGACGGCGGCCGCATGCCGAATGATGCCGCCAAAGTGACCAGCCGTGAAGATGCGTACCTCTAGGGACCGGGCTGGCCATTACACACATTCAGAGCGGGCTTATTGGAGCCAAGAGCTATGCGATCCGCTTTAGCTTTGGGCGTGCTGATTGTGCTGAATGCATCTGCCAATGCGGCAAGCGGCCATCACTCCCGCGCGCGCCAAGCGATTGTCCCTCGCAGCCAGCATCTCGTCGCTCCCGACCGAGCAATGGCTGCTGGAAGGCCGAGCTTCGCCGTTCCCGGCTGGACAGAGGAGGAGACGCGACGCTGGATGGATAATGCCACCAAGTATCCGTGAGCCCATGCGATGAAGTTGCTGCGCGCCGGGGCGCTCATCTCGCCCGGTAGGGTCATTCTGTCATGGAGACAAGCGATGCGTTATGTGGTTGTCCTGGGCCTGCTGGCTGGCATGTGTGCATCTGCCGATGCCGCGACCGTTCATCACTCAAATCCGCGACATCATGCCAGCGTTCGTCGCGCCTATGGTGCGGTGCCGGCTTTTGTTGCTCCTCCCAGCCAACGTTTCGACCCGCGCTTTCCGCCCGTCCTCCAGGATCAGACGCCCAGCTACAACGACCCGTCCAAGCTGGGCGGCGCTTGATCGGACTAGTCGCGAACGGGACCATCCGGTTTGGCTGAAGCGTGATCGGGACGTGTGCATCGGTTTTCCGAAACAATCATGCTCGATCAAACAGCCAAAGCGCGATGACGATTCGACCCAATCTGAGCGCGCCAGTCTGATCGCGCCAATCTGATCACGCTTCGGCTCACGCCAGCGCGAAAACTTCGGTACCCAAAAGGCAAAGGCGCCCCGCGAGGGGGCGCCTTTTTCGTAGTCAGGCTGCGAGCAGCAATCAGCCCGAATAGTACATGTCGAATTCGACCGGGTGCGGGGTCATCTCGAAGCGCTCGACCTCGGTCATCTTCAGCTCGATATAGCTGTCGATGAAGTCGTCGTCGAACACGCCGCCGGCCTTCAGGAAGGCGCGGTCCTTGTCGAGATTCTCCAGCGCCTCGCGCAAGCTGCCGCAGACCGTCGGGATCTGCTTCAGCTCTTCCTTCGGCAGGTCGTAGAGGTCCTTGTCCATCGCCGGGCCCGGATCGAGCTTGTTCTTCACGCCGTCGAGGCCCGCCATCAGCATCGCTGCAAAGCCGAGATAGGGGTTGGCGAGCGGATCGGGGAAGCGCACCTCGACACGCTTGGCCTTGGGCGAAGCCGTGTAGGGGATGCGGCACGAGGCCGAGCGGTTGCGTGCGGAGTAGGCGAGCAGCACCGGCGCCTCATAGCCCGGGACCAGACGCTTGTAGGAGTTGGTCGAGGGGTTGGTGAAGGCGTTGATCGCCTTGGCGTGCTTGATGACGCCGGCGATGTAGGACAGGCAGATCTCGGAGAGGTCGGAATATTTGTTGCCGGCAAACACCGGCTTGCCGTCCTTCCAGATAGACTGGTGGCAGTGCATGCCCGAGCCGTTGTCGCCATAGACCGGCTTCGGCATGAAGGTGGCGGTCTTGCCGTAGATATGGGCGACCTGCTGGATGCAGTATTTGTAGATCTGCATCTGGTCGGCCATCAGCGTCATGGTGTCGAACTTCATGCCGAGCTCATGCTGGGCGGAAGCGACTTCGTGGTGATGCTTCTCGACCTTGACGCCCATCTTGGCCATGGCGCCCAGCATTTCGGAGCGCATGTCCTGCACCGAGTCCTGCGGCGGCACCGGGAAGTAGCCGGCCTTGGTGCGGATGCGGTGACCGAGATTGCCACCCTCATATTCGGTGCCGGAGTTGATCGGCAGCTCCGAGGAATCGAGCCGGAAGCCGGTGTTGTAGGGATCCGTCGAATAGCGGACGTCGTCGAACACAAAGAATTCGGCCTCGGGGCCGAACATGACGGTGTCGCCGATACCCATCGACTTCACCATCGCCTCCGCCTTCTTGGCGATGCCGCGGGGATCGCGGTTGTAGGGCTCGCCGGTGGTCGGCTCGAGCACGTCGCAGACCAGGATCATGGTGGTCTCGGCGAAGAACGGATCGATCGTCGCGGTCACCGGGTCTGGCATCAGGCACATGTCGGATTCATTGATCGCCTTCCAGCCGGCGATCGACGAGCCGTCGAACATCAGGCCTTCGGCAAACGTGTCCTCTTCGATCATGCTGACGTCGAACGTGACGTGCTGCCATTTGCCGCGCGGATCGGTGAAACGCAGGTCGACATATTTGGCGTCGTTGTCTTTGATTGATTTGAGGACGTCCTTGGCGGTCTTCATGAATCCCCCTCTCGGCTTTCGAGGCTACAGGTCGAGTTGATCCGTCCGCGGACCATCGACCGCGGGTGCATGCTCAATAGCCGGGGGGCCGGCTCAAGACAACATAAAGACAAACGCAAAATGCCGGAAATACCGGCATCTGCCGTCGATTTGAGTTGTTTGGAGCCGTAAGGGAGGAACTAAATTGCGTCCAGGCCGGATTCGCCGGTTCGGATACGGATCGCCTCCTCGATATTGGACACGAAGATCTTGCCGTCGCCAATGCGCCCGGTCTGGGCCGCGCGGCGGATGGCGTCGATCGCGCGCTCGACCAGATCGTCGCCAATCACGATCTCGATTTTCACCTTGGGCAGAAAGTCGACAATGTATTCGGCACCGCGATAAAGCTCGGCATGTCCCTTCTGCCGTCCGAAGCCCTTGGCTTCGGTCACGGTGATACCCTGGAGACCAACCTCCTGAAGCGCTTCCTTCACCTCGTCGAGCTTGAACGGCTTGATGATCGCTTCGATCTTCTTCACGTGAGCGCCTCCCGGGCCTTTCCCAAACAGCAATAATGTCATCAGGCTGCGCGTTAAGACGCAAAGGTGAGATTCCTGACGTTCCGGACCACCGCCTGAGCCTCCGGCAGCGCCTGCGAGTTGTCCTCGACGGCGAGTGAGCGCGGGTGAACCGAAGCGGCTTCCTCAAAAGCAGGGTCTATGCCAATTTGTTAACTGGCCTGATTTTGGAATGTTATCAGACTTTTAACGGGCATTTCGCTTGCTGGTGAGCGAAGGATACAGAATAGCGAAGCCTACAGAATAGGCAAATGGATGAGTGATTGTGCAGGCGTCCGCTGTGGAGGCCCGACATCGGGGCGAGATGCCCAGGGATAAGGCGGTTGAGTTAGGAATTCGGCATGGAAGTATTGACCACCGCTGAGATGGAACGGGCCGACCGGCTCGCGATCGCCGCCGGCACGCCCGGCTTTGCCCTGATGCTGAGCGCGGGCCAGGCGGTGGCGGAGGCCGCGCAGAACCTGGTGGAGGAGGGGCCGATCCTGGTGATCGCCGGGCCCGGCAATAATGGCGGTGACGGCTTTGTCGCGGCGGCCGAGCTGGCAGCTCAGGGCCGCGAGGTCTCGGTGAGCCTGATGGGCGAGCGGGACGCGCTGAAAGGCGATGCGGCCTCGGCGGCCAGGGGATGGAAGCATCCGCTCTTGCCGTTCACGCCGCAGGCCATCGGCAAACCGGCCCTGATCATCGATGCACTGTTTGGCGCCGGCCTCAACCGCACCGTGACAGGGGAAGCCCATGACATGATCGCGGCCATCAACGCCAACGGCGCGCCGGTGATCGCGGTCGATCTGCCGAGCGGCATCAACGGCACCTCGGCGGCCGTGATGGGGATCGCGGTTCGGGCAAAAGAGACCGTCACCTTTTTTCGCAAGAAGCCGGCGCACCTGTTGCTGCCCGGGCGGCTCAACTGCGGCCGCGTTCGTGTCGCCGATATCGGCATCGGCGCAAGCGTGCTCGAGGAGATCAAGCCGCAGACCTTCGAGAACACGCCGCTGGTCTGGCGCACGGCCTTCCCGGTGCCACGCACCGAGGCGCACAAATATGCCCGCGGCCATGTGCTCGCCGTGTCAGGTGATATGGCGGCCACGGGCGCTGCGCGGATGGCCGCCCGGGCGGCGCTGCGGGCCGGCGCGGGCCTTGTGACGCTGGCTTCGCCCCGCGATGCGCTTGTCATCAACGCAACCGCGCTCACCGCCGTGATGGTGCGTCCGGTCGATACCGCGATCGAATTCGCCGAACAGCTGACCGACAGGCGCTTCAACGCATGCATCATCGGCCCCGGCGCCGGACTTGGCGAGCGCACCCGCGATTTCGTTCACTCCGCGCTCGCGGCAAAACCTGCGCTGGTGCTCGACGCGGACGCGCTGACGAGCTTTGCCGATGCGCCCGAGCGGCTGTTCGAATCGATCAAGGCAGCCGGCGAGGGGCAGGTCGTGCTGACCCCGCATGAGGGCGAGTTTCCGCGCGTCTTCAGCGACCTCAGCAACAAGCATCCCGGACGGTCCAAGCTCGAGCGCGTGCGCGCCGCGGCCGAACGCTCCGGCGCCGTCGTGCTGCTGAAGGGACCGGACACTACGGTGGCCGCGCCGGACGGCCGCGCCACCATCGCCGCCAACGCGCCGCCCTGGCTCGCCACCGCAGGCGCCGGCGACGTGCTCTCCGGCATCATCGGCGGTCTCATGGCCCAGGGCGTGCCCGCGTTTGAAGCTGCGAGCATCGGGGTCTGGATGCACGGCGAGGCAGGGCGCGAGGCCGGTCCTGGATTGATCGCCGAAGACCTGCCCGAGGTGCTGCCGGCCGTGCACCGGCACATCTATGACGAATTCGGCATCGATTATTGAGAACTGATGCGAGCTGTCATCGGCCGCTTGATCAATCGGCGCTGAACCATCTGACAAGGCGGGGCGCTGCCGCGCGCGCCGCGGCGGATTCGATCAGCCAGTGTCCCGGGAAAGCGGCGGCGAAGGCGACACGCTGGGTCTGGCCGGGCTCGATCATCAGCGTATCCAGCCAGAATGGCTTCCATCCATCGTCGAGCCGATCCAGCCACCGGAAGTGATGGCCGTGCAGATGAAAGCTGGTCGCGAGCTCGCCCCGGTTGGCCAGCGCCAGCACGACCGTCCGGCCGGGCTTGACCTTGAAGGCGGGGGCAAGCGAGGCCGTGAAGCCCGCCGGCGTCACCCAATCGCCACCCTGGAGGGCGAGCTCCACCCGCAGGGCGCTTTTCAGATCCAGCTGCACCGGCAGGCCGTCCGCGGGCAGCTCGGGGGCTGGCGGGAGCGGGGTTGAGCGGATCGGCGCTTCGCCCGAGGCAACCAAGCGGGCCACGGGACGAGCCTGCTGGCCGTCATGCAGCAGGACCTGGGTGGTGCTGCCGGGCGGCGCGGTCAGGTCAACCAGGGCGTCGACCCGCCCGCCGGGAGCCAGCACCAGCGCGCCGTTGCGGGCGGGGAAGGGCTCCGCAGGGGCGCTGTCCATGGCGATGACCCGGACCTCCAGCCCTTCCATTTTGACTGCGACCACCTGCTGTTGGCTGCCATTGATGACACGAAGCCTCAGGCGTTCGCCGGAACGTACGGGAATGTCGGGCAGAACCTGCCCGTTGACGGTGAAGATCGGCCGGTCGGGGGTCGCCGCGGCAGGCTGGAGCCACGCCTCGACAAGGAAAAGCTCGTCGTGATCGGCGATTGGAGCGCTTTCCTCGACCACAATCGGCAGCGGCCGGGACGGCAGGGCGTCGGGGCCGGCAAGCAGCCGCAGGTCGGCGACGTAGGTCCCGGCGCGGCGGAGCGGCAGCGGGAAGTTGACCTCGGCGCCCGGCGAAACCGGCGGCCGTCCGGTCAACGGCTCAGCCGCAGCTGCGCCGTCGATCCCGCGCCAGTCGAGCGTGACCGGCAGCGGCAGGCCATTCCGGAAGGTGACATCCGCCTGGCCGGTCTTGAGCCGAAGGGGTGCCACAGAGGGTTCCAGCCCCCATATCGGGGTTGGGGCCTCACCTGGACGCAAGGGAATCGCTGCAGGCCTCGCCTCCAACCTCAGGCGCTGTGGCGCTTGCGCCGCCGCTGCCCGGGAGACCATCGCGGCCACGATGGCCGCACCGAAACCAGCCATGAACAGGCGCCGGGTGGGGACGAAAAAGCTGTTTGTCGTGAGGTGGGTGCGGGCCATTCCTGGACTATTCTATCGACGGGCTTGGAAGCTCGCAAAAAGGTGCCATTTTTTTGCTGCGGACGGGCGGGCTCATGTTATAAGCCCGCCCGCCCGCGGCATCGCGGCCTGACTTGATGCTAGTCACGCGGGCGTGGCGGAACTGGTAGACGCGCTGGATTTAGGTTCCAGTGACGAAAGTTGTGGGGGTTCGAGTCCCTCCGCCCGCACCAAGCGCCGTTTGGCGTTTGCATCAGGGATCACTGGAGAACCTTCATCCTCGCGAGGGGATCGGTTCGCCGATAACACCGGCGCAAGGCTCAAGCCGTGCGCCTGACAGAAACGAGAATTTTCGGGGCCGTCTCGCGCGCCCCGACGAAGCGGAAGAAGATTTTTTGCCATGCAGGTCACCGAGATTGTCTCGCAAGGGTTGAAGCACGAATTCCAGGTCAGCGTCCCCGCTTCCGACCTTGATGCCAAGGCGGATGCGCGCCTGGTCGACATGAAGGACAAGGTTCGCCTCAACGGCTTCCGTCCGGGCAAGGTACCTGTCAGCCATCTGAAGAAGGTCTACGGCCGCTCGGTGATGGCCGAGACCATCGACCAGACCATCCGCGACGCCAACACCCAGATCTTCACCGAGCGCGGCTTTCGCCTGGCGACCGAGCCGAAGATCACCATGCCGACCGAGAAGACCGAGGTCGACGACCTCCTCGCCGGCAAGTCCGACCTGAAATACACTGTCGCGATCGAGGTGGTGCCGGCGATCCAGCTCGCAGACTTCAAGAGCTTCAGTGTCGAGAAGCTGGTCGCCGATGTCACCGACGCCGACATCGATGAAGCGATCAAGCGGATTGCCGACCAGAACCGCAGCTATGCCGCGAAGGGCGAGGGCGCCAAGGCTGAATCCGGCGACCGCGTCACCATCAGCTTCAAGGGCAGCATCGACGGCACGCCGTTCGAGGGCGGCACCGGCGAGAACATCCCGGTCGTGATCGGCTCCAACACCTTCATTCCAGGATTCGAGGAGCAGCTGACCGGCATTTCCGCCGGTGAGACGCGCACGCTGAAGGTCACCTTCCCGAAGAACTATGGCAACGCCAAGCTCGCGGGCCAGCCGGCGGAGTTCGAGACCACGGCCACTCAGGTCGAGGCGCCGCAGCCGGTCGAGATCAACGACGAGTTCGCCAAGACGCTCGGCCTTGAGTCGCTCGACAAGCTGAAGGATGCGATGCGCGATCGCCTCACGGCGGAGTTTGCGGGTGCGACGCGCCAGCGCGTCAAGCGGGCGCTGCTCGACCGTCTCGACGAGAGCCACAAGTTCGAGGCGCCACCCTCGCTGATCGAGGAAGAGTTCAATCTGATGTGGAACTCGGTGAAGGCCGAGATGGACTCCAGCGGCAAGACCTTTGCGGACGAGAACACCACCGAGGAAGCTGCGAAGGAAGAGTACCACAAGATCGCCGACCGCCGCGTTCGCCTCGGCCTCGTGCTCTCCGAGATCGGTGAGAAGAACAAGATCACGGTGACCGACGACGAGGTCAGCCGCGCGGTCATCGAGCGCGCGCGCTCGATGCCGGGCCGCGAGAAGGAAGTCTGGGACTTCTATCGCAACAACGCCAATGCGCTGGCCCAGCTTCGTGCACCGATCTATGAGGACAAGGTCGTCGACTTCATCCTCGAGCTCGCCAACGTGACCGAGAAGAAGGTCTCGCGCGAAGAGCTGTTCAAGGACGACGAGGAGAAGGCCGCGGCCTGATCGGCGCGATCCTTACGCAATCTCGGTCCGGCGTTAATGATGAATGGCGAAGCCGGCCGCAGCAGCTGGCGGCGGCTTCGCGAATCGGCTTGAACTTCACTGTCTCGCTGCGGCAATCCGTTTCTGTCCAAGGTCTTGCCGCCGCGAAAATGGCTCATATCTGAGCCAGCGTCCTGCATCACGGGACGGACGTCAGGCTCGGCGCGTCCTTGCCCACAAGGCATGCCGTCAGGCGTCCCCCCGCAACATCGGTTAAGGTGACTCATGCGCGATCCCGTTGAAACCTACATGAACCTCGTGCCGATGGTCGTCGAGCAGACCAACCGCGGTGAGCGCGCCTACGACATCTTCTCCCGCCTTTTGAAGGAGCGCATCATCTTCGTGACCGGTCCGGTCGAGGATGGAATGTCGACGCTGATTGTCGCGCAGCTCCTGTTCCTCGAGGCGGAAAATCCCAAGAAGGAAATCTCGATGTACATCAACTCGCCGGGCGGGGTGGTGACGTCGGGGCTTGCGATCTACGACACGATGCAATTCATCCGCCCGCCGGTCTCGACGCTGTGCACCGGCCAGGCCGCCTCGATGGGCTCGCTCCTGCTTGCGGCCGGCGAGAAGGACATGCGCTTCTCGCTGCCGAACTCGCGCATCATGGTGCACCAGCCCTCCGGCGGCTTCCAGGGCCAGGCCACCGACATCATGCTGCATGCGCAGGAAATCCTGAACCTGAAGAAGCGGCTGAACGAAATCTACGTCAAGCATACCGGGCAGACCTACAAGGCGATCGAGGACGCGCTGGAGCGCGACAAATTCCTCACCGCCGATCAGGCCAAGGATTTCGGTCTCGTCGACAAGGTGATCGACAAGCGTCCTGAGGATCCGCAGGCGGCCAAGGCGGCGTGATCTGGCCGCATGGGTTTGCGGTGGGATTTCGTAAAGACTAACGTTTTGCAACTACCGCCGCAGGCCCGACGCCTGCGGCACCGCGGCAATGCCCCAGCACAGGCAGAAAGTTCCCTTTTCGTGCCGATCTGGCGTGGCAAAGGCGCCACGTCGGGCGGATTTCGACCAATTCTGCTCGTGCTAAGGTCGCAAATCACGGTATTGTCACGGATTGAGCCCGGCGTCCGTTTAGCGAATTCTTGATAGTCGGGTGTCAGCATGGTTGGCTACGAATGATCGGTCAGGAATCACCGTAAGATTCGATGTCAACAGTGTTCTGCACGGTGAATAGGTCTAGGGTCTTTTTTGGTACGGAATTTGCTCTATCTACATTCCATGACGGACCTTCCCGAAATGGAGCGATTGAGCGGACGAGGTCGAACGGCGGACGGAGAGAGGAATGAGTAAGGTCGGCACGAACGACTCCAAGAACACGCTGTATTGCTCGTTCTGCGGCAAGAGCCAGCACGAAGTCCGCAAGCTGATCGCGGGACCGACGGTCTTCATCTGCGACGAATGCGTCGAGCTGTGCATGGACATCATCCGCGAGGAGAACAAGTCCTCGCTGGTGAAGTCGCGCGACGGCATCCCGACGCCGAAGGAAATCTGCAAGGTCCTCGACGATTACGTGATCGGCCAGAGCCATGCCAAGAAGGTGCTCTCGGTCGCCGTCCACAATCACTACAAGCGGCTCAATCATCAGACCAAGCACAACGACGTCGAGCTTGCGAAGTCGAACATCCTGCTGATCGGTCCGACCGGCTCGGGCAAGACGTTGCTGGCGCAGACGCTGGCGCGGATTCTCGACGTGCCCTTCACCATGGCGGACGCGACGACGCTGACCGAGGCCGGCTATGTCGGCGAGGACGTCGAGAACATCATCCTGAAGCTGTTGCAGGCGGCCGACTACAATGTCGAACGTGCGCAGCGTGGCATCGTCTATATCGACGAAATCGACAAGATCAGTCGCAAGTCCGACAACCCCTCGATCACCCGCGACGTGTCGGGCGAGGGCGTGCAGCAGGCGCTGCTCAAGATCATGGAAGGCACCGTGGCTTCGGTTCCGCCGCAGGGCGGCCGCAAGCATCCGCAGCAGGAGTTCCTGCAGGTCGACACCACCAACATCCTGTTCATCTGCGGCGGCGCGTTCTCGGGGCTCGAGAAGATCATCTCGGCGCGCGGCCGTTCCACCTCGATCGGCTTCGCCGCGCAGGTGCTGGCGCCGGAGGACCGGCGTACCGGCGAAATCTTCCGCCATGTGGAGCCGGAGGATCTCCTGAAGTACGGTCTGATCCCGGAATTCGTCGGACGTCTGCCCGTGGTGGCGACGCTGGAGGATCTGGACGAGACCTCGCTGAAGAAGATCCTGACCGACCCGAAGAATGCGCTGGTGAAACAGTACCAGCGCCTGTTCGAGATGGAGAACATCGAGCTGACCTTCGCGGACGAGGCGCTTGGCGCCGTCGCCCGCAAGGCGATCGAGCGCAAGACCGGCGCGCGGGGCCTGCGTTCCATCCTGGAGAGCATCCTGCTCGAGACCATGTTCGATCTGCCCGGCCTCGAGGGCGTCGAAGAGGTGGTGATCTCGCGCGAGGTCGTCGAAGGTACGGCGCGGCCGCTGTACATCTATGCCGACCGCTCGGATCGCGCGGTCGAGAGCAGCGCCAGCGCCTGATTCCATCAGGGCTCGCGCTTGGAAGTGTGGTCGAAGGCGGCTGCGGGATGTTTTCCGCAGCCGTGTTTGCGTAAGCGTTTTGCTGCGTAGGACTACAATTTCGCTGGCAATTTCACGGGCTTGACACCTCCGTACCCGATCGCCACCTTACACTGTCGGGCGATGAACTATCAGCTTTAGATTCGCCTTCCATCGATCCGGAAACGGACCCGGTCTTCACTTCAAAAGGCCATTTCGTTCGGGTCAATTCGGCACCTTGTGGCGGTTGCGCAAAGTCGCGGGCTGCGTGCAAGGGGGCAAAAAGAAAAGGAACAGGCCATGACTACCCCAAAAACCCGGCCAACCATCGTCCACGGCGAACCGCATTCCTACCCGGTGCTGCCGCTGCGCGACATTGTCGTCTTCCCGCACAACATTGTGCCGCTGTTCGTCGGCCGCGAGAAATCCATCCGCGCGCTCGAAGAGGTGATGCGCAACGATGCGCTGGTGATGCTGGCGACGCAGAAGAACGCGTCCGATGACGATCCGGCAGCTGACGCCATTTACGAGACCGGTACGCTTGCAAGTGTGCTGCAGCTTCTGAAGCTGCCCGACGGCACCGTGAAGGTGTTGGTCGAAGGGCTGGAGCGCGCGCACGTCCAGAAATATTCCGACCGCAGCGAATTCTACGAGGCGACGGCGGTTGCGCTCGCCGACACTGACGCCAAATCGGTCGAGGCGGAAGCCCTGGCGCGCTCGGTCGTGTCGGATTTCGAAAGCTATGTGAAGCTGAACAAGAAGATCTCCGCCGAAGTCGTCGGCGTGGTCCAGGCCATCACCGATTTCGGCAAGCTCGCCGATACCGTGGCCTCGCATCTCGCTGTGAAGATCGCCGATCGCCAGGGCATCCTGGAGACGCTGTCGGTCACCACGCGCCTGGAGAAGGTGTTGGGGCTGATGGAGAGCGAGATCTCGGTGCTGCAGGTGGAGAAGCGCATCCGCTCCCGCGTCAAGCGCCAGATGGAGAAGACCCAGCGCGAGTATTACCTCAACGAGCAGATGAAGGCGATCCAGAAGGAGCTCGGTGACGAGGATGGTCGCGACGAGCTCGCTGATCTCGAAGAGAAGATCAACAAGACCAAGCTCTCCAAGGAAGCGCGGGAGAAGGCGCAGCACGAGCTGAAGAAGCTGCGCCAGATGTCGCCGATGTCCGCGGAAGCGACCGTCGTGCGCAACTATCTCGACTGGCTGCTCTCGATTCCGTGGAACAAGAAGTCCAAGGTCAAGAAGGACCTGGAGCAGGCGCAGGCCATCCTGGACGCCGACCACTACGGGCTCGAGAAGGTCAAGGACCGCATTGTCGAGTATCTCGCGGTGCAGTCGCGCGCCAACAAGCTGACGGGGCCGATCCTGTGCCTGGTCGGACCTCCCGGCGTCGGCAAGACCTCGCTCGGCAAGTCGATCGCAAAGGCCACGGGCCGCGAGTTCGTGCGCGTCTCGCTCGGCGGCGTGCGCGACGAGGCGGAGATCCGCGGTCATCGCCGCACCTATATCGGTTCGATGCCTGGCAAGATCATCCAGTCGATGCGCAAGGCCAAGACCTCGAATCCGCTGTTCCTGTTGGACGAGATCGACAAGATGGGCGCCGATTTCCGCGGCGATCCGTCGTCGGCGCTGCTTGAGGTGCTGGACCCCGAGCAGAACTCGACCTTCAACGATCACTATCTCGAGGTCGACTACGATCTCTCCAACGTGATGTTCATCACGACCGCGAATACCCTGAATATTCCGGGACCGCTGATGGACCGCATGGAGATCATCCGTATCGCCGGCTACACCGAGAACGAGAAGGTCGAGATCGCGCGCAAGCACCTGATCCCGAATGCGCTCTCCAAGCACGGCCTGGATTCCAAGGAGTGGTCGATCGACGACGACGCGCTGCTCCTGATGATCCGCCGCTACACCCGCGAGGCGGGCGTGCGTAACCTCGAGCGTGAGCTCTCGACACTGGCCCGCAAGGCCGTGAAGGAGCTGATGATCTCGAAGAAGAAGTCGGTGAAGGTGACCGAGAAGACCCTGGAGGACTTCCTCGGCGTGCCGAAATTCCGCTTCGGCGAGATCGAGAGCGACGACCAGGTCGGCATCGTCACAGGCCTTGCCTGGACCGATGTCGGTGGTGAGCTGCTCACCATCGAAGGCGTCATGATGCCAGGCAAGGGCAAGATGACGGTCACCGGCAATCTGCGCGACGTCATGAAGGAATCGATCTCGGCGGCGGCGTCCTACGTCCGCTCGCGTGCGATCACCTATGGCATCGAGCCGCCGATGTTCGATCGCCGCGACATCCATGTCCATGTGCCGGAGGGGGCGACCCCGAAGGACGGGCCGTCCGCGGGTGTGGCGATGGCGACCGCCATCATCTCGGTGATGACGGGCATTCCGGTCCGCCACGATGTCGCGATGACCGGCGAGATCACGCTGCGCGGGCGGGTGCTGCCGATCGGCGGCCTCAAGGAGAAGCTGCTTGCGGCCGCACGCGGCGGCATCAAGACGGTGCTGATCCCCGAGGACAACGCCAAGGATCTCACGGAGATTTCCGATGCGATCAAGGGCGGCATGGAGATCATTCCGGTCGCGCGTCTCGACGACGTTGTGTCGCGCGCGCTGGTGCGCCCGCCGGTGCCGATCGTCTGGGAAGAGGACACCAAGGTTCCGGTTGCCTCCGACACAGGCGACGAAGCCGCGGGAGGCCTGACGGCACACTGACCGAGAAACAACAACGATCCGCAAGAACGGCGCCCTCGGGCGCCGTTTCTTTTTTATCTCATTTCGCGGGCGACATCGGGGCTGCCATTGTACGGATTGCCAGGCGTTGACCGGCTCGTGTCCGCTATCAGCATTTCTGCGGCCATTGCGGTTCGCCGCTGTTTACGAGCGGCGAGGGTGAGCACACGGACGATTGGGGCATTCGCTGGGGCGCGATCCGCCAGCGGGCGGCGCTGAGGGCCGCCCTGCAGATCTGGTGCCGGTCGGCCGTGCCTTGGCTCGGTGACCTCGGGCAATTGCCGGGGCGGGCCGAGGACTGAGGTCGGCAGCGACCTTGCGCTTCGGGCCGGGTCAGGGCTAAACAGCAGGAATTGAGGGCGATTAGCTCAGCTGGTTGGAGCATCTCTTTACACCGGATGCTGCACTTCTTGGAAACCCGATAATTGAAGGAGTTTCTGGAGTTTAGGCTTGGCCTCGCCACCGATATCGCCACAGATATGAGCTGTTCGGTGGCGCGAAGTGGGCGGTTAGCTCAGCGGTAGAGCAGGTGCTTTACACGCATCTGGTCGGGAGTTCGATCCTCTCACCGCCCACCACCTCATGGGGCGGTCCCATTACGCCCCTGGGGGGACTTGATTTCAAGTGGACAGTGGCCCGACTGCGCATTACGACTCGGTAGAGTTGTGGCGCCCCCACATCTGGGAGGATATGGCCATGCGGTTTGCATCGAGGCTAGCTGTCGCGAGCTTATCGATTGCGCTGTTCAGCCTGGGCGGCAAGGCCATCTCGCAAACCGCAACCGCTCCGGGCGACGTCCCTATTTTGCTTCCTACCGTCAGGGTCGAAGCTCCGAAGCAGGTAGCGAGGCCACAGGCACAGCGTGCGGGTGTCCGCAGTACCGTGTCCCGCCGGACATCGCCAACTACTCAGACGCCATCGGCGTCGCCAACCGCGCAGCTTGCAAAGCTTCCGAATGCCATAACCGGCAGTTGCGTCGATGGTTGCGTATCAAGCTTTCCGTCAGGCGACAAACCTTGGGTTGGATGCAGCGCATCTGCTGGCACTTATTCGCCTACGTGCAGAAACGTAGGCCACTACAAGACCTATAATGAATGCACGACGGCCGGACTGGTACTCGGTTGGCGAAGCAATGAAAACTTAGGGTATTGCACAAGCCTGGCGTTAAAGTAACAAAAAATGGGGCCGCCTCGGTTGGCGACCTCTTTCGTTTGAGGGTGGCAGTTCGAATCTCTCGCCGCCTACCAGCCTCCGCGCCAGCAGGGCGCTTCGGCTAGGCGAGCCGGGTTGTACCGCTCTCAGAACGCCACGCCGACGCGCAGGGCGCGTTTCCAGAGCACGCGGCAGCGCTTCTTGGTCGTTCCGTAGAGCATGTCGAACCGCTCCGGGAGGTCGGTATATTTGAGCAGTTGCAGACACGCCCCGCCGGCTGAATAGTCAACCACCATGCATTCGATCACCGGCGCCTTCAACGCCGTGACTATTTTTGCAGTGTTCGAAACCCGTCCCCCGGGCTTAACGCGCGCAAATACTCGATTCTGAGACATCGCGAGATCCTCGTTCCCCTCAAAGACAGTCAGGCCGATCGGAATTGGATCGCCGCCGTCAATACCTGCACTTTGCACACAAACCGCTGATTTACGATTTATCCGAACGATCAAACTTTATGAATTTGCCTTGGAAGCACGTCTTTGCAGAAAGGAAGCAGGAGGTGGACGCGCTCGGACATGGTTAAGCAATACCGAACGGGTTTCGACCAGCTGGGGGCCGAGGCTGGCCTGATCGTGTCCCTTGGCGCGAATCGGATCGGGAGAGAGAACTCGTCCTTTGCCTTGCAGGAAGCCACGCTGGTGCTTGCGAAGCTGGTGCAGCGGTTCGACATCGCGCTCGCGCCCGGCGCAGGGGTCTGGCCGCTGCAGAAGATCACGTTGCGGCCCGCCCATGGCTTGCCAATGCGGATCGGGCCGCGATCAACTTCGTGATAGGTGCGATGGCGCGATTGCCAAGCCGGCCGATTTCATCAAAACTCCCGCAAAAGTATCCTCTTGGATCGCGAGATAATGATGGAAGTGCCCGCAGCTCATGATCGCAACGTCGACCAGATCGCCTATTGGAACGGCCCGGGCGGCCAGCACTGGACGGACCGCCAGGCTGTGCAGGATATCCTGCTCGCGCCGATCTCGGAGATCCTGATCGGGGCCGCCCGGCCTGAGCCTGGCAACCGCATCATCGATGTCGGCTGCGGCTGCGGGGCGACCAGCATTGCACTGGCCGAACGGGTAGCGCCTGACGGCGCCGTGCTTGCAGTCGACATTTCCGCGCCGATGCTGGCGCGGGCGCGCGAACGCGCGCCCAAAAGCCTGCCGCTCGATTTCGTGCTTGCGGACGCCACCGTCTACCCGTTCGATCCGGAAAGATTCGATCTCCTGGTCTCGCGCTTTGGCGTGATGTTCTTCGCCGAGCCCGCCGTCTCCTTCGCCAATCTGCGCAAGGCGCTGCGGCGGGACGGGCGTGTCGCCTTCGCCTGCTGGCGCGACCCGAAACAAAATCCCTGGATGATGACGCCGCTGCAGGCGGTCTACAAGCACGCCCCCAAGCTGCCGCAGGTCGGCCCCGAAGACCCGGGCCCGTTCTCGTTTGCCTCCGAACAACGCGTGCACCGGATTCTCGGCGAGGCCGGCTATACCGCCATCACGATGCAGCCGCACGACTTGTCGCTCGACGTCGCGATCGGTCGCGGCCTCGAGGCCGCCGTCGAGGGTGCGCTCGAAATCGGCCCCGCGAGCCGGGCGCTGCAGGACCAGCCCGAGCACGTCCGCGAGGCCGCACGCGGCTCGATCCGCGAAGCGCTGGCGCCATTTGTTCAGGGCGAGCGCGTGATGCTGCCCGCGGCGATTTGGATCGTGACGGCGAAGGCGTCGTGAGCCGCGCACCGAACGTTACGCCCGCTCCTCCCAGATCATCGCGAGATGCACCATCGTCTCGGCGGCTTTTTCCATGTCCTGCCGGCTGACCCATTCCAGGCGGGAGTGGAAGGCGTGCTCGCCGGCGAAGATATTGGGGCAGGGCAGTCCCATGAAGGACAGGCGTGAGCCATCGGTGCCGCCGCGGATCGAGCTGCGCTCCGGTTTCAGCCCGGCGCGCCGGATCGCTTCGATCGCGTATTCGACCGTCTGGGGGTGACGGTCGATCACCTCCTTCATGTTGCGATACTGCTCCTTGACCTCCATCCGGTAGGTCGAGCGCGGATAGTCCTTCATCACGTCCTTGACGATCCGCTCGAGCAGCGCCTCTTTCTCCTTCAGCCCGGCGACCGAGAAGTCGCGCACGATGAAGCCGATCGTGGTCTGCTCCAGCGCGCCGGAAATGCCGATCGGATGCAGGAAGCCCTGCTTGCCCTCGGTCGTCTCCGGCGAGCAGGTGTCCTTGGGCAGGCGCTCGATGATGGCGGCCGCGATCTTGATCGCGTGCTCCATCTTGCCCTTGGCAAAGCCGGGATGCGTGCTGACGCCCTGGATGGTGATGGTGGCGGCATCCGCCGAGAAGGTTTCGTCCTCGATCTGGCCCGCGCTCTCGCCGTCGATCGTGTAGGCGAAATCGGCGGCGAGCTTGTTCAGGTCGACCTTGTCCACGCCGCGGCCGATCTCCTCGTCGGGCGTGAACAGGATCTTGATCGTGCCGTGCTTGATCTGCGGGTTCTGCACCAGGAACTGCGCCGCATCCATGATCTCGGCAACGCCCGCCTTGTTGTCGGCACCGAGCAGCGTGGTGCCGTCGGTCGTGACGATGTCATGGCCGATCTGGTCCCGCAGCGCCGGATGCTCGGCTGCACGAATGACCTGGCTCGGATCGGCCGGCAGGGTGATGTCGCCGCCCTGATAGTTCCTCACAATCTGCGGCTTGACGTTGGCGCCGGTGCAGTCCGGCGAAGTGTCCATGTGCGAGCAGAAGCAGATCACCGGCACCTTCTTCGCCGTCGTGGCCGGGATCGTCGCATAGACATAGCCATGTTCGTCCAGATGGGCGTCGGCGAGGCCGATCTCCTTCAACTCGGCGGCGAGCAGACGGCCGAGGTCCTTCTGCTTCTCGGTCGAGGGGCAGGTCCGCGAATCCGGATCCGACTGGGTGTCGATGGTGACATAGCGCAAGAAGCGCTCGGTGACGCTGTGCTGAAACGGGAGAGAGCAGGGCAAAGTCAAAACCGCGGTTTGGATGGGGATCGGGAAACACTATCACAAAAGAAAACGCCATTCCGGGGGCCGCGAAAACTCCGGCGGAATGGCGTGAAGGCTGACGAGGCAAGAAAGGGACGATCAGATCGCTTCCTTGAGCTCCTTGGCGGCGCGGAAGGCCACCTTCTTGCTGGCCTTGATCTGGATCGGCTCGCCGGTCGCCGGGTTGCGGCCGGTACGGGCGGCGCGCTTGCGCACCTGCAGGATGCCGAGCCCGACGATGCGAATGCGCTCGCCTTTCTTGAGGTGCTTGGTGATCCGGCTCACCACATCGGTCAGGATGCTCTCGGCCTGCTTCTTGGACAGTTCCTGGTCCTCGGCGATCGCTGCGGCAAGGTGCTTGAGCGTGATGGTCGCCGGGCTAGCTGCTTTCTTTGCCATGTTCGGCCCTCCTCGTTGCTTGGAAACGGCTTAGGAACCCCCTCGGACATTTCAGGCCATAAACGATTCGGCGCCGACGAACTATGCCACTTCTCCCCGAAAACCGGGCATTTCTCGCAATCCTATCGCAAAACCCCCTGTTGATGCGGGGTTCTCGGACTGCTTGACTTCTGCTTGACTTGCAAAGTTCGCCCCTTTAAGCCCTGCTCCAGCGCGGTTGTTCGACTGCATCCGCGGGAGTAGCTCAGTTGGTTAGAGCGCCGCCCTGTCACGGCGGAGGTCGCGGGTTCGAGCCCCGTCTCTCGCGCCAATCATTTCAAAGACTTAGCTGGCTTTTTCAAATTACAAAGGCGTCACGAGGCGCGACACCTTCGGGCGCTCTCTGTTCCACTTCGCGTGAACATGACTAGCGCAGGCGGCTTCAAGTCGCTTCCACCGGGGCGAACGACAATTTTAGACCGAGCAACCTTCAGGGCTTTGTTGATGGTCTCGACTGTCGGATTCCCGCCAGGGCGAAACGACTTGTAGATCGCCTCGCGGCTTAGACCTGTCTCGGTTGCGAACTGCCTCGCCCCGCGCGCCTTGGCGTGACAGCATCCGTGTTTGCCCCGTGGCCGTCGAGGGGATTTTGAATTCTGCAGCTGATTTGCCCGACGTGTCAATTTATCGCAAAGCTTTCCGTTCCGGAGGCCGCCGCCTACTTTGCATGGGGTTGTTTTCGATATTTTTGCTGGGTTCGCGGTGCTCGCCGCCTTAGACCGCGCCGCGCGTATTCAGATAGATCGAGTAGAGCGAGGTCTGTCCGCAGATATAGAGCCGATTGCGGTGTTGTCCGCCAAAACAGACGTTCGCGACGATTTCTCCGATCGGGATCGTGCCGAGATGCGTCCCGTCGGGCGAATAGCAAAAGACGCTGCGGCCTGCAGAGGTCCATATGTTGCCGTGGATGTCACAGCGAAATCCGTCGAACAGGCCCTCGGGACAGGTGGCAAACAGCGCAGGAGATCCGATCGTCTGCCCCTCGACGCTGTACGACCAGATCGTGGCCGGAAGCCCGCTGACATGCGTCGCACCGGTATCGGCGACGTATAGCCTGGTCTCATCGGGCGAGAAGGCGAGCCCGTTGGGCTTCACGCGGTCCGATACGACAAGCGATATCCGCCCGGTGCTGCCGTCGATCCGGTAGACATTTGAGGCGCCGATCTCGGATTCGCTCTGCCGCCCCTCATAGTCGCTGTCGATGCCGTAGGTCGGGTCGGAGAACCAGATCGAACCGTCCGACTTGACCACGACGTCGTTGGGCGAGTTCAGCCGGCGCCCTTCATACTGGTCAGCGAGGACGGTGATCGAGCCATCGTGCTCGGTGCGGCTGACCCGCCGTGCAAGGTGCTCGCACGTGACCAGCCGTCCCTCGCGGTCGACCGTATTGCCGTTTGAATTGAAGCTTGGTGAGCGGAAGACCGATACGGATGCGTCGGTCTCGTCAAAGCGCATCATCCGGTCATTGGGAATATCCGACCAGATCAGATATTTCCCCGCGGCAAAATACGCAGGTCCCTCGGCCCAGCGGCACCCGCTGGCAAGCTTTTCGAGATTTGCGTGGCCGATCACCAGGCGGGAGAAACGCGGATCATGCGCAACATAGGGAAGCATGCTTTCTCCTTTCATCCGCAGGCTTCAGCTACCTGCCGTGTTGATCTCTTGCCCTAGCTTGTCACGCGTTCGCCACGTCCGTAGACAAGCAGCATCAGGATGATGACGAGGCCATAAATGACCTGTCGTCCGGCCTCCGGCATCTCCATGATCGAGAGCACGCTGTTGAGGAGCACGATCAGCACCACGCCGATCAGCGTGCCGAGATAACGGCCGCGGCCGCCCAGGATGTTTGTGCCCCCGATCACGACCGCCGCGATCGAAGGCAGCAGATAAGCGTCGCCCATCGCCTGATAGGCCTTGGTGGAATAGCCGGCGAGCAGGACCCCGGCGAGAGCGGCCGTCAGGCCGCAAAGAGCGAAGCAAATCACGGTGACCCGGCGGGTGTCGACGCCGGCCAGATAGGCCGCCGATTCCCTGTTGCCGATGGCGTAGATGTAGCGGCCAAGCGGCGTGCGTTGCAGGATCGCAGCGACCAGCACGGACACTGCGGCCCAGACAAACAACGCGTTGGGAATGCCGAGCGAGCGCCCCGAGGCGAGCATCTGCATCAGGTCGGTTGCCGTCGTCTGAGGCGCATAGCCGCCGGTATGCGCAACCATCAGGCCGCGCATCACCGCATTGACGCCCAGTGTGAAGATCATCGAGGGGACGCGCAAATAGGCCACCCCGATGCCGTTGACGATGCCGACAAGCAGGCCGACGCCAAGCCCGACAGGAATCGCGAGCGGCCCACCGACTGTGGTCGCCATCATGGCGGCGGCGGCGAGCGTCCAGGGCACTGACAGATCGATCTGGGCGATCAGGATCACGATCATCATGCCGGCCGCAACAATGCCGAGAAATGCGCCGATCTGCAGTTGCTGCAGCAGATAGGTCGGCGACAGCAGCGGAGCGCTGCCGAAACGCGCGAACGTGTAAGCCGTGCCGGCGACCAGAATGACGAAGATGAACAGGGCCGCGATCAGGAGCGGGCGGTCGTCGCGCGAGAGGCCGAGGGGCGCCGTGGTCATCGGAACAGTTCCAGGGTGTTTCGGACCCGCAGCACGCGCAGCGCGCCGATGCTGACCGCCGCCAGCAGGATCAGGCCCTCGAACAGCGGCTGGAGCAGGGGAGCGATGTCAAAGATCCGGAAGAAGAACGAGATGACGCGCAGGATCATCGCGCCGAAGATCGAGCCGATCGCACCACCCGTGCCGCCGAGCAGCGACGTGCCGCCAATGACCACCGAGGCGATCGAGTTGAGCGTATAGGCGCCCGCCTGCGGAATATCGGCGTTGCCCGAGGAGGTCTGAATGGCAAGAAACAGGCCCCCGCATCCGGCAAAGAAGCCGGCAAGCGTGAACGCCGCGATCTTGGCGCGCGCGATCGGAAGCCCGGACATGTAGGCTGCGCCTTCGGCCGAGCCGATCGCGTAGACCGCGCGGCCCAGCACGGAGCGTCGAAACGGCACCCAGACCAGAAGCGCGATCAGGGCGAGAAGGGCGAACGGCACCGGAATCCACGCGAACGGCACAAACCAGCCTGCCGCGCCGTCGTTGAAGATATGCACGGTCGAGGCAAAATCGCCGAGCGAATTTGTCAGCGCCCAGTTGAGATCCTCGTCGATCTTGCCGCCCGGCGTCGGGCGCAGGAACAGCGCTATCCCGACATACACCGCGCCGGTTGCCAGCGTTGCGATGATCGGTTGGATGCGTCCATAGACGACGACGCAGCCATTGATGAAGCCGGCGAACGCACCGATCGCGACGCATACGGCCGTGCCGAGCAGGATGCCGACGATGCCGCCGGGAAAAGTGCCGAGGCCGAGATACAGACCGAAGATCTCAAGATGCAGCGGAGCGCCGCCGGGCGTCCCCGTCAACAGATAGCTCGCAAAGCAGCCCACCATGGTCATCACCGCTCCGACCGAAAGATCAAGCCCGGATGCGAGCACGGGTACCGTCTGCGCCATTGCCAGCATGGCGAGTGCGAATATCTCGTCGCCATTCTGCACCAGCACGGCTGAGGAGAAGCCTCTCGGATGCGCCAGGTTGTAGAGGACATACAAAACGCAGAACAGCAGGATGGCGGTGACCAGCCCAACGTTCTGGCGCGCCCGGATTGCAAGATCGTCAAGCATGGGTTGTTCCGGGTGCGCTGCTGGCTGGCGTTGCGGCGTGGACATTGAGCGAGCTTGCGATGATGTTCGTCTCGGTGAGCTCGTCGCCCTCGAGTTCACGCACGATGCGGCCGTCATACATGATGGCGACCCTGTCGCAGCAGCCGATCAACTCGTCATAATCAGTCGAATAGAACAGGATGGCGGCGCCCTGGTCGGCGAGTTCGCGCATCAACCGATAGAGCTCCTGCTTGGTGCCGACGTCGATGCCGCGGGTCGGATCATTGAGCAGGATGATGCGCGGCTCGGTCAGCAGCCATTTGGCGAGCACCACCTTTTGCTGGTTGCCGCCCGACAGCGTCGATACCGCATCGCTCGGCGCGCCGATCTTGATCTGCAGCCGCGCGATGCTGCGCTTGACCGCGGCGCTCTCCTTGGCGCGATCGACGAAGGGGCCGGTCGAGACGGCAGCGAGCGAGGCGATCGTCAGATTGTCGGCGATCGACATCGGCAGCATCAATCCCTCGGTCTTGCGATCCTCGGGCACGAGCGCGATGCCGGCTGACTTCGCGGCCTTAGGAGAGCCCAGGTGCAGGTTGCGGCCGTCGATCGTGACGCGTCCGGTGACGCCGCGCAGCACGCCGAACAAGGCAAGCAGCAGCGATTTCTGGCCTTGCCCATCGAGGCCGCCGAGGCCGACGATCTCGCCGGCAGCAGCGGAAAGTGAGATGCGGTCGAGGTGTTTTTCCCAAGACAGGTTTTCCAGAGCCAGCACCGACTTGGGCGGCTTGCGGGCCGGCTTTGGCGGATACTGGGTGGCGATGTCGCGTCCGATCATCAGCTGAACGATATCGGCGGTGGAGCGAGCCCCCTTATCGAAGGTCTCGATATGGCGTCCATTGCGGAACACGGAGGCACGGTCGGCGAGCGCCTCGACCTCGTGCATGCGGTGCGAAATGTAGAGGATGGCGACGCCCTCGGCCTTCAGCTTCGCAAGCATCGCATAGACCTTCTCGACGTCGGCGCTGGTGAGTGCCGAGGTGGCTTCGTCGAGGATCAGGAGCCGCGGCCGCTTGCCGAGCGCCTTGGCAATCTCGACCACCTGGCGGCGCGACAGCGGCAGATCGCCCACCCGCATCAGCGGGTTGACGTCCTCGCAGCCGATTTCCGCGAGCAGCGCCTCGGCACGGCGGCGCTGTGCCCTGGCATCGATCAGGCCAAAGCGGCGCGGCGGCGAAGCGATCGAGATATTGTCCGCGACCGAGAGGTCGGGCATCAGCGACAGTTCCTGAAAGATACAGACGACGCCAGCCGCATTCGCGGCAGATGGCGTGGCGAAGCTGACATTGTTGCCGTCCAGGCACATGGTGCCGGCATCGGGCTGGACCACGCCGGCGATGATCTTGATCAGCGTGGACTTGCCTGCGCCATTCTCACCGAGCACAGCATGGATCTTGCCGCGTTCGCAGGCGAGGTCGACGTCTTCCAGCGCACGCACGCCGGCGTAGCGCTTGGAGATTCCGGACAATGTCAGGAAGGCGGCTTGCGGCCGCACGGCGTCCAGCATGGCGGGCTCAGAAAGTGATGGCCTGGCGGATGCCAGGCCATGACTGAAACGCGGTCGCAGCGCTCACTGGGTGTTCTTCTCGCTTTGCGCCATGATTTCTGGCGCCGTGAAGTTCACGCCGCAAGGGGTAAACTGATTGGGGGCGAAGAAGTTCGCGTTGAGGTCCGGCCAGTAGTTCGTGCCCGGCTTGAGATCCTTGTAGGTGGCGACCGGAATCGGAATCGAGATCAGCTGCGGCATGACATTGCCCTGCAGCGCGGAGATCGCCGCCTTGGTGGCGATGGCGACGAGCGCCGGCGACTGGCCGTAGGACATGCCCTTTAGTCCGTCCTTCCAGTGATCGGCGATCTGCTTGCGGTATTCGTTCTCGCCCTCACCCGACATCGGCACGAAGGGGTGCTTGGCTGCGATCAACGCCTGCACCGTGCCGTCCGAGCCGCCTTGGGTGAAGATGCCATCGAAATGGCCGTGAACCGCGAGCGCATCGGCGGTCACCTTTTGCGAGGTGCCGGTGTCCCAATTGCCCACCACCTCGGTGATGTTGAACTTGTTGCCGGATCCTTCCATGATTTCGCGGAAGCCGAGATGGCGGTCGCGGTCGACCGAATTGCCGGGCAGGCCGCGTACCTCGAGAATATCGCCGCTCTTCTTGCCCATTTCATCGATGAGCCATTTGGCCGACATGCGGCCCATTTCCTTTTGGTCCTCGTTGACCATCATCACCTTGTCGGTGTCGAGGATGTTGTCGAAGGGAACCACCACCACATTGTTCTTGTCGGCAAGGCGGATGATGCGGTCGAAGCCATCGGGGGCCACGGCAATGGTGACGATGGCATCGAAGCCCTGATTGATGAAGTCCTCCATGGCGCCGAGTTGCGCCGCGACATCGGTCCCGGTCGAGACGACCTTGAACTCCTTGATATTCTCCTTGATGCCCGGCTGCTCGGCAAAAGCCTTGGCCGTCTTCACCATCTGGATGCGCCAGGTGTTGCCGACGAAGCCGTTGACAAGGGCGATCTTGTAGGGGCCGGGTTTCTTGTTCCACTGGAAGAACTTGGTCTGGCTGGACCAGGGCTTGAAGCAGGCCGGATCAGCGCCGGGCCCTGAGACAACCTTTGGGGCCGCCCAGGCAGTTGCTGCAGAAAGCAGGAGGCTGGCGCAAGCGAGGCTTGCAAGTCGAAGGCTCCACTTCATGTCTCTGTCTCCCTAGGTGTTTTTGTTTTTCAACCTTCACGTCCGTCGTGCCGGGAATTGATCTTCCCGTGCACCACCGAGCTAGGATGGCACGCAACCTGTGATGCACACAAGACGAACTCTCCGTGATCAGTTGCTGGACCGACCTTCTTCGTCGGGAGGCCAATCGGGTTGCCGAGATTGACCTCGGCAGGCGCGCGGCCGCCCACTAATGCCTCGGGCGCAGCCGCTGGCTGCAGATCTCGGCTGGAAGGTCTATAGCAATGAGAGCATCAATCGGTGCTGAACATGAAAGGTAAGGTCATGACCCGCGACGAACGGGAATTGCGCGAGGCGATCATCGCCAAGTGCCGCTGGATGAATGCCTCGGGTCTCAACCAGGGCACATCGGGCAATATCTCCGCGCGGTACAAAGACAGGATGCTGATCACGCCGTCGGCCACGCCATATGACGCGATGAAGCCGGAGATGATTGCGTCAATGCCGCTCGAGGGCGCGGATGGCGAGTGGACCGGGCCGCTACGGCCCTCGACGGAATGGCGGTTCCATCTCGACATCATGCGGGCGCGCCCCGACGCCGGCAGTGTCGTCCACACCCATTCGACCTATGCGACGGTGCTGGCAATCGCGCGCAAACCGATCCCCGCGTGCCACTACATGATCGCGGCATTCGGCGGGAACGGTATCCGTTGCGCGCCTTACGCATGCTACGGCACCAGGGAGCTGTCGGAGCTCGCGCTCGCTGCGCTCGAGGGCCGTAGCGGCTGTCTGTTGGCCAATCATGGCATGATTGCGGTCGGCCCCAATTTGGACAAGGCGATGTGGCTCGCCGTCGAGCTCGAGACCATCGCGCGGCAATACTATCTTTCGCTCGCACTCGGCCCGCATATCCTCAGTGATGACGAGATCGCTGAAACGGCGAAGGGCTTTGCCAGCTACGGCCTGCAGGCCGCGCCATCCAATCCAGCCGCCAACGCCCCGGCGGGGACGAGGCGAAGGACAGGGAAGAGCGTCAGGGTCAAACGCTGAGCGGCGCGACAAGCGAAGGCCGGCGGGTGTGGCACGCCGCCGGCCTTCCTTTCGGCTGCCTAGGGGCTTGGGGGCTGGTGAGGCAGCGGCGAACTGGTACTCGCGAGACTGTCTCACGGCGGTTAACGCGGATTTAACCAATTTGGGCGGACCGTGGACCTTTCAAAGGCGATGAAGCGGCCCGATGCTCTGCTGGTGCTCGGTGGGCACCGGCTGGTGACCACCCTTTCCATCCTTGGCCGGTCGCACGCAGCAAAAAGGCCGCCCATCGGGCGGCCTGTCGAAATGTTGTGAGGCGTCCGACCTGTCTAGCGGACGGCCATCGTATCCGAGGTCGTCACCATCACCGGCTTGTCAGCCTTGATGACACGGGCGGTCTGCGAATAGTCCACATTGTTGCGGGTCGCGGCGCCGAAGGCCGCCACTGCAATACCGGCGACCAGCGCCACCACGACGATCTTGAGGTGGGTCGCACGATCAGCCGAATGAATGGAATGGTTCATTTGAGCCTCCCAAGGCGTCTTTGAAGCGCCCTCTGTCGGATAAGAGGCATAGACCCGCACTGTTTCATCCAGGTTTCGCGGATTCCTCAAAATGGTTTCAAATGGACCGGCGCCTGGCTTCGCCGTCGCGGCTTGCGAGGCCGCGCGGTTCGGCTGAAACTGCCGCCCGGGCGCAATCAAGCGCTTGGGAGGCAACGAAAAATGAAGAAAATGACCCGCCGGGCGCTGCTCGGCTCGGCCTCGGCCGTGTGCGCGGCCGCGATCCTGACAAGACCAGCCAATGCCGCGGCCGAATTCGAGTTCAAGCTCGGCGTCAATACCCCCGACACCCACCCTCTGACGATTCGTCTGGTCGAGGCAGCCAAGGAGGCGAGCGACCGCTCGGCCGGTCGGCTTGCGGTGACGGTATTTGCCAACAGCCAGCTCGGCGGCGATCCGGAGATGCTGTCCCAGCTCCGCGCCGGCGGCATTGAACTGCTCGCCGCGCCCTCCATGACGCTGTCCACCCTGGTGCCGCTATCCGGACTGCCCAGCATAGGCTTCGCGTTCCAATCCTATGACCAGGTCTGGGCGGCGATGGACGGCGGCGTCGGTGACCTCGTGCGCGAGGCCATCGGCAAGGCCGGTGTCGTGCCGATGCCGAAGATCTGGGACAACGGCTTTCGCCAGATCACCTCGTCATCGAGCCGCCAGCTGAACAGCGTCGACGACCTCAAGGGCTTTAAGATCCGCGTCCCGGTCACGGCGCTTCTGACCTCGCTGTTTTCCGGCCTCGGCGCGCTGCCCTCGAGCATCAGCTACAGCGAGCTCTATTCGGCGCTGCAGACCCACATCGTCGAGGGCCAGGAGAATCCGCTGGCGCAGGTCTCGACCGGGAAGCTTTACGAGGTGCAGAAATATTGCGCGCTGACCAACCATTGCTGGAGCGGCTATTGGGTGATCGCCAATCGCCGCGCGTTGTCGAGCCTGCCGGCCGATCTCGCTGCCATCCTCAACGAAAGCTTCGATGCCGCCGCGGTGAAGGAGCGCGCCGATCTCTTGGCGATGGAGCGTTCGCTGCAGGGCGAATTGACCGGGCGGGGTATGGTCTTCAACACGCCCGATCCCAGGCAATTCCGCAATGCCCTGGTCAAGTCCGGCTTCTACACCCAGTGGCAGAAGACCTACGGCACCGAGGCCTGGGAGAGGCTGGAGCAATACACGGGCAAGCTGACGTGAGACGTGCCAGCCTCGCTATCTTGCGCGGGCGATGTCGGCGCGGATGAAACCGGCGGCGACCACGAACAGCAGCGCGCCCAGGGTCGTGGTCGCGGCGGCCGAGAGCAGCGAATAGCGCACGGCGTCCGCACCAAATGCTCCCTTCAGCGCATCATTGATCATGCCGACCGCAAGCGGGCCGACGCCCTGGCCGAAACAGGTTGCGGTCAACAGCACGAGTGCAGACGCCAGTGCCCGCATGCTCGGCCGCGCCACGGTCTGCGCAATCGCAAAGATCGGGCCGAGATGAAAGCCGACCAGGAACGAGGTCGCGGCGAGTGCCGCGATCATCATGGCAAAGCTCGGCGTCAGCATGCACAGCGCAAAGACCGGACCGGCGAGGCCCGACATGATGGCCGGCGCCCATAGTTTCCAGCGGTCGTCACGCCGGCCGATCTGCCCGACCACGAGCCCACCGACCAGCGTGCCAGCGATGCCGCATAGCCCCTTGAAGGTGCCGGCATAGGTTCCGATCTCGGAGCTCGACAGATGATGCACGCGGGCGAGGAACGGGGGAATCCAGGCGGCGGTCGCGTAGTTGGTGTAGCTCGTCAGGCAAAACCCGATCAGCACGATGACAAAGCTCGGCTGGGTCATCAGGAAGCGCAGCGTCGCACCCACCGGCTCGGGCGTAAAGGTCTCGGCCATCGCGCCGCGCTTGGGCTCGGCGACAGTTAGCCACAGCAGCGCGGCAAGCGCGACCCCGGGCAGGCCGGCCGCAAGGAACGCGGTGCGCCAGCCGTAGTGCTGGTTGACCCAGCCGCCGATGAAATAGCCGAGGAAGACGCCGAGATAGGTGCCGATGGCATAGATACCGAGCGCGCGCGGCCGCTCGTTCTTGTCAAAGAGATCGGCCAGCAATGCTTGCGATGCTGGCGTGCCCGCGGACTCGCCGATGCCGACACCGATCCTGGCCAGGGCCAGCGTGGTGACGCTGGAGGCGAGCCCACAGAGGAACGTCATAGCGCTCCAGAACGCAAACGCCAGCGCCACGATGTTGCGCCGGTTCACCCGGTCGGCAATCCGGGCGATCGGGATGCCGAGCAGGGAATAGAACAGCACAAAACCGAAGCCCGCGAGCAGGCCCATGGTGGTGTCGGAAAGCGCAAATTCCTTTTTGATCGGCTCGATCAGGACATTGAAGATAGTGCGATCGAGGAAATTGAGCGCATAGACCACAGTGAGGATCGCCAGCACATAGTAGCGTCGCGGCGAGGGAGACGCTGCGGCGCGTATTTGCGCGCTCGCTTGGGATGCGAGATCGACCATGTTTCCTTCCCCCGTGACATCTTTTATTTTGTCTTGTTCGTCTTCTTGGCCCTGCGAGGTCTTACGCCTCGCGGATGTAGTTTCCCGCCTCGAACGTCACCGGTGGGGCGGCCGCATCGAATGATACGCCGATCGGATCGCGCCCCGCCGCGAGCGCCTCGAGCTGGTCGCTCAGCATGCGGCGGATCATCAGGATGCCGCGGTCGCTCTGGCCGAAATGCTCCTCCGAATGCACGGTCACCGGCCCCTGGCCGACCTGCGCCTCGTAATCCCCTGGAAATTGCTGGTGCTCGGCCTCGGTCATATCCCACCAGAACTTGCCGTTGAACTTCGAGCGCATGCGGCCGATATCGCCAGCATTCTTCACGCGGCCAGCGACATAGATGCGGAACGAGGTGTCATCGATGGGCAAGGTCCAGCCGATCGACTCCACCCGGGCGAATTGCGCCACCCTCGGATTGGGCACCACCCGCAAGGTGGGCAAGGCGGCCTCGGTCACGCGGTAAAACACCTTGCCGTCGTCCTGCCGGCGGATCGAGCGCACGGTCACCCCGCGGGGCGACATCTCGAAGGTCACTTCGGGGATCGAGGCCATCATGTTGGTGAACTGGGGGCCGCTGAACGAGCCGTGCAGCACCGGCACATGGTAGGGATCGACGACATTCTCGAAATGCTGCAGCCAGTTGCAGGGGATGATGGCCGGGCCGCCGCCGCCGATGGATGAGTCGTCGGCCTCGACAAACTCGCCGTCATCCACCCTTTCCAGGCAGTCGTAAGCCGGCAGCACCGGCATTTTCTCGGCCGGGCCCATATAGGCGAAGATCAGGCCGTAGCGTTCCGCAACGGGATACCAGGGCTGCCGGACCTTGTCCCTGAACAGACCGCCCTCGGGCTCGCAGGGCTGTTCCAGGCAACGACCCTCGGTGTCGAACTTCCAGCCGTGGTAGCAGCAACGGATGCCGTCATCCTCGACCTTGCCATAGTAGAGCGTGGTGCCGCGATGGCAGCAGCGGGCATGCAGCAGCCCGACGCGGCCGCCTTTATCGCGGAACAGCATCAGGTCCTCGCCCAGCACGCGAACTTTCCTGGGAATGTCGGTGGCGTCGGAGACGAGGCCGACCGGGTGCCAGTAGCGGCGAAGCAACTCGCCCATCGGGCTACCGCGGACCACCGAGGTCAGCTCGGTCCGGGTCTTGGCCGGCATCATTGCATAGGCCGTGCCGAGATCACGGTCCCGCTGGGTGATGTTCATGGTGTTCCTTCCCCGCGCGGTCTGGTTGCTTTTGAGGCAGTCAAGCGGAGATAGATGACATTGTCAACGATCTGCGCGGGCCCCTTGGCAGCCGGCTGCTTTCTTGGCACAGCTTTCTCCATGACCCGGACCAGAACCAAGGCCGACCAGGCCGAGCCGGCCTCGCTGATCGCCACCGTGGAGGAGGCCGCGCCGATCACCGCGCTGCTGTCGTCGCGGCTGATGGTGCTGGCGAACCTGCTCAAGCGCGGCGCGATCCTGCGCTACCAGCGGCTGACGGGGCTGTCGTCGGTGGAGTTCGGGCTGGTCGCGTCGCTGGGGCGGCGGCCGCCGATGAGCGTGGCGCGGCTGGCGGAGGCGGTCGGCATGGATAAAGGGCAGATCAGCCGGGCGCTGGCCGGGCTCGTCTCCCGCAAGCTGGTGGCGCGCGCCGTAAACCCCAGGGATAGCCGCGAGGTGCTGGTCCGCCTGACCCGGTCGGGCCTGTCAGCCCATGACACGATCGTCGCTGGCGGGCTGGAGCGTAACCAGCA
Source organism: Bradyrhizobium sp. (assembly GCA_035652015.1). Lineage (GTDB taxonomy): Bacteria > Pseudomonadota > Alphaproteobacteria > Rhizobiales > Xanthobacteraceae > Bradyrhizobium. The sequence continues at coordinate 82,990 of DASREP010000077.1, read as the reverse complement.
GTTGCTGGAAGGCCTGAGCGCCGAGGAGGTCGCCGGACTGTTGACCCAGATCAAACGTCTGACCGAGCGCGCCGCAGAGATGCTTGCGGCTGAAAAAAACTTGAGCTGACGCAAGCGCGACACACTGCTAGAAAGGCCCGCGCCGACTTGCCGCCAAGCGCGCCAGGTGCAGGCGGATCAAGGACCTAAAGCCGCGCTTCCCCAGGTCGGTTCGGGCATGGCAGGCGTCAAAATAGCTTGTCTTGCGCCACCTAGTGCACTGCGCTAAGCCTCCCCAGAATAATTCCAAATCGACGAATCTGCGGCCCTTCCGAGGCCGCAGGAGAAGGTAAGGCGCCGATGACCGGCATCCTGCAGAACTACCTGCCACTTGTTGTCTTTATTGGGGTCGCAGCCTTGATCGGGCTGGTGCTCCTGATCGCCCCGTTCGTGGTTGCCTTCCAGCAGCCGGATCCGGAAAAGCTCTCGGCCTACGAATGCGGTTTCAACGCCTTCGACGACGCCCGCATGAAGTTCGACGTCCGTTTCTACCTGGTCGCCATCCTCTTCATCATCTTCGATCTCGAGGTGGCGTTCCTGTTCCCGTGGGCGGTGGCGTTCGGCAAGCTGGGCGCGACCGGCTTCTGGTCGATGGTGGTGTTCCTGGCCGTGCTGACGATCGGCTTTGCCTATGAATGGAAGAAAGGCGCGCTCGAATGGGATTGAGCCCAACCGCCACCCAGCCTAAGGGCCCGCTGGTTGCGCCCGCCGCCACCGGCATCCTGGATCCTTCGACCGGCAGGCCGGTCGGCGCCAACGATCCGTATTTCCTCGAGGTCAACCACGAGCTGTCCGACAAAGGCTTCTTTGTCGCCGCCGCCGACGATCTCATCACCTGGGCCCGCACCGGCTCGCTGATGTGGATGACCTTCGGGCTCGCCTGCTGTGCGGTCGAGATGATGCAGGTCTCGATGCCGCGTTATGACGTCGAGCGATTCGGCTTTGCGCCGCGTGCCTCGCCGCGCCAGTCCGACGTGATGATCGTGGCGGGCACGCTGACCAACAAGATGGCGCCGGCGCTGCGCAAGGTCTACGACCAGATGCCGGAGCCGCGCTACGTCATCTCGATGGGCTCCTGCGCCAATGGCGGCGGCTATTACCACTATTCCTATTCGGTGGTGCGCGGCTGCGACCGCATCGTGCCCATCGACATCTACGTGCCCGGTTGTCCGCCGACCGCGGAGGCGCTGCTCTACGGCGTGCTGCTCCTGCAGAAGAAGATTCGCCGCACCGGCACGATCGAACGCTAAAAGGTTTCAAGTGATGGACGACGGCAGGCTCGAAGCTCTGGGGCAAACGATCGTTAGCGCGCTTCCGGGCGCCGCGCTCGAACACGTGGTGGCCTACAACCAGCTCACGGTGGTGGTCGAAGCCGGCAAGATTGTGGAGGTCGCGAAATTCCTGCGCGACGATCCGAACTGCCGCTTCGTCAACATCACCGACATCACCGCGGTCGACTATCCCCAGCGCGACAAGCGCTTCGACGTGATCTATCACTTCCTGTCGCCCACCCTGAACACCCGCATCCGCCTCAAGGCGTACGCCGACGAGACCACCCAAGTGCCGTCGCTGATCGAGGTGTTTCCCGGCGCCGACTGGTTCGAGCGGGAAGCCTACGACCTCTATGGCGTGATCTTCACAGGCCATCCCGACATGCGCCGCCTGTTGACCGACTACGGTTTTGAGGGTCATCCGCTGCGCAAGGATTTCCCGCTGACCGGTTTTGTCGAGGTCCGCTACGACGACCAGGAGAAGCGGGTGCTCTACGAGCCGGTTCGGCTCAACCAGGAATTCCGCAAGTTCGATTTCCTCTCGCCTTGGGAAGGCGCTGACTATCCGCTGCCCGGTGACGAGAAGGCGGGACCGAAGGTCTGACCATGAACGAGCAAAGCCAACACCTTCGCAATTTCACTATCAATTTCGGACCCCAGCATCCGGCGGCGCACGGCGTGTTGCGCTTGGTACTTGAACTGGATGGTGAGGTCGTCGAGCGGGTCGATCCGCATATCGGCTTGCTTCATCGCGGCACCGAGAAGCTGATCGAGGCCAAGACCTACCTCCAGGCGATTCCCTATTTCGATCGGCTCGATTATGTCGCGCCGATGAACCAGGAGCATGCGTTCTGCCTCGCCGCCGAAAGGCTGCTCGGCATCGAGGTGCCGCGCCGCGGCCAGCTGATCCGTGTGCTTTATTGCGAGATCGGCCGCATTCTCTCTCACCTCCTCAACGTCACCACGCAGGCGATGGACGTCGGCGCGCTCACCCCACCGCTGTGGGGCTTCGAGGAGCGCGAGAAGCTGATGGTGTTCTATGAGCGAGCCTCCGGCTCGCGCATGCATGCGGCCTATTTCCGCATCGGCGGTGTGCACCAGGACCTTCCGCCCAAGCTGATCGATGATATCGAGGCGTGGTGTGATCCGTTCCTCGGCGTGGTCGACGATCTCGATCGCCTGCTCACCGCCAACCGCATCTTCAAGCAGCGAAATGTCGACATCGGCAAGGTGACGCTGAAGCAGGCCTGGGAGTGGGGTTTCTCGGGCGTGATGGTGCGCGGCTCGGGCGCTGCCTGGGACCTGCGCAAGGCGCAGCCCTATGAATGCTATGCCGAGATGGATTTCGACATCCCGATCGGCAAGAACGGCGACTGCTACGACCGTTACCTGATCCGCATGGAGGAGATGCGCCAGTCGGTGCGGATCATGAAGCAGTGTATCGCCAAGCTGCGTGAGCCGGGCGGGCAGGGGCCCGTGGCAGTGCAGGACAACAAGATCTTCCCGCCGCGGCGCGGCGAGATGAAGCGCTCGATGGAGGCGCTGATCCATCATTTCAAGCTCTACACCGAGGGCTTCCACGTGCCGGAAGGCGAAATCTATGCGGCCGTCGAGGCGCCGAAGGGCGAGTTCGGCGTCTATCTCGTCGCCGACGGCTCCAACAAGCCCTACAAGTGCAAGATCCGCGCGCCAGGCTTTGCGCATCTGCAGGCGATGGACTTCATCTGCAGGGGCCATCTGCTGGCCGACGTCTCCGCCATTCTCGGCTCGCTCGATATCGTCTTCGGAGAGGTCGATCGTTGATGGGCGAGGCCCCGATCCAGTTTGACCGTGCCTCAGGAGCCCTGGAGGGAGCAAACCTCTGGGAGCGCACGGCCGCGCTGGCTTTGGCCACGGGTTCGAAGATCTCGTCGCATTTCTCGCATCGCGGGTACAACGGCTGCGCCAATCTGCTGCGCAAGACGCTGCCCGCGCGCAACATCGCCATCAAGCTCAACGACGATGCGGTGTTCGAGTTTCCCTATGGCGACGGCTATTGGAGCAAGCTGCTCAACCGGTCCTATCATTATGAGGACGAGCTTGAGCTGCTGTTCAGGCATTCTGCCGACGTCGACTACACGCTGATCGATTGCGGCGCCAATTACGGCTACTGGTCCGTGCTGGTCTCGAGCCGCCCGTTTGGCGCGCATCGGGCGATTGCGATCGAGCCGTCGTCGCAGAACTTCGGCAAGCTCGCCAACAACGCCCATGTGAACGGCGACCGCTTCGAGACCATGAAATGCGCGATCGGCGCCGTCCGCGGTACCGCGCATCTCCGCGGCACCAAGCACGAGGCCTTCAGCATCGCGGGCGGCGCAGGTAGCGGCGGCGAAGAGGTGCCGGTCATTGCGCTCGACGACCTGATTGACGACGGCACCGTCGCACCCGATGGCAAATATCTGATCAAGCTCGACGTCGAGGGCGTCGAGATCGAGGCCATCAAGGGTGGCTCGCGGTTGCTCGCCGGCGATAGCGTGATCCTGTGCGAGGAGCACGGCAACGACCCCGATCACACGGTCTCGCGCTACATCCTCGAAAAGACCCCGCTCAAGCTTATCGTCTACGATCCCCGCTCCAACCGCATGGAGACCGTGACGGAGCTGTCGATCCTCGATCGCATCAAGGTCTCCACCCACGTCGGCTACAACGTCTTCGGCACGCAAAGCGCGTTCTGGCAAAACCGGATCGATGCGCTCAATGCCGATGTCGCGTCTCGCCTGCAATGAGAGTCTAGAACACGATGTCCGTTCGCCGCCTTGCGCCAAAAGAACAGCAGCCGGAAAGCTTCGCTTTCACGGAGGAGAATCTCGCCTGGGCCAAGCGCGAGATCACCAAATATCCGGAAGGACGGCAGGCCTCCGCCGCGATCGCGATCCTGTGGCGGGCGCAGGAGCAGAATGAAGGCTGGGTGTCCGAGGCCGCCATCCGCTATGTCGCCGACATGCTCGACATGCCCCTCATCCGCATGCTCGAGATCGCGACCTTCTATACCATGTTCCAGCTGCAGCCGGTGGGCAAGAAGGCCCATGTCCAGGTCTGCGGCACCACGCCGTGCCGCCTGCGCGGCGCCGGCGACCTCATCGAAGTCTGCCAGAGCCGCATCCACCACGATCCCTTCCACCTCTCCAAGGACGGTAATTTCAGCTGGGAGGAGGTCGAGTGCCTCGGCGCCTGCGTGAACGCGCCGATGGTCATGATCTGGAAGGACACCTACGAAGATCTCACCAAGGAAAGTTTTGGCAAAGTCCTCGACGGCTTTGCGTCAGGCAATCCGCCGAAGCCCGGTCCGCAAAACGGCCGGCAGTTCTCGGCGCCCATCACCGGGCCGACCACGCTGAAGGAAACGACCTGATGCGTGCGATGACAGCCCTACGTTCGGATCGGAAAGCGCTCTAGTCATGCTCGACGACAAGGACCGGATTTTCAAGAACCTCTACGGCCTCCACGATTGGGGTCTTGCGGGCGCGCGCAAGCGCGGCGCCTGGGACGGCACCAAGGCGATCATCGACAAGGGTCGCGACTGGATCATCAATGAGATGAAGGCCTCAGGCTTGCGCGGCCGCGGCGGCGCAGGATTTCCGACCGGGCTGAAATGGTCCTTCATGCCGAAGGAGAACAAGGACGGCCGGCCAAGCTATCTCGTCGTCAACGCCGACGAGTCCGAGCCAGGCACCTGCAAGGACCGCGAGATCATGCGGCACGATCCGCATCTCTTGGTCGAGGGCTGCCTGCTCGCGAGCTTCGCGATGGGCGCCCATGCCTGCTACATCTATGTGCGCGGCGAGTTCATCAGGGAGCGCGAGCGTCTGCAGGCCGCGATCGACCAGGCCTATGAGGCCAAGCTGATCGGCAAGGACAATGTCAACGGCTGGCCGTTCGATCTCTATGTCGCGCACGGCGCCGGCGCCTATATCTGTGGCGAGGAGACTGCGCTGCTCGAAAGCCTCGAGGGCAAGAAGGGTCAGCCGCGCCTGAAGCCGCCATTCCCGGCCAATGTCGGCCTCTATGGCTGCCCGACCACGGTCAACAATGTCGAATCGATCGCGGTCGCGCCCGACATCCTGCGCCGCGGCGCGTCCTGGTTCGCCGGCATCGGCTCGCAAAACAACCATGGCACGAAGTTGTTTTGCATCTCGGGCCATGTCGAGCGCCCCTGCAATGTCGAGGAGGCGATGAGTGTCCCGTTCCGCGAGCTGATCGAGCGGCATTGCGGCGGCATTCGCGGCGGCTGGGACAATCTCAAGGCCGTCATCCCCGGCGGCTCCTCGGTGCGCATGGTGCCGGCCGACCAGATCATCGATACGCCGATGGATTTCGACAGCCTGAGCAAGCTGCGCTCCGGCCTTGGCACCGCCGCCGTCATCGTCATGGACAAGTCGACCGATCTGATCCGGGCGATCGCGCGCATCTCCTATTTCTACAAGCATGAGAGCTGCGGCCAGTGCACGCCGTGCCGCGAAGGCACGGGCTGGATGTGGCGCGTGCTCAGCCGCATGGCCGAGGGCCGCGCCCACAAGCGCGAGATCGACATGCTGCTCGAGGTGACAAAGCAGGTCGAGGGTCACACCATCTGCGCGCTGGGCGACGCCGCGGCATGGCCGATCCAGGGCCTGATCGCGCATTTCCGTCACGAGATCGAAGCGCGCATCGACGCCTATTCGCATAAGGCCGATATCGACGATATCGGCATCCGCGATCCCGAGAACATGATCGCGGCGGAGTAAAGCAATGACCAAGATCATCGTCGATGGCAAAGAGATCGATGTGCCGCCGGAGTACACGCTGCTGCAGGCGTGCGAGGCGGCGGGTGCCGAGATTCCGCGCTTCTGCTACCACGAGCGCCTCTCGATCGCCGGCAATTGCCGGATGTGCCTGGTCGAGGTGAAGGGCGGCCCGAAGCCGGTCGCAAGCTGCGCCTGGGGTGTGCGCGACTGCCGTCCCGGTCCGAAGGGCGAGCCGCCGGAAATCTCCACCCGTTCGCCGATGGTGAAGAAGGCGCGCGAAGGCGTGATGGAGTTCCTGCTGATCAACCATCCGCTGGACTGCCCGATCTGCGATCAAGGCGGCGAGTGCGACCTGCAGGATCAGGCGATGGGTTACGGCGTCGACACCAGCCGCTTTGCCGAGAACAAGCGCGCCGTCGAGGACAAGTATCTCGGCGCGCTGGTCAAGACCTCGATGAACCGCTGCATCCAGTGCACGCGCTGCGTCCGCTTCTCCGCGGAGGTCTGCGGCACGCCGGAAATGGGCGCGACCGGCCGCGGCGAGGACATGGAGATCACGACTTATCTCGAGCACGCGCTGAGCTCGGAGCTGCAGGGCAATCTGGTTGACATCTGCCCGGTGGGCGCGCTGACCTCGAAGCCCTATGCCTTTGCGGCGCGGCCCTGGGAGCTTGGCAAGACCCAGTCCGTCGACGTCATGGACGGCGTCGGCTCCGCGATCCGGGTCGATACCCGCGGCCGCGAGGTGATGCGCATCCTGCCGCGCATCAATGAGGCGGTGAACGAGGAATGGATTTCCGACAAGACCCGTCACATCATCGATGGGCTGCGCACCCAGCGCCTTGACCGGCCCTACATCCGTGAGAACGGCAAGCTGCGCGCGACCTCCTGGCAGGAAGCCTTTGCCGCCATCGCCGCCAAGGCGGCCCGCATCGATGGCAAGCGCGTCGGCGCCATCGCCGGCGACCTTGCCGGGGTGGAGGAGATGTTCGCGCTGAAGGATCTCCTGGCGAAGTGGGGTTCGACCAACCTCGCGGTGCAGGGCGGCGACGCGTTCGATCCCAAGCTCGGCCGCGCCTCCTATCTGTTCAATCCAACCATCGCCGGCATCGAGCAGGCGGACGCGCTCCTGATCATTGGCGCCAACCCGCGCAAGGAAGCGGCCGTGCTCAACGCCCGCATCCGCAAGCGCTGGCGCACCGGCCAGCTCAAGATCGGCGTGATCGGCCCGCAGGCCGATCTCACCTACGGCTACGACTATCTCGGCGCCGGCCCGGACTCGCTGAACGAGCTCACGGGTGGCAAGAGCAAGTTTGCCGATGTGCTGAAGACCGCCAAGAACCCGATCATCCTGGTCGGCTCCGGCGCGGCCGGCCGGCATGACGGCAGCGCGGTGCTCGCGCTCGCGGCCAAGCTTGCGGTCGATTTCGGGGCGATCAAGGACGGCTGGAACGGCTTTGCCGTGCTGCACGACACCGCCTCCCGGGTCGGCGCGCTCGACATCGGATTCGCGCCCGGCGCAGGCGGCCTCAATGCCGCGCAGATGACGACCTTCGGCACGCTCGATCTGCTGTTCCTGCTCGGGGCCGACGAGACCAAGGTGCCGGACGGCACCTCCGTGGTCTACATCGGCACCCATGGCGATCGCGGCGCGCACCGCGCCGACGTGATCCTGCCCGCGGCCGCGTATACCGAGAAATCCGCGATCTATGTCAACACCGAAGGCCGGGTGCAGATGACCGGCCGCGCGGCCTTTCCCCCGGGGGAGGCCCGCGAGGACTGGGCGATCATCCGCGCGCTCTCCGACGTGTTGGGCAAGAAGCTGCCCTATGACTCCCTTGCCGAGCTGCGCAGGGCGATCTTCAAGGCCATGCCGCTTCTAGCGCGGCTGGACCATGTCGAGCCGGCCGACGCGGGCGCAATCAAGGCGCTGGCCGGGAAGGGCGGCAGCCTGGAGAAGGCGCCGTTCAAGTCTCCGGTTGAGGATTTCTACCTGACCAACCCGATCGCTCGTGCGTCAGCGGTGATGGCGGAATGTTCGCGCCTGGCCGCAGGGCGCATGCTGAACGCAGCGGAATAAGCGTGATCTGATGGCTGATTTCTTCGCAAGCTCATTCTGGACCGGCTTCCTCTGGCCGCTGATCATCATGGTCGCGGAAAGCGTGCTGCTGCTGGTCGTGCTGCTGATCGCGATCGCCTACATTCTGTTGGCCGACCGCAAGATCTGGGCCGCCGTGCAGATCCGCCGCGGCCCCAACGTGGTTGGACCCTGGGGCCTGTTGCAGTCGTTCGCGGACCTGCTCAAATTCGTGCTGAAGGAGCCGATCATCCCGGCCGGTGCGAACAAGGGCGTGTTCCTGCTGGCGCCGCTGGTCTCCTGCGTGCTCGCGCTCGCCGCCTGGGCAGTGATCCCGACCAATCTCGGCTGGGTGATCTCCGACATCAATGTCGGCATCCTCTACATCTTCGCGATCTCGTCGCTGTCGATCTACGGCATCATCATGGCCGGCTGGTCGTCGAACTCGAAATATCCGTTCCTGGCCGCGCTGCGCTCGGCTGCGCAGATGGTGTCCTACGAAGTCTCGATCGGCTTCGTGATCATCACGGTCTTGCTGTGCGCCGGCTCGCTGAACCTGTCGGCGGTGGTCGAGGCGCAGAAGCTGCATGGGCTCGCAACCCTGATCGGGCTGCCGCAGCTCACGATCCTGAACTGGTATGTCTGGCCGTTGCTGCCGATGTTCGTGGTGTTCTACGTCTCGGCGCTGGCCGAGACCAACCGTCCGCCATTCGACCTGGTGGAGGCGGAATCCGAGCTCGTCGCCGGCTTCATGGTCGAATACGGCTCGACCCCGTATCTCCTGTTCATGCTGGGCGAATACGTCGCCATCACCACGATGTGCGCGATGGCGACCATCCTGTTCCTGGGCGGCTGGCTATCGCCGATCGACTTGCCGCCCTTCAACTGGCCGGTGTTCGGGGTGATCTGGTTTGCGCTGAAACTGTTCTTCATGTTCTTCCTGTTCGCGATGGCAAAGGCGATCGTGCCGCGCTACCGCTACGACCAATTGATGCGACTGGGCTGGAAGGTGTTCCTGCCGCTGTCGCTGGCGATGGTGGTGGTCGTGGCGGGCGTGTTGCATTTCGCCGACATCGCGCCGAAGTGAGGTCCGCCATGAGTGTCAAAGCCGCCGCCCGGTCGCTGCTTCTGTCCGAGTTCGTCTCGGCGTTCTTTCTCGCCATGCGCTACTTCTTCCAGCCGAAGCCGACCATCAACTATCCCTTCGAGAAGAACCCGATCTCGCCGCGCTTCCGCGGCGAGCATGCGCTGCGCCGCTATCCCAACGGCGAAGAGCGCTGCATCGCCTGCAAGCTGTGCGAGGCGATCTGCCCGGCGCAGGCCATCACCATCGAGGCCGGTCCGCGCCGCAATGACGGCACCCGCCGAACCGTGCGCTACGACATCGACATGGTGAAATGCATCTATTGCGGCCTGTGCCAGGAGGCCTGCCCGGTGGATGCGATCGTCGAGGGACCGAACTTCGAGTTCGCGACCGAGACGCGCGAAGAGCTCTATTATGACAAGGCGAAGCTACTCGCCAACGGGGACCGCTGGGAGCGCGAGATCGCGAAATCGATCGCGCTCGACGCGCCCTATAGGTAAAGGGGACGGGGACAAATTATGCTTCTTCCCGCGCTGTTCTTTTACCTGTTTGCCGCCGTCTGCGTGGCATCCGCCGTGATGGTGATTGCCTCGCGCAACCCCGTTCACTCCGTGCTGTTCCTGATCCTGGCCTTCGTCAACGCCTCCGGCCTGTTCGTGCTGATGGGGGCGGAATTCCTGGCCATGATCCTGATCGTGGTCTATGTCGGCGCGGTTGCCGTGCTGTTCCTGTTCGTGATCATGATGCTGGACGTCGACTTCGACCAGCTGCGCGAGGGCTTCATCGAATATCTGCCGGTCGGACTCGTGGTCGGCGGCATCTTCATGTTCGAGCTCCTGCTCACCGTCGGGTTCTGGGTGATCAATCCGACCGTCAGCAAGCAGATCACGTCGGCGATCCCGACCAACGTCTCCAACACCGAGGCGCTTGGGCTCGTGCTCTACACCAAGTACATCAATTACTTCCAGCTCGCGGGCATGGTGCTGCTGGTTGCGATGATCGGCGCCATCGTGCTGACGCTGCGTCACAAGGCCTATGTCAAGCGGCAGGATATCAACGTGCAGAACGCGCGGACGCCCGAGATCGCCATGGCCGTGCGCAAGGTCGCGTCAGGCCAGGGGCTGCAGGACGCGGATGCGGCGGAGTGGGTGCAATGACGATTACTCTTGGACATTACCTGGCGGTCGGCGCGATTCTGTTCACGCTCGGCATCCTCGGCATCTTCCTGAACCGCAAGAACATCATCGTCATCCTGATGTCGATCGAGCTGATCCTGCTCGCCGTCAACATCAACCTGGTGGCCTTCTCCACCTTCCTCGGCGACATCGTCGGCCAGGTCTTTGCGCTCTTGGTGCTGACGGTTGCGGCCGCCGAGGCCGCGATCGGACTTGCGATCCTGGTGGTGTATTTCCGCAACCGCGGCTCGATCGCGGTTGAAGACGTCAATCTGATGAAGGGCTGATCCAGCTATGATCCAGGCAATCGTTTTCCTGCCGCTGCTGGGCGCCATTCTCGCTGGGATCATTGCGATCGTCGGCGCGCATGGGCGTTGCCCGGGCGGCGATGTGGTCGAGCATCACGACGATGCGCATGGTGACCCCCTTGCCTCGCACGCGCATGACGACCACGGCGCCGATGATCACGGCCATGACGACCATCACGTCCGCGAACCGCCGGCGGCGGGCTCGCGCGCGGCCGAACTGATCACGACCGGTCTTCTGTTCGTTTCGGCTGCGCTGTCGTGGTTCACCTTCGTCGATGTCGGCTTCCTGCATCATGACGCCCGCATTCCGCTGTTCCCGTGGATCGTCTCCGGCGATCTGCAGGTGTCCTGGGCGCTGCGGGTCGACACCCTGACCGCGGTGATGCTGGTCGTGGTCACCACGGTGTCCTCGCTCGTGCACCTCTATTCCATCGGCTACATGGACGAGGACCCGTACCGGCCGCGCTTCTTCGGCTATCTCTCGCTGTTCACCTTCGCCATGCTGATGCTGGTGACCGCGGACAACCTCGTGCAGCTGTTCTTCGGCTGGGAGGGTGTCGGTCTTGCAAGCTACCTCTTGATCGGCTTCTGGTATCAGAAGCCCTCGGCCAATGCGGCGGCGATCAAGGCGTTCGTCGTCAACCGCGTGGGCGATTTCGGCTTTGCTCTCGGCATCTTCGCCGTCTTCGCGCTGATCGGCTCGACCGATTTCGAGACCATCTTCGGCGGCGCGCCGGGCCTGGTCGGCAAGACCATCGATTTCTTCGGCTGGCAGGTCGATGCGCTGACGCTCGCCTGCCTGCTCTTGTTCATGGGCGCGATGGGCAAATCGGCGCAGTTCCTGCTGCACACCTGGTTGCCGGATGCGATGGAAGGTCCGACCCCGGTCTCCGCGCTGATCCATGCCGCGACCATGGTCACCGCCGGCGTGTTCATGGTGGCGCGGCTGTCGCCGCTGTTCGAGCTCGCGCCGACCGCGCAGGCCTTCGTGATGTTCATCGGCGCGACCACGGCCTTCTTCGCCGCGACCATCGGCCTTGTGCAGAACGACATCAAGCGCATCGTCGCCTACTCGACCTGCTCGCAGCTCGGCTACATGTTCGTCGCGATGGGGGCAGGGGCGTACTCGGTCGGCATGTTCCACCTGTTCACCCATGCCTTCTTCAAGGCGCTGCTGTTCTTAGGGTCGGGCTCGGTGATCTACGCCATGCATCACGAGCAGGACATCCGCAACATGGGCGGGCTGTGGCGGAAGATTCCATACACCTTTGCTGTGATGTGCATCGGCACGCTGGCATTGACGGGCTTTCCGATGTTCGCCGGCTATTTCTCCAAGGATGCGATCATCGAATCCGCCTATGCCTCGCACAATCCGTTCGCGACCTACGCCTATATCCTGACGGTCGGAGCGGCGGGCCTGACCTCGTTCTATTCCTGGCGGCTGATCTTCAAGACCTTCTTCGGCGAGCCGCACGATCAGAAGCATTATGAGGCGGCGCATGAGAGCCCGCTCTGGATGCTGGTCCCGATCGGCGTGCTGGCTGCTGGCTCGATCTTCTCCGGCTTCCCGTTCAGGGAGATCTTTGCTGGCCAGGGTGTTGAGGAGTTCTTCCGCGAGTCCGTGAAGATGAACCCGCACATCATCGAAGACATGGAGCACATGCCGGCTTGGCTAGGGTCGCTGCCGTTCCTGATGATGGTGGGCGGCTTCCTGATCTCCTATCTCTTCTACATCCGCCGTCCCTACCTGCCGGTCGAGCTCGCCGAGCAGCAGCCGCTGCTCTACAACTTCCTGCTCAACAAGTGGTACTTCGACGAGCTGTACGACCTCATCTTCGTCCGTCCGGCGAAGTGGATCGGCTACACGCTGTGGAAGAGGGGCGACGGGTGGCTCATCGACGGCTTCGGACCGGACGGCGTGTCGGCGCGGGTGCTCGACGTCACGCGCAACGTCGTCAAGATCCAGACCGGCTATCTCTATCACTACGCCTTCGCCATGCTGATCGGGGCTGCCGGCCTGATCACCTGGTTCATGTTCGGCCTGGGAGCCCCGTAAATGACGACCTGGCCCATCCTCTCCATCACCACCTTCCTGCCGCTCGTTGGCGTCGCGCTGATCTATCTGATGGCGCGGGGCAGGGATGAGACCGCCAATGCGACCGCGCGCTGGATCGCGCTGTGGACCACGCTTGTCACCTTCGCGGTGTCGCTGATCCTTGTCATGCGCTTCGATGCCACGCAGACCGACTTCCAGTTCGTCGAGAAGGCGAACTGGCTTGCCACCGGCATCAACTATCACATGGGCGTCGACGGCATCTCGCTGCCCTTCGTGATCCTGACCACGGCCTTGCTGCCGTTCTGCATCGTGGCGAGCTGGAAGGCGATCCAGAACCGCGTGCCTGAATACATGATGGCGTTCCTGGTTTTGGAAACGCTGATGGTCGGCACCTTCTCGGCGCTCGACCTCGTGCTGTTCTACCTGTTCTTCGAGGGCGGCCTGATCCCGATGTTCCTGATCATCGGCGTCTGGGGCGGCCCGCGCCGGGTCTACGCTTCCTTCAAGTTCTTCCTCTATACGTTCCTCGGCTCGGTCTTGATGCTGCTGGCGATCATGGCGCTGTACTGGAACGGCGGCACCACCGACATCCCGACCCTGATGCACACCGCGGTGCCGCGCAGCCTGCAGACCTGGGCCTGGCTGGCCTTCTTTGCCTCCTTTGCGGTGAAGATGCCGATGTGGCCGGTGCATACCTGGCTGCCGGACGCCCACGTCGAGGCGCCGACCGCGGGCTCGGTGATCCTGGCCGCGATCCTCCTGAAAATGGGCGGCTACGGCTTCCTGCGCTTCTCGCTGCCGATGTTCCCGCTGGCGTCGCATGACTTTGCGCCGTTGATCTTCTCGCTCTCGGTGATCGCGATCATCTACACCTCGCTGGTCGCCCTGATGCAGGAGGACATGAAGAAGCTGATCGCCTATTCGTCGGTCGCCCATATGGGCTTCGTGACCATGGGCATCTTCGCGGGCACCATCCAGGGCGTCGCCGGCGGCGTGTTCCAGATGATCTCGCACGGCATCGTCTCCGGCGCGCTGTTCCTCTGCGTCGGCATTGTCTACGACCGCATGCACACCCGCGAGATCGCCGCCTATGGCGGCCTCGTCAACCGCATGCCGCTCTATGCGCTGGTGTTTATGGTCTTCACCATGGCCAATGTCGGCCTGCCCGGTACCTCCGGCTTCATCGGCGAGTTCATGACCCTGATCGGCACCTTCAAGGTGTCGCTGCCGACCACCTTCTTCGCCACGACGGGCGTCATCCTGTCGGCATGCTATGCGCTCTGGCTGTACCGCAAGATTGTGTTCGGCGCGCTGGTCAAGCCGACGCTGATGACCATCAAGGACATGACCTGGCGAGAATGCCTGACTCTGTTCCCGCTGGTGGCGGCGACCATCTGGTTCGGCGTCTATCCAAAGCCGGTGCTGGACATGTCGGCGGCCTCCGTCCAGCAGCTCGTCACCAATTACAGCACCGCGGTCACGGCCGTTAAGGCCGCCGCGTTGCTGCACTGATACATGGCGTTTTCGGGCGAAACGGGCTCCCCTTCGCGTCACGAAAACGCACCAGGATACAAAGGAGCTTTGGTTCTGATCGGTCAGGACCAAGGCTGGATCAGGATCGACTGACATGAGCTTTGAGACCGCAGGCTATCAATTGCAGCCGGTTCTGCCCGAACTGGTGCTCGCTGTGGGCGCCATGGCGCTCCTGATGCTGGGTGCCTATCGGGGGCAGGGGACGACGCGCCTGGTGAACGGGCTTGCCATAGTGCTCCTGATCGTGGTCGGCATCCTCGTGCTGACGCTGCCGGCCGGCAAGCTTGTGACCTTCGGCGGCGGCTTCATCGTCGACGACTTCGCGCGCTTTTTGAAGATCCTGGCGCTGATCGGATCAGCGGTGACGCTGGTGCTCTCGACCGAATTCCTCTCCGATCCCTCGCGGCGGATTTTCGAATATTCGGTGCTGGTCCTGCTCTCGACGCTCGGGATGATGGTGCTGATCTCGGCCGGCGACCTGATCTCGCTTTATCTCGGCCTCGAGCTGATGTCGCTCGCGCTCTACGTGGTCGCAGCCTCGAACCGCGACAACGCCAAATCCACCGAGGCCGGCCTGAAGTATTTTGTGCTGGGCGCGCTGTCGTCGGGCATGCTGCTCTATGGCGCCTCGCTGATCTACGGCTTCACCGGCACCGTGAACTTTGCGGGTCTGGCCGCTGCCATCAAGACCGGCAGCGTCGGCATCGCCTTTGGCCTCGTATTCCTGCTGGCCGGGCTCTGCTTCAAGGTTTCGGCCGTGCCGTTCCACATGTGGACGCCCGACGTCTATGAGGGCGCGCCGACCCCGGTGACCGCCTTCTTCGCGTCGGCACCAAAGGTCGCCGCCATGGCCGTGTTCACCCGCGTCACGCTGACGGCGTTCCCGGGTATCCTGACCCAGTGGCAGCAGATCGTCGTCTTCGTCTCCATCGCCTCCATGGCGCTGGGCTCGTTTGCCGCCATCGGGCAGCGCAACATCAAGCGCCTGATGGCCTATTCCTCGATCGGCCATATGGGCTTTGCCCTGGTGGGGCTGGCCGCCGGCACGGCCGAGGGCGCGCAGGGCGTGCTGGTCTATGTCGCGATCTATGTGACGATGACACTCGGCGCCTTTGCCATCATCCTTGCGATCAAGCGCAACGGGCAGAGCTTCGAGAACATCAGCGATTTCGCCGGTCTTTCCCGCACCAATCCGCTGCTCGCCTTCTTCTTCGCGATGCTGCTGTTCTCGCTCGCCGGCGTTCCGCCGCTCGCGGGCTTCTTCGGCAAATGGTACGTGTTCGTTGCGGCGATCAGGGCCGGGCTGTTCACGCTCTCGGTGATCGGCGTGCTCACCAGCGTCGTGGGCGCCTATTATTACCTGTCGATCGTCAAGACCATGTATTTCGACGAGCCGCTGACCAAGCTCGACCCGGTGCGCTTCGAGGTCGGCACGGTGCTGACGGTCGCCGGTGTCTTCAACCTGTTGTTCTTTGTTTATCCCGGTCCGCTGGTCAGTGCTGCGGCGTCAGCTGCCAAATCATTATTCTAGATGCCATTCACTCTCGGTCCGCGCGCAACATCGACAGGGTATCGCCTCGCTGCCTTCGATCAGATCGGTTCGACCAATGCGGAGGCGCTAGCCCGCGCCCGTGCGGGTGAGCGCGGCCCGATCTGGTTCGTGACGTCAGAGCAGACCGCCGGCCGCGGCCGGCGCCATCGGGCCTGGATCGCGCCGCGTGGCAATCTCGCAAGCAGCATCCTGGAAGTGATGAACGTCCAGCCGGCGGTCGCCGCGACCTTGGGCTTCGCCGCCGGGCTCGCGTTGGAAAGCGCGCTGGCGAAGCTGAGCGTCGAGGCGGCGATGCGCTCGCCCGGGTCGGACGATCTGAAATTCTCGCTGAAATGGCCCAACGACGTCCTGGCGGGACGGCGGAAGCTCGCCGGCATCCTCCTGGAAGCGGAAGCCGTCCCTGGCGGCCTCGCGGTCGTGGTCGGGATCGGCACCAATGTGGTGGCGGCGCCGACGGATACGCCGACGCCCGCAACCTCGCTGAAAGCGCTCGGCATCGATGTGGGCGCCGAGGAGCTGTTCGCCGCCTTGTCCGACGGCTGGGCCGAATTCCGCGGCATCTGGGACCATGGCCGCGGCTTCGGGGAGATCCGCAGGCTGTGGCTGGAGCGGGCAGCCGGCCTGGGGCAGGCGGTCGCCGTCAAGTCCGGGGGCGAGCCGATCGAAGGCATTTTTGATACCATTGACGAGCAGGGCTGCATGATCGTCCGCACCGCGGCAGGTGCGCGCCTGCCGATTACGGCGGGCGACGTCTATTTCGGTAATGCGGCCTCGGCGAGGGCCACCTGATGGCGGATGAACTCACATTCGCGCCGCTGGGCGGCGTCGGCGAGATCGGCATGAACCTGTCGATCTATGGCCTCGGCGACCGCCATCGCCGCTCCTGGCTCGCCATTGATCTCGGCGTGTCCTTCGGCGATGAGGAGCATCTGCCGGGCATCGACCTGATCATGCCTGATATCACCTTCCTCGAGAAGGAACGGAAGAACCTGATGGGGCTCGTGCTGACACACGCCCATGAGGATCATTTCGGCGCCATCATCGATCTCTGGCCGCGGCTGAAATGCCCGATCTACGCCACCAAATTTTCCGCGGCGCTGTTCGAGGCGAAATGCGAGGCCGAGCGCAATCCGCCGAAGATCCCGGTGACCGTGATCCCGTCGGGCGGCCGGGTCGACATCGGGCCGTTCAATGTCGAGTTCATTCCGGTCGCGCATTCGATTCCGGAGTCGCATGCGCTCGCGATCCACACAGAGATCGGCACGGTGCTGCACACCGGCGACTGGAAGATCGACCCGACCCCGATCATCGGCCCGCCGACCGACGAAAAGCGGCTGCGTGAGCTCGGCGATGCCGGTCTGTTGGCGCTGGTCGGCGATTCCACCAACGCGGTGCGCGACGGGCGCTCGCCCTCGGAGGCCGAGGTCGCCAAGACCATCGTCGAGCTCGTCAAGCGCGCCAAGGGCCGGGTTGCGGTGACGACCTTCGCCTCCAACGTCGCGCGCGTGAGGGCCGTCGCCGAGGCCGCAAAGGCCGCCGATCGCGAGGTCGTCGTTGTCGGCCGCGCCATGGATCGGGTGGTGCAGGTGGCGCGCGAGACCGGCTATCTCGATGGGGTGCAGAATTTCCGCAGCCCCGATCTCTACGGTCATTTCCCGCCCGACAAGGTGCTGGCGCTGTGCACCGGCAGCCAGGGCGAGCCGCGCGCTGCGCTCGCCCGCATCGCCAATGACGACCATCCGGAGATCACCCTGAACAAGGGCGACAGCGTGATTTTTTCCTCGCGCACCATTCCCGGCAATGAGAAGGCGGTCGGCGCCATCATGAACGGGCTGGTGGCGCAGGGCGTCGAGATCATCACCGACCGCGAGCACTTGGTGCATGTCTCCGGCCATCCGCGCCGCGATGAGATGCGGGAGATGCTCGCCTGGACACGGCCGCAGCTGGTGATCCCCGTTCATGGCGAGGCCCTGCATCTTTCCGAGCACGCAAAACTCGCGCGTGCCGCGGGTGTCCCCAGGGTCCTGACTTGCCGCAATGGCGATCTGGTCAAGCTCGGGCCCGGCACGCCGGGAATTATCGACCAGCTGCCGTCGGGGCGGCTCTACAAGGATGGAACCATCCTGGAGGATTCCAAGTCGCGGGCCGTGGTCGAGCGGCGGCGCATGGGCTTTGCCGGCTGCGTATTCGTGGCCATCGCCATGACCGAGAAAGGGGAGTTGGCCGACGATCCCGAGGTTGATCTGGTCGGCGTGCCCGAGAAGAATAGGGCGGGCGAGACCTTTGACGACATCGTGTTCGATGTGGTGGTCTCCACCATCGAGGGCTTGCCGCGCGCGCGGCGGCGCGATCCGGATGCAATGGCCGAGTCGGTAAGGCGGGCGGTCCGGGGCACCTTGAACGAGCACTGGGGCAAGAAGCCGCTCTGCCTCGTTCATATTCTTCAGGTCTAGGTCTCGCGCGGCAGCGCCGGTATAACAGCGCGCAACGCCAATGATAATCGGAGGACCTCAATGCTCGGCCGGCTCAATCACGTCGCGATCGCAGTCAAGGATGCCGAGAAGGCCGCGCAGATCTATGGCGCGGCGTTCGGCGCCGATATCTCCAAGGCCGTGCCGTTGCCGGAGCATGGCGTCATCACCGTGTTCGTCACGCTGCCCAACACCAAGATCGAATTCATCCAGCCACTCGGCGACAATTCGCCAATCGCCAAATTCCTCGAGCGTAATGCCGATGGCGGCATTCACCATCTCTGCTACGAGGTGTCGGACATCATCGCCTCGCGCGACACGCTGATCAAGGAAGGCGCGCGCGTGCTCGGCGACGGCGTCCCCAAGATCGGCGCGCATGGCAAGCCGGTGCTGTTCCTGCACCCGAAGGATTTTTCGGGCGCGCTGGTCGAGATCGAGCAGGCATAAGGGCAGCTCAAGATGGCCTATACAATCTCGACTGCGTTCGCGATCTATTTCGTGATCTGGTGGATTGCGCTGTTCCTGACGCTGCCATTCGGGGTGCGCAGCCAGCACGAGGACGGCGGGGGCGCGCCGGGCACGGACCCGGGAGCGCCGATCCTCAGCCGCATGGGACCCAAGCTGATCTGGACCACCGTCATTTCCGCGGTAATCTATGCACTGGCCATGCTGGCCTATAATGCGGGTTATCTGTCGATCGAACGTTTGTCGAAGCTGATGGGGATGCCGTTTTAGCGACTAAACTTTTGGGGTGGGGAAGCTATGACATTTCAGAAGATCATCATTGGATTGTTGGTGCTGGTCATCGCCGCGCTTGGCGTCGCCTTCTATATCGATTGGCGCATGGCGGGGCAGTTGCGCACGATGAAGGCCTTTGTCGAAGGCTATGTGTTTGCGGAAGCCGTTTCCGCATGCGAGCGGGCGCCGAGCTCGACGCCGTTCAGGTGGAACAACGGCAAGAACACCTCGATTGTCGGGCTGAACTCGGTCAAGCTCGACAAGTACACCGTGGTCGCGAGCTACACGCTGGTTGCCGATAGCGTCTATTGCGACTACGACCCGATCAAGCGCAAGGCCGACATCGGCTCCAGCTTCCTGGAGCGGGATTGATAGCGGCCACGCAGAAGGAGCGACGATGACCTCGGGTGACCCGACACCTAGCCCGTATCGCATCCTGCGCGAGGCCGACCTGCGGGATTATCTGGCGGGTCTGCCTGACGTTGCGGCTGCGCTGGGCGGTACGCCCGACGGCTGGTCGATCGACGAGGTCGGTGACGGCAATCTTAATCTCGTATTCATCGTCAAGGGTGCGACCGGCGGTCTCGCCGTGAAGCAGGCGCTGCCTTATGTGCGACTGGTCGGCGAGAGCTGGCCGCTGCCACTGTCGCGCGCGCATTACGAATATCTGGCGCTGACGCAGCAGGCCCGGCTTGCGCCCGGTCTGGTGCCGCAGATCGTGCATCATGACGAAGCGCTGGCGCTGACTGCGATGGAGCTGCTTTCGCCGCACATCATCATGCGCAAGGGGTTGATCGCGGGCACCGTCTATCCGCGCTTTGTCGAGGACATCACGACCTTCATGGCGCGGACGCTGTTCTTCTCGTCCGACCTTGCCGTTTCCGCCGCGGAGAAGAAGGAGGGGATCAGGGCCTTCGCCGGCAATCACGCGCTGTGCAAGATCACCGAGGACCTGATCTTCACCGATCCCTATCGCGAGGCCGAGCAGAACCGCTGGACCTCGCCCTGGCTCGACAGGACGGCGGCGGCGTTTCGCGAGGACATGGAGGCACATGTCGCGATCTCGAGACTCAAGCTCAAATTCATGAGCCAGCCGGAGGCGCTGATCCATGGCGACCTCCACACCGGCTCGATCATGGTGACCGAGAGCGAGACGCGGGTGATCGACCCCGAATTCGCCTTCTACGGTCCGATGGCCTTCGATGTCGGCGCCATCATCGCCAATCTCATCATGGCCTATCTCGCGTCATCAGGGCATGAGCGCGAGCCCGGCGAGCGACGCGCGTTCGAGGACTGGCTCGTGGAGACGATCGAGCAGGTTTGGAACGAGTTCGAGCGCAAATTCCTCGAGCTCTGGCGCACCGAAGCGCGCGGCGATGCCTATCCCGCGAGCCTGTTCGCAGGCTCAGCTGGCGCGCTGCATCTGGAGGCCGAGCGCCACCGCAACATGGATCAGCTGTTTCGCGATACGGTTGGATTTGCCGCCGCCAAGATCATCCGCCGCATTCTTGGTCTGGCGCACAACATCGATTTCGAGTGGATCGAGGACGCGAAGCTACGGGCCGTCTGCGAGGCCCGCAGCCTGCGGCTGGCGCGCGAGATGCTGGTGGACGCGAGGTCGTTCCCGAACATCGCGGCGGTGACCACGGCGGTCCGCGAGCTGCGCGACTGGCAGCCGGATTTTGCGGGGTAGGGACGCCTATCTCGAAATGCGCACACATCGCGTGCACCTCAACATGATGGGTCCAGAGGACGTTTGCTTGGACGAGATAGTGCCGCACGAGCCCGAACTGGATCAAAAACGCCGCGCGCGTTGCCACATCTGTCCAAAATCGCGTCTAGGTTGTGAAGGGGTTCACACTTGGAACCGCCGATCTGGAATACTCTCGAAATGCGCATCCACTGGCGAACCGACGAGTGAGGCGGGCGGGAGGCTGGCATGCGGATTGGAGTGCTTCTTCTCGGACTCCTTATTTGCGTTAAGCCGCTTGCGGCTGCCTCGGCCGAGGCTCCTTGCAGCAACGTGCAGGCTGTGCCGGGAACAATAGGGTACAAGCATCGCCAAAACACCGACCGATGTGAGGGGTTCTATCAACAGCAGGTCGCGGGTAGCCTTGAGCTGCTGTCACTGTCCGCCGGCCCAATCAACTACGATCTTGTGACGGACAAGATCCTGACGGTCTTGGTACCGCCGTCGCTAATGCTTCAGGGTGAGCAGGTCTTTCTCACGGCACGAGCGCTGACGCCCGCACACTACCGCATGGATGCGATCATCCCTCCTGCGAGCAAGTTCAAGTGGCCACTGAACGAGGTGCTTGCTCCGGCCAATTTGCGGTCGGATTCGATCGGGGTCACCGCCTGGATCAGTCGGCCCTTCGGAAAATACTACGTCCCAGTCTCGGTCCTTCCTGAAAATGTCGCGCCTTCGGCCGCGCGGCCGCCGCTGATGATTTTCCGGTCGTCTCTGGACATCGATCTCCTGCAATGGCGCGTTCGGCCCGAGGGCGCCGGGACGAGCGACTGGATCAAGGTCGGCGGAGACAATCCCGCGGTCATCCGCGCCGGTCAGCCGGTACCGATTGAAATTCGAAACCAGCCGAGCGGTCCCAGCATCGTCGAGCTGGCAGCGCATTACGCCAATACGGGTCGGCCTGAGCCTCAGCTCTTTCGAGTCATCCTTCCATGACCATTGACATGCGATTTGGACGACTGCTCGGTGCAAAAAGTGCGGCACACGGCCGAAAGCTTCGCGCCCAGTTGGAGGCACTGCTCCAGTTACAGAGCAACACTGCTGCGCGCAAATTAATGTCGGGCGCCACGGTAGACGATGAACTCCATCATATCGAACAGATTCAATCTCTGTTGAAGTTCCTTCCCCCCGCAAATACGGCAACGATATTCTTTGCCGGCGCCGTTGCCGTCGCGTGCCTTGCGGCCGCATGCGCGTTGTGGACGATCAGGCTGCCGACCCGCGTGCAAATGAACCTGACCACGGACAGCGTCATCATCGGTTTGAGCGACGGCCTGAACTGGTCGGGAAGCTGGGATTTGAGCGGTGGCCTGCTCCGCGTTGAGGGCATGTCGCGCATCGAACTGCCCCCAGAACTTTCCAGGACGCCGTTACTCTCCGGCAATGCTTGGCTCGAAGTCAGCAACGGCGAGGTCGGCATGAAGCGTATTGAGCTTCAACCTAACGCGGAAATCTCCATCAAGAAAGGTGAATTGGAGGCCGTCAGCATTAACTTCTCGAATGCCGCGCTGCTGGGACAGCTGGAGGTTTTTAGAAAACCACTGATTGCGGCGGGACCGTCTCCCGAAAAAACCGAAAATTTGCCAGCCACGACCTTTGAAATACCCGGTATCGTTACATTTTCTCACGATGCAGAGCGGACACCGGGGGTGCTGCGCGTCGCACCGCGCGGCGATGTGGAATTTCTCGATCTGGCGATACGGAGCATGTCGTTCGCCCGGGAAGAGCCTGACACGTCGTTTCGCTCGGGAATCCTGAGTGGCAAATTGACGATCCTGTCGACGGGTGAGGAGGTCCCGCTCGGTCCCGGGAATCGCTTGCGGTTTGACGTTGTCGATGGGCTGATTTCAAAGCTGACCATAGGCCCGACTGGAACCACCCTCGATTTCGAGGGCAAGGTCAACAAAGCCTCTATTGGTCCTTCCGGATTTGAGCGTGAGCTGCAGCCTTCGTTGCTCGAGTATCTATATCATCAACAGAGGCTCGGCTTCTTCTGGACCGTCGTCACTTTCTTGTGGGGTGTGTTATGGAGCGCACGCACTTTGGCCTTCAAGTAGTTCTTTCAATTCTGCTTCTCTCGGGCATCGAGCTGCGGGGCTCCGCGGTGATGGCGCAGGCGAACACCGGCGATGCGCTCGCCAACGATCTGAAGCCTAACGTTGTCCAAGTGATTTCGCGCTGGACCGACGGCACCCAGCAAAGAAACGGCTTCGGCTTCGTCGTCGGCGTACGAGACGGCAACGTCTACATCGTCACGGCTAATCACGTCGTCCGCAATGACAATCTGACGGCGGGTACACCGGCGATCATCTACTATGAAGATCAAGGCAGGGAATATCAGGGATTCCTTCTGAACACTTATCTCGGCCGATCCGCGGGCGACATCGCTGTCATTCGGGTCCAGGCGCCTGCAGGTTTTTCCTGGCAGCGTGCAGTTCTGTCCACCGTCAAGGCGGAGCGCGGTGACGATGCTCGCTATATCGGCGTGCAAGGGAAATGGATCGTTCCGGCCAAGCCGGGGGCGGTCAACGGCGTCGATCCGAGTGGCACTATTCGTTTCGAAGGACTAGTTGTCCTGGACGGCACGTCCGGCGGCCCCTTGGTCGGCAACAAGGGTATTCTTGGGATGGTCGTCACCGAAGATGCCTATGGCCAGGCCACCCCGATCGAGGTCATCGAGCGCGCATTTCACGAATGGAGCTATCCATTCGAGCTCGTGAGGGTTGCGCCGCCAATCTCTCCCCCAATTTCTCCGCAGGTTGGTCTGCAAGCGCCGCAAATAACACCGCCCCCACCTCAGTCCGAAAACTGGGTGAACCGTTATACCACGCGTGACAATCGGGATCTCTGGCTGGGAGATATTCCGCGGCCGGGCAAGGCCATCGGTACGCGCAACGTCGACCTCGACGAGTGCGCGCGAGAATGCAACAACAGCAACGACTGCCTGGCTTTTGCCTATGACCGGTGGAATCGTTCCTGTTACGCGAAAAGCGAGATCAAACAATCCATCATCGACCCGCACTCGTTGATTGCAGTCAAGAAGCCCGGCGATCTGCCGAGCGTGTCGCAGAAGACGCCGGAAATGGTCACCCTTCGCAACAAGCGCATGCATGGCGACGTGACGAGCAGCACAAAGGTCACGGATTACAAAGCCTGCAGCTCCGCTTGCGAAGGCAACATTCAATGTGTCACGTTCAATTTCCTGAAGCGCGCAACAAGCGCCGATAATTGTCAGATGTTCAAGCTCTCCAAAGAGTACGTCGACGATAGCGCGGTCGACGCAGGGTATAAGCATCAAGTGCCCTAGAGTCTGGGCAGCCCCTAATCCACAGTCCTCGCCCGCAGCCTTTGCGCATAGACATTAATCACCAGCGCTGCCAAGAGGATTAAGCCGCGGATCAGGATCTTCAGGAAGCTGTCGATATTGACGTGGTCGAGCCCGTTGTTGAGCACGCCCAGCACGAACAGGCCGACAATGGTGTTGCCGATGCCGCCGCGGCCGCCGAACAGGCTGGTGCCGCCGACCACGACGGCAGCGATGGAATCGAGCAGATAGGTGTCGAACTCGTTCTGCTGTGCGCTGCCGAAATGGGCGACGCCGAGCATGCCGCCGATTCCGGAGCACACCGCGGAAATCACCATCACGCTGGACAGGATCAGCTTGACGTTGAGCCCGGAATATTCCGCCGCCTCGCGATTGCCGCCGACCATGTAGACGTAGCGGCCGAACCGCGTGTAGGTCAGGACCAGGTGACCCGCAAGCAGCATCAGCGCCGCGACGATGACGATCCAGGGAATGCCGCCGATGGAGGCGGAGCCGAGGGTGGCGATCAGGTCGGGCACCTTGTAGGCGATCTGGCCGCGCACGAGCAGTGCCGAGATGCCCGCCGCGATCTGCATCATGGCCAGCGTCATGATGAAGGAGGGAATGCCGATCACCGTCAAGCCGAAAGCATTGACCAGGCCAAGGACGGCGCACAAGGCGAGCGCCAGCAGGATCGCCGCCCAGCCGGGAAGGGGGATGTTGGCGATGTTCACGTAGCTTTCCTGCAGCGTGAAATAGGCGACCGCAATGCCCGTGACATTGGCGATGGAGGCGATCGACAGATCGATCTCGGCGCAAAGGATCACGAACGTCAGCCCGACCGCAATGATGCCGGTGACCGAGACCTGCGTCAGGATGTTGCCGACATTGTCGACGGTCGCAAAGGAGGGGCTTGCGATCGCAAAGAAAGCCGAGAGGAAAATCAAGGTCAGGAATGGCGCGATGTTGCGCATCTGCGAGCGCAGCATGGCGGCGATACCCTTTGATCTCTTGCGATCGGCCGCCGCCACCGCTGCGCTCTCGCTGCTCACCATAACTTGCTCCCTCAGGCCGCTTCCAACAGGCGGTCCTTGCTGATTGTCTCGCCAGCGAACTCCCGCACCACCGCGCCGCGCTTAAGCACGATGATGCGGTCGGAGAGCGACAGCACCGTCTCGGGCTCAGTGGAGAGCACGATGATCGCGAGCCCCTGTTCGCGCAGGTGTCGGATGATATGGATCACGTCATTCTTGGCGCCGACATCCATGCCGCGCGTGGGCTCGCACAGGACCAGGACGCGCGGCGGATAGGTCAGCCATTTCGCGAGCGCCACCTTCTGCTGATTGCCGCCGGAGAGCATGCCGAGATCGAGTTCGACGGCGGTCGGCCTGATCTGCAGCTGCTCGACCTGGCGCATGGCGATCTCGCGCTCCTGCGACGGCTTCAGCCAGAGGGACGAGATCCGCTCGAGAATGCTGATCGAGACGTTCTTGTAGACCGGCTCCTGGTGGAACAGCATGGCACGGCGGCTTTCCGGCACGAAGGCAATCCCGGCGCGCCGCGCGTCGGCGGTCGAGGCGAACGCCTTCGTTTCGCCGGCAACCTGGAGCTGGCCGCTGTCGGGCCTGAGCTTGCCGAACAGGATGCGCGCGAGCTCAAGCTGGCCGCAGCCCATGAAGCCGTAGACCCCGAGCACCTCGCCCGCGCGCGCCTGAAACGACACCTCCCGCAGGCTGCGTGCGAGTGACACGCCGTTCGCTTCCAGCACAACGGGCGTGTCGCTTCGCGCAGGCAGAGCGACATCGTGACTATAGGTCTCCTCCAGCGCCTCGCGACCCTTGCCGATCATGGCTTCGATCAGCGCCGCCTTGGTGGTAGCCTTCGCGGCTGTGTCCATCACTTTCCGCCCGTTACGAAACACCGTCACGGTGTCGGAAACGCCCAGGATGTCCTCAATGAAATGGGAGATGAAGATGATCGCGGTCCCTTCGTCGCGAAGGCGCCGCAGCGTCGCAAACAGGCGCTCGACCTCCGGCGGCGACAGCGCCGAGGTCGGCTCATCGAGGATTATGATGCGCGCGCCCGAGAACAGGACGCGCGCGATCTCGATCAATTGCTGCAGCCCGATCGGCAGATCGCCAAGCCGCGCGGTCGGATCGACGTCGATACCGAAGCGCG
This sequence comes from Bradyrhizobium sp., assembly GCA_035652015.1. Lineage (GTDB taxonomy): Bacteria > Pseudomonadota > Alphaproteobacteria > Rhizobiales > Xanthobacteraceae > Bradyrhizobium. The sequence goes on along the minus strand of DASREP010000077.1, from coordinate 56,691 downwards.
CCAGCTGCTCGCCGGCCTCGCGCGCCATTTTCCGCCATTGCACGAGGCCGAGTGCGTTGGTCGGCTGCACGCCGAGAAAGACGTTCTCGGCGACCGACAGATCGGGCGCAACGCTGAGCTCCTGATGCACCATGGCAATGCCGGCGGCGCGGGCATCGCGGGTGGAGCGGAATCGAGTCTCGCTTCCGTCCAGCATGAAGCGGCCGGAGAATTCCGGATGCACGCCGGCGATGATCTTCATCAACGTGCTTTTTCCCGCGCCATTCTCCCCGACGAGACCATGGATCTCGCCGGGTGAAAGCGCAAAATCGATGCCACGCAGAGCCTCGACGCCGCCGAAGGCCTTGGTGATCTGCGTGAGCTCGAGGAGGGGAGAGCGGTCCTGCGGCATTGCAAGCAGCTCAGATCAGGAAGTGATCCTCCATCCATTGCATGCCGGCCGCATTCGCCTTGGTGACGACGGGTCCGTCGGTTACCACGTTCTTCGGAATGCCCTGGCCGGTCTTCTCGCCGCCAACCACGGCGGCGACGCCCGCGACGATCGCCCCGCCATGGATACGGCATGACGGGTTGCGGACGGTCGCATACATGCGGCCATCGCTCACCGCCTGGATTGCGGGCGGCATGGCATCGACGCCGCCAATCAGGATGTTGGTGCGGTTGTGCGCCTTCATGATGTTGTAGGCGGCAAGCGCCATATCGTCATTGTGGAAGAAGGCCGCGTCGATCTGCGGATACTTTGTGAGATAGGTCTCCCACAGCCGCGCCGTCTTCGACACGTCCCAATCGGCGGGCTGGGTATCGAGCACCTCGATTCCAGGGTATTGCTTGATTACCGAGTTGAAGCCCTTGGCGCGGCCCTGCGCGCCAGTGTGGCCGAGCGCGCCCTGGGTCATGATCATCTTGCCCTTGCCGCCGATGGCGTTCACCAACGCCTGCGTCACCGAGGCGCCCATGAACTCGTTGTCGGGGGCGAGGAAGGCATGCACGTTGATCTGGTCGAGCGGGGCGATCAGCGTGTCCATGTCGATCACGGGGATGCCGGCATCGATCATCTTCTGCACGGGCTGGGTCAGCGTGCCGATGCCGAAGGCCTGGATGGCGACGAAATCCCATTTCTGCGAGGCCATGTTGTCAATGGCGGCGCGCTGCTTCACCGCATCGAGTTGGCCGTCGAACCAGGTGACCTCGACATTGAACAGCTTGCCCCATGATTCCGCGGCCTGCTTGCCCTGCGCGCACCAGGTTGCCTGCAGGCCGGCATTGGAGAAGGCCGCTTTCAGTGGCTTTTCCGACCGCGTGAGTTCAGCGGCCATTGCAGGGTTGGCGCCGAATGCGCCCAATAGCGCCGCGGCGGCACCGGCACCTGCCGTCGCCGCCAGAAGATCGCGCCTGCTCGTGGTGGATTTGTCAGTCCCGGACATCGCTCGCTCCCATCTGTTTTTATGACCGACGACGTCTTTGGCGCCGCGGCTGTAGGTCAGTGTCTCACAATCGATTTCATCGCGCTACCGGTAGCTCGATGCTCTCTTGGTCGCGATCTTGTGCGGTGCCGTTCGTGGGAGTTCGCGAGGCGATTGGGGCGTTACTCGGCCATCTCGCCCGAGATCGTCTGCTCGATCTCGGCCAGCAGCTTCTTCCAGGCCGCGGCGATCTCGTCAGTCCAGTCTGCGCCGAGCAATTCGCGCAAGCTATCTGCGATCACCCCGAAGAACGCGACGAACAAGTCGCGCGGTGTGCCATAGGCATCATGCGAGACCACCTCGGAGGCGATCATGCGGAATTTGCCGCTGCGCTCGCCGGCGAAATCAAACATCGCTTCGATGGTGAAGGCGAGCATCGATCCCTTCACGAGCTCGCTGCCCTGGCTGCGAAACATCGCGACACTCTCCGGGCGAATGCGATGCAGTCGCTCATAGACGAGCGGCGCCAGATCGTCGCAACGCCCGGCTGCAAGTTCAAAACTGTGCTGGATGAAATTGATCACGCCTGCACATCGCGCCGTTCGAAATGCTGATGAGAGTGATATCAAAAGAAAAAAGAGCAGGGCATCGAGCCCTGCTCCAAAAATTGTGTCGACCCTATTATCCCGCAATATTTGGATTTGATCTTGATGGCGGGGTAACGCTGCTTCTGCGCGTCAGGGCTCCTCCCGAGACTTGGACCACCAGGCTCGAACCCTCGGGCCCGGCCTGCGCGCAGATTCCTAGACCAGTTTTGCTGTTTTGTCATCAATTTCGGCAACGAATGTTCAAACTTCGAGCAGTTTTCGTAACGATTGCGAATTGACCAGTGCTGTCGCGTTCGCTATGCGGCCCTGCCGCCTTTGTGGTAATATGGTAGGTTGTAAATTGCAGCCTATGGCCCCATCCAGCGGGCAATGTTTCGGCAACGCAGGGCAGAAATCTTTCCGATTTCGACCGGAAAGCGACCATTTGGGGCGGAACGTCTCGACTTGGGCAACCGGCAAGCCCCTTCAAGAATTGAGCAAGGATATAACCATGCGATACGCATTCCTGACTGGAACAATCCCGCTCCTGCTCACGCTTGCGGCCGGCGTGGCACAGGCGCACGCCTTTCTTGACCATGCCGAGCCGCGCGTCGGCAACAAGGTTGCCACGCCGCCAGAGGAGGTGACGTTGTGGTTCAGCCAGAAGCTCGAGCCGGCCTTCTCGACGGTCACGGTGACCAATGCCGCCGGCGAGCGCGTCGACAGCGGCAAGGCAGGGGTCAGCGGCAACCGGATGTCGGTGCCGCTCCGTGCGGGCGGGGTCGGCACCTATCACGTCAACTGGCACGTGTTGTCGGTCGACACCCATACGAGGGACGGCAATTTCATCTTCCAGGTCGGCCAGTGACGGCGGCGAGACGCTCATGAGCTGGTTTGCGGCGGATATCAACGGTCCGCTGGTGCTGACGCGGGGACTCCATTTCGCGGCGTCGGCGGCGGTCGCCGGTGTGCTGACGTTCCGCAGTGTGGTGGCGCAGCCGGCGCTGCGCTCGTCTGCGGAAGGCTACGCCAGCGTCCAGGCCCAGCTGGTCAAGCTTGCCTGGGCGGGACTTGCGATTGCTGTCGCGACCGGCATCGTCTGGCTGACGCTGGAGACAATGATCCTGGCTGGCATTGCCTTCGGCGAGGCCATCCGGTCGGGTGCGATGATGATTGTCGTCGACGAGACCCAATTCGGTTTGGTGTCGGAAATTTGCGGCGGGCTTTCCATCCTCCTGGCCGCCTGCCTCGCGCTCGACCGCTTTGCCTTCGCGCAATGGCTCGGCCTTGCCGCAAGCCTTGCGCTGGTTGGCGCCATCGCCTGGACCGGGCATGCCGGCGCGACGCTGGGTGCGTTGGGCGATCTGCATGTTGGCGCCGACAGCCTGCACTTGCTGGCAGCGGCGGCCTGGGTCGGCGGCCTGGCCGGGCTTACTGTCATGCTTGTGGTCGGGCGGCGGCGTCCGGCGTACGAATGGAGGCCGCTGCAGCTCCATGCCATCAGGCGCTTCTCGATCCTCGGCATTGTCAGCGTCGCCGTCCTGATCGCATCGGGGGCTGTGAACAGCTGGATCCTCGTCGGCTCTATCCACGCGCTATTGGCGACCGATTACGGCCAGCTGCTGCTGCTCAAGATCGCCGCCTTCGTCGTCATGGTCGGTCTTGCGACCATCAACCGCTTCTCGCTCACCCCACAGCTTGCCGTCGCTGTGAAAGGCTGCGCCGAGCCGCGAGCGCTCGCCGCGCTGACGCGCAACACGCTGATCGAGATCGCGCTTGGCGCTGCGCTCTTTGCAATTGTCGGGGTGCTCGGCACCCTGCATCCGGCCATCCATCTCGTCGAATGAACCGCAGGACGAATGAGCAGATTTGCGGACAAGCAGGAGAAGACAAATGAAGATCGGAAAATTGACATCGCTCTCGATTGCGAGCCTGGGGCTGGCGGCATTGCTCGCGCTTGCCCCAGCACGCGCCGATGAGGTCAAGGCCGGTGATCTCGTGATCACCCAGGCGTGGGCGCGCGCGACCCCAAAGGGCGCCAAGGTTGGCGGCGGTTTTCTCACCATCGAGAACAAGGGCAGCACGCCCGATCGCCTCATCGCTGCATCTGCCGACTTCGCCGGCAAGATCGAAGTCCATGAGATGACCACCGAGAACGGCGTCATGAAAATGCGCCCGGTGGCGCAGGGGCTCGCGATCGAGCCGGGCAAGACCGTCAAGCTGGCGCCTGGCGGCTATCATTTGATGATGATGGACCTGAAGTCCCCGCTGAAGCAGGGCGACAAGGAGCCGGTGACGCTGGAGTTCGAAAACGCCGGCAAGGTGACCGTCTCGCTCGACGTCGAGGGCGTCGGCGCGCAGGGACCGGGCGGAGCGGCGAGCGGCGGCAAGATGGAGATGAACAAGATGGATCATAAGATGTGAGATCGCCGCTGCGCCCTATGGGACCCTTGCTGGCCACCGCGCTCGCGCTTCATGCGGGCGCGGCGCTGGCGGCCGAGCCGATGCTCGGCATCCACATCCACAGCGACAGAGCGATGTTCCAGGTGCTGATCTCGCCCGGCCAGGCGGGGAACGATAGCATCGTGCTGCAGCTGATGAACGGCGACGGCACGCTGCTCCAGGCCAAGGCGGCAAGCGTGGTGCTGAGCCGGCCCGACGGCGGCGCCGAGCCGATCATCCGCAAGGCCGCGCTTGGAGGCGATCATTATTGGCATGTCGAGAACGTGCCGATGGCGATCGGTGGCCGCTGGCATGTGCGTGTGGAGGCCGAGACGGCGTTCAAGACCATTGCGCTGGAGGAGGATTTCGACCTGCCGGGGCAATAGGATAGGTCAATTCCTTGAGACCTCAATTCTTTGGTTCCGGAGGCACACCTGACGCGTTTGTGCCTTAATCATCCGCCTTAGCTCGGCAAAAGAAACGGCAGAAAATCCGATGGCTTAGCGGCTTTCTTTGAAGGCTCCCTTGTGTTTTTGCGGGCAATCCGGTTTCTACTCTGCCGCAAAGTTTCCACGAACGATTCCCTCAAGGCTCAAGCCCATGCGTCTATCGCGGTTTTTCCTGCCGATTTTGAAAGAAAATCCGAAAGAGGCTGAGATCGTGTCGCACCGGCTGATGCTGCGCGCCGGCATGATGCGGCAGGAGGCGGCCGGCATCTATGCCTGGCTGCCGCTCGGCTATCGGGTGTTGAAGAAGATCGAGCAAATCGTGCGCGAGGAGCAGGACCGCGCCGGCGCGCTGGAGCTGTTGATGCCGACCCTGCAGCTCGCCGATCTCTGGCGCGAGAGCGGCCGTTACGATGCTTACGGCCCGGAGATGCTGCGCATCTCCGACCGCCACAAGCGCGAGCTGCTGTTCGGGCCGACCAACGAGGAAATGATCACCGAGATCTTCCGCGCCTATGTGAAGTCCTATCGCAACCTGCCGCTCAATCTCTATCACATCCAGTGGAAGTTCCGCGACGAGCAGCGCCCGCGCTTTGGCGTGATGCGCGGCCGCGAATTCCTGATGAAGGACGCCTATTCCTTCGATCTCGATGAGGCCGGCGCACGGCGCGCCTACAACAAGATGTTCGTGGCCTACCTGCGCACCTTCGCCCGCATGGGGCTGAAGGCGATCCCGATGCGCGCCGAAACCGGCCCGATCGGCGGCGATCTCAGCCACGAGTTCATCGTGCTCGCGGAAACCGGCGAATCCGGCGTGTTCTGCGACCGCGAGGTGCTGGAGTTGCCGGTGCCGGGCGAGGACGTCAATTATGACGGCGACCTCACGCCCATCATCAAGCAGTGGACCTCGCTTTATGCGGCGACCGAGGACGTCCATGATGGCGCGCGCTTCGCGCAGGAAGTGCCACCCGAGCGGCGCGTCAACACGCGCGGCATCGAGGTTGGCCAGATCTTCTACTTCGGCACCAAATATTCCGAGCCGATGAAGGCCACCGTCGCCGGCCCCGACGGCACCGAGGTGCCGATCCATGGCGGCTCCTATGGCGTCGGCGTCTCGCGCCTGGTCGGTGCGATCATCGAGGCCTGCCACGATGACGCCGGCATCAAATGGCCGGAGGCCGTGGCGCCCTTCAAGGCCGTCATTCTCAACCTGAAGCAGGGCTCGGAGGACACCGATACGGCCTGCGAGAAGCTTTATCGCGAGCTCTCCGCCAAGGGCGTCGACGTGCTCTATGACGACACCGACCAGCGGGCCGGCGCGAAATTCGCCGCCGCCGACCTGATCGGCATTCCCTGGCAGATCATGGTCGGGCCGAAGGGGCTCGCGGAGGGCAAGATCGAGATCAAGCGGCGGGCCGACGGCTCGCGCGAAAACATGTCCGCCTCCGACGTGGTGGCAAGACTAGCCGGATAAGACTAATCGCCAGCTGGGATTATCCACCGGACGCGCTTTCCCTTGGCAATGCGGCCACATTTGACCCCGAATCATGGGATTATCGAGCAATGGATGAAACCATGAATGAACCGATCCGGACCGCGCCCTTTGCGCCATTCGAATGGATGCTGTCGGCGCGCTATTTGCGTGCGCGACGCAGGGAAGGGTTTATCTCCGTCATCGCCGGCTTTTCCTTCCTCGGCATCATGCTCGGCGTCGCCACGCTGATCATTGTGATGGCCGTGATGAACGGTTTCCGCAAGGAACTCCTCGACAAGATCCTCGGGCTCAACGGCCATCTCCTGGTGCAGCCGCTGGAATCCCCGCTCACCGACTGGAAGGATGTCGCCGAGCGCATCAGCCAGGTGTCGGGCGTGCGGCTCGCCGCACCCGTGGTGGACGGGCAGGGACTTGCGTCCTCACCCTTCAATGCCGCCGGCGTGCTCATTCGCGGCATGCGGGCGGATGATTTGAACAACCTCACCTCGATTGCCAAGAACATCAAGCAGGGCACGCTCGAGGGCTTTGATGACGGGCAGGGCATAGCGATCGGCCGACGGCTTGCCGACCAGTTGTCGGTGCATGCCGGCGACAGCGTGACATTGGTCTCGCCCAAGGGCGCGGTGACGCCGATGGGAACCACGCCGCGCATCAAGCCGTATCGAGTCTCGGCGGTGTTCGAGATCGGGATGAGCGAATATGACGCCGGCATGGTGTTCATGCCGCTCGCGGAGGCGCAGGCCTATTTCAACCGCAACAACGACGTCACCGCCATCGAGGTCTTCACCAACAATCCCGACCGCATCGACGTGTTCCGCAAGAGCGTGACGGAGGCGGCGGGACGGCCGGTGTTCCTGGTCGATTGGCGGCAGCGCAACTCGACCTTCTTCAATGCGCTGCAGGTCGAGCGCAACGTGATGTTCCTGATCCTGACCATGATCGTGCTGGTCGCGGCGCTCAACATCATCTCCGGCCTGATCATGCTGGTGAAGGACAAGGGCAGCGACATCGCGATCCTGCGCACCATGGGCGCCTCGCAAGGCTCGATCATGCGCATCTTCCTGATCACGGGCTCGGCGATCGGTGTGGTCGGCACGCTGGCCGGATTCCTGGTGGGCCTCGTCATCGCCATGAACATCGAATCCATCCGGCAATTCCTGTCCTGGCTGACCTCGACCGAATTGTTCGACCCTATGCTGTATTTCCTCTCCAAGCTTCCAGCCGATGTCGACTTCGGCGAGACCACGGCCGTCGTGATCATGGCGCTGACACTTTCCTTCCTCGCGACCCTCTATCCGTCGTGGCGTGCCGCACGGCTCGATCCCGTCGACGCGCTGCGCTACGAGTGAGGGATTTTATGGAGCAGGGGGCGGAAGATGTACCGGTCATTTATCTCCATGAGATAAAGCGCCAGTACATGCAGGGTGAGGCGCCGTTGATCATCCTCAACGGCGTCAAGCTCGCGCTGTGGGCCGGGCAGTCGGTCGCGCTGGTCGCGCCCTCGGGCTCGGGCAAGTCGACGCTCTTGCACATCGCGGGGCTCTTGGAGACGCCCGACGAGGGCGAGGTCTATGTGGCGGGCGCGCCGACCTCGCAATTGTCGGATGCCGAGCGCACCCAGCTGCGTCGCACCGAAATCGGCTTTGTCTACCAGTCGCACCGCTTGTTGCCGGAATTCTCGGCGCTCGAAAACGTCATGCTGCCGCAGATGATCCGGGGCCTGAAGAAGTCCGAGACCGTGAAGCGTGCCAGTGAAATCCTGGGCTATCTCGGTCTCGGCGACCGTCTCAAGCACCGGCCGGCCGAACTCTCCGGCGGCGAGCAGCAGCGGGTCGCGATCGCGCGCGCGGTCGCCAATGCTCCGCACGCGCTGCTCGCGGACGAGCCGACCGGCAATCTTGATCCGCACACCGCCGATCACGTGTTCCAGGCCCTGATGCAGCTCGTGAAGGCAACGCAGGTCGCGGTGCTAATCGCGACCCACAATATGGAGCTCGCGGGCCGGATGGACCGCCGCGTCTCGATCGTCGACGGCCAGATCGTCGAGTTGGAGTAGCGAGCTCAGCCAGTCATTGCGAGCGCAGCGAAGCAATCCAGGGCCGCACATGCGACTCTGGATCGCTTCGTCGCATCGCTCCTCGCAATGACGGCTGGTTTGGGGCTACGGCGTAATCACCGTCATCTTGAACGGTCCAGCATTGGCGGCGGCGTGTTCGACGGCTTCATTGGCGTGGTCGAGATCAAAACGCGTCGCCTCGAACTGGTTGATATCAAGTAATCCCGACCGGATCAGCGCGGACAGGCGATGCGCCGCGTCCGGCGGATACATCCAGGCGCCGTGAATGCTGATGCAGTTGCGCATGATCCAGGGATAGGGCAGGTCCAGTCCCACGCCGCCGAGCATGCCGACGCCGCCCATCAGCACGGCCCGCCCGTAGGGGCGCACGGCCATGATCGCGGCACGTGCCGCGGTCGCCGGTGCCGATGGCGGCAGGATATCCATCACGCAATCGATTGGGCCGCCTGCGGCGCGTTTCATCCGCTCGCGATCGTCGGCCTCACTGCCGGATAGCGTCACGGTGCGGACGCGATTGCCGAAACGACGCGCGAGATCGGCAAGCACTGTCTCGTTGCGGCCAGGCGCGACGACCAGGCCTGCACCCATTGCAAGCGCGACTGCGACCGCCGCGCTGCCGAAATTGCCGGTGGCGCCGCTCACCAGGACCGTCTCGCCCGGCGCGAGATGCGCGGCGAGAAGGCCGCCATACGGCACGAGCAGTGTGCCGAGCGCGCACCATTGCACGGCGGCTTTCTTGTCGAGAGCGCCGATCGGCTTTGCATTCTCGGTCGGCACCCGCATCTGCTCGGCGAAGGAGCCGTCGCGGAAATATTGCTGCAGCTTCATGCCGCCGGCATCGCGCGCGCTCCAGGCCTGCAGCGTGATGTCCGGCGTGATCACATCGTCGCGGGAGCGCACTGTTGGATCGCAGAACACCCAGTCGCCGACGGCGAGACGGGTGGCGTCGGGGCCGAGCGCGCGGACGCGGCCAATCCCGCCCGGGCCGGGGATCACGGGCAGGTCCAGTGCGTATTTCCGCTCGCCGCTGAACACCTCGTTGGCATAGGACAGCACGCGGGTGGCGACGATGTCGACGATGACCTCGCCGGTGCCGAGCACCGGCTCAGGCACTGTTTCGATCGAGAGGGGCGAACCGAAGGCTTTCAGGATTGCAGCTTTCATGGGTATCGATCTCCGTTGACGGAGGCCCATTCTGGCTGTCTATTTTGCTCGAAGAAGGCCTGGTATTATCCTAGGATTATCAGACCCTCCCTCGACTCTTTGAGGACCCGTCATGCCCGACGCCCGTCGCATTGAATTCGGAGATTTCCTGCGCTCCCGGCGCGCCAAGTTGACGCCGAAATCGGTCGGGCTGCCGATCGGGCGCCGACGCCGCACTGCCGGGCTGCGCCGCGAGGAGGTCGCCGAGCTCGCAGGGATTGGCGTCGATTGGTACATCCGCCTGGAGCAGGGCCGCACCGTCAATCCATCAGTGACCACCATCGATGCGCTGGCACGCGCGCTGAAACTGTCCAAGGCCGAGCACGCGCATCTGCGCATGCTCGCGCGCGAGGCAGACGTGCGCGCCTTTGCCATCGAAACCGTCCCGGAGACGATCCGGCGCATGCTCGATGGACTCAATCAGCCCGCCTACATCACCGGCCGCCGCTGGGACGTGCTCGCCTGGAATGAAGCGGCGGAGGAGGTGTTCGGCTTCGGGCTTCTGCGAGAAGAGGATCGCAACGTGCTGCTTCTGATGTTCACCAATCCGCGCACACGAAAGCTGTTCGGCAGCTCATGGAGTGAAGAAGCAAAGCGCATGGTGGCGCAGTTTCGCGCCACTCATGACGTCTGGGCCGGCGATCCCGCCTTCAACGCGTTGCTTGCGCGTCTGCGCGAGGGCAGTAGCGAATTTGCCCGCTGGTGGGGCGCCCATGAGGTGCGCGGCGCGGCCGCCGGCCGCAAGACCCTGAGCCATCCGAAGAAGGGCGTGGTGCAGTTCGAATATGCGAGCTTCCAGGCCAATGACGATCCGGCGCTCAAGCTCGTGATCTACACGCCGGTCTGAAGCGCGATGGGACTCGGGCCAAATCTTCGTCGCGTTCTGCCCTTGGACTGATCACGATCGCTTCAGAGCACCGCCGCTCTCTGCGCTGGTACGGCGCGCCGGGCTTGCATGACGCTCTGGGCTGCATTGCAGCTGATCATCTCAAACTCGACGCAAAGCTTTCGCAGGCGCGGATTATCTGCGTGCAGAATCTGGCGAACGATCATTGTTGTGACGAAGCAAGCGCCGCCAGCACGTATCGATCCGTGGAAGAATCGTGACCCGCGCCACCGACGAGCCATATTGCACGCGACGATCTGCGGCTGATCCGACGCGACCGCTTGAAAGTGCAGCTGATTTGCAGAGCAATTCGCGAAACTTAGAAAAGTCCTAAAGAGACAATTTTTTCAGCACAAGCTGCATGCAACTTGGCAGTCGGAGCGATTAGCGCAGGAGCGATCTGAGTTGTTTCGCGTGGCGAAGTGACTCGGAGAGTGTTGACTTTGGAGAGTAAAGGTACGGAGTTCGATGATGAAGAGAGTTCTCCTTGCGGCAATCGGAATGAGTGTGCTCGCCGCGTCGGCGCCCGCGCGCGCAGCCGATCTTGCGGCCAAACCCTACACCAAGGCGCCGCCTGCCGTACTGATCAGGGTCTATGATTGGAGCGGCTTCTACGGCGGTTTCAACGCCGGCGGTGGCTCAAGCCGCAACTGCTGGACGCTGACGAGAAATGCCGGCGTTCCCGTGAATCCTGCGGCGGGCCGCGAAGGCTGCACCGGTGCCGGGGGCGCTGCGGTCGGCGGCCAGATCGGCTATCGTTATCAAATGGCCAACTGGGTGTTCGGCGTCGAAGCGCAAGGCGACTGGGCCGGTTTCAAGGGCACCGGTCGAGACCTCGTGCTGCCCGGCCTGTCCGACCGTTCGCGCCTCAACGGCTTCGGCCTGTTCACCGGCCAGGTCGGGTACGCCTTCAACAACGTGCTGGGTTACATCAAGGGCGGCGCCGCGGTGGCCGGCGATCGTTACGACGTCCTCAATGCTGCGGGTGCAGTGGTTGATACCGCCAAGGCCACGCGCTGGGGCGGTACAGTGGGCGCCGGCGTCGAATACGGTTTTGCACCGAACTGGTCCGTCGGTGTCGAATACGATCACCTCTTTCTCGGCAACAAAAACTTGAACTTCACGAATGCCGCGGGGGCTACCACGATGATGCGCAACATCACCGGGGATGCGGACATCGGACTGGTCCGGATCAACTACAAATTCGGCGGACCGATGATGAAGTTCTGATCTCGGTGGGCGGACGCAAGGGCCCCGGCATTGTGCCGGGGCTTTTGTTCGCCGGTATAGGCCGCGTCGCGCTTAATAGGCGCGATCGTGCCGCCGATGGTGCCGAACCGGTGAGGCGTCGATATCGGGGCGGGCGAAATAGGGATTGATCACGCACAGCGCAGCGCGGCCTGATGCCGTCATGTTGCACTGGGGCAGTGAGGTGTAGCGACACTCAAAGTATGTGACCGGGCCAAAGACCTGCAGGCAGACCGGATAGTTCGGGTCGTAGGTCTGGGCTTCGACCGGCGCAGCTGCGAGCAGCGACCCGGCTGCGAGGATTGTCGAAACAAAAATGCGCATCGGAGCCTCCTGCGGCTGTAGCGACAGCAGCAGTGCTGCTCGCTCTGGTCAATTCACGATCGCGCGGATGTGATCACCGTGGATTGTTTCGAAATGTGACCGCGGGCGGTCAGCGACAGCCGTTGGGACTCGGCGGGACCGGCACGCAGACGTGCGGGGAAGCGACGCGTGCGATCTCGATAAGCACCGTGATCAACGCTCTCGCATCCTGCTTAACGTCATCGATGTGGCGAGCGTGAGGGCCACAAGTGCTGTGCCGCGAGCGATTCTGCTGATGATGTTGCGCGTAACGATCCTTCAAAATGTCTTCACATGAATTGCAAGGTTTCGCCGCAATTCGCATGAGTTCCCTCTGTGCAGCCATGCGCGGAACCGCTGCAAATACGCGAGTTCCGGAAGTATCTGCTCGCACAATATTAATTTGCGTCAACCGAGCGGCCTTTCCGAGGTGGTGTTGCGCTCGAGTTACAGCAATTCTCGCTCACGCTGTTAAGACGCGCGTGGCCAGGGGGCCATCTAAAGGAATCAAACTCGAGATGAACAAGAACTTCTTCTTTGTGACTGCGAGCATCGTTGCGCTTGGCGTGGCGGCGCCTGCGTTCGGCGCGGATCTCGCCGCACGCCACCAGATGTACACCAAGGCGCCGCCGGCTGTGGCTGCCATTTACGACTGGAGCGGCTTCTACATCGGCGGCAACGGCGGCTGGGGCAACAGCCACAATTCGTGGGACTTCGCAGGCGTTGCGCCAGAAGGTTCTCACGATGCGAATGGGGGCACGGTCGGTGGCCAGATTGGCTATCGCTGGCAAATGGGCCAGTTCGTGTTCGGCATCGAAGGCCAGGGCAACTGGGCTGACTTCAAGGGCTCGAACGTCAGCATCATCCCGGGCTTTGGAACGACCAACCAGACCAAGACCGATGCTTTCGGCCTGATCACCGGCCAGATCGGCTACGCCTTCAACAACGTGCTGTTGTACGTCGACGGCGGTGCTGCGGTCACCAGCAACAGCTATCGCGAATTTACCACGGCCACCGGTGCACTGTTCGCGACCGGCGGCGATAACACCCGTTGGGGTGGCGCGGTCGGCGCGGGCATCGAAGTCGGCTTCGCGCCGAACTGGTCGGTTGGCGTGAAATACGATCACTTGTTCATGCAAGATTCGACGATCACCTTCACCACTCCGGCCGGCGGAATCTTCACCGATCGCATCCGTCAGGATGTCGATGTCGTGACCGCGCGCATCAACTACAAGTTCGGCGGCCCGATCGTTGCCAAGTACTGATCACAAGGCTGATCAGATACGGGTCGTGCACTGATCACGTACTGATCTTCGCGTTATGCGGCGGATCGAAAAGGCCCCGGCCATCTGGCCGGGGCTTTTTTCGTGATTGGACTACTTCACGCCCATCCGTCGCTGCAGGATGGGATTGATACCGTAATTTTACGGTCGTGCGCTTTGACGTCGCGCAATACCGTCATTCAGCGGCGGCGTATTCGTCTCCTCGATGTTCGAGGTGGTCATCGAAAAGCGCAGCGAGGTGCGGTGGGATTGGCGGGTCTGTGACCGCGCCGGAAAGACGCTCGTCTATGGCTGGGAGGAGACCCGCAAGGCCGCGCGATACCGTGGCGAGCGGGCGCTGTTCCAGCTCCTGCTGCTGCGTGTTCCGCGGCTGCAGCCGCCGCCGACCGAATAACCCCCGATTTTCACCGGTCACATGGGTGGAAAAATTAACAGGGTCGGGCGCATATCTGGCGCCATGGCCAATACCATCTGGACCACAGAGGAATTCACCTGCGAAAGCTGCGGGATGAATTACACCGCGACGAGAGAGGAACACCCGGACAGGCGCTCGGGGAGTTTCAACTGCCGCATCTGCAATGCCGAGGTCCATAGCTGGTCCGGCCGCCATCACTTCTTCAATTGGGAACCCGTCCGGTCAAAGGTGCCGGTTTTCGGCAAGAAGAAGTAGCGATTCGGCGCGCCTGACCGCTCGGATCGGCGGTTCCCTCTCAGCCATTAACCACGCCGGGCCGTTCTCGCGCAGAGATGTTGCGCGCTCTTGACCTTCGAACAAAAGAAGAACATTGTTCCCTCTATGTTCTAGGCACAAAGGGAGCAGAACCATGTTGCGGGTCTTTGTTGAGGAGGCGGCGGCGCTGGCGTCGATCACGCTGTTTGTCGGGATGATTGCGGTCTGGGCGCAGCTGATTCCCGCGCTATGACAGCGGCTTGCGCGACGCCCTGGGGAAAAGCAGGACGGCGAGGACAAAGGCTGCGCGATGCGTGGACTCTTTGGCCTGCCGCCCCCACCATAGGGTGAGCGAGTCGGTTCAGGCGAGGGCGCCTCGACCCCTAAGGCCGGTCGCGTCAATCAGGATTTCAGAACCCGACCCGCCATGTCCAGCGCCGGCTTTGTCCATCTCCACGTCCACTCGGCCTATTCGCTCCTGAAGGGCTCGATCAAGATCGCCAAGCTCGGCGAGCTCGCCAAGGCCGACCGCCAGCCGGCGCTGGCGCTGACCGACACCGACAACATGTTCGGTGCGCTGGAATTCTCCGACAAGATGGCGGGCTACGGCATTCAGCCGATCGTCGGCTGCGAGCTCGCGATCGATTTTGGCGACACGGATCCAAATGCGCGCAATGCGGCTGCCATCGCGCTACCATCGCGCATCGTTCTGCTGGCGGCGCGGGAGCAAGGCTATCGCCACCTGATGCGGCTGAACTCGCGGGCGTTCCTGGAAACGCCGACGCACCAGGCGCCGCATATCAAGTTCGACTGGCTGAACGAGGGTGTCGAGGGCCTGATTGCGCTCACCGGCGGACCGGACGGGCCGATCTCGCTCGCGCTCCAGCACGATCACGCGGCGCTGGCGGCGCAGCGCTGCGAGCGGCTGGCAAGCCTGTTCGGCGATCGCCTCTATGTCGAATTGCAGCGCCATGGCATCGACAGGGAGCGGCGCGCGGAAAGCGGGCTGATCGACATCGCCTATGCCAAAGGCCTGCCGCTGGTCGCGACCAACGAGCCCTATTTCGCTTCGACCGACGACTATGAAGCGCATGATGCGTTGCTCTGCATTGCCGGGGGCCATCTGATCGCCGATGCCGACCGCGCGCAGCTCACCTCCGATCATCGCTTCAAGAGCCGCGCCGAGATGGCGGTGCTGTTCGCCGACATTCCGGAGGCGCTTGCCTCCACCATCGAGATCGCCGAGCGCTGCTCGTTCCGCCCGAAGACGCGAAAACCCATCCTGCCGCTGTTCACGGTCGGCGCCGGTTCGAGCGCCGAAGATGCCGCAAGCGCGGAAGCCGCCGAACTGAAGCGCCAGGCCGAGGAGGGCCTGCGGCGGCGACTCTCCGTGCATGGCATCGCACCAGGAATGATGGAGGAAGACTACCAGAAGCGGCTAGCCTTCGAGCTCGACGTCATCACCCGCATGAAATATGCGGGCTACTTCCTGATCGTCTCCGACTTCATCAAATGGGCCAAGGCGCACGACATCCCGGTCGGGCCGGGCCGCGGCTCGGGCGCGGGCTCGCTGGTCGCCTGGGTCTTGACCATCACCGATCTCGATCCGATGCGGTTCGGTCTGCTGTTCGAGCGCTTCCTCAATCCGGAACGCGTCTCGATGCCGGACTTCGACATCGACTTCTGCCAGGACCGCCGCGGCGAGGTGATCTCCTATGTGCAGCAGCGCTACGGCCGCGACCAGGTGGCACAGATCATCACCTTCGGCACGCTGCAGGCGCGCGGCGTGCTGCGCGACGTCGGCCGCGTGCTGCAGATGCCCTATGGCCAGGTCGACAAGTTGACCAAGCTCGTGCCGCAGAATCCGGCCGCGCCAATCACGCTTGCGGCCGCGATCGAGGGCGAACCCAAGCTGCAGGCCTTCCGCGACGAGGACCCGGTGGTGGCGCGCGCCTTCGATATCGCGATGCGCCTCGAGGGCCTGACCCGGCATGCGTCAACGCACGCTGCCGGCATCGTGATCGGCGATCGGCCTCTGAGTGAGCTCGTGCCGCTCTATCGCGATCCCAAATCCGACATGCCGGTGACCCAGTTCAACATGAAATGGGTCGAGCCGGCCGGGCTCGTGAAATTCGACTTCCTCGGCCTGAAGACGCTGACCGTGCTCGATGTCGCAGTGAAGCTGCTCAGGCAGCGCGACATCAAGGTCGATCTGGCGACGCTGCCGATCGACGATGCGGCAAGCTATCAGATGCTGGCACGCGGCGATGTGGTCGGCGTGTTCCAGGTTGAAAGCCAGGGCATGCGGCGGGCGCTGATCGACATGCGGCCCGACCGTTTCGAGGACATCATCGCGCTGGTCGCGCTCTATCGTCCAGGCCCGATGGCCAACATCCCCACCTATTGCGCCCGCAAGCATGGCGACGAGGAGCCCGAATATCTGCATCCGCTGCTCGAGCCGATCCTGAAAGAGACCTTCGGCGTCATCATCTACCAGGAGCAGGTGATGCAGATCGCGCAGGTGATGGCCGGCTATTCGCTCGGCGATGCCGACCTGTTGCGCCGCGCGATGGGCAAGAAGATCCGCGCCGAGATGGAGAAGCAGCGCGCGATCTTCGTCGAGGGCTCGGTCAAGAACGGCGTGCCGAAAGGGCAGGCGGAAACCATCTTCGAGCTGCTCGCCAAATTCGCCGACTACGGCTTCAACAAGAGCCACGCGGCGGCCTATGCGCTGGTGTCGTACCACACCGCCTATATGAAGGCGCATTATCCGGTGGAGTTCATCGCAGCGTCGATGACGCTCGATCTCAACAACACCGACAAGCTCTCGGAATTTCGCAGCGAGGCGCAGCGGCTCGGCATCAAGGTCGATCCGCCCTCGATCAACCGCTCCGGCGCGACCTTCGAGGTCAGCGACAACACCATCCATTATGCACTGGCCGCGCTGAAGGGCGTCGGGCCGCAGGCGGTCGAGCAGATCGTGGAGGAGCGGCGCAAGAACGGCGCGTTCACCTCGCTCGCCGATTTTGCCAGCCGCGTGAGCCCACGCGCCATCAACAAGCGCATCATCGAGAGTCTGGCGGCCGCCGGTGCCTTTGATGTGCTGGAGCCGAACCGTGCGCGCGTGTTCGCTGGCGCCGACGCCATCCTCGCCGCCTGCCAGCGCAGCCATGAGGCGGCCAGCAGCGGCCAGAACGACATGTTCGGCAATGCGCTCGACGCCCCCACCATCATCCTGCCGCAGGTCGAGCCATGGCTGCCCGCCGAGCGGCTGCGCCGCGAATACGATGCCATCGGCTTCTTCCTGTCGGGCCACCCGCTCGACGACTACGCCACGGTGCTCAAGCGCCTGCGGGTGCAGTCCTGGGCGGAATTTTCGCGCGCGGTGAAAACCGGCGCCACCGCCGGCAAGGTCGCGGCCACCGTGGTGTCGCGCATGGAACGGCGGACCAAGACCGGCAACAAGATGGGCATCATCGGCCTGTCGGACCCGACCGGCCATTTCGAAGCGGTGCTATTCTCCGAAGGCCTCGCGCAATATCGCGATCTGCTGGAGCCGGGTGGGGCGGTGCTGTTGCAGCTCGGAGCCGAGCTGCAGGGCGAAGACGTGCGCGCGCGGGTGCTGCATGCCGAGCCGCTGGACGATGCCGCCGCCAAGACGCAGCGCGGCTTGCGCATCTTCCTGCGCGACACCAAGCCGCTGGAGTCGATCGCGCGGCGCCTCGCTGGCGGCGAGGGCGCGCCGACCAATGGCGGGCAAGCGAACGGGAACCATGCCAAGCCGCCCGCGCCGGCACCGCGCGGCAATGGCGACGGCGAGGTCAGCCTGGTCATGATGCTCGACCTCGAGGTCGAGGTCGAAATGAAACTGCCCGGCCGGTTCAAGGTCTCGCCGCAGATTGCCGGAGCCATCAAGGCCGTTTCGGGCGTGGTCGACGTGCAGCAGCTGTAACGCTGCACGTGGCTGTGACAGCTTCGTGACCGTCGCCTGCGACGTCGATCTGCGTAAGCAAGGCTTGCCGAGGGCCCTTGGCTGGACGAAGATCAGATGACTGTCGCGAAGCTCGGGGCGGCGACGGCCAAGATCACGGCCAGGATCACGGCCGAGATCGCGGCCAGGATCAAAGGATCATCAGGGGGACTGCTTGAGTTTTTCCGTTGCGGGGATGGCCCGCGCGCTTGGACTGCTGCTGTTGGTCGGCGCGCCTGCCGGCGGCGTCAGCCAAGCCGCACACGCCCAATCCTCGGCTGCCGAGACGATTTACGCCAGCGCGCCGCCGCGGTTATTGCAGATCCGCACCGTGGTCGTGGACGCCGGCCGGCAGGTGTCCAACGGATCAGGGTTTCTGGTCACCGCCGACGGGCTTGCGATCACCAACTACCATGTCGTCGCCCAGGTCGCGCTGGAGCCGAAGACCTATCGGCTCGAATATGTCGCGGCTGACGGCAGCCAGGGCGCCGCCACGCTGCTCGACGTCGATCTGCCCGACGACCTCGCGATCATCCGCATCGACAAGCATGACGCGTCCTTCTTTACGTTCGACGAGCGGGCGATGGCGGGTGACCTGCCCAAGGGCGAGCGGCTTTATTCGATGGGCAACCCGCTCGATCTCGGCTTCACCATCGTCGAAGGCACCTATAACGGCCTGGTCGAGCATAGCTACAATGAGCGCCTGCATTTCACCGGGGCGCTCAACCCCGGCATGAGCGGAGGACCTGCCGTCACGGCCGAGGGCCGCGTCGTCGGCATCAACGTCGCCACCCGCCGCGGTGGGCAGTTGATCAGCTTCCTGGTGCCGGGCCGCTTTGCTGCCGCGCTGCTCGAGCGGGCCCGCGTGCAAAGCACGACCGCGGCTGCGCCCGACTTGCATGACGCGGTTGCGCGGCAACTGACGGATTGGCGCGCCGCGCTCTACAAGGCGCTGGAAAAGGACGGCTTTCGCGCGACCGCGCTCGGCCCCTATCGCGCACCGGAAACGCAGGCGCAATGGTTCAATTGCTGGGCCTCGACCAATGCCGGCGCAATCCCTGCGCCGCGCGCCAGCATCAATTCGACCAGTTGCACCAGCGACACCGGTCTGTTCGTCGCCGCCGATCTCAACACCGGGACAGTGCAGATCACGCACTCCTTTGCCAAGACCATCGACCTCAACCAGTTCCAGTTTGCGACTGTGCTGACCCAGCTCAGCCAGCCGCGACTTGTCGGCGGCGGACCGTTCCGCAAATGGTATAGCCGCGAACGCTGCCAGGAGGATTTCGTCAGCCTCGCGACCACGTCAGATCATCCGCCGCTCCGGGTGATCTGGTGCGCGCAGGCCTACCGGGAGTTCGAGGGGCTTTATGACGTGGCGTTGGTCGCGGTCACCCAGGATCACAATGACGAGGCGCTGGTGTCGCGGCTCAGCATGCAGGCCGTCGGCTATGATGATGCGGTCACGCTCGGCCGGCGCTTCCTTGAAGGGTTGCAAGTTTCCAAATGATCTGGGTCGAAATTCTCTCCCGTCATCGCGACATCGCGAGCCGCTTCCGCTTTCCCGGTCCGGAGGTGAGCATCGGCCGCGGCTATGACAACGACGTCATCATCGACGATCCCTATGTGGCGGCGCGGCACCTGCGTGTATTCTTCGATGAGGCCGGGCGCCTGGTCGCGGAGGATCTCGGCAGCACCAACGGCACGTTCCTCGACGGCAGCAACAAGAGGCTTCCGCGCATCCTTCTGGATGGCCGGCATCCGATCCGCATCGGCCAGACCTTCCTGCGCTTCCGCGAGCCGGGCCATGCCGTCGAGCCGGAGCGGGTCGCGCCGGAACGCTCGGGCGTCCTGCCGGAGGTCGCGGCGCTGGTGCTGGCTGCGGCGGTGTTGGCGCTGGAGGCGATGAGCGTCTGGTTCAGCCAGGTCGCCGAGCCGCGCGCACTGAACTATCTGACCCCGATGTTGTCGGCGTCCGTGGTGATCCTGCTGTGGGTTGGGATGTGGGCGCTGCTGTCGCGAATCTTCGCGGGCCGCGCCCATTTTGTCCGCAACCTCCTGATCGCGCTTTGCGGCGTCTTTGCCGTGTCGTTCTACGGGGAGCTTGCGAAATACCTGGCTTTCGGCTGGACACTTTCGTTTCCCGCCACCTATGAATATGTCGCCGTCTGGATCGCTGTCGCGGTTGTCTGCTTTTTGCACCTGCGCGAGGTCGGTCACACCCGGCTCTGGTTGAAGGGCGGGTTGGTCGCGGTCCTGCTGATTATCGCCGTATCCGTCCAGAGCCTGCAGCGCGCGCAGGCGCTGTCTGATTCGGGCCGGCAGACCACGCTCCACATCCTGATGCCGCCGTTGCTGCGCGCCGTGCCTTACCGCAGCGAAGCGGAGTTCTTTGAGCGCGTGGAAGATCTCAAGGCAACGCTCGATGGTGATCGCGCTCAAACCAGTCGCGGTGCTGGCCCGACGCCGTGAGCGGGAGTTCCGTGGCGATCGCCCAAGCCATGCCTTACAAGCCATGCCTCATTTGGCTTTTTGTTCAAGCCGTGTTCAGGTATCGCTATGCTCAATGCGGAACTGAGTTCCAATCCAAGGGCGAAACAGCCATGAGACCGGCCAGAACCTTTCCCGTCATATTCCTCTGCCTGCTTTTGATGGGCGCCTTGGCCGGGTGGGTCTCTCCCGCGGCGGCGCAGCAGCAGGAGAAGCGAATCGCCCTCGTGGTCGGCGACGGCGCCTATTCAAAATCGCCGCTCGCAACAGCTGCGAACGATGCCGGTCTGGTCGCCCAGAATCTGCAGGCGGCCGGCTTCGACGTGATCGGCGCGCGCGATCTCGACGGCGATACGCTGCGCAAGAGCTTTCACGATTTCATGCAGAAGGCTGAGGCGTCGGGCCAGAACACGGTCGCCATGATCTATCTCGCGGGTTATGGCGTGCAGCTCGCGGGCGAGAACTACTTCATCCCCGTCGATACCGACATCAGCCGCGATACCGACATCCCGACCGAGGGGATCAGGATCAGCGACTACACCCATCAGCTGGCGAGCCTGCCCCTGAAGGCGAGCATCGTCGTGCTCGATGCGGCGCGCCAGCAGCCCTTCATCGAAGGCAATTCGCAGATCGCCAGCGGCCTTGCCCTCGTCGATCCCGAAAACAACATGTTGATTGCCTACAATGCCGCGCCGGGCACGGTCGCCCCGTCGGAGCCCGGACCGTATGGCATTTACGCGCAGTCGCTTGCGGAAATGATCCGCACCGGCGGCTTGGCGCTGCCCGACGTGTTCGATCGCTTGCGCATGCGCGTCAACGAGGCCACCAAGGGCGCGCAGGTGCCGTGGGATGCGCAGAAGATCCAGGCACAGTTCGTCTTCTTCGATCGCGCCCCCGACGCGCCGCCGGCCCAAGGGCCTGCGGACCAGGTCGCTGCGATCCGCACCAAGCCGATCCGCGAATTGCCGGCACAGGAGGCCTACTCCGCCGCGATCGCGCGCGACACGCTGCAGGGCTATGAGGATTTCGTGCTCGGCTTCCCGAGCGATCCGATGGCCGCGCGGGTGAGGGCGATCATTGCTGCGCGGCGCGAAGCCATCACCTGGCGGCGCACCTATATCATCGACACACCGCAGGCCTATTGGAGCTATCTGCGGCGCTATCCGGATGGACCGCATGCGTGGGATGCGCGTCGCCGCCTGACCTATCTCAGCGCCGCGCTCGAGCCGCCGCCGTCCTTCGCCATGGTCGATTACGACGTGCCGCCGCCGCCGCCGGCCGAGTTCGCTATCATTGATCGACCGGTGGTGTATTTCGGCGATCCGGTGTTCGGCTTTGCACCGCCGCCACCGCCGCCGGTGTTCTTCCTGCCGCCGCCGCCGCCGGATTTCGTGGTGCTGCCGCCGCCATTCCCCGTGGTCGGGTTGTTCGTGCTGCCGCAGCCGCGCTTCGTGGCGATGCCAGCCTTCGTCGTGGCGCCGGCTTATGTCGCGCCGCCGCCGAACAACATCGTCTTCAACAACATCCACAACACGACGGTCATCAACAACGTGATCAACGTGCAAACCCCGCCGCCGCCGCCCGGCAACGTGACCGCAGCAGTGACTACGGCCGCAAGCACGAAGCCGGTCGGGGCGACGATCCCGCCGCCGCCCGTCGTCAGAACCCAGGCGCAGAAGATCCTGGCGAATCCGACCACGGCCAATCTCACCCCGAGCCAGAAGGCTCTGGTGAAGGAGCCGACGGCCAGTCCCGCCAAGCTCGTGGTCGCGCCCACCAACCGCTCCAACCAGGGCGCGACAATTCCTCCGGGCAAGTCGCTTGGCACCTCCAACACCCAGACCGGCACAGGTCAGCCGGGCACTGGTCAAACCGGAGCAGGCCAGGCGGCGACGGGGGGAGCCACGTCGCCCAACAACAAGCTTGAGACGCAGTCCAAACCGGGCACGGCTCCGGGGCAGCCGCTCCATCCCGAGTCCAAGTTGACCACGTCGCCCTCCGAGACCACGCAGCAAAAGGGCGGCCACGCCGGCAACCCCACGTCGACCGCTACGACCTCGCCGTCGGGGGCGACGGGCCATAACGAGCCGCTCCGGCCCAACGAACCGTCGACGGCCGCGAAACCGTCGCTCAGCAACGCCAAGCCGGAGTCGCTGCAGAAACAGCCGGAGACGCCGAGCGCCAAGCCGACGGCCAAGCTGACGCCGACAGCGCCGAAACCTGAGATCAGGCATGAGGCCGCTCCGCCTCCGGTCTCAAAGCCGTCGACACCGCACCCGGCCGTTCATGCGGCTACACCGCCGCCGATGCATCAGGCCGCGCCGCCGCCGCATCCGGCACCGCCGCCTCCGGCCGCACATGCACCGCCGCCGCCCGCAGTGCACGCGGCGGCCCCGCCGCCCAGGCCGCCGGCACCGCCGCCCAGGCCGCCGGCCCAGCCCGCCAAGAAGTGCAAGCCTGGCGAGAAATGCTGAACAGACTTGAGCCCCGATCCGGATGCGATCAGAATCGGGGCTCTCGCTTGTGCAGGACTGGGGAGGGGGAGCCATGTGCGATCGTTGCGATCAGCGTTTATCTCTCGCTTTCGTGCCGTCGCGGCGCGGCCTGTTGCTCGGCGCATCCGCCATGCTCATTTCCAGCCTTGCGCGCGCCAAGGAGGACAGGAAGGAGGACAGGAAGGAGAAGAAGCCGCCGAAGCCGCAAAACGTCATATCGCCCGAGGCCGCGCTCGAACGGCTGAAGCAGGGCAATGAGCGCTATGTCCAGGGCGTCGCGCGCCGCCATGATTTCAGGCATGAGCGAAAAGCGCTCGCATCGGGCCAGAACCCCTATGCCGCGATCCTTGGCTGCGCGGATTCGCGGATCGCGCCGGAATATGCCTTCGATTCCGGCCGCGGCGATCTCTTCGTCTGCCGCGTGGCCGGGAATTTCGCCAATCCGGAAAGCGTGGCCAGCCTGGAATATGCGGTCTCGGTGCTTGCAACCCCGGCGATCCTGGTGCTCGGCCACGATGCCTGCGGCGCGGTGGACGCCACCATCAAATCGCTGAAGGACAACACCACGCTGCCGGGCCATCTGCCCTCGCTGGTCGAGGGACTGGCGCCTGCGGTGAAGGCGGTCTCGGGGCAGGCGGGCGATGTGCTCGCCAATGCCATCAAGCAGAACGTGATCGACACCGTTGCCACGCTGAAGTCGGCCACGCCGATCCTGAGCGCCGCGGTCGATCAGGGCAAGCTCAAGGTCGCCGGCGGCATCTACCGGCTTGGCAGCGGCAAGGTCGACATGGTGGCCTGAGGGGCCAAAAGGCGCAAAATAGGGTAAATGCGACCCCATTGATCCCAGAATCGGGGCTTATTTCCTTGCTTCTGGCCGAAATCGCGCTATATAGCCCGCCATCTCACACGGAAACATGGCTGTAGAGGCCGTCCGGTGGCAACCGGGCCGCAAAGGTCCGTTTGCTCACGCGTTTCCGGAGGAACCAACCGGAGAATACATAAATGGCGCTTCCTGATTTCTCGATGCGCCAGCTGCTTGAGGCTGGCGTGCATTTCGGTCACCAATCGCATCGGTGGAATCCGAAAATGGCGGAGTACATTTTCGGTACCCGCAACAACATCCACATCATCGACCTCGCCCAGACCGTGCCGATGCTGCACCATGCCTTGCAGGCGGTCAGCGACACCGTCGCCAAGGGCGGCCGCATCCTGTTCGTCGGCACCAAGCGGCAGGCGCAGGACAATGTCGCCGACGCGGCCAAGCGCTCCGCGCAGTATTTCGTCAATTCACGCTGGCTCGGCGGCACGCTGACCAACTGGAAGACGATTTCGGCCTCGATCAAGCGGCTGCGGCATCTTGATGAGGTGCTGGCCTCGGGCGAAGCCAACTCCTACACCAAGAAGGAGCGGCTGACCCTGCAGCGCGAGCGTGACAAGCTCGACCGCTCGCTCGGCGGCATCAAGGACATGGGCGGCCTGCCCGACATGATCTTCGTGATCGACACCAACAAGGAAGACATCGCGATCCAGGAGGCGCAGCGCCTCAACATTCCGGTGGCCGCGATCGTCGACACCAATTCCGATCCGAAGGGCATCACCTATGTGGTGCCGGGTAATGACGACGCCGGCCGCGCCATCTCGCTCTATTGCGATCTGGTTGCGCGTGCCGCGATCGACGGCATTTCGCGCGCCCAGGGCGATTCGGGCATCGATATCGGCGCTTCGGCGGCCCCGGTCGTCGAGGATGTTCCGACTGCGCCGGCGGCTGGCGGCTTCCAGGGCCTGCCCGGTCCGCGCGGCACCGCCGACGACCTCAAGAAGCTGCAGGGCGTCTCGGGCGCGATCGAGAAGAAGCTCAACGATCTCGGCGTGTTCCATTATTGGCAGCTGGCCGAGCTCGACCACGACACCGCGCATCAGATCGGCGAAGAGGTCGGTCTGCCGAGCCGCGCCGATGCCTGGGTCGCGCAGGCCAAGAAGCTGACCGCGGAAGCGGAATAAACCTCAAGGCGCGAGGGCCGGCTGTTTTTCGGCCCTCACACAGCAACGATAGATTCCTGGTGGCTGGGGCGGCGTGGCGGTTGAGCCGCGCCGTTCTCGGTCCGGACAGGCAAAAGGAAAATCAGCAATGGCTACTATCACCGCAGCGATGGTGAAGGACCTGCGCGAGTCGACCGGCGCAGGCATGATGGATTGCAAGGCCGCTCTCACCGAGACCGGCGGCGACATGACGGCTGCGCAGGACTGGCTGCGAAAGAAGGGCCTCTCGAAAGCCGCCAAGAAGGCCGGCCGCGTCGCGGCTGACGGCCTGATCGGCGCGCTCACCAAGGGCACCAAGGGCGTCGTGGTCGAGGTCAATTCCGAGACCGATTTCGTCGCGCGCAACGAGCAGTTCCAGGGCCTGGTCAAGATGATCGCCCAGGTCGCGCTCGACGTCGGTGCCGACGTCGAGAAGATCAAGGCCGCCAAGGTCGGCAGCGTCACGGTGGAGACCGCGATTGCGGATGCGATCGCGACCATCGGCGAGAACATGACGCTGCGCCGTGCCGCCGAGCTGCAAGTCAGCCAGGGCGTGGTGTCAAGCTACATCCATGGCGCCGTGGTGGACGGCGCCGGCAAGATGGGCGTGATCGTCGCGCTCGAATCGCCCGGCAAGACCGACGAGCTCGCCGCGCTCGGCCGCCAGCTCGCGATGCATGTCGCCGCCGCCAATCCGCAGGCACTCGATCCCTCGGGCCTCGATCCCGAGATCGTTAAGCGCGAGAAGGACGTCCTCGCCGACAAATACCGTCAGCAGGGCAAGCCGGAGAACGTGATTGAGAAGATCGTCGAATCCGGCCTGAAGACCTTCTACAAGGAAGTCTGCCTGCTGGAGCAGGCCTTCATCCACGACACCGGCAAGTCGGTGGCGCAGGCGGTGAAGGAAGCTGAGGGCAAGGTCGGCGGCCCCGTGAAGATTACCGGCTTTATGCGCTATGCTCTGGGCGAGGGAATCGAGAAGCAGGAATCCGATTTCGCTGCCGAAGTCGCGGCTGCCACCGGCAAGAAGTAAGCGGGCCAAGAGCTTCCGGCGTCCTGCGCCGGAAGCTTCCTGCAAGCAGAGGCGAGTGCGAATGGCGGAGCCGGTCTATAGTCGCGTGGTGGTAAGCTGTCGGGCGAATATCTCGCTGGCAGCCAACCTTTCGGCATTGATCAGGTCACCGTCGATCGCATCGCCTCCGAGCTGATCGCTGCGCAAAAGCTCGGCGCCGAGATTGCGGTGGTGGTCGGCGGCGGCAACATGGTGCGTGGCGGCTCCGCGCGCGGCGTGTCGCGGACCACAGGCGACACCATGGGCATGCTCGCAACCGTCATGAATTGCCTGGCGCTGGAGGCGGCGATCGAGGGCCAGGGCGGCGCCGCCAAGGCGCTTTCGGCCTTCGTGATGCCAGAGATCTGCGATCTGTTCACCCGCAGTGCGGCGCACAAGGCCTTGGGCGAAGGCCAAATCGTCGTTCTGGGTGGTGGAACCGGCAATCCCTTCTTCACCACCGACACCACGGCCGTGCTGCGCGCTGCCGAAATCGATGCGCAGGCGGTGCTGAAAGCCACCAATGTCGACGGGGTCTATAGCGCCGATCCCAAAAAGGACCCCGCCGCCAAGCGCTTCGATCGCCTGACCCATACGGAGGCGATCGAGGGTGGCTACAAGGTGATGGATGCGACCGCATTCGCGCTTGCCCGCGAGACGTCGCTGCCTATCATCGTGTTCTCGATCGCCGAGCCCGGCTCGATTGGCGCCGTGCTGTCCGGCACGGGACGCGGGACCGTCGTTGCCGGCTGATCGGAAAAGGCGCCGACCGCCACGCGACGAGAGCCCGGGCCGACGACAGCGAGCCGGTTTTGGCCGGGATGAACTTTGAGAAATGACGGGAGAGCGTTATGCCCACGGGTAAGTTCGACATCAACGAATTGAAGCGCCGCATGCAGGGCGCGACCCAGGCGCTCAAGCACGAACTGAGCGGCCTGCGCACCGGCCGCGCCTCGGCTTCGATGCTGGAGCCGGTGCAGGTCGATGCCTACGGCACTCACATGCCCTTGAACCAACTCGCCACCGTGAGCGTCCCCGAGCCGCGCATGATCTCGGTGCAGGTCTGGGACAAGACCATGGTGAAGGCGGTCGAGAAGGCCATCATCGATTCCAATCTCGGCCTGTCGCCCGCGACCGAAGGCCAGGTGCTGCGGCTGCGCATCCCCGAATTGAACCAGGAGCGCCGCAAGGAGCTCGTGAAGGTCGCGCACAAATATGCGGAAGCCGCGCGCGTCGCCGTCCGCCATGTCCGCCGCGACGGCCTCGATCTGGTCAAGAAGCTCGAGAAGGGGCACGAGATCTCCGAGGATGATTCCGAGCGCCTCGCCGCCGATGTGCAGAAGGCGACCGACGGCACCATCGGCGAAATCGACCAGCTGCTTGCGGCCAAGGAAAAAGAGATCCTCACGGTTTGAAGGACCGTCCGATGTCCAACGCAGCCCCGATCGTGCCGGACGCCGATCGCACCGATGCCCCGCTGCATGTCGCCCTCATCATGGACGGCAATGGGCGCTGGGCCGCGGCGCGCGGATTGCCGCGGGCGGAGGGGCATCGGCGCGGGGTCGATGCGCTCAGGCGCGTGGTGCGCGCCGCGCACGAACTCAACATCGGCTATCTCACCATTTTCTCCTTCTCATCGGAAAACTGGTCGCGCCCGGCAGCCGAGATCGGCGACCTGTTCGGCCTGTTGCGCCGCTTCATCCGCAATGACCTCGCAAGCCTGCATCGCGACGGCGTGCGGGTGCGGGTGATCGGCGAACGCTTTGGCCTCGAGCCCGACATCTGCGCCCTGTTGAGCGAAGCCGAGGAGCTGACGCGCAACAACAGCCGGCTGACGCTGGTGGTCGCGTTCAACTACGGCTCGCGCCAGGAGATCGCGCGCGCGGCGCAGCGGATGGCGCGCGAGGTCGCAGACGGCAAACGTGATCCCGACAGTATCGATGCGGAAACGCTCGGCCGCTATCTTGATGCGCCGGATATTCCGGCCCCCGACCTCATCATCCGCACCTCGGGCGAGCAGCGGCTTTCCAATTTCCTGCTCTGGCAGGCGGCCTATAGCGAGCTCGTCTTCGTGCCGATGCATTGGCCGGATTTCGACAAGGCTGCGCTCGAAGGCGCCATTGCCGAATTCGCCAGACGCGAGCGCCGGTTCGGCGGGCTCGTGGCGAAAACCGCATCGTGAGCAAAGGCGAGGCCGTGGCGACGCAGCCTGATGCACCTGCGTCGCGCAATCTTTTGCTGCGTGTCCTCGCAGCCGTTGTGCTGGTGCCGCTGGTGCTTGGCTGCGCCTATCTCGGCGGCGTGCTCTGGGGCGCGCTCGTCACGCTCGCCCTGATCGGGCTGTTTCTTGAATGGCTGATGGTGGTCGGCGTTCTCGGGCAGAGGCGCGTCGCCATGGCGGGAGCGATCGCGCTGGCCGTCGCCGGCGCCTGCCTTGCGCTCGCACGAATTGAGCCGGCGCTGCTTGCGGCCGCGATCGGGCTTGTCGCGGTCGGTGGACTGGCCTCGCAGCGCCGCCTCTGGGCCGTTGCGGGTTTTCTTTATGCGGCAAGTCCCTTGTTCGCGGCGATCCTGCTGCGCGCCGATCAACAGCTGGGATTTGCCGCGCTGATCTTTGTGCTCCTGGTGGTCTGGGCGACCGATATCGGCGGCTACTTTTTTGGTCGCGGCATCGGCGGCCCGAAACTCTGGCCGCGCGTCAGCCCGAACAAGACTTGGGCCGGCGCGGTTGGCGGCTTTCTCGGAAGCCTCGTCGTGGCGGCGGGCTTTGCCGGTGCCGGGATCGGACGCATGGTCCCGCTGCTAGTCGTCGGCGGGCTCTTCTCGGTCGCGGGACAACTCGGCGATCTCTTTGAATCCGCTGTGAAACGCCGGTTCGGGGTGAAAGATTCCAGCCACATCATCCCCGGCCATGGCGGGTTGATGGACCGGCTCGACAGCCTGGTGGCCGTGCTTGTGCTGGCGGCGGTTTTCGGATTTGTGCGACACGGTGCCGATGGCATTGGCCGCGGTCTTATGGTTTGGTGAAACGATGAACCCCGTTCCATTGCGTAACAACAAGGCTGCGACGGACGACGTCCGCAGCGTCACCGTGCTGGGCGCGACCGGTTCGATCGGCGACAGCACCATGGACCTGTTGCGCGGGGCGCGCGACCGCTACCGGGTCGAGGCCGTGACGGGCAACAGCAATGTGCAGGGGCTCGCCAAACTCGCCCGCGAGTTCAACGCGCGCTTTGCGGCCGTGGCAGATCCCGCGCGCCTGAGCGAATTGCGCGAGGCTTTGGCCGGCAGCGGTATCGAATGCGGGGCAGGCGAGAGCGCGATCATCGAGGCCGCCGCGCGCCCGGCCGAATGGGTGATGGCCGCGGTTTCGGGGGCTGCCGGATTGAAGCCGGCGCTGGCCGCGGTCGATCGCGGCGCCACCGTTGCGCTTGCCAACAAGGAGTGCCTCGTCTGTGCCGGCGACTTCTTCATGGAGCGCGCGGCCAAGGCCGGTGCCTGCATCCTGCCCTCGGATTCCGAGCATAATGCGCTGTTCCAGGCGCTGGCGTCGGGAAACCGCGATGAGCTCGTGCGCGTGATCATCACTGCGTCCGGCGGTCCGTTTCGTACCTGGGCGGCATCCGACATCGAGCAGGCGACGCTGGCGCAGGCGTTGAAACATCCGAACTGGAGCATGGGCCAGAAGATCACCATCGATTCCGCCTCGATGATGAACAAGGGGCTCGAGGTGATCGAGGCCGCCTACCTCTTCAGCCTGAAGCCGGACGAGATCGACGTCCTGGTTCATCCGCAATCGATCATCCACGGCATGGTCGAGTTTTCCGACCGCTCGGTCGTGGCCCAGCTCGGAGCGCCCGACATGCGCATCCCGATCGCCCATTGCCTGGGCTGGCCGGACCGCATCAAGGGCCCGTCGGCCAGGCTTGATCTGGCCAAAATCGGCCAGCTCACCTTCGAAGCTCCCGATTTCGAGCGCTTTCCGGGGTTGCGGCTGGCCTATGAAGCGCTACGTACCGGACGGGGCGCGACGACGGTATTCAATGCGGCGAACGAGGTCGCAGTGGCCGCCTTCATTGCGGGGAAGATCAGGTTCGGCGCGATTGCGCGTCTGGTGGAGGCGACCATCGACAGCTGGATTCGCTCCAGCAATCTGGCCGCGCTGCACTCGGCCGATGAAGCCATCGCCCTTGACCATAACGCCCGAAGTCTGGCTGCCTCCCTATTGCCTCAAATTGCCTTAAAGGCATCCTAGAGGCTAGGGACGGAGCCCCAAGGCTCTCTTTGAGGGAATCCGATGACCGAATTTTTTCTTCATAGTTTCAATGTGTTGGGCCATGGCCTGATCGGTTATCTGATCCCGTTTTTGTTCGTCCTGACCATTGTCGTCTTCTTCCACGAACTCGGTCACTTCTGGGTCGCCCGGCGTGCCGGGGTCAAGGTGCTGACCTTCTCGCTCGGCTTCGGACCCGAGCTGGTTGGCTTCAATGACCGTCATGGCACCCGCTGGAAGATTTCGGCGGTGCCGCTCGGCGGCTATGTGAAGTTCTTCGGCGACGACACCGAGGCATCGACGCCCTCGGCCAATGCGCTCGCCAACATGACCGAGGAAGAGAAGCAGGGCAGCTACCATCACAAGAAGGTCGGCCCGCGCGCGGCCATTGTCGCTGCCGGCCCGATTGCCAATTTCATCCTGGCGATTGTGATCTTCACCTGCCTGTTCACCTTCTTTGGCAAGCCCTCGACCACCGCCCGGGTCGACAAGATCGAGGTGGGGAGCGCGGCGGCTGCCGCCGGGTTCCAGGTCGGCGACATCGTGCAGTCGATCGACGGCAGCAAGATCGAGACCTTCAACGACATGCAGCGCATCGTCTCGATTCGTCCCGGTGAGAAGCTGCATTTTGTGATCAAGCGGGGCGATTCGACCGTCGAACTCGACGGCACGCCCGAGTTAAGGGAAGTGAAAGACGCTTTTGGGAACGTGCATAAGCAGGGCGTGCTCGGCATCACCCGCCAGACGGCGGCCGGCGATGTGCTGACCGAGCGTGTCGATCCGGCCACTGCATTGTGGCTGGGGGTGAAGGAGACCTGGTTCGTGGTCGACCGGACGCTTGCCTATATCGGCGGGGTCTTCGTCGGGCACGAGGCGGCGAACCAGTTTGGCGGGCCGATCGGGATCGCGCGGATCTCCGGCCAGGTCGCGGCGACGGGGGGATTGCCGGGCCTGATCCAGCTGGCCGCGATTCTGTCCATTTCCATCGGGCTGTTGAACCTGTTCCCGGTTCCACTGCTCGACGGGGGACATCTCCTTTTCTACGCGGTGGAGGCGGTGCGCGGGCGCCCGCTGTCGGAACGGGCCCAGGAAATGGGGTTCCGAATCGGGCTCGGATTGGTGCTGATGTTGATGGTATTCGCGACCTACAACGACATCCTGCACCTCGCGGCATCGTGAGGTGGCTTTTTTGTGGCGTTGCCCAATGGCAACGTCTTGGAATGAAAATGGAATTGTAGCCTCTTGTAGCGTTTGCCCCCCCGGCGAATTTCGCTAGAAACAACTGGCAAAGAGAATCTGTCCGGGACGTGGGGTACGGCCCGGCACTGGAATGACAAGGGCGCGTTGCGCATGAAGTTTGGAATGCGAGTGCGGGGGGGCATGCTCGCCGCCCTGATCATGTTCGCCGTGCCGGTGGCTACCGCGCTGGTGGCTACTTTTGCGTCCGCTCCGGCGGCCGCGCAGACGGTGGCTTCGATCGAGGTCGAGGGGAACCGACGCGTCGAGGCGGAGACGATTCGCTCCTACTTTAAGCCCGGCCCGAACGGCCAGCTTGACGCCGGCCGGATTGACGACGGCCTGAAGGCCCTGATCGAGACCGGCCTGTTCCAGGACGTGAAGATCAACCGCGACCGCGGCCGGATCGTTGTCGTGGTGGTCGAAAATCCCGTGATCAACCGCGTCGCCTTCGAGGGCAACAAGAAGATCAAGGACGAGCAGCTGTCGGCTGAAATCCAGTCGAAGGCGCGCGGCACGTTCTCCCGTCCCATGGTCCAGTCGGACGCCCAGCGAATCGCCGAGATCTATCGCCACTCGGGCCGCTACGACGTTCACGTGACGCCGGAAATTATCGAGCAGCCCAACAACCGCGTCGACCTCGTCTTCACGATCGAGGAGGGGGTGAAGACGGGCGTCAAGTCGATCGAGTTCGTCGGCAACAGCTTCTATTCGTCCTACCGCCTCCGGGACGTCATCAAGACACGCGAGACGAACTGGCTGAGCTTCCTCGGCAACGGCGACACCTATGATCCGGACCGTGTCGAGGCCGATCGCGACCTGATTCGCCGCTTTTACCTGAAGCACGGCTTTGCCGACGTGCAGGTGGTGGCCGCGCTGACCGAATACGATCCGGACAAGAAAGGCTTTCTCGTCACCTTCAAGATCGAGGAAGGCCAGCAATACCGCGTCGGCTCGGTCAAATACGAATCCAGCATTCCGAACTTCGACCCCAACACGCTCTCGAGCTTCTCGCACGTGTATGTCGGCTCGCTCTACAATGCCGAGGCGTTGGAAAAGTCGGTCGAGGAAATGCAGATCGAGGCCTCGCGGCGGGGCTATGCGTTCGCGGTGGTGCATCCGCGCGGCGATCGCAATTTCGACTCCCACACGGTGTCGATCGTGTTCTCCATCGACGAGGGCCCGCGCACCTATATCGAGCGCATCAACATCCGCGGCAACACCCGCACCCGGGATTATGTGATCCGCCGCGAATTCGATATCTCCGAGGGCGACGCCTACAACCGCGCGCTGGTCGACCGCGCCGAGCGGCGACTGAAGAACCTCGACTATTTCAAGGACGTGAAGATCACCACCGAGCCCGGCTCGTCCAGCGACCGCGTGATCCTCAACGTCAATCTCGAGGAGAAGTCGACCGGCGACTTCTCGGTGTCGGGCGGCTATTCGACCACCGACGGCGCGCTGGCTGAAGTCTCGATCTCCGAGCGCAACTTCCTCGGTCGCGGCCTGTTCGCCAAGGCGGCCGTGACCTATGGGCAGTATGCCCGCGGCCTGTCGCTGTCGTTTGTCGAGCCCTATCTGCTCGATTACCGTGTCGCGCTCGGACTGGACGCGTTTTATCGCCAGCAGATGGCGAACAACTACATCGCCTACGGCACCAAGACGATCGGCTTCAGCCCGCGGCTCGGCCTGCAGCTGCGTGAAGATCTGTCCTTGCAGCTGCGCTACTCGATCTATCAGCAGACGATCTCGTTGCCGTCCTACCTCGCCAACTGTAACAACGTGATCGGCAACGGCATGGCCTTCAATCCGTCGCCGGCGTTCGTGAATTCGATTGGCGGTCCGGCTGCCGCGAACGCGCTCGGCGCAGTCGATGCGTCGGGCATGGGTCTGTGGTGCTACAGCGACGGCGAGGCTTCGCTGCCGGTGCGCAAGGAGCTGTCGCAGGGCGCGGCGCTCACCTCTGCGATCGGCTATACGCTGAACTACAACACCCTCGACAACAACAAGAACCCGACCGACGGCCTCTTGATCGACTTCAAGCAGGACTTTGCCGGCGTCGGCGGCGACGTCAGCTACCTGAAGAGCCAGATCGACGGCAAATATTACGCTCCGCTGGTTTCCGACATCGTCGGCCTGGTGCACCTGCAGGGCGGCATCCTGAACAAGCTCGGCAACAAAGAACTGCGCATGCTGGATAACTTCCAGATGGGTCCGAACCTGGTCCGCGGCTTCGCGCCCAACGGCATTGGTCCGCGCGATATCAACCCCTTCGGTACCCAGGATGCTATCGGCGGCACCAAGTACTGGGGTGCGTCGTTCGAACTGCAGATGCCGTTCTGGTTCCTGCCCAAGGAAGTGGGTCTGAAGGGCGCGGTCTATGCCGACGCCGGTGGTCTCTACGACTACCAGGGCCCGACGACGTGGGCGTTCACCGGCGAAACGACGACGCCTGCGACGCAGAAGGGTGGGACGGGGGGCTGTGTGGGTCCGACCCAGCCGCCGGCCTATAGCGCCGGGACCTGTACGGGCCTGGTGTATGACGACAGCAAGGTCATCCGTACCTCGGTCGGTGTCGGCCTGATCTGGGCCTCGCCCTTCGGTCCGCTGCGCTTCGACTACGCCGTGCCGCTCACCAAGGGTCAGTTCGACCGCGTGCAGCAGTTCAAGTTCGGCGGCGGCACCAGCTTCTGATCCGGCCAAGTGCGCGATGCGATTTTGTTGAATCGCATCGCGCTTTATGTATTTGATGAGGCATGATCTTTCCGAAAAGCGCGGCTCCCGCGTCAGTTCGCATCATGCCCAAGCAGCGCAAATCGTGACGGAGCGAATGGCGCAGCCGAGTTTCTTCAGAGACCCTCCACCATCGACGCTGGCCCAGCTTGCCGCGTCGACCGGCGCGGTGTTGGTCGACGCGTCACGGGCCGACCAGAGGGTCAAGGGACTGGCCTCGCTCGACGAAGCTGGGCCGGCCCATCTCGCCTTCTTCGACAACCTCAAATATGTCGACCAGCTCGCCGCGACCAAGGCCGGCGCGATCCTCGTGAGCCCGCGCTTCGAGGCGCAGGTGCCGCCCCATGTCGCGGTGCTGCGCGCCAAGCAGCCGTTCCGCGCCTTTGTGCAGATCGCGCGCGAGCTGCATCAGGATGCGCTGCGGCCGCAGTCCTGGTTCGGCTGCGAGGGCATTGCGCCGTCGGCCATCATCGACCCCACCGCGCGGCTTGAGGATGGCGTCATTGTCGAGCCGCTCGCCGTCATCGGCGCCAATGTCGAGATCGGCGCGGGCACCGTGGTCGGGGCCGCCGCCGTGATCGGCGCCAATGTGAAGATCGGCCGCGACTGCAATGTCGGGGCCCATTCGTCAATCCAATGCGCCCTGATCGGCAACAATGTGCTGATGCATCCCGGCTGCCATATCGGCCAGGACGGCTACGGCTTCATCTTCTTCGGCCCCGAGGGCCATCTCAAGGTGCCGCAGACCGGGCGCGTGCTGATCCAGAACGACGTGGAGATTGGTGCCGGAACCACCATCGACCGCGGCAGCCTGCGCGACACCGTGATCGGCGAGGGCACCAAAATCGACAACCAGGTCCAGATCGGCCACAATGTGACCATCGGCCGCCGCTGCCTGCTGGCGGCCCAGATCGGACTCGCGGGCAGCCTGACCATTGGTGACAATGTGGCGTTGGGAGCAAAAGTCGGGATCAACAACCATCTGAAGATCGGCGATGGCGCCCAGGTCACCGCCATGAGCGGGGTCAAGGACGACATTCCCCCGGGCGAGCGTTGGGGCGGGTACTTTGCCAGGCCGACCAAGCAATGGTTCCGGGAAATCCTGGCCGTGGAGCGCCTCGTGCA
Source organism: Bradyrhizobium sp. (assembly GCA_035652015.1). Lineage (GTDB taxonomy): Bacteria > Pseudomonadota > Alphaproteobacteria > Rhizobiales > Xanthobacteraceae > Bradyrhizobium. The sequence goes on along the minus strand of DASREP010000077.1, from coordinate 21,217 downwards.
AGACGGCGCTCAACACGGCGCGCGTGACACCAAGACGAACGCGGCGAAAGACGAGGGGCGGGAGTGATGGAGGAGGCACCGATCAGGTTCGAGATGGTCGATATCAACGACATTCTCAAAACCCTTCCACACCGTTATCCGATGCTCTTGATCGACAAGGTCATCAATATCCGCACCGACTACAGCGGCATCGGCGTCAAGAACGTCACCTTCAACGAGCCTTGCTTCCTCGGTCATTTCCCCGAGCGCCCGGTCTATCCCGGCGTGATGATGATCGAGGCGATGGCGCAGACCGCGGGCGTGATCGGTATCAAATCGGTCGAGGGGACCCAGAAGCCGCGTGCGGTCTATTTCCTGACCATCGACAAGTGCAAGTTCAGGAAGCCTGTGATGCCCGGTGACACCATCGAGTATCACATGCGCTCCATCGGCCGCCGCAAGGCCATGTGGTGGTTTCACGGCGAGGCCAAGGTCAACGGCGCGGTCGCCGCGGAAGCCGATGTCGGGGCGATGCTGACCGATTAGCGAGCCTTCCATTATTGGAAGCGCGAGACTTTCGACCCCGTCATGCTGAGGCGCCGAAGCGCAGCGCAGGCCTCGAGCAGTCGAATGCAGAACCGTCATCCTGAGGCGCGAGCTTAAGCGAGCCTCGAAGGATGAATCGGCCCCCGCTGCAGCCGCCCGGGCCGTCGCCCTTCGAGGCTCGCGTTCCGCGAGCGCCTCAGGGTGACGGAGATAGAGCGGCGGCCGTTTCAGACCAAAGGCTCTCACCTGCGTATCGCAACACGGCGTAATCATCTGTCACTGGACAGGGTTAAGGCCGCAGGCTAACCACCGGCAAATCAAACGAAATCCTGAAAAGCCTGGGGTGACTTTGTCGATGAGCACAATCGATCCGACCGCACGCGTTGAGGATGGCGCCGTGATCGGCGAGGGTACCTCGGTCGGCCCCTTCTGCATGATCGGCCGGAATGTCGTGATCGGCAGGAATTGCAGGCTGATCGGCCACGTCCACATCACCGCGCAAACGACGATCGGTGACGATTGCACCATCTACCCGTTCGTCTCCTTGGGCGGGCCGCCGCAATCGCTAAGTTATCGCGGGGAACTCACGAAGCTCCAGATTGGCTCCGGCTGCACCATCCGCGAATCCGTCACCATGAATGCCGGCACGGTTGCAGGCGGCGGCATCACCAGCGTTGGCGACCGCGGTTACTTCATGAACTGCGCCCATGTTGGTCACGACTGCCACGTCGGCAATGACGTGATCTTCGCGACCTCGGCAACGCTTGGCGGCCATTGCGAGATCGGCGATTTCGTCTTCATCGGCGGCCTGTCGGCGGTGCACCAGTTCACCCGGATCGGATCGCAGGTGATGGTCGGCGGCGTCTGCGGCGTGCGTGACGACATCATCCCCTATGGCCTCGTCAACGGCCAATACGCCGTCCTCGAAGGCCTCAACCTCATCGGCATGAGGCGGCGCAAATTCACCCGCGAGCGGCTCGCGACTGTGCGCGCGTTCTACAAGAAGCTGTTTCACGGCCCCGGCGTGTTCGCCGAGCGGCTTGCGTCCGTGCAGGGGCTCGCCAGCGAGGATCCCGCGATTGCCGATATCCTGACCTTCATTGCGAATGGGAAGCATCGGCCGCTCTGCCTCCCGGCCGCGAGCGGCCAGCAGGACTGACGCATGGCATTGCCGCCCGCCGAACAGGTCTCTTCTCCCGTCGGCGTCATCGCGGGAGGCGGGGTGATGCCGTTTGCGGTTGCGGAGTCGCTTTCAAGGCGCGGCATCGCGCCGGTCATGTTCGCGCTGCGTGGCGTCTGCGAGTCGGCGCAGCTTGCGCGCTTTCGCCATCACTGGATTTCGGTCGGCCAACTCGGGCGGGCGATGCGGCTGCTTCGCAGCGAAGGCTGCCGCGACCTCATCTTCATCGGCACGCTGGGCCGGCCGGCGCTGTCTGAAATTCGCCTGGATTGGGGCACGCTGCGCGTGCTGCCCCAGGTCTTTGCGTCGTTCCGGGGCGGCGACGATCATTTGCTCTCGAGCGTCGGCCGCATTTTCGAGCGCGAAGGTTTTCGCATGGTAGGCATCAAGGACATCGCGCCCGATCTGCTCGCGCCGGAAGGCTGTTTCACGCGTGCCGTGCCCGACGCGGATGCGAATGCCGATATCGCACGTGCGCGCGACGTGCTCGACGCGCTCGGCCCGTTCGACATCGGGCAGGCGGTCGTCGTGATCGATCGCCATGTGGTCGGGGTGGAGGACATCGAGGGCACCGACGGTTTGCTCGCGCGTATCGCGAGCCTGCGTGAAAGGGGGCGCATCCGCGCCAAAGAATGCCGTGGCGTGCTGGTGAAGGCGCCCAAGCGCGGCCAGGACCTGCGCTTCGACCTGCCCACCATCGGCCCGCGCACGGTCGAGGGGGCAGTGAAGGCGAAGCTTGCGGGCATTGCAGTGGCGGCCGGCAGCACGCTTCTGGCCCAGCCGCAGGCCATGATCGAGACGGCCGACAAAGCCGGCCTGTTCGTCACGGGCGTATCAGCGTGATGGCCTCGCGCATGACGGGGCGGATCGGGCGGCGGATCTTTCTGATCGCCACCGAAGAGTCGGGCGACAGGCTCGGCGCTGCGCTGATGAAGGTGCTGCGCCAGCGGCTCGGCGATGCCGTGGTGTTTGAAGGCATCGGTGGCCGCGCCATGGCGAGGGAAGGTCTCGCCACGCTGTTTCCGATCGAGGAGCTGTCGATCGTCGGTCTCGCCGCGGTGGTCAAGCAGCTGCCGAAGATCCTTCGGCTGATCCGGCAAACCACCGACGCTGCGCTTGCCGCCGAGCCCGATGTGCTCGTGATCATCGACAGCCCCGATTTCACCCATCGCGTCGCGCGGCGGGTGCGCGCGCGCGATCCCTCTATTCCCATCGTCAACTATGTCTCGCCTTCGGTGTGGGCGTGGCGACAGGGACGCGCGCGCGCCATGCGCCGCTATGTCGATCATGTGCTGGCGCTGCTGCCCTTCGAGCCGGCAGCCTATCAGCGGTTGGCTGGACCGCCCTGCAGTTATGTCGGCCATCCGCTGACCGAGCAGTTCGCAACCTTGCGGCCCAATGCGACGGAGCAGGCGCGGCGCGACAGCGAGCCGCCGGTGCTGCTGGTGCTGCCCGGCAGCCGCCGCAGCGAGGTCCGGCATCATCTGGCGGTGTTCGGTGCGGCGCTCGGGAATTTACGCGACCAAGGGGTCCGTTTCGAGCTGATGCTGCCGACCATGCCGCACCTCGTTGATACCGTGCGTGAAGGCATCGCCGGCTGGCCGGTCGCGCCGACCATCGTGATGGGCGAAGCCGACAAGCGCGCGGCGTTCCGAAGCGCGCGCGCCGCGCTCGCCAAATCCGGCACGGTGACGCTCGAGCTTGCGATCGCGGGCGTGCCGATGGTCACGGCGTATAAGGTCGGCGAGCTTGAGGCCTTCATCCTGCGCCGCGCGATCAAGGTGCAGTCGGTGATCCTCGCCAATCTCGTCATCGGCCAAGAGGTGATTCCGGAATTCCTGCAGGAGAACTGCACCCCCGAAAACCTCGGGCGCGCTTTGGGCGCCATTCTTGGCGATACGCCGGAGCGGCGTCGGCAGGTCGAGGCGTTCGAGACAATCGACGCGATCATGTCGACCGGCAAGGAGCCGCCGAGCGTGCGGGCCGCCGACATCGTGCTGGCGACGATGCGCAAGGCGCGCAACGCGGGCTAAGCGATCGCGTCCGCGACCGCCTTGCCAATCGCGGCAATCGCTGCGCTGCGCTTGTCCTCGTCCGCGGAGCATTGCGTCAGATACGCCGTGATCATCACCGGGGCACGGTCCTTGGGCCAGACCACGGCGATGTCGTTGGCGCTGCCGTGCGCGCCCGAGCCTGTCTTGTCGCCGACGCGCCAATTCTTCGGCAGGCCGGCGCGCAGGCGCGCATCACCGGTCTTGCAGCCGATCAGCCAGGCGTTGAGCTGGTCGCGCGAGGGCGGCAGCAATGCGACGCCAAGCGTCAGGGTCTGGAGGTTGCGCGCCATCGCCTGCGGTGTCGTGGTGTCGCGCTCATCACCGGCCTCGGCGGTGTTGAGCGACGGCTCGGTGCGATCGAGCCGGGTGATGTTGTCGCCGATGGCGCGGGCATATTGGGTCACGGCGGACGGGCCGCCCATGCTGGCAAGCAAGAGGTTCGCGGCGGTGTTGTCGCTCAGGGTCACCGCGGCTTCGCAAAGTTCCGCGACCGTCATGTCGCCGCCTACGTGCTGCTTGGTCACTGGCGCATAATCCAGAAGATCGGCTGCGGTGACGGGAATGCGGCGCGTGAGCTGCTCCTTGCCGGCATCGACGCGGGAGAGAATCGCGGCTGCGCAGAGACATTTGAACGTGCTGCACATCGGAAACCGCTCGTCTTCGCGATGGCCAACGACCTCGCCGGTTCCCGTGTCGAGCACGCCCACGCCGAGCCGGCCGCCGCTGTCGGCCTCGATCCTGGCGAAGGTCTCCGCGAGGCCGGCGAGCTTGCCTTCGGACCCGAAGGCGCGAGCGTGCCAACCGATCGTCGAGGCGCCCGAGATCGTTGCAAGTGCGGCGGTGGTGAAGCGGCGGCGCGTCAGCATGTTTCAATCTCCTTTGCAGCGCGCGTTTGGTCGCAACCAATGGCGGCGCAAAGGTGGCAGGTGCCGGATGAGCGCAAGTCACATCCCCTAGCTCAGCTGTCATCGCCCGCAAGCGGGCGATCCAGTAACCCGCGGCCTCTCGGCTCAAGCACCACCGTCTCTGGAATACTGGATCGTCCGGTCAAGGCCGGACGATGACGGCGGAGTGGTGTCACTGCATTCATCGGACCAAAAGAAAAATCCCGCCCAAGGAGGTCATCCTTGGACGGGATATTCGGCTTCAATCGATCGAGCCGCGTTACTTGCGCTGTTCGATCGGGACGTAGTCGCGGCGGCCCGGGCCGGTGTAGAGCTGGCGCGGACGGCCGATCTTCTGATGCGGGTCCTCGATCATCTCGCTCCACTGGCTGATCCAGCCGACGGTGCGGGCGACGGCGAACAGCACGGTGAACATCGAGGTCGGGAAGCCCATCGCCTTCAGCGTGATGCCCGAATAGAAGTCGACATTCGGATAGAGCTTGCGGTCGATGAAGTACTGATCGGAGAGCGCGATCTTCTCGAGTTCGAGCGCCACCTTCAGAATCGGATCGTCGCCATGGCCGGTCTCCTTGAGGACCGCATGACACATCTTCTGCATGATCTTGGCGCGCGGATCGTAATTCTTGTAGACGCGGTGACCGAAGCCCATCAGGCGGACTTCGGAGTTCTTGTCCTTCACCTTCTTGATGAAGTCCGGGATGTTTTCGACCTTGCCGATCTCATAGAGCATGTTGAGCGCCGCCTCATTGGCGCCGCCATGCGCCGGGCCCCACAGGCAGGCGATGCCGGCGGCGATGCAGGCGAACGGGTTGGCGCCCGAGGAGCCGGCGATGCGCACCGTCGAGGTCGAGGCGTTCTGCTCGTGATCGGCATGCAGGATGAAGATCTTCTCCAGCGCATCCGCGAGCACCGGGCTCACCTTGTATTCCTCGCATGGCACGGCGAAGCACATGTTGAGGAAGTTCTCGGCGAATTTCAGCGAGTTCTTCGGATACACGAAGGGCTGGCCGACCGAGTATTTGTAGGCCATTGCCGCCAAGGTCGGGATCTTCGCGATCATCCGCATCGAGGCGATCATGCGCTGCTTCGGATCGTTGATGTCGGTGGAGTCGTGATAGAAGGCCGCGAGCGCGCCGACCGAAGCCACCATCACCGCCATCGGGTGGGCGTCGCGCCGAAAGCCCTGGAAGAAGCGGGCCATCTGCTCATGCACCATGGTGTGATGCGTGACGCGATAGTCGAAATCCTTCTTCTGGGCGGCGGTCGGCAGCTGCCCGTACAGCAGCAGATAGCAGGTCTCCAGGAAGTCGCCGTGCTCGGCGAGCTGCTCGATCGGGTAGCCGCGGTATTCCAACACGCCGGCATCGCCGTCGATATAGGTGATCTTGGACTGGCAGCTCGCGGTCGAGGTGAAGCCCGGATCGTAGGTAAAAAGGCCGGACTGGCCGTAGAGCTTGCCAATGTCGACCACGTCAGGGCCGACGGTGCCGCTGAGAATCGGGAGGTCGTAGGTCTTGTTGCCGACCGTCAGCGTTGCAGTCTTGGTGTTGGGTGCATCCATCGTGAGTCCCCGATGAAAAATGATCGAAAGCCGGGTGGCTGAGCCTGTCCGGACTTGGCGAGAGGCGGGCGGCAGCCAGTACTTCCAGGCGCGCTGCGAAATGCGTATCTTATTGCTATGTGCGCTGCAAGATGGCGGGTTCAAGAGGTAAAGGCCGACTTAAGTTGAGGCCTGATCCGCCAGTCTTTGCAGCGATTCCGCCCGCCCCAGCACCGAAAGGACCTCAAATATACCAGGCGAGGTGGTCTTGCCGGTCAGCGCCACCCTCAAGGGTTGGGCGACGGCGCCGAGCTTGAGCCCATTCGCCTCGGCAAAGGCGCGCATGGCGGCTTCCGTGGTCTCCTGACCCCAGGGATCGACGCCTTCCAGCGCCGCGCGGAGCCGGCCGATCAGCGCGCGGGTCTCCGGCGTCAGCAGCGCCTGCGCTTTCGGCTCGATCGAAAGCGGCCGGTCGGCGAAGATGAAATAGGCGCCGTCGATCAGCTCGAGCAGGGTTTTTGCGCGCTCCTTCAGGCTCGGCATGGCTGCCAGAAGCTGGGCGCGGGTCACATCATTGAGCTTGGGCTTCAGCTCGGCGCCTTGTGGGACGTGGTCGAGCACGGCCTCGAACATCCTGACCAGCGCGGCGTCATCGGCGTGGCGGATATAATAGCCGTTGAGGTTTTCCAGCTTGGCGAAATCGAACCGCGCTGCGGAGCGGCCGATGCCGGAGAGGTCGAACGCCGCGATCATCTCCTCGGTCGAGAAGATCTCCTGGTCGCCATGGCTCCAGCCGAGCCGCACCAGGTAGTTGCGCAAGGCCGCCGGCAGATAGCCCATGGCGCGGTAGGCGTCGACGCCGAGCGCGCCGTGGCGCTTGGAGAGCTTCGAGCCGTCCGGGCCGTGAATGAGCGGGATGTGCGACATGCTCGGGATCGCCCACTCCATGGCGTCATAGATCTGCTTCTGGCGCGCGGCGTTGATCAGGTGGTCGTCGCCACGGATGATGTGGGTGACGTCCATGTCGTGGTCGTCGACGACGACGGCGAGCATGTAGGTCGGCGTGCCGTCGCCGCGCAACAGGACGAGGTCGTCGAGATTCTCGTTCTGCCAGACCACGCGGCCCTGCACCTGGTCCTCGATCATGGTCTCGCCAGTCAAGGGCGCGCGCAGCCGGATCGTGGGCTTCATGCCGGCGGGCGCGTCAGCCGGATCGCGGTCGCGCCACATGCCGTCGTAAAGCCGGGTGCGGCCCTCCGCTCGCGCCTTCTCGCGCATCTGCTGCAGCTCTTCCGCGCTGGCGTAGCAGCGGTAGGCCTTGCCGGCTGCGAGCAGCGCTTCGGCGACCTCGCGGTGACGCGCGGCGCGGCTGAACTGGTAGATGACCTCGCCGTCCCAATCGAGCTCCAGCCATTTCAGCCCGTCCAGGATGGCCGCAATCGCAGCCTCGGTGGAGCGCTCGCGATCGGTATCCTCGATCCGCAGCAGCATCTTGCCGCCATGCTTTCGGGCATAGAGCCAGTTGAACAGCGCCGTGCGGGCGCCGCCGATATGGAGGAAGCCGGTAGGCGAGGGGGCGAAGCGGGTGACGACGGAGTTGGCCATGAGGTATGCAGGTCGTGAGCGGTTGGGGCGCTGGTGTATAACAGGACGGTGCATAACTAAAGGCTTCGTTAAAGGTTCAAAGCGGTCGCCCCGTGGGCGCGGCGCACGAGCTAGAGCAGCTGCCCAAGGAAATTGCCCAAGGAAGAGCCCTTGGCTCACCCTAGCGAATTTGGCAGAAGGTTCGCTGACTAATCCGCGCTCTTGAGGACGACAGAATGACTTTAGAACCGGCGACGGCAGACACGGCAGAGGTGGGCGGCGATTTCATTCGCGATATCGTCCAGGCCGATCTTGCCACCCAGAGATACAAGCGGATCGTGACCCGGTTCCCGCCGGAGCCGAACGGCTACCTGCATATCGGCCACGCCAAGTCGATCGCGCTCAATTTCGGCATTGCGCAGGAATTCGGCGGCCAGTGCAATCTGCGCTTTGACGACACCAATCCGACCAAGGAGGAGCAGGAATATATCGATTCCATCCAGGCCGACGTGCGCTGGCTCGGCTTCGATTGGGGCGACAATCTGTTTTTTGCCTCGGATTATTTCGACCGCCTCTATGAGTGGGCGGAGGGTATGATCCAGGCGGGGCTCGCCTATGTCGACGACCAGACGCAGGAGCAGATTCGCGCCAATCGCGGCACGCTGACCGAGCCGGGCCGAAACTCGCCGTTTCGCGACCGCTTGCCTAAGGAGAATCTCGACCTGTTCCGCCGCATGAAGGCCGGGGAGTTTCCGAACGGCGCGCGCGTCTTGCGCGCGAAAATCGACATGGCCTCGCCGAACATCAACCTGCGCGATCCCGTGATGTACCGCATCCTGCACGCGCATCATCCGCGCACCGGCGACAAATGGTCGATCTATCCGAGCTACGATTATGCGCATGGCCAGTCGGATGCGATCGAGGGCATCACGCATTCGATCTGCACCCTGGAGTTCGAGGATCACCGGCCGCTCTATGATTGGTTCCTGGACAAGCTGCCGGTGCCCGCGCACCCGCATCAGTACGAATTCGCGCGGCTGAACCTAACCTACACGCTGCTCTCCAAGCGCGTGCTGACCCAGCTGGTGCGTGACGGCCACGTCTCCGGCTGGGACGATCCGCGCATGCCGACCATTGCAGGCCTCAAGCGGCGCGGCGTGCCGCCGGCCGCGGTCCGTGCCTTCGTCAAGCGCATTGGCGTGGCAAAAGCCAACAGCGTGGTCGATGTCGGCATGCTCGAATTCTCGATCCGCGAGGAGCTCAACCGCACGGCGCTACGCCGCATGGCGGTGCTGCGGCCGCTCAAGGTCGTGATCGAGAACTATCCGGAAGGCGGAAGCGAGGAGCTCGAGGCGGTCAACCATCCCGATGATCCGAGCAAAGGGACGCGCCGGATCGCGTTCGGCCGCGAGCTCTATGTCGAGCGCGAGGACTTCATGGAGAACCCGCCGAAGAAGTTCTTCCGCCTGTCGCCCGGCGCCGAGGTGCGGCTGCGCTATGCCTATTTCATCAAGTGCCGCGAGGCGATCAAGGATGCCTCCGGCGAGGTGGTGGAGCTCCGCTGCACCTACGATCCCGCGACGAAAGGCGGCAACGCGCCCGATGGCCGCAAGGTCAAGGCGACCTTGCATTGGCTTCCAGCGGCGCAGTCGCGGCCGGCCGAGATCCGCATCTACAACCAGCTGTTTGCAAAACCCAATCCGGACGCGGCGAATTTCGCCGCCGACCTCAATCCGCAGTCGCTGGAGGTGCTGGCGGACGCACGGATCGAGCCCGCGATTGCGGATGCCAATTCAGACGAGGCGATGCAGTTCGAGCGGCAGGGCTATTTCGTGCGCGACAAGGATTCGACGCCGGCGAAACTGGTGTTGAACCGGACCATAGGGTTGCGCGACACCTTTGCGAAGGAAATCGGCAAGGGCTAGGGCCGGCTGGCCCGGAGGCTTGCGAGCGTGATCCGTGATTCTGGTCGCGCTGCGCGGAGGCGGCCGAGCCCGCAGTCGAAGGTGAGGCGCAGGGGGAGTCCTGAAGATGCGAAAGCTCGCGATCCTCGTGGTCACAAGCGTCCTGGCAACCGCCTATGCCGGCGCGGACGCGTCGGAAAAGCCTCGCCACAAGCACGCGGCCAATCCGCCGAAGGCGAGCCCGGCCCAGCCGGTGGAAAACCCCGCGACCCGCGTTCCAGTCCCGGTGGATACGTTCAGGGCGTAGGCAAACGCCGGATCAATTCGATCCAGCAATGCGTCCGGCACTCTCGCGCACGGTCGAGCTTGCCTGCGGCAGGACGAGGGTGAAGGCGTCGACCAGCCGGCGCCGCCAGGGCTGGGTCAGCATCGAGAGCTGCCCTTCCAGGCGCGCCGCTTTCTCCCGGGCGGCCAGCGTTTCCACGCTTGCTTTGAGCAGCTCGGCCAGGAGCTTGTTGGTGCGTTCGCACTCCCGCTCAAAGTCGGCGCGATGGCCGCGGGCCACCACCTCCATCTCGGCCAGCTCGGCCTGCAACGCCTCGATTCTCTGTTTGAGCCCGGCCACCGCCTGGTGACCGCCCGGTGCCTGCGAGGCGCGCGGGACAGGGGAATGGTTGATTTCGCTGAGATCGACTTGAACCAGCGTCTTGCCGTCGTTGGAACGGGAGCGCGGCAAGCGGTGTCGCTTCACCAGCGCCCTTGCGGCTTCGGGCGAGATTTTGAGCCGTTCGCCCAGATCGGCATACGTCAGCATTTCAATCGGCATGACGGCTGCTTTCGGTTACACGGGCGGTCACCGCCCGAACTGCGTAAACCATAGCAGGGCCGAGTTAAGGTTCGGTTTACTATGAGCGGCAGGGCCGGGCAGCCGCTCCGGTACCGTCCTTTGACCAGCGCCTAAAGCGCGATGAGATTCATCGCGCTTTAGCTCTTTGATTGAGCATGATCTTTTCGGAAAACCGCTTCACACTTTTCCGGATCATGCCCTAGCGCTGTTCGATCCTGTCGCGCCACATGGCTTCGAACGTGTCGGAAGCGGCCGGTACCCAGGCCTGTGCATCCAGCGGATCGCTGCGCGCCTCCGTGACAGGTTCGGCGGGCTTCTCGCTGGAATCGGGCTGCGCGGCCGTCTCCGCCGGCCACTCCAGCGAGGACTTCGAGAGCATCGGCTTGCCCTCGTACCAGCATTTTCGCCCATCGATCATCCGCCAGGACCAATATCCGTGCGGATCCGACGGGGCCGCGCTGCACTGCTGTTTCGCCTGCACAATGCCAGGCGAGAGGAAGGGGACCGTGCTCATGCAAACGGCCAACACGGTTCGGGGAAAGTTTCTGGTCATCGCAGAGCGCCTCGGGAATCCACCCCACCGAAGAAGAAATGAAGAACAAGTCAGCTTTCGGATCCGCCTCATCACGTTTCCGGCATGGAACCCGGGTTGCGCCGATCATTGTTCCAGATTCTTGTTTTGTTCTTCTATCTGTCGTCTCCCAACGTCAGGTAGCATCGCCCCGCAGTAGTCTCTGAAGTGGCGTTGCATGGCGGAGCGGGGCGGGGGCAGGGTGCGCGAGATCGCCGGCACGTGGCCGCCGCGCGGGGCTGCGCTGGCCGGCGGGTTCGCACCCGCTGGGTTCGACCTCTGGACTGCGCTTGTCGCAAAACTCACGAGCTGGGCGCGCGCCGAAGCCGGAGCGGGGCGGCTGTTTCCCTGGGTGCCCGTGGCGTTCGGCGCGGGGATCGCGGCCTACTTCACGGCTGATCACGAGCCGTCGCTTGTTGCGGCGGTGCCGCTGGCCGCTGTGCTTTCAGCCGTCGCCTTTCTGCTGCGGCGGCGGAAATCCTTTGCCGTCGTGGTGCTCATCGCGGCTGCTGCCGCGGGCTTTGCCACCGCAACCTTGAGGACGGCGTGGATTGCGCACACCGTGCTCACCCGGTCGCTTTACGATGTGTCGCTGTCGGGCTTTGTCGAAACCCGCGACATTCGCGAGCGCACCGACCGCTTTGTGCTGCGCGTGACCGACCTGGCGCTGCCGCGCGGCGATATCTCGCTGACGCGCGTGCGGCTGTCGGTCCGCAAGGGCAGCGCGCCCGATGTCGGCAGCTTTGTCACCTTGAAGGCGCGGCTGATGCCGCCGCTATCGCCGTTGCGGCCGGGATCCTATGATTTCGCGCGCGACATGTTTTTCCAGGGCATCGGCGCCTCCGGTTTTGCGATGGGCGCGATCACGGTGGCGATGCCGCCGCAGACCGGCGGCCTCGGCTTGCGCTACGCTGCGTTCATGCAGGGCCTGCGCGATGCCATCGATGGGCGCATCCGCACGCGGCTTGACGGCGACGAGCGGGCGATCGCGACCGCGCTGCTCACCGGGCGGCGGGATGCCATCACCGAGCCGGTCAACGACGCCATGTTCATCTCCGGCCTCGGCCATGTGCTGTCGATCTCGGGCTATCACATGGCTGTTGTCGCTGGTGTCGTGTTCTTCGCCGTGCGCGCGCTGCTTGCGCTTGTGCCGGGACTGACGGTCGGATTCCCGATCAAGAAATGGTCGGCGGCCGCGGCGCTGCTTGCGGCCGCGTTTTATCTCCTGCTGTCGGGGGCCGAAGTCGCGACCCAACGCTCGTTTTTCATGACCGCCGTGGTCTTGATCGCCGTCATTGTCGATCGCCGCGCCGTCACGTTCCGCACGCTCGCGGTCGCGGCCATGATCGTGCTGACACTCGCGCCGGAAGCCCTGGTTCACCCGAGCTTCCAGATGTCGTTTGCGGCGACGCTTGGGCTCGTCGTGCTGGTGCAGGTCGGCATGCCGCGTCTGCTGGCGACGCCGGACAGTTCGACCGCCACGCGCATTGCGCTGTGGGGCGGGCGCGAGATGATGATGCTTGTGCTGGCCTCGCTCTTTGCCGGCCTTGCCACCACGCCCTATGCCGCCTTCCACTTCCACCGCGTCACGCCCTATGGCGTGCTCGCCAACCTCGCAGCCATGCCGGTCGTATCGGCGCTGGTGATGCCGGCGGGGCTGCTTGGGCTAGTGGCGATGCCGTTCGGCCTCGATGGCGTGTTCTGGTGGCTGATGGGCATCGGTATCGACTGGATGATCGCCGTCACGCGCTGGGTCGCGGCACTGCCCGGCGCGGTCGGCCGCATGGCGGCGTTCGGGACCGGGCCGATGATCGCCGCATCCATCGGCATCGTCCTGATGGGGCTGTTGCGCACGCCGCTGCGCTGGTCGGGCGCGCTGATGCTCGGGCTTGCGCTGGTCTGGGCGCTTGTCGTGCCGCAGCCCGACGTGCTGATTTCCGGCGATGGCCGCAGCGTCGCCGTGCGCGGCCGCGACGGCGAGCTGCATCTGATGCAGTCGGGCAAGGACGTCTTTCTGGTCAAGGAGTGGCTCGCAGCCGATGCGGATGCGCGCGTGCCGGGCGACGCGACGCCTGCAAAGGGCGTCTCCTGCGACGATCAGGGCTGCGTGGCGGCGCTCGCCGATGGCGCATTGGTGACGCATGCGACAAGCCCCGAAGCGCTCGCCGATGATTGCGACCGCGCGGTCCTCATCGTCAGCGCGCGTCACGCGCCGCAGGATTGTGCGGCGGCCGTCATCGACCGCGATCGCCTGCGCCGGCAAGGCGCGCTGGCCCTGCGACGCAAGGCTGACGGTTTTGATGTCGAGGCGGTGAAGCCGCGCGGCTTCGACCGGCCCTGGGCGCCGGCCGCAGCCGACGTAGCGGCCGATGCCGCAACCCTGTCACGTCCGCAAGCCGCCAAGGGTAAGGACGCAACGCCCGCTGAACCCGATCTCCAGCCAGACGATTGATCTCTCGCACCGTTATCCCGAGGCGTCGCCGCGAAACAGGGCGGGCGTGCTCATCGGAAGGCGTCAAGCTAATCCCACTCAGGTTCCTGTTTGCCGTTGTCTGGATCGGTCCAGGTGAGTTGGCCGCATTGGCACCGAAACGCGAGAGAAATACGCCGCTCGGGGAGCAGCACGACGTTCGAAAACGAATAGCGAAGGCGATCGTAATACGTGCGAAAAGCGGAAACGCCACAATCGGTGCATTGGCTGAAGCGGGCGAGCGCGCGTTGGCTCGTCTCTCCGTCCAAGCTTCGAAGTCTGCCTAGCGCAGGCCCTATCCCCGCCCGCTTGGTCCCGTGAGGGCGATCGTGGAATGCGGCCGTCAATTCCGCACGGACTTACGTCTCGGGCGGGCTCGGAAGAGGCAAGCCGTATTTCTCCGCGCGCTCCGCTGCCAGCTTTCGATAGGCGGCAGCCTGCTGCTCGAATTGCTTCTTTGCTGCGGGATCGGTTTCCTGTGCTGCAAGGCGCTCAAATGTAAGCGCGTGTTCCAGATACTCGCTCAGCATCTTCATTGCGGCTCGCCCCAAAACTTCGCCTAAAGCGCCACCTTCCGCTGTTCTTGCCAAGTCTCGATGTCATGGGCATCGGCCAGGTCGGCTGCCTGCTCTTCGACTTCGTTGTCGTCGCCGCAGTCCATCGTGAAGTAGGACGCGCCCTTCGCCGTTGAGGATGTAAGCGCGGTCATACATGGTCGTTCCCCGCAGGAACGATTATACCACCACCGAAGTCACTGAAAAGGTCATGCGGTTGCATCCGCACGCGACGCACCCGACCGGGCTCCCGATCAGGGTCTATGTGCAGGATCACCTTCACCTGCCGCCGGTCAGCGCCAATTGCCTCCACGCCGGTCGCGCTTCGACGCTCGCTGACGCGAGCGCCTCAAGGTAACGGGATCGAGCCTGGGCGTTGCTGTGTAAGTTATTGCCCCGCCGGCGCGGACCAGCCGCGGGAATAGATGCCGAGCTCGCTGGAGGTCGCCGGCGCTGCAACGGCGTTATTGGCATTGCGGAATTGCTGGCTGGTCGTGGCGTGCGCCCTGCGGGCGTGGTGGGTCTCGGCAGCCATTGCGATCTGTGCGGTGGATGTCGCGATCAGCAGCGCGGCCGTGGCGGTTAACAGGGTCTTGCGCATGGGGTGTCTCCTCTTGATTCTCACGCCTGGCGGAGCAAAGCGCTGCTGCGCGGCGTGCGGGAGACGTAGTTCGCTCAGCGCAAGGGGAGAAGCTGCGGAAAATGGAAAGGACTGTTTAGCGGAGGCGAACAATCGTCTTGCGTCGGCGTGTGGACCTGGCGCTCACGCCTCCCCATGAGGGCCGGGCGCCGGATCGCTGTGCAGGGGAATCTCGAACGCGCCGAGATGGAATTCATCCGGCACGATGTCGCCGTACGAGTTGACCGGCAGGTTGTCTTGTGAGCTGGCGCGTGAGTGACCCGGAGGCAGCCGCAGCAGCGTGAAGGCGGCGTCCGGAAACCGCTCCCATACGCGCAAGTCTTCGGCGGTGACGGTCAGCCAGCCGAAGGTGAACATATAGCGGCCGGGCTCGGTGACGCGCCCCGCCTTCTGCCAAGTGATCTTGTTGACCACTGCCGATGCCTGCCCCAAAGCCTGCTCTTGAACGCTACTCTGACTCACGCTGACGCCACTTCAACAGTTACGCAAATAACGCGACGAGACAGGCGACGGCGCCGCCGGAGAGGTGCCGGCGGGACCATCGACTGCGCAAGACCAGGTCTTAACCGACCGGCAGCCGCCGCGTGGTCGGCGTTGTCTCCTCCGTATGCGAAGGCGTGGACGCGGGATGCGTGACCGGCAATTGCAGGATTGTCACGCGCTGCCCTTCACAGAGCAGGGTCACCAGCACGTGGCTTCCATCCGGAAATTCGATCGCGTCATGGTGCCGATCGGGAATGTGCGTATCGATGGTGTTGAACTTCCCGACGCGGAAATTGACCGTGCGGGTCCAGATCCAGCGGTTGTCGTAACGGACGTTGTCGGCGAAGGCGAGCTCGGTGCCGGGCATCATGCAGACCGCGACCGTCGGGTCGCTCTCTGACGCAAAGCCGCGGGTCGAGGTGCCGCGGAATGTCGTGGTGATCAGCGTTTCGCCGACCTGGGCGGGACGCGATGCCACGGCATGCAGGCTATAGTCACACATCGGATTGCTCCTCGCTTTGAGATAGCCCAATCGCGATAGCAAACCCACGCATCTCTCATCGAGGCGCAGGCCTCTATCAGAGTGGACGAAGCTCCTCACGCTGTGAGGGCTTATGGGCGATTATGCGACCCGCGCGCGGGAAGTGCGATCACATCCGTTTGACTGTGTGAGATTGTTTTCGGCAAAGCTTGCCGAGGAAACGCGCATCGCATCAGCGCGATGGATGTCGCCGGCGGCGCAACCTCACATGCTGCCGGAAACGCATCCGGCAGACCCCAGGTCGTGCGCGCCGCCTCTCGGACGAGAGCGGCGCGCGGAGCGAATTCTAGAGCAAGATCCGGAAAAGTGTGAAGCGGTTTTCCGAAAAGATCATGCTCAATCAAAAAACGCGATGACGATTCATCCTAATCTCATCGGCGCTTCAGTACTTCCTGTACAGCCCGACCAGCTTACCCTGGATCTTGACCCGGTTGGGCGGAAGAATGCGGACCTCGTATGCGGTGTTCGCGGGTTCCAGGGCGATCGAGGCGCCGCGGCGGCGGAAGCGCTTCAGCGTTGCCTCTTCGTCGTCGATCAGCGCCACCACGATGTCGCCGGTGTCGGCGCTCTCGTTGCGCTGGATCAGCGCCATGTCGCCGTCGAGAATGCCGGCATCGACCATAGAGTCGCCGCGCACTTCGAGCGCATAGTGCTCGCCGGAGCCGAGCATGTCGGGCGGCACGCTGATGCTATGGCTCCGCGTCTGCAGCGCTTCGATCGGGGTGCCGGCGGCGATGCGGCCCATCACCGGCACCGCGACCGGGCGTTCGCCGTCATCGGCGGGCGCCGGCGCACGGCCCTTGCCGAGATTGCCTTCGATGACGCTGGGGGTGAAGCCGCGGCGGCCGCCGCCGGGCGACAGCTCGGGCAGCTTGATCACTTCGATGGCGCGGGCGCGGTTGGGCAGGCGGCGGATGAAGCCGCGCTCCTCGAGCGCGGTGATGAGGCGGTGAATGCCGGACTTCGAGCGCAGATCGAGCGCATCCTTCATCTCGTCGAAGGAGGGCGGAACGCCGGCCTCTTTCAGCCGCTCATTGATGAAACGCAGAAGTTCGTACTGTTTGCGCGTAAGCATCGCGACCAATCCTCAAGGTTAGCTTGCCGTTCGATGACGAGGTTCGAAGCCGTGGGTCGGCATCGCCGGGGGGTGCTATGGTGGGCTCCCCTAGATACTCGAAACAAATCATGAACGTACACTATATGTACGATATGTGTTCTGCAACAGCTTAATTTCAGGTGAACGCGATTTGCCGGCGCGATCAGCGCCGCGGGGAAGCTTAGTCCCGTCCTGCGCGAAGTCGCAAGACAGGCCGATTCTCCGCATTGCGCCATGGGCCGCGGAAATTGAAAAAATGCCCGTGCTGCAGGCATTTCTTCGCAAAGTCAGGACCGGCTTTGGGGGCGATTGGCGCCGGCGCATTTGGTTCTGCCCTGCGCGGCTTCGGCCTCGTCTGCGGTGCGCTTTCGCGGCGCTCGCGCGATATGGCAGATATTGTGCACTTAAGCACCCTCTCGGCCCGTCGTGGTCAGCCCTGCCAACGAATCAAGCGTGTGTCCTAGTGCACGGCGGCGTAGAGGATCTTGTCCTGCGTTGCCTCCGCCGCATCGAACTCGGCGACGATGCGCCCCGTCCGCGCAACCAGGATGCGGTCGGAGACGGCGAGAATCTCCGGCAGGTAGGACGAGATGACCACCACCGCCTTGCCCTCATCGGCGAGCCGCCTGATCTCCGCGTGGATGTGGGGGATGGTTCCGACGTCAACGCCCCGGGTCGGCTCGTCGAAGATGATGATGGAGGGGTCCTGGACCAGCGACTTTGCCAGCACGACCTTCTGCTGGTTGCCGCCGGACAGTTCCACAATGCGCGCCTTGCGCTGCAGCGCGCTGATTTTCAGCCGCTCCACCCAGTAGTTGGCAAGTTTCGTGCGCCGGGCGCGGGACAACAGGAAGCTGAAGCCAGCCCTGGTTGCGAGCTTGCCGATATAGACATTGTCGTCGACGGTCATGGTCTCGAAGAAGCCGTTCGCCTTGCGGTCCTCGGTGATGTAGCCGATGCCGTCGTCGATCGCCTGGCGGGGCACGCGGTAGCGGATCGGTTTGCCGCGCAGCCGGATCGTGCCACCATTGACGAGGTTGCGCTTGAGCGCGCCGAAGATGATCTTGGCGATCTCGGTGCGGCCCGACCCGATCAGTCCGGCAATGCCGACCACTTCCCCGGCATAGACCGAGAACGACATGTTCTTCACCACCATTCCCATGGTGACGTTCTCGACCGTAAGCACCTTCTCGCGGCGCTGATGCGCATGCCGCTCGGCGCGGCCATAGACAGCTTGCGCGACCTGGCGACCGACCATGTGCTGCACCAGGGCATCCCGCGTCAGTGTCTTTGCCGGCGCCGTGATCACGAGCCTGCCGTCGCGCAGGACGGTGATGCGGTCGGCGATCTGCAGCGATTCCTCGAGCGCATGGCTGATATAGATCACGGCGACGCCGCGCGCGCGAAGGTCGCGCACGAGATGGAAGAAGTGGACGATCTCCTCCGGCGTCAGGCTCGCGGTCGGCTCGTCGAAAATGATGATGCGGGCCTTGTTGTAGATGGCGCGCGCGATCTCGACCATCTGCTTCTTGGCGGTGCCGAGCAGCGCCACCGGCGTTGCCGGGTCGACGTGGAAATTGAGCGATTGCAGGAGCTGCTGCGCCTGGATGTTGAGGGTGCGGAAGCGTGTCAGGAGCTTTTCGTTGCCGAGCTCGATGTTCTGCGCAGCCGTCATGGTCGGCACCAGGCTCGTCTCCTGGTAGACCATGCAGATCCCGGCGGAAAGCGCCTCGCGCGGCTGCTCGAACTCGACGCGCCTGCCGTCGACGAACATCTCGCCCGAGGTGAGCCGGATGGCGCCCGCGATCGCCTTGCACAGCGTCGATTTGCCGGCGCCGTTCTCGCCGACCAGCGCATGGACCTCGCCGGAAAAGAGGTCGAAGCTGACGCCCTCGATGGCATGAACGCCGCCATAGACTTTGGAACCGTTGACGACCTTGAGCACGGGCTCGCGCGCTGGCGCCGTGCCGGTCGCCGGTTCCGACAGGCTTGCCGAATCCATCATCGCATGTCTCCTGGCTCGAGCAGCAGGCAGCCAGCGCCGCGCGCGGCGATCACGGTGCCTTGCGGGCTTGCGCAGGCGGCGGTGATGCCGTGGAAGCGGCCGCCGGCGCGGCTGTGGATGGAGGAGGTGGGCT
This sequence comes from Bradyrhizobium sp., assembly GCA_035652015.1. Classification (GTDB taxonomy): domain Bacteria; phylum Pseudomonadota; class Alphaproteobacteria; order Rhizobiales; family Xanthobacteraceae; genus Bradyrhizobium. The sequence goes on along the minus strand of DASREP010000077.1, from coordinate 2,185 downwards.
CGCCATTGGCATCGAGATGGACGAGCAGGCCGTAGGAGCGCGGCGGTGCCCAGGGTTTCTGGATGCCGAGCGCCTTCACGCCGCCGATCTGCATCGGCTCGAGGCAGTCGGCCCCACCGGTATAGGCCGGCGCGATCCAATAATCCGGCGGCATGGAGGCGATCATCTCCTGGCGGAAATCGTCCTCCTTGAGGACGAATTCGATCAGATGGGTGCGCCGTGCGAACAGCGCGAGATAGAAGCCGCCGCGTCCATCGGTGCGCAGGCGGGCAGGGTAGCCGGGCAGGTTGCGCAGCACGGTTTGCGGCCGCGCGGCGCTGGTCTCTGGCAACGGCATGCGGCTTACGCGATGCGCCCAGCTCTCGGTGAACCAGAGCTCTCCGCGCGCAATTTCCAGACCGTAGGCGTAATGGAGATCAGAGAGCAGCGTCGTTGCGCCGTCGAGCGCTGCGCCAGCAGCGATCATCCGGCCGTTATGGTGCTTTTCCATCAGGTCGTGCCGCCATTCGCCAGGCTCACGTGCGAGGCTCCCTTCCACCGCGAAGATGCGGCCGTCAGGCGCCGCGCCGACCGATAGCAGGCCGGCCAGCGGGCGGCCGTCGACGCTGCGCAGCCACCGCGGCGCGGGTTTTGCCGGATCGATCGCGGCCAATCCGTGTCCGGCGACGCAGACGAGCAGCCGCCCGTCGGGGTGGATGGCGAGCCCGCCGGCCTCGCCCTCGAACGCGATGACCAGCTCGCGCTTTGCAAAGCCCGCGCCCGAGAGCTTGAGCACGCACCTCGCAGCGGAGACGAACAGCGCGCCGTCGGAGGTCGCCACGACGTCATCCAGGCCGGGCAGGGGATCGCCGATCACCGTGCAGGCCTCGAGGCGGTCGTTCGGGCTCAGGGCGCCGTCGAGCGGCGGGATCGCATTCTGCTCGCCATCGCGGTCGATGACGCTTCTGATGTCGCGCATTAGATGGTCAAGAAAGCCCACGGCCGTTCACCCGCTCAATTTGTCTTTTGCAGCCTGCTTTTGCTGCCCCAATAGGCCTCGTAGCCGCTCCAGCCCTCGTCGACGCCGTCGAGCTTGATGCGTCCGATGCGGTTGTTCTCGAGGCCGCCGAGATAGAGATAGCCCTTGTGCTCGCGCATCGAGGTCAGCGTCGAATGCGAGATGCCGGTCGGGTCCCACCAGGATTCCAGCGCCTCGCCGTTTTCGTTGAACTTGAGCACGCAGCCATGGTTCAGCGCCGGCGCCAGCCATTCGTCGGTCGGCACCTGCTTGACCATGCGCAGGCGAAAGCCCGGCTTGCGTGCGGCGAGGTCGAAGGTCGGCGTGCGGATGCCGACCAGCGCCAGCCAGTAATTGCCGTCGGAGGCGCGGTTGATGTTATCAGGGTTGCCCGGCAGTTCGTCGATCAGGACCTCGGTGCGTCCCTTCTTCGGGCCCTCCAGCCAGTAGCGGAAGATCTTGCAGAGCGAGGTGGAGGCGACCAGCAGCGACTTGCCGTCATGCGACACACAGACGCCGTTCGGGAAGTAGAAGTGGTTGATGATGGTGCGCGTGGTCTTTGTTGCGGGATCGTAGCAGACCATGCGCCCATTGGGCCGCGCCTCGAGAATGTCGAGGGTGTTGGTCGTCATCTCGTAGCGCGTCGTGCAGTCGGAAAAATAGATCTTGCCGTCGGGGCCGATGTCGAGATCGTCGGCCATGCGCAGGCGGGAATCATCGTTGAGCTTGTACCAGGTGCGGTTGGTCTCGTCGGTGACCTTGAACACCTCGCCGTTCGGCCTGACGCCGTAGACGCCCATGCCCGCGACGGCGACGATCAGGTTCTCGTCTTTGTCGAACTGCATGCCGAGCGGACGGCCGCCGATATGGGCAAATACCTCACGGGTCTCGAAATTGGGACCGGAGAAGCGGATGATGTTGCCGTCGCGGGTCGAGCCGTAGACGCGATCCTGCCGGTCGAGGATGACGTCTTCCGGCCCCTCGACCTGGTCGAGCCCGATGGCCTGCGCCTTGATCAGCCGGTCGTTCTGCGCATAGGGCGACTTGGAGCCGGGCTGCACCGACGGCGCGGGCGCCAGCGCCACGAAAGCCGGATTGACGTAGATCTTCTGGATCGCCTTGCCGCGGTTCTTGGCCCATTTGACGTCGATGCCGACGGCTGCAAGCAGGATGATGCCGATCACGGCC
>DASREP010000076.1:0-32530 GCA_035652015.1 Bradyrhizobium sp. | reverse complement strand
CCGAGCGCATGCAAAGCCGACAGACCGGCGAGCGGACGGGGTCAAGGCCGTCAGCCGCCGAAGGCGGTGGCGCGTCCAGCGCCAGCCTTGAGGCCGGCCGCTCGGCGGTCTACTTCAACACAGTTGCTCCTCGGTGAACCTTCTCGTTTGCCACCGTCATCGACGCGATGCGCTCACGCATCATTGCCAACTTGACGCCAGAGCTTTGGGGCGCCAGGACCACACGATTTCGTCGTCCGCCTCTGCGCCGCTCGTCAACAGGCACATCCGCGTCCACCGCATTCCGCTCCACGTTCGTGACGACGCGTACGCCCCTCGTGTCGGAGCGGAATGAACCGATCAGATCACATATTTCGGAAAAACGAAAGTATATTATTTTTCGCGCGAGGGCTGGACAAGACCGAAAATCCGGAATCGGAAAACACGAACTGATTTGCCCGGCGGGCAATCCACCGCTTGTCAGCACCGCGCGCAAAGCGTCTTGGCATGGCCGCTCCGCCGCGTTAGCCTCTTGATTGAGGGGGAACTCGAATCGATGAAACTCGCCACCAAGGCGCCATCGGGCTCGATCGGCGCTCACATTGTGCGCTATGCTGTCGCCGCCATTGCATGCATGTGGCTCTCCATCGCAGCAGGCACGGCCGCCGAGCTGACGCCGGCGCAGGCCGCCCTCTACACCACGGTTTCGATCTATCCCCCGTCCGCGACGTCGATGACCGTGTGCTACGGCTTCGTCTGCCGGCGGCGCCAGATCCTGGACTTCACCGCAGCCGATCGCAGCGCCCTGACCAGGATCATCGCTGCGGGACGCGGCTCCGCCGCAGCCGAGCGCGCCGCCGTGCAGAAGGCCGTGATCTGGTTCGATCGCCGCGTCGGGCCGGTGATCGGCACCGACAAGCGCGTCGCCAACGCCGACGTCCGCGCGCTCGACGACAAGCACAATTTCGATTGCTGGGACACCACGCGCAATGTCACCAGCCTGTTGCTGGTCATGCAGGACTGGGGCCTGTTCAAATACCACACCGTCGGCGATCCGCATTATCGCGGCAATCCGCTGGTGCTGCAGCTGCCGCACAACACGGCGGTGCTGGTCGACCGCGCGACCAAGGTCGAATGGGTGGTCGACATGTGGACCCGCGGCTATGGCGAGCCGCCGGACGTGAAGCTGCTGGCGGAATGGGTCAAGGAGGATTGAGCCCCTTTCCCCAAGCGTCGCTTCACCCGCCCCTGGAGGGGGCGGGTGAAGCGATGCCGAACGCACTCGCGGCAGCCGCCGGCCTTTTCGGCGGAGTCCACACACCGGCGGGTGACGGCAGGGAGGGCACGAGCTTCGCCCCTGACGTGCCGGCCATTTGCGCGGTGATCTCGCAGATCTCCTGCAGCGAACGCCACATCGATAGTCGCGGATAGGCCTCGGCGAGAGTCGCTGTGGTTGCGGCCTGTGCGGCCGGGGGATCGTCGAGCACCGCCTCGACGGCGGCGGCGATGCTGTCGGCGTCCTGGCCGAAGCCGTAACGGGACAGCCGCGGGAAGTTGTCCCTGGAAAAGCTGTTGGCATCGAAGATCGGCACTGTCGATGCGCCGAGCGCCGCGAACACCCGGTCATGCACCGAGAGGTCGACATTCGGATTGAGCGAGGCCGCGCCGAGATAGCTGCCGAGATTCTCGCGCAGTGTGTCGAATGGCATCGCGCCCAGGAAGCGGGCGTGGCGCGTTTCGGCCTTGAAGTCGTCCCAACCGCCGCCGATGAAATCCACCGGATAGTTCGACAGCACGGCGCCCACCTCGCGGGTGCGCACCGCGCGCGTGTAATTGTCGAGCCGGGTGAGGATGGCATTGAAGATCTCGCCGCCGGGCGTCAGATACATGAGATGCTGGGCGGCGACATCGCAGATGATCGCGGGAAAGGCCGCGCAGGTCTTGCCATGCGCGGCGGCGATGGCATCGAACAGGACGGCGAACAGCTTTTCCGGCAGTGCCTCGCGCCAGGCGCGCTCGAGCTTGAGGGGATTCCAGTCGGACTTGGCGAACACGATCCGGCCGTTGCGCTTCTCGTGCGGCAACACATTGAAGAAGCCGGGATCGGGAATGCCGATATGAGTCCCGAACGCCGCGCCATTGGCGTGCAGATGGTCGCGGTTGAATGCGGCATGATCCGGAAACACGTAGCCGTGCACGATGTAGCGGCTCTCGATCCGGTGACGGCGCATGAAGTAGGACGGGTGATCGCAATTCCAGTTGAACACGGGGACCTGCACCGCGTCCCAGAACAGCCTGCCGTCCCTGGTCTGGACTTCAAGGCCGATGCCCGACATCACAAGACCGATCATCTCCTCGCGCCGCGGCAGCAGGGCGTCCATCCGCGCCGGCGTATCGGGCGCTTCCAGATTGAGGATGTGGACCTCATGGCCGAGGCGATCGAGCTCGGCGCCGGCCATCAGCAAGAGGCCGCGAACTGAAAGATAGGCGCTGTTGGTCGCTGACAGGATACAGATGACGGACATGGTCGACAGGCTCCAGAATGCGGCGTCGACGAAAGCCTTCTCGGATCGCACCGTCGTCTCGCCCCGATTGTTGAACGGCCGAGCCGGGTTTCCCTGGCTCGCGAATTGACCGGCCGCGCCTGCAATTATTCCGCCCGAAGTTCCGCGGCGCCGCGTTGAACCCCGGTCGGAGCGCTTCGCGGGGCGCGGTTGCAGCCGACAGGTATCGGGGGAATCACATGCAGCTCGATGGCTTCGATGTCGTGGTCGTGGGCGCCGGCTTCTTCGGCGCGACCATTGCCGAGCAGGTCGCGAGCCGGCTCGGCCGCAAGGTCTGCGTGCTCGACCGGCGCGCGCATGTCGGCGGCAATGCCTATTCGGAAGAGGATCCCGACAGCGGCATCGAGGTGCACCGCTACGGCACGCATATCTTCCACACCAATTCGGAAGCGGTCTGGCGCTATCTGCAGCGTTTCACCGAGTTCACCGGCTATCGCCACCGCGTCTTCACGGTGGCGCAGGGGCGGCTCTATTCCATGCCGATCAACCTTGCGACGGTGTGTGCTGCGTTCGGCCGCATGATGACGCCCGCGCAGGCGAAGGCGGCGATCGCGGCGGAAGCGGAGGCCCATGGCGCTAAGATCAACGACGCGACATCAGCGCAAAACCTGGAGGACAAGGCGATCACCTCCGTCGGCCGCACGCTCTATGACCTCTTGATCCGCGGCTATACGCAGAAGCAGTGGCAGACCGAGCCGAAGGAGCTTTCCGCCGACATCATCGGCCGGCTGCCGGTGCGGCTCACCTTCGACGACCGCTACTTCGCCGATCGCTACGAGGGCATGCCGCTCGACGGCTACACCGCGATCTTCCGCCGCATGCTCAAGCATCCGAATATCGAGGTCCGGCTCGGCATCGACTATTTCGAGATCGCCGACCAGATCGGCCGTGATCAGCTCATCGTCTATACCGGACCGATCGACCGCTTCTTTGGATATCGCTGCGGCGAGCTCGGCTGGCGCACCGTCGACTTCGTGCGCGAGGTGCATGACGTCGCCGACTTCCAGGGCACCTCGGTGATCAACTATGCTGACGTCGACGTGCCCTTCACCCGCATCCACGAGTTCAGGCATCTGCATCCGGAACGCGACTATCCGCTGCCGAAGACGACCATCTACCGCGAATTTTCCCGCTTCGCCGGTCGCGACGACGAGCCCTATTATCCGATCAACACCGTCGCCGACCGGGCCATCCTGTCAGGCTATCGCATGATGATCGAGAAGCATCAGAACGTCATCTTCGGCGGCCGCCTCGGCTCCTACAAATATCTCGACATGCACCAGGCGATCGGCGCCGCGCTGAAGACGTTCGAGACCGAGGTGACCGCGTTCCTTGCGGCAGGAGATGGGTGTGTCGGCGGCCATGGCGGGCTGATCCATCAGGGCAACCGCCCGGGCCGATAAGAGAGGACCACCGGCGCTGCAGCGATCTGGATCAGCATGGCGACTGTGAAGGGCAGTGCGTAGCTATCGGACAGGTCTCGCAATGCACCGAGGACCGCCGGGGCTGACGCAAAGACCAATTGATTGACGGCTGTGATAAGTGCGACGACACGGCCGAAATCTGCGGCCTCGAATTCGTGTTGCACGATAATCGGCGGCAAGGAGATGAGATTGCCGACGCCTACGCCGAACAACACGCATCCCAGCAGAAGAGTGGGTGCCGTATGGCTCACAACCAGCAGCGCTGACCCGCAGGCTTGAACCAGGAAGTTCGCCGCTGCCGCGATCCGCACGCTGCGCTTTCGGAGCGTCCAGCCAAGCACGGTTCGTCCGGCGACCGCAGCAGCGGTGATCAGGCTGACCGCCCAGGCGGCGCCATTCCCGCCCAATTCGGGCGTGAGCCGCGTCACGGAATGGGCCAGGATTCCGATTTGAGCAAACAGCCCGAAGGCAAACGCGATCGAGATGGTGAGAAAGCGGCGATCGCCGGCCAAATCGACGCGAGACAACGTACCCGTGTGCTGAGTTCGGTCAGATCGCGGATGGACATTCTCCGGCGCGCGCCTGGGAGGCTGCGGCGTCAGATATCGTGCGGCCAACAACCACGAGATTGCGACCATGGCCGCGCCGAGGATCGCTGCAGCCATCGAGAATCCAAGCTCAGCAATCATGAACGTCCAGAGCGGCACGAAAACGACACCGCCCATGCTCGCACCGTTGAAGGCGAGGCTGAGGGCTTTTGCACGGTCCTTATCGAACCACGGTGCTACCATGGAGTTGATCGCAGCACCGCTGGTCGCGGCCCAGCCGGCTCCGCTGACCAGTGCAGCCAGAAATAATTGCCATGGCTGTTGCGCCAACGACCAGCCGATCACCCCGACGGCCGCAAGCGCAATGCCGGCTTGCGTCACCCGAGCCACTCCAAGCCGACGCTGCGCCTCTGGCAAATGCGTGACCAGCACCGCGCTAAACAGGAAGTGAAACGAAATCGCGATCGACACCGTCGATACCGCGCTCCTCCTGCAGCGTTCGTAGGAAGATCGAAGGGCCGTAGAATCCGATTCCCCATGCGCACATTGCGATCGCAAACGCCGCCCAGGCTACTTTCCAACCGAAGCAATCCGTCACATTGCCCGCCATGTTTGCCAAGCGCTCTCGCTCCGCTATCTTCGATTGATCGCTGCCGATCTTCCTCTATGGTTTCGATCAATAACGCGCAGCCTCGGAATGGGCTCGCCGGATTCGGACTCCGTCGCCAGAGCACCCATGTTGGACACGACAGAATGCGAACAAGCCCGCGTCAGCCGAAATCCGGCTTACGATGGCCGCTTCTTCACAGGTGTTCGATCGACCGGAATCTACTGCCGGCCGGTTTGCCCGGTTCGTCCGGCGCAAAGCAAAAACGTCGAATTCTTTCCCTCGGCAGCCGCCGCCGAGTCCGCCGGATATCGGCCCTGCCTTCGTTGCCGACCGGAAACCGCGCCGTTCTCGCCGGCCTGGAATGGATCGCGGACGACGGTCGCACGCGCGGTCCGGCTGATCGACAAAGGCGGGCTCGATCGCGCTGGCGTGGACGAACTTGCGGGCCGCCTTGGCGTCAGCGCGCGCCATTTGAGCCGGCTGTTCCAGAAGCACCTCGGCGCCAGCCCCATCCAGGTTGCGGCGACGAGGCGGTTGCAGCGGGCGAAACGGCTGTTGGATAGCACCGATTTGCCGATGGTCGAGATCGCCGCCCTTGCCAGCTTTCGCAGCCTGCGTCGGTTCAACGCCGCCTTCGCGGAGTTGTACGATCGACCGCCGACCGAGATCAGGCGGTTGGCGGGCAGCCGCAAGAGGGCATAGCGGTAGCGCTGCAGCGCACGCCACGCCGGCGAGATCGATTCACGCGATCAAAACGACCGATTCAGACCGGCGTTAACCGGAAGTTGCCGATTACGCCCTTTTTCCCTCCTTACATGCGGCGTACCATTGGCAGCCGCCGCTGCATCAAGGCGGCGAAAAAACACATTGCGGGGAGACCTCTCATGAACAGCGACAAACTCGCAGCTGAAGCGATCGGGACCTTCTGGCTGACCTTCGGCGGCTGCGGCAGCGCGGTGATCTCGGCCGGTTTTCCCCATGTCGGGATCGGACTGCTGGGCGTGGCGCTGGCGTTCGGCCTGACCGTGCTCACCATGGCCTATACCATCGGCCACATCTCGGGCTGTCATCTCAATCCGGCTGTGACGGTCGGCCTCGCCTGCGGCGGCCGGTTCCCGACCGGCGACGTCATTCCCTACATCATCGCTCAGGTGATCGGCGCCATCGCCGCCGCCGCGGTGCTCTATTTCATCGCGAGCGGCGCACCGGATTTCAGCCTCGCCAACGGCTTTGCGGCGAACGGCTACGGCGAGCACTCGCCCGGCAAATACGGGCTCGGCTCCTGCCTGGTGAGCGAGGTCGTGCTGACCATGATGTTCCTGTTCGTCATCATGGGTTCGACCCATGGCAAGGCACCGGCTGGCTTTGCGCCGATCGCCATTGGGCTCGCACTGACGCTGATCCACCTGATCAGCATTCCCGTGACCAACACCTCGGTGAACCCGGCGCGCAGCACCGGACCGGCGCTGTTCGTCGGCGGCTGGGCGCTGGCGCAGCTCTGGCTGTTCTGGGTGGCCCCGCTGATCGGCGGCGCGCTGGGCGGGTTCCTGTATCGGTGGCTGAGCCCCGAGCCGGAAGGCGAGGTGGCGGGCAAGCCGGCGGGCTAAGGGCGCGCGCTCCGCCTCTCTCATCGGGAGAGGTGAAGCATGACGCCTAGACCCCCGCGACCTGCGCCCACACGTCGGCGAGCTTGTGCTTGACGCTCTCCCAGCGCGTTGGGGGCAGCTTTTCGTCTTCCTCCTCGGGCAGGCGCAGGCCCACCACATTGACGCGGCCGCCGGAGATGCTGCGGGCGACCAGCACGATCGCGTCCAGCGCGAGCGTTGCGCCGTCTTTCGGCGCATGATCGAGATGGATGTCGAAATAATCCGACAGCGTCAGCTTCTTGTCGTCCTCATTGACATTGATGCCGTAGATCTCGGCGACCTCGCCCAGCGTATGCTCGGCTGACACCATGAAATCGCCAAGCAGATGCGGATCGGGCGCGGTGCTCGGCTGCATGTCGACGAAGAAGCGGTCCAGCGCCTCGGCCCTTTCCGGCGGCGCCAGCAGATAGATGTAATCGCCGGGCGCGATCGGATCGGCCTCGACGGGCGAGAGAATGGTCTGGTTGCGGATCACGAGCGTCGGCTTGGACCAGGACGGGATCAGGCCGCGGCGGAAGAACAGGCTTTTTGGCCGCACGGAATAGCCGACCAGCTCCTGCTCGAGCTGGCCGGGCAGATCCAATTCGACACGGCGCGGACCGCGGTCGGTGCGCGGCAGCGCCACGTGCAGTTTCCGCGCGGCGACCGCCAGGGTCCAGCCCTGCGCAAGCAGCGAGATGATGACCACGACAAAGGCGACATCGAAATACAGATAGGCCTTGGAGAGGCCGACCAGCATCGGGATCGACGCCAGGAAGATTGCGACCGCGCCGCGCAGGCCGGTCCAGGCGATGAAGGTCTTTTCCCGCCAGTTGAAGCGGAATGGCGCAAGGCACAGGAACACCGCAACCGGCCGCGCCACGAACATCAACACCAGTGCCACCACCACCGCAGGAAGGGCGCTCGAGGTGAGCCGGTGCGGCTCGACCAACAGGCCCAGCAGCACGAACATCACGATCTGCGCCAGCCAGGTCGCGGCATCGAGGAAGGTGACGACCGAATTATGCGCGCGAGTTGGCCGATTGCCGATGATGATACCGGCGAGATAGACCGCGAGATAGCCGGAGGCATGGCCGATCTGCGCGGCGCCGAAGATGACCAGTGCCGCCGTGGTGACGAACGGCGCGTGCAGCCCCTGCGGCAGCGCCACGCGGTTGAGCGCGAGCACCACGAGTCGCCCGCCGATGATGCCGACGACGGCGCCGAGCACTGCCTCGCGCAGGAATTCCATCGCGACATGGCCGGCCGTGCTCTGGCCGACCGAGATGAACTCGACCAGCATCAGCGTCAGAAACACCGCAAAGGGATCGTTGCTGCCGGACTCCGCCTCCAGCGTCGCGCCGACGCGCGGCCGCAGCCGCAGGCCTTGCGCATGGACCAGCAGGAATACCGCCGCAGCATCCGTGGAGGCGACCACCGCACCGACCAGGAGCGACTCGGTCCAGTTCAGGTCGAGCGCAGACCGCGCGACGGGCGCGGTGATCAGGGCGGTCAGCAGCACGCCGGCGGTCGCCAGCACCATCGATGGCACCAGCACCGCCTGAATGGTCTGGAAGCGGGTGCGCAAGCCGCCGTCGAACAGGATCAGGGCCAGCGCGACCGATCCGACCAGATAGGTGGTGCGCACGTCGCTGAACTCGATATGACCGGGACCGGAATCGCCGGCCAGCATGCCGATCAGCAGGAATACCAGCAGCAGCGGCGCGCCGAAGCGCAGCGCCAGCAGGCTCGACAGGATGCCCGCCATGACCAGCACAGCACCGAGCAGAATGGCAATGCTCACCGAGTCGAGGGAGGCCATGGGTTCTCGCGGGAATCCTTGCAAATGGCTGGATTCTCATCCTTATCGCCGCCACACTTCGGCGCCAACCCGGTTTTGCAAAATCGCGGCCATATGTCCTTTTCTTCGAGTCAAATTCAGGTAACACCGGCTTCGTCGCGCCCCCTCAAGAGACCCCGACCATGGATATGGATCTCAAGGACACCATTGACTTCCTGCTGACGAGCGCGCGCTCGCTCGGCGCGGAGCTGACATCGCCCTGGTTCTATCTGCAGTTCGGGCTGATCCTGGCGGCGGCAGGACTTGGGCTCGCCGCCGGCGCCGCCATCCGCTCGCGCGTCGACATGAACAAGCTCGGCAATGGCCGGCCGATGCCGCTGCGGCTGTTCATGCACGTGATGATCCGCAGTGCGCCGACGGCGGTGTTCGCCATCGTGGTGATCATCGCCCGCGTGATCATGTGGCACACGACCTGGCCGAGCCGCAGCTATCTCTTGATGGTCAGTGCCAAGCTCGCGTTGGCGTGGCTTGCGATCCGGCTCGTCACATCAAGCCTGCGCAATCCGTTCATCGTGCGCGTGGTCTCGATCTCGGCCTGGCTCGTCGCCGCGCTCAGCATCATCGGCGAGCTCGAGCCGACCATCGAGGCGCTCGATTCGGTCGAGGTGGTGCTCGGCGGCTTCCGCCTGACGCCGCTGATCCTGATCAAGCTCGGCGTGCTGCTGATCGTTGCGCTCTGGCTGACCAATCTCGCGAGCAATATCGCGGAAGGCTGGATCGCGCGCTCCAGCGACCTCACCCCTTCGGTGCAGGTGCTGCTGGTCAAGATGATCCGCATGGGGCTGATGATCACCGCAATCGCGGTCGCCGTCAGCGCGGTCGGCATCAACCTGTCGGCGCTGGCGATCTTCTCGGGCGCCGCCGGCGTCGGCATCGGCTTCGGCCTGCAGAAGATCATCGCCAACTTCATCAGCGGAATTATCCTGCTGGTCGACAAGTCCGTGAAGCCCGGCGATCTCGTCACCATCGGCGACAATTCGGGCCGCATCAGCGCCATGAAGACGCGCTACATCTCGGTCGCCGCCGGCGACGGGCGCGAGTTCCTGATTCCCAACGAGGACCTCGTCACCCAAAAGGTGACCAACTGGACCTATACCGACAAGAACACGCTGGTGAAGGTGACCTTCGGCACCAATTACGAGGCCGATCCGCACCAGGTCTGCAAGCTCGCCATTGAAATCGCGGCCGCCGCGCCCCGCGCACTGAAATCCAAGCCGCCGAGCTGCATCCTGACCGATTTCACCGAGGCCGGCATGCGGTTTTCCCTCACCTTCTGGATCGCCGATCCCGACGGCATGGACGGGGTCAAGAGCGATGTGATGCTGGCGCTGTGGGACGCCTTCAAGCGCGAGGACATCCACGTTCCCTATCCCGTCCGTGTCATCCGCATCCGCGACGGCGCGCTGCCGGTGCAGACCGCCACGGATTTGACAACCTGAGCCTGGGCTTCGGCCCAAACGTCGGCTTGCGAAAGCCCCCGCAATCATTAAATTAGGCGGATTATCCATTCCCCGTAAAAATACGATCGCCACATGAGCTATGTCGAAGCCAACGATACCTCCTTACGCAAAACCGGGCAGATCAAGCTGCACGGGCCGAATGCCTTTGTCGGCATGCGCAAGGCTGGCAGCCTGGTTGCCAAATGCCTCGACGAGCTCACCGACATCGTCAGGGCGGGGGTTCCGACATCCGACATCGACACGTTCGTGCGCGAGTTCGCCTTCAGCCATGGCGCCTACCCCGCGACATTGATGTATCGCGGCTACCGCTACTCGACCTGCACCTCGATCAACCATGTGGTCTGCCACGGCATGCCCGGGGACCGCGCGCTGAAGGAGGGCGACATCGTCAATGTCGACGTCACCTTCATCGTCGACGGCTGGTATGGCGATTCCAGCCGGATGTATGCGATCGCGCCGATCGCGCGCAAGGCCGAGCGGCTGATCGAGGTCACCTATGAAGCAATGATGCGCGGCATCGCCGCGGTGAAGCCCGGCGCGACCACCGGCGATATCGGCCATGCCATCCAGAGCTTTGTCGAGCCGCAGGGCATGAGCGTGGTGCGCGATTTCTGCGGCCATGGCCTCGGCCGCATGTTCCACGACGAGCCCAACATCATCCATATCGGCCGGCCTGGCGAGGGCGTGCCGCTCAAGCCCGGCATGTTCTTCACCATCGAGCCGATGATCAATCTCGGCAAGCCGCATGTAAAGATCCTCTCCGACGGCTGGACCGCGGTGACGCGCGACCGCTCGCTGTCGGCGCAGTTCGAGCATTCGGTCGGCGTGACCGCCGACGGCGTTGAAATCTTCACGCTGTCGCAGCGGCACAACGAGAAGCCCTGGACGCAGGTGTGATTTTGCAGGGCTGATCTTGCAGGCCTGATCTTGCAAGTCCGACGTTGCAAGTCTGATTTTATCTGACGTTTTGCGTCCCGCGTTGCGGATTGGTTTCCGACCATATCCAGGTCCTGATGTCGCCATTCCCGGCTGGTTGAGTGCAAGGAGCTCAATCAAGCGACGGGAGACATCCTTGGACAACACCACGCGCCGCGGCTTCCTCGGATTCGTTCCGCTGGGCGCCGCTACTCTGCTGCCCGCGGCACGTGCTCTTGCCGCGCCTGAGGCCGTCGCGACCGGCCTCGACGATGCCTGCATCCTGACGCCGCAATCGGAGGAAGGGCCGTACTACATCGATCCCAAGCTTGATCGCGCCGACATCACCGAGGGCAGGCCCGGCGTGCCGCTGGGCTTCCGGCTGCGCGTGATCGAGGCGGGATCGTGCACGGCGATCGCAGGCGCAAGGGTCGACATCTGGCATTGCGATGCACGCGGCCTCTATTCGGCCTTTCCCGGCCAGGGCGACAGCCGCAACATCGACCAGTCGAACAGGACATTTCTGCGCGGCACCCGGCTTGCCGGCGCAAGCGGCTGGACCGAGTTCAAGACCATCTATCCCGGCTGGTACGACGGCCGCGCCACCCACATCCATTTCAAGGTTTTCCTGGACCAGCGCACGGTCCTGACCGGCCAGACCTTCTTCCCCGACGCGTTGAACGAGTTCATCTACACCAACGTCCCCGACTATACCGGGCGGCCGCGGCAGCGCATGATCATGAATGTCAACGATCGCATCGCGACCGATCTCGATCCCGCATGCATTGCCTATTGCGCGGTGAAGGAGGAGCGCGAGCGCTATGTCGCGACGCTCACGGTTGCGGTCGATCGCAATGCGGAGGTCGCCGACGCCCATCACATGCCGCCGCCCGCGCCAGGAACGCACCCGCCCGGTCCGGCGCCGGAAGGATCCCACGGCAGCCCGCCGCGGCGGGCGCATGTGATCAAGGACCGGCTCGCGGCGCTGGTGCCGGGCCCGAAGCGCTAGTTCGCGGCACGTTTCGGCGGGCCCGCCGGCGGCATGGTGCGGATAAAGCTCGCCCGCTCGGCGTGACGCGCGTAGTAGCGCCCGAGATGCGTCCCGGGTGACATCGCCGCGGCACCCTGCTCATGGCGGCCAGGGGAGAGAACATTCCCTAACTCAAGTCACAGATCCGTAGATTTCATTATTGGATTTCGCGTTGCCCGGCCCTTTGAACAGCCGCGCACTTCGTGGTTGCAAAATCGGGTTTGGTCACGGCACATTGCGCACATGAGCAGCGAGACCCGCCAAGGCCCCGATCAGAAGCCGCCCAAGCCCGCGCAAGCGGAGCCGCCGCACTACCACGGCCATCGGCAGCGGCTGCGCGAGCGGTTTCGCAGCGCCGGCGCTGCGGCACTGAGCGACTATGAGCTCTTGGAGATGGTGCTGTTCGCAGCACAGCCGCGGCGGGACATGAAGCCGCTGGCGAAAGCGCTGCTGAAACGGTTTGGCTCCTTTGCCGAGGTGATCCATGCGCCGGAGACGCTGCTCCGCGAGGTGGAAGGCGTCGGGGATGCCTGCATCGACCAGCTCAAGCTGATCGCGGCCGCCGCGACCCGCGTCACGCGGGGCGAATTGAAGCAGCGCACCCTGCTCTCGTCATGGAACGAGGTGATCGACTATTGCCGCACCAGCATGGCCTTCGCCGACAAGGAGCAGTTCCGCATCCTGTTCCTGGACAAGCGCAACCAGCTGATCTCAGACGAGGTGCAACAGACCGGCACGGTGGATCACACTCCGGTCTACCCGCGCGAAGTGATCAAACGCGCGCTGGAGCTGTCGGCGACCGCGATCATCCTGGTGCACAACCATCCGTCTGGCGATCCCACGCCCTCGCAGGCCGATGTGCGGATGACCAAGGCGATCGTGGACATCGCGGGCCCGCTCGGCATTGCCGTGCATGATCACATCATCGTGGGTAGGAACGGGCATGCGAGCTTGAAGGGGATGAAGCTGATGTAGCAGTCGCAAGGAGATCCCCTTTCGGCTATCGACATCTTCGCACGCAACGCGATACCCCCTCCCACGGAGACGACCGTTGGTCACCCCCAATGCCTTCGCGCCCTTCGCCGATCTTGCGACACAGGTCATGCCGCTGCTCGCGACCGCGGACGGCGCGCATGATGTCGCGCATCTCCTGCGCGTCTGGCGCAATGTGCGTGCGATTGCCGCGGTCGAGGGCGGGCGGCTGGACATTCTCGCTGCGGCGAGTTTGCTGCATGATTGCGTTGCCGTGGAGAAATCGTCCCCGCTGCGCTCAAAAGCCTCCCTCCTCGCGGCGGACCGTGCCACGGAGATCCTCAAGCGTATCGGCTGGTCCACTGAGGCCATCAGCGATGTCGCGCATGCCATCGCCGCGCACAGTTTCTCCGCCGGGATCGCGCCTGCCACGCTGGAGGCGCGCGTTCTTCAGGATGCCGACCGGCTCGACGCGCTGGGCCATATCGGGATTGCGCGCTGCTTCTATATTGCGGGACGGATGGGCTCGGCGATCTACCACCCCGGCGATGTGAGCGCCGAACACCGTTCGCTCGACGACATGCGTTACGCCCTGGATCATTTCAGGACCAAGCTGCTGCGCCTCGGCGAGAGTTTTCAGACGGCCACCGGCTCCCGGATGGCGGCCGAGCGCACGCGGGTCATAACCACCTTCCTCACGGGCTTCGAGGCGGAGCTGCAATGACGCGGTCGATGCGCCTCGTCCCTCCGTGGCCGTTTACCATCTCTTAACTCTCCGCTTCGCGATTCCGGCGATGCATGAGAGGATGGATCCGTCGAGTGAGAGGGGTAGCTCATCATCGAATACGAGGGAATCGATGATGATCAAGACTGCAATGCAAATGCGGGACGCGGCTTTCGCAACGAGGCCGGGATATCTGATCGACAAATTTCTTGATTGGGTAGAGCAATTGAGCAGCACGATCCCGTCTGCTCAACTTGACAGGCTAGCGCTGATCGAGATTCGAACCGAGCGCGTGCGCGATCGCTGACACAGAAAGCACCTCGCCGCCGGCCACATTGGCCCGGCGGCGAGGCTTTTCGCTCTCAATAGCAATAGCGCGGATCGACGCGGACCCAGTAGCCGTCGGGACGCTGCAGATAGCAGCCGTCACGGTAATAGTAGTAGCCGTTGCGGCGGCGGTCGCCTTCGCTGGCGATGGCGGCACCTGTGCCGGCGCCGAGGACCGCGCCGATGGCCGCACCACGGCCGCCGCCGAGCGCGCCTCCAACGATGGCGCCGGCGGCGCCGCCGAAGATCGCCCCGCCAAGTGTATTGTTCTGGGCGGCCGCCTCGTGAGCCGGCATGGCGAACGCGAGCGCCAGCACTGCCGCAGTCCCTGTCTTCCTCAACATCCCTGCTCCTCCGTTTGGCTTGTCACCAGGACTTGTTCGCAATGGATTCGGCGGAAGTCAACCGCGATTCCCCCATCGCGCCGGCCGGCGTTTGAACCGGCCATGCCGGCCGCGCTACTCATGACGGCATTCGAACCAAGGCGGCAAGCGGCTATGCGGACATGGACTATCGGGCTATTTTTGGGCGCCGTGATGGCAGCCGCGATCACGTCAGCCTCGGCCTATGACGGCTACGACCCCGCCAATTGCAACGGCGCCGAACAGGACAAGGCGCTCACCATCCTGGTCGCGAAGGTCACGGCCGCGCCGCGCGTCAACTTCGTCAAGAGCCTCTATGACGACGATTTCACCGCCGCGTCCTGCCCCGCGGCGACCGACGCCTGCCGCAAGACATCCTATCTTGTCACCGGGGATCTCGTGCTGGTCGGCAAGACGCGGGACGCATTCACTTGCGTGACCTACCAGTCGGCATCGGGCAGAAAGCCGATCTTCACCTCGGGCTGGCTGCCGAGTGAGGCGCTCGCGCCGGTCAAACCGATGGCCGAGCCGCGGACCGAGGACTGGCTCGGCAGCTGGGACCAGCACTATGCCGGCATCGAGATCAAGCGCGGCGGCGGCGGACGGTTGAAGATCTCGGGCGAAGCAGCGTTCAAGGGCGCGCAGGACGTCCACACCGGCGTGCTCGAGGCGCAGGTGATTCCGGGCAAGGACAGCATCGCATTTGTCGACGACGGATCACAGCCGTTCGAGACCACATCCGACTCCGGGTGCCGGGTCAGGATGCAGCGCATCGGACCGTCGCTCGTGGTCGTCGACAATGGCGAATGCGGCGGCGCCGGCGTGACCTTCGAGGGCTTCTATCGGCGCAAATAGGCGTGCGCTCGGTCGCGCGTGCACAGATGTGCAAGCGGCGTAGATCCCGGCTGCAATGGGCCTGGCGACAACAGCACGGGCCGCATCGCCCCGCCTAAGATGACGCCGCAGCCGCTTCGGCCGCACGGCGCAGCAGGAATTCCGCCTCCCGCCTGTTGCCGGCGAGGTTTGCGGCCTGCTCGAACGCGGCGCAGGCCTCGAGATTGCGGCCGAGCTTGAGCAGCAGGTCGCCGCGCACGCTGTCGAGGAGATGATAGCTCTTGAGCACGCCGGACTCGACGATCCGCTCGACAATGACAAGCGCCGCCAGAGGCCCTTCGGCCATACCAATCGCGACCGCGCGGTTGAGCTCGATGACAGGCGAAGAAACGAGCGCTGCGAGCTCATCATAAAGCCCCGCGATGGCTCGCCAGTCGGTGTCTTCGCGTCCACTCGCCCGCGCATGAGCGGCCACGATCGCGGCTTGCAGCGTATAATAGCCGGCCCCGCCCAGGGCGCGCGCATGACCGAGCGCACGCAGGCCGCGGCTGATCTGGAGCTGATCCCACAATGCGCGGTTCTGGTCCATCAGCAGCACCGGCTCCCCGCGTGAATTTACGCGCGCCGCCAGACGCGAGGCATTGAGCTCCATCAGCGCCAGCAAGCCGTGCGTCTCCGGCTCCCGCGGCGCTACTGCGGTCAGCACGCGGCCCATCCGCAGCGCTTCGTTGCACAGCTGCGGCCGCTGCCATTCCTCGCCGCTGGCCGCAACATAGCCCTCATTGAAAACGAGGTAGACGACCTCGCAGACCGAGGCGAGCCGCACCGACAGTTCCTCGCCGCGAGGCGTTTCGTAAGCAAGGCCAGCCTCCGACAGCGTGCGCTTGGCGCGCACGATGCGCTGCGCGACGGTCGGCTCGGGCAGCAGGAATGCGCGGGCGATCTCGGCCGTTGTCAGGCCGCAAATCATGCGCAGCGCCAGCGCCGCGCGCGCCTCCCGCGACAGCACCGGATGGCAGGCGGTGAACACCAGGCGCAGCATTTCATCACCGATCTCGTCATCAAGCGCCGCATCCGGATCTGGCATCAGCTGTTGCTCCCGCTCCATGTCGCTGACGATGAGGCCGTGCTTGCGCGCGATCATCTGGCGCTGGCGCAGATGATCCAGCGCCCGGCGCTTGGCGGTGGCCATCAGCCATGCGCCGGGATTGTCGGGCACGCCCGTTTCCGGCCAGCGCGCAAGCGCGGCCAGCAGGGCGTCCTGGGTCAAATCCTCGGCGAGCGGCACGTCGCGCAGCATACGCGAGAGCGTGGTGATCAGCCGCGGCTGCTCGACGCGCCAGGTGGCGATGATGATGCGTTCGATCTCAGCCCGCGGCCGCATTGCAGCCCAGGTCATGCGCCTGCGGAGGACCCTGGGTCGCGAACGCGCGCACTTCGCAGGTCCCATTCCAGCCCGGCAAGTGCTCGACATGGAGCTGCATGAACTCCCTGGCCATCGCCAGCGCCTCGTCCTTGTCGCGCATCTCGAAGATCGCGTAGCCGCCGACGACTTCCTTGGCTTCCACAAAGGGCCCATCGGTGACGGAGAGTTTGCCATCGGTAATGCGGACCTGCGCGCCGGTCGCAAGCGGCATCAGGCCGCCGGTATCAAGCATTCGTCCGGCCTTGATCTCGCGGTCGGCGAGCTTGCCGACCGCCGCCAACAACGCCGGCGTCGGCCCCATCTGGGGCTGCGGGGAGGTCACGATATACATGAAGCGCATCGACAAGGCTCCTTGGTCGGCAAGCTGCGGCCGGAATGGCCGCCGCTGATGGGACGACGAAGGAAGCCGCGCTGAATCGACACGACGCAGGGAAAAAATTTGGGCTGGACGCGCGAGCCCCCGCGGCTACTGCCGGAGCAGGATCAGGGGATCGGCGCTGTCGGGCACCAGGCGCCATTGCGCGTTGTCGTCGGCCTCGAAATGCCAGGTTTCACCGCGATCGGACATCAGCAGGATCTGGCCGTGCTCCAGCCGCCATTGGGTCGGCGCGAAAGCGGCGACCGTGGGATCGCATTTCGGTTTCAGGAACACCTGAAAATTATCATTGCCGGCATCGTTGTTGGTCAGCGTCAGGCCGCAGATGGTGTTGCCGTTGCCGCGCACCATGGCCCAATCGCCGATCATCTGATCCTGCGACTTGGCGAGCGACCGGGCGGCAACGAGGTTCTGCAGGATGTAGACGCCCTCATTGGGACGCACGCCCTCGAAGAGGCCCTTCTCGACCTCGGTGAAGTCGAGCACTGCCTCGCCGGATGCGTCCTGCAGGCGCACGATATCGAGCCCCTTGATGCTCCAGGCCTTGATGTCCTTGGAAAACGGCAGCGCCGCCGCACAGCCCGGCTCCAGCTCGAGCTTCAGGCCTTGCGGCGTCGCGTCGTCCTTCATGGTCACAACGCAGGTCTTGCTGCGATCGGTGGTGGAGAGCTCCCACTGGCCGATCATCTCCTTTTTCAGGCTCGCCGCATCCTGAGCGCACGCCGGCACTGCGGCCGCAAAAGCAAGACAGGTCGCCAAGGCGATGGAGATGCAGGATTTCATCGGCGTATGCCCTGGAGTTAGCGAGCTTTGGCCGGTGTCTCCGCGACCGGGGTCAGCGGCGGCTTGCCGGCAAACCAGGCCTTGAGATTGTCGACCACGAGCTGGTCCATCGCGTTGCGCGTTACCACGGAGGCCGAGCCGATATGTGGCAGCAACACGACGTTCTGCATCGCCTTGAGCTCTTCCGGCACATGGGGCTCGCGCTCGAACACGTCGAGCCCGGCCGCGAGTATCGTGCCCGACTTCAGCGCCTGGACCAGCGCCTGCTCGTCGACCACCGTGCCGCGCGCGACGTTGATGATCACACCGCGCGGGCCCAGCGCCTTCATCACCTCGGCATTGACCATCTTGGCGGTGCCCGCCCCTCCCGGGACGATCACGACCAGCGTATCGACGTCCTTGGCCATCTGCAGCAGGTCGGGATAGTGCTGGTTGGGCAATTCCTTGATCGGATTGCGGGTGTGATAGACCACCGGCACCCTGGAGGCTTCCAGCCGCCGCGCGATCGCTTGTCCAATGCGGCCCATGCCGACCATGCCGACCTTGCGGTCGCGCAACGAGCCGACGCTGAGCGGATATTGCTGGTTCTGCCATAAGCCGGCGCGCAGATACCTGTCGGCCTTGATGAACTCGCGCAGCGTCGCGATCAGAAGCCCCATGGCGATGTCGGCGACCTCCTCCGTCAGCACGTCGGGCGTGTTGGTGACCATGATGTTGTGGTCGCGCGCATAGGCCGCGTCGACGTGATCATAGCCGACGCCGAAGGAGGCCACGATCTCCAGCCTGGGGAATCGTGCCAGCGTCTTGGCGTCGCCGCGCACCGTGTTGTAGGTGATGGCGATGCCGCGCACTTTTTCGGCGACATCGGGCGTCAGACGCTCCAGATCGCCTGTCGTCTCGAACTGATGCAGCACGAACTGGTCGGGAAAGCCGTTATCGACGATCGGCTTGCGCGGCCCGTGAACCAGCAGGTGAATCTTGTCCGACGAAATCGTTCCGGCCGCCATCAGTTGTCCTTTCCAAGCGCGCTTTCATGCCAGCGTCTTAATGCGAGATGGGAAATTAGCGCCAGCAGCCCATAGATGACAATCCCGGCAAGCGAGAGGAGCAGCAGGGCTGCAAACATGCGCGGAATGTTGAGCCGATAGCCGGATTCGGCGATCCGGTAGGCGAGCCCCGAGCCCGCGCCCGCCGTGCCCGCGGCAATTTCCGCGACCACCGCGCCGATCAGTGACAGGCCGCCGGAGATGCGCAGACCGCCGAGGATGTAGGGCAAAGCCGAAGGCAGTTTCAAAAGCTGCAAGGTCTGCAGCCGCGAGGCGCCGTAGAGCTGGAACAATCCGGCCAGATTGCGATCGACCGAATTGAGGCCGAGTGTGGTGTTGGCGAGAACCGGAAAAAAGCCGACGATCCAGGCGCAGACCACGACCGCAGTCTGCTGCGGCAGATAGATCAGAAGCAGCGGCGCGATCGCAATGACCGGCGTGACCTGCAGGATCACGGCATAGGGAAACAGCGAATATTCGATCAGCTTCGACTGGTTGAACAGCAGCGCCAGCGCGATGCCGCCGATGGCAGCGGCGATGAAGCCCTCGAATGTCGTGAGCAGCGTGGTCAAGAGCGATTGGAACAGCACGCTCCAATCGCTGACCAGCGTCTGCAGCACCAGCAGCGGCCCGGGCAGCACATAAGGCGGAATGTTGTTGAGGCGCACCACGAGCTCCCAGGCGAGAAGCCCGAGCGCCAGCACGATGGCCGGCAACACGATGCGAAGCCAGCGCAGAGCGCGGTCGTTTTCGGCGACAGCAGGATTTGGCTGCGCGCTCATAGCGCCGACCGCCCGGAATAAGAGGGCGCAAGCGCAGCGGACACCTTGCGGCAATAATCCGCATAGGCGGCGGAGGTGCGAAACTCGTCGCCGCGCGGCTCCATGGTGGCGACGTGGATTTCGGCAGCGATGCGGCCGGGGCGCGACGTCATCACCACCACGCGCTGCGACAGATAGACGGATTCGAACACCGAATGGGTGACGAAGATGACGGTCTTGCGTAAGTTTCGCCACAGCGCCAGGAGATCGTTGTTGAGGCGGAAGCGGGTGATCTCGTCCAGCGCAGCGAACGGCTCGTCCATCAACAGGATCTCCGGATCGGTGACGAGCGCGCGCGCCAATGACACTCGCATCTTCATGCCGCCGGAGAGCTCGCGCGGATAGTTCTTTGCGAACTCCGAAAGTCCGACGCGCTGCAGCGCCTCCTCGATGCGCGCGTCCGCTTGCGCTGCCGGCAGGCGCGCAAGCTTCAAGGGCAGCCGTACATTCTCGCGCACGCTGGTCCAGGGCATCAGGGTCGGCTCCTGGAACACAAAGCCGATCCCCTGACCGGGCCGCCCCGCCTCGCCGTGATGCGACACCCGCACGTCGCCTGAGGTCGGCGCGCTGAGGCCCGCAATGATGCGCAGCGCCGTCGACTTGCCGCAGCCCGACGGCCCCACCAGCGCGACAAACTCGCCCTTGCGGACCTTGAGGTCGAGCGGCCCGAGCGCGGCGACGCCGCTGTCATAGGTCTTGGTGACGCCCTGCAGGTTGACCGAGAGACCCGCGATATCGGCCTGGCTGCCGGACAAGGCCATGTCCTCACTCGTCAATGTCCTCACCCGTCAATTCTTGGGCCGCAGGTCGAGGCCGACACCCTTGTTGACGAAGCGCAGCGTATAGGACTTGCGGTAATCGATGTCCGAGCGCACCACGCCCGCCCGCACCATCTTTTCAAAGAAGCTTGCGACGCGTTCGTCGGTCATGGTGCCGAGACCGTTCTTCAGCGAATCCCCGGAGTCGACGATGCCGTAGTCCTTCATGGTCTTGATGGAATAGGCGAGCAGCTCGTCGGTCATTTCCGGATTGAGCTTCTTGATCATGGCATTCGCCGCGGCATTGTCGCCGTACAGATAATTGTACCAGCCGATCATGGAGGCATCGACAAAGCGCTGCACGAGATCCGGCTTCTTGTCGATCATGTCCTGGCGCGTCTCGATCAGGGTCGAATAGGAATTGTAGCCGTAATCGGACAGCAGGAAGACGGTCGGCTTCCAGCCGGCGCTCTTCTCGACCGAAAAAGGCTCGGAGGTGACATAGCCCTGCATCGCGCTCTTTGGCGTGGCAATGAACGGCTGCGGGTTGAAGTTATACGGCCTCACATTCTTTTCGTTGAAGCCATATTCGGATTTCAGCCACTGGAAATAGGTGGTGATGCCCTCCTTGGACACGAACAGGGTCAGCGGCTTCAGGTCCTCAAGCTTGGTCGCATTCAGCTCCGGATGTGTGAGCAGCACCTGCGGGTCCTTCTGGAACACGGCCGCAACCGAGACGACCGGCACGTTGTTGGTGACGGCATCGAACGACATCAGCGTGTTCGCGGCCATGAAGAAATCGAGCTTGCCCGCGATCAGCAGCATGCGGTTGTTGACGTTCGGGCCGCCCGGCACGATCGTGACGTCGAGGCCGAATTTCTTGTAGGTGCCATCGGTGACAGCCTGGAAGAAGCCGCCATGCTCGGCTTCCGCAATCCAGTTGGTTCCGAATGAGACCTTGTCCAGCTGGCCGCCCGCGGTTGATTGGGCCGCGGATTGAGCGAAAACCGGCGAAGCCAGCAGCCATGCCGCGACAAGTCCGGTCAGCGCTCGCCCAATCAACGCTTGGGCGGTTAACGCTCGCAGCAAAAGAGCCGGGTTCATGGTTGGACTCCGTCGGTCATTCTGGCCCATGATAGGGAAGGTTGGGACGCTTATAGCGTACCTGAACAACGGCGAAAGCCTGCAATTCCGCTTCAATAGAACCCTTTTGATCAATGACCGGCAATCCGCCCCGCGACTGGACCGATATTCACTGGCCCGACATTGATGCCACCGTCGCCAGGCGCTGGATCGCGGTGCTGCCGCTGGCGGCAACCGAGCAGCACGGGCCGCATCTGCCGCTCGCAACCGACGTGATGATCGCAGATGCCTATCTGGCAAAGGTGCGCGAGTTCCTGCCGGCCGATCTACCGGCGACATTCCTGCCGGTGCAGCCGGTCGGCATCTCGACCGAGCATATCAACTTTCCGGGAACGCTGACGCTCGCCCCGGCGACAGCAATCGCGCAATGGATGGCACTCGGGGAGAGCGTGGCGCGGGCCGGCGTGAAGAAGCTCATGATCGTCACCAGCCATGGCGGCAACAGCGCGGCGATGTCGCTGGTCGCGCAGGAGCTGCGCGCGCATCACGGACTGTTTGTTGTCACCACCTCGTGGTCGCGGTTCGGTGTGCCGCCGGGGCTGTTTCCGGACGAGGAGCTGCGCCACGGCATCCATGGCGGCGCGGTGGAGACGTCGATCATGCTGGCGCGCTTTGCCGAGCATGTGCGCAACGAGAGCATCACTGACTTCCGCCCGGCGAGCATCGATATGGTGAGGCGTTATCGTTGGCTGTCGACGCAACGGCCGGCGCCCTTTGCCTGGCAGGTGCAGGATCTGCATCCAAGTGGCGCCGTTGGCAACGCAACGCTTGCCACCGCCGAAAAGGGCGAGCTGCTGATCGAACACGGCGCGCGGGCGTTCTGTGAGCTGCTTGCCGAGGTCGATAACTTTGATGTGAGGCAGCTTGGCCAGGGCCCCGCAAGCTAGTCGGCCGGCAGCCTAAGCCTCTGGAGTTGCGACACAAAAACTCGAACTCCCCGCCGCCGGGGCGATCTTCGAACCCGATGCGCGAACGCTCCGTCCAACGGGCATGCGGACCACAACGCCCGCGTTAGCCCCCAACGGAGTTTGATTATGTCATTGAAAACCAAGATTGCCGCTCTCGCCGTCGCCGCCCTCGCCGTCACCGGCAGCGTTGCCTCCACCGTCACGCCTGCGGAAGCTCATGGTTTCCACCCGGGCTGGGGTATCGGCGCCGGTCTGGTCGGCGCCGCCGTGGTCGGCAGCGCGATCGCTGCAAGCAATCCCTATTATTACGGCTATCACCGCTGCGGCTTCGTGCGTCAGTACGATGCGTTCGGCAATTACATCGGCACGATCCGCACCTGCTACTGATCTGAGCCTCTTGCCCGTTGTGGATTTTCGCGTCCGACACGGGCGCCTCATCCACCCCGTGTCGACCTCGACCCGCCCGGCCGTCCCCCCGGGCGGGTCACCTTTTTGGCCTGAGTCCATCTCCGCTTGACATAGCATAGGGGGGTACCCTATGAGCGCGGCATGAGCCATACCATCAAAGAGAAGAAGAAGCTGCTCGCCCGGGTCGGCCGCATCCGCGGCCAGGTCGAGGCGCTGGAGCGGGCGCTGGCCGAGGAGACCGAGTGCGGGCGCGTCATGCACATGATCGCAGGCATCCGCGGCAGCGTCGCGGGGCTGATGGCCGAGGTGGTCGAGGACCACGTCCGCACCCATCTGGTCGATCCCGAGAGGAACCCGGGCGCCCTCAATGCAGACGCGGCAGAGCAGCTCATCGACGTTGTCCATAGCTATCTGAGGTGAGCCGACATGGCTGAGACCGACATGGCTGAAACCGGAATGGCTGAGACCGAAGCCGCCTTTCCACTCGCCACGCATGACCATGTCTTTCTCGGCAGGGATCACGAGCGGGCCGAACGCCGCACCTGGGCGGTGATCGTGCTCTGCAGCATCATGATGGTCGTCGAGATCATCGGCGGCGCGCTGTTCGGCTCGCTGGCGCTGATTGCCGATGGCCTGCACATGTCGACCCATGCCGGCGCGCTGCTGCTCGCCGCGCTCGCCTACACCTATGCGCGCAAATATGCATATGACCGCAGCTTCAGCTTCGGCACCGGCAAGTTCGGTGACCTCGCCGGCTATACCAGCGCCATTGTGCTGGCGATGATCGCGCTGCTGATCGGCTATGAGGCGGTCGAGCGCCTGCTGCATCCCGTCGCCATCTCTTTCAACGAGGCGATCCCGATCGCGGTGCTTGGGCTCGCCGTGAATATCGCCAGTGCCTGGCTGTTGTCGGGTGGGCATCATCACCATCATGGCCATGATCATGGGCATGGCCACGACCACGCGCATGAACACGATGAGGAACCGCACTTCGTCAGCTTCGATGCGCGACGACTCGCGATCGCGGTGTTCGAGGACGGCGTTCCGCCGCGCTTTCGCATCACGGCCAAGGCCGGCAGCCTCCCTGATCCGTCCGACCTCAGCATCGAGACCATCCGCCCCGACGGGGTTCGGCAGCTGTTCACCTTTGCCGACAAGGGCGCCTATCTGGAATCGCGCGACGAAATTCCCGAGCCGCATGCCTTCGTCGCGCGGGTGTCGCTGGCCCAGGCGGCCGCGCGCGACATCGTCTTCGAGGAGCACGACCACGACGGCGCCCATCACCGCGACAACAATATGCGCGCGGCGATCGTCCATGTGATGGCGGACGCCGCCGTCTCCGTGCTGGTGATCGCCGGCCTGGTGCTGGCGCGCGCCTTCGGCTGGCTCTGGATGGATCCGCTCGCGGGCCTCGTCGGCGCCGCCGTCATCGCCAACTGGTCGGTCGGGCTGATCCGCGACACCGGCGGCATCCTGCTCGACCGCATCCCGGATCGGCGCATCGCCGAGAAGGTCCGCGCGGCCGTGGAAAACGAGGGTGACCGCGTCACCGACCTGCATCTGTGGCGGCTGGGCCCCGGCCATCTCGGCGCCATCGTCTGCGTGGCCACCGCGACTGCCCGCGAGGCCTCCCACTACCGCCAGCGCCTCGCCTGCTTCGCCGACCTCTCGCATGTCACGGTAGAGGTGCAGCACGCGCCGGGCGTGGCTGGCTGAGCTGTTACCGATGTCGCCGGTCTGATCCGTTACCTATATGGCCGGTCAGGACCCCCTCTTCACCCGCCCCTGGAGGGGGCGGGTGAGAATTACGGTCCTCACAAATACTTTGCGATCTGCTTGAAATCCTTCAGCGCGGACTGCCCCCTCGAGCCCGCGGCCTTGAGCGAACGCTCGAGGCTGTGGCTGATGTGATCGTGGATCAGCGCCTTCTTGGCGTTCTCGATCGCGCCCTCCACGGCCTGCAATTGCTGAGCGATCTGGGTGCAGGACTTGCCCTTCTCGATCATCTCGATGATGGCCTCGAGGTGGCCCGCGGCGCGCTTCAGGCGGCTCGCAATTGCAGCATGCGGGTGGTCCGGCATCTTGGTCTCCTATCCTCCCGCCAGGATAGCAGCGATCCACCCCGGAGGATACCGGATATAGCTTGACTTCGGGCGTGGTCGGGCCTATGTGCGCAAACAGCGGCTAGCTCGGCAGGTGTCGAGCCACCGCAGATCAACCCCGAACAGCTACCCAAACGAAGAGTCCGATGGGCAGTACCCCCTCAGGCATCGCGAAACCGATCGCCGGCGCCGCGTTGCCGCACCATCAAAGATCGACCGCGACGGCGGCAGCCGCGCGAGCGTCGGTGGCCGCTTCTAGCTGACCGCCGTTTCCGCTCACTCCCTGCCGCCCGATGTGCGGAGAAGGAGTAGAGCGATGTTCAACAAGGTCGCCGCATTCAAGATGCTTCAGTCCGGGCGCCCGGCCCGGAACGTGATGGCGCCCGCCAACGACAACCGCCGCGACGCCCGGCCCTGCATCTTGCAGCGGAACCGCACGCCGCGGCTGATCTGTCGCTGGTCGCTGTCGCCAGACACCGGCCGGCCGGTGTCGCGCTGGGAGTTGGATAGGTCGGACGAGCCCAGCCCGCGCTTGCGGGCTGCGCCGTCGCCGGCCGCGCCTTCATGGCTGAACGAAACCGAACAGTCGGGAATGGCCGATCGCGCGCGCAGTGAGGTTTGCGCGCAACGCGCATTCGAGCGCGCGAAGGTCGCGCACGATGGACGGGCTTACCTGATATCGGCCGGCCCGCGGCAGGCATGGGTCTGAGGATCGCGGACGCGTCCCCTGCCGCAACCGAGCTCAATGGTCGGGCCAGTGGACCCTGTCGACGTCGGCGACGCCACGCCAGTCGTCTGCGCACTCTGGAAGGCTGGTCTGGTCTGAAACGATCCCGCCGCCTTGCCGTCCGACCCGGTCGCCACCGTGGCAACCACGATCAACAGCCAAAAGCTGATGCGGCACATGGAATTGCAGGTCCTGCAAGAAAATTTAAAATCATTCTAGGCCTGAATGCGGCGAAAGTACAGGATCGCCGGCCCTTCCGAGTTGACAGCGTCTCGCAACAGGCGTGAACGAACCGCGTGTTCTGCGCATCTGTCTTGTATCCTCCCGGGAGGATAGGCGGCTTTTGCTTGACTTCGATTCCGAGCGAGCCTACGGGACGCTGGCGCTTCCAATCGCACGATCGTGCAGCGGCGAAGTGCGTTCCAACCTTGATGAAAGAGCCATGGGCAGTACCGCCTCAGGCAATGCCGCTCCCCTTCATGCGATTGGACCGGTGTTGCCAGCAGACATTGAGAACAACCGCGACGGCAGCAGCCGTGCAGGCGTTGGTGGTCACTAGCTGACCGCGTTTCCGCTCACGCCCTGCCGCCCCGCGACAGGAAGGTGAGCGATGTTCCCGAGCCTCGCAAAATCTCGGCCGATTGTTTTCGCGTCCCGACGGCGCGGTCCGGCATTTCACAAAACCTTCGCCGAATTGTCGTATTCGAACCTCGCCGGGCCGACGCGGCTGCCTCACAGCCTGCGGTCCATCCGACAGCCAGCCCCGGTCCAGAAACTGACGGCAGGCGCGACCCGTCCTCGCGCTGTGTTGCACGCGCGTCACTTGCCGATGCCATCTCACAATGGCGCGGGGGAGGCTTCTTGCAATTGCGAAACCGGTGGGGGTGAATCGTGCCTGCGTTCTGTCTACTCCGGGCGAGTCGTCATGGAGCCGTCGTCCCCCCTCCTCCGGTCGGTATTGCCTAGGATCATGACGAACAAGACCTGTGAAATCGTGGCAAGGACGCGGGTCCGGCGGGGCACCGACGACCGCCGCCGTGCGCCACTGGTCGTCGGCATCGGGCTTGGCGCGGTGTTCGGCCTCGGACATGCGGCGTTCGCGGCGGACCTCCCGGCCAAGGCGCCCATGTCCACCCCATCGCCGGCCTATGATTGGACAGGCTGGTATATCGGCGCGCATGCCGGTGCGCTGCGGGGCTCCTCGAACTGGACGTCGACGCCGCTCGGGCCCGGCGGGCCCTCCCTGAACGGCGGGTTCGACCTTCCGCTCAATTTCGATTTCATGGCCGGCACCGGCAGCTACGTGCTGGGACTGCAGGGCGGATACAATTACATGCTGCCGTCGCGCGTGATGCTGGGCATCGAGGGCGATGTCAGCTTCCCGAACTCCGACGTGGTGGTGCCTTACTCGATCAAGGGCAGCCAGACTGTTGCTTCGCCCGCGATCGGCCAGGTGACCTATGGCGAGGCGGTCATCTATTACGGCAGCGTCCGTGGCCGCATCGGCTATGCCTTCGATCATTTCCTCCTGTACGGCACCGGCGGCTTCGCCTGGACCTATGACCAGGTGACGCGCAGCCAGGACGCCTCCCCGCTTGCCGGCAGCCTCGCTCCGGCGGGCACGCTGGAAACCAGGCTGTTGTGGCGACTCGGCTGGGTCGCGGGGCTTGGTGTGGAGATTCCGATCACCGGCAACTGGTCGGCCAAGGCCGAGTTTCTGGAAAGCGGCTTCGGCCGCAAGAGCATGTTCTTCCCGGCCTCGGCGGATAATTTTCAGTCCGACCTTGCCATGCAAAGTGTGCGGGTCGGGCTGAACTACAAGATCGGCGACACCAATCCGATCCCCGCGCTGGTGACCAAGACCCCCGAGGCGCTGGAAACGGACCGTTTCGCCTTCCATGCCCAGTCGGCCCTGCTCGAGCAGTACACTCCGCCGTTCCGCTCGCCCTATGTCGGCACCAACAGCCTCACGCCCAATCAGGGCCGCGAGACTTTTGACGCGACGTTCTACGCCGGCGTGAAGCTCTGGGATGGCGCAGAAGCCTGGGTCAACCCGGAAATCGACCAGGGTTTTGGCTTGAGCAGTTCGGTCGGCGCGGCCGGATTCCCGAGCGGCGAGGCCTACAAGGTCGGCGCGAACTACCCTTACGCGCGTCTTCACCGGGCTTTCGTCCGGCAGACCATCAATCTCGGCGGCGAGGAACAGAAGGTCGATGGCAGCCTCAACCAGTTCTCTGGATCGCAGACCGCGGACCGGCTGGTGATCACGATCGGAAAGATCGGCATTCCCGATATTTTCGATACCAACCGATACGCCCACGACCCGCGCGGCGACTTCATGAACTGGTCGATCGTCGACACCGGCACGTTCGACTACGCGGCCGACGCCTGGGGCTACTCGGTCGGCGGCGCTGTCGAGTGGTACACCGGCCCGTGGACGTTCCGCGGCGGCGTCTTCGATCTGTCCATTGCGCCCAACACGACCGCGCTGGATCCGCACTTCTCGCAATTCCAGTGGGACGGCGAAATCGAGCGGCGCTATTCGGTGTTCGGCCAGCCCGGCAAAGTCGCCATCACTGGTTTCCTGACGCGGGGCGCGATGGGCAGCTTTGAAGATGCCATTCAGCTGGCGGCAGTGACCGGGACACCTGCCGACATCACCGCCGTGCGCCGTTACCAGAGCCGCGGCGGCATCAGCATGAATCTGGAGCAGCAGATCAACGACAATCTCGGCTTCTTTGCCCGCGCCGGCTGGGCCGACGGCCACAAGGAGCCGTACGAGTTCACCGACATCGACCGCACGGTGGCGGCGGGGTTTTCGGTCTCCGGCAAGCTGTGGGGGCGCAACGACGACATCTGGGGCATTGCCGGCGTCGACAACGGCATCACCAATGTTCATCAGGCGTTTCTCAACGCCGGCGGCCTCGGTATCCTGGTCGGCGACGGCCAGCTGCCGCACCCGGGCGACGAAGGCATCTTCGAGACCTATTACAGCTTTCCCTGGTTTGCCTCGAAGATCACGCTCGACTACCAGCTGATCGTCAATCCCGCCTATAACCGCGACCGAGGCCCGGCCTCGGTTT
This sequence comes from Bradyrhizobium sp., assembly GCA_035652015.1. Lineage (GTDB taxonomy): Bacteria > Pseudomonadota > Alphaproteobacteria > Rhizobiales > Xanthobacteraceae > Bradyrhizobium. The sequence continues at coordinate 3,714 of DASREP010000076.1, read as the reverse complement.
TCGGTGTTCGCCTGCACACGCAATACTAGGCTTTGCCGACACGGAGCCCGCTCGATGACGCTACAGGACCTTCGCATCGCCGTGCTCACGCGCGCGCCGCGGCCCAACGTGTGGGACCTGGTCGCCCTGATCCTGGTGGTCGGCGCCATGGTGCTGATCGTCTATGGCGGCGAGCAGACCACGCTGCCATTGTCGGCGCTGGAGGTCACCCCGGTCTCGCTCGATCCGGCCAACCTGCCGCTCTATGCGCTGCGCACCACGCTGCGGATGCTGCTCGCCATCGTCTGCTCGACGGTCTTCACCTTCATCTATGCGGCGGTCGCGGCCAAGAGCCGGCGCGCCGAGATGGTGCTGATCCCGCTGCTCGACATCCTGCAATCGGTCCCAATCCTGGGCTTCCTCACCTTTACGGTGGTGTTTTTCCTCAACCTGTTTCCCGGACAGGTGCTGGGCGCGGAACTCGCCTGCGTGTTCGCGATCTTCACCAGCCAGGCCTGGAACATGACCTTCAGCATGTACCAGTCGATCCGCAACGTGCCGAAGGATCTCGAGGAGGCCTCCAGGAGCTTCCATTTGAGCGGCTGGCAGCGCTTCTGGCGGCTGGACGTGCCGTTCGCGATGCCCGGCCTGATCTGGAACGCCATGATGTCGATGTCGGGCGGCTGGTTCTTCGTCGTTGCTTCGGAAGCCATCACGGTCGGCAACACCACCGTCACCCTGCCCGGGGTCGGCTCCTATGTGGCGACGGCGATCGAGAAGCGCGACCTTGGCGCGATCGGCTACGCATTGCTCACCATGCTCCTCGTCATCATCGCCTATGACCAGCTGCTGTTCCGTCCCATTGTCGCCTGGGCCGACAAATTCCGCTTCGAGCAGACCGCTTCGGGCGACGCACCGACCTCCTGGATGCTCGACCTGTTCCGCCGCACCCGCGCATTGCGGGCGCTGACCTTGCCTTTCGCCGCGCTGAACCGCGCCTTCTCCAACCTGAACATCGAATGGCCCAAGGCGTTGCGCCCGTCGGACAAGCCCGGCGCGGCGCCGTCGCGCATCATCGATGCGCTGTGGTTTGCCATCATCGGCCTCAGCACCGGCTACGCGGCCTACAAGGCCTATGTCTATCTCTCGGTCAATTTGCAGCCGTCGGATGTCTATCAGGCCGTGCTGGGCGGGCTCGCCACCCTGCTGCGCGTGGTGGTTCTGATCGCGCTCGCGACGCTGATCTGGGTGCCGATCGGGGTCTGGATCGGGCTTCGTCCCAAGATCGCGGAGCGGGTCCAGCCGCTGGCACAGTTCCTCGCGGCCTTTCCCGCCAACCTCGCCTTTCCGGTCTTTGTCCTGCTCATCGTCCGCCACAGCCTCAACTCCAACGTCTGGCTGAGCCCGCTGATGATCCTGGGCACGCAATGGTACATCCTGTTCAATGTGATTGCCGGCGCCAGCGCCTTCCCGAGCGATTTGCGCGAGGCCGCCGCGAGCCTTCACCTCTCGGGCTGGCGCTGGTGGGTCAAGGTCATCCTGCCCGGCATCTTCCCTTATTACGTCACCGGCGCCATCACCGCCTCCGGCGGCTCCTGGAACGCCTCCATCGTTGCGGAAGTCGCGAGCTGGGGCGACACTCATCTGTCGGCGACGGGCCTTGGCGCGTATATCGCGAAAGCAACCGAGGACGGCGATTTTCCCCGCGTCGTGCTCGGCATCGCCGTCATGTGCATCATGGTCACCCTGTTCAACCGGCTGTTCTGGCGCCCGCTCTATGCCTTCGGGGAGCGCCGGCTCCGCCTCGGCTGACGATTTGAAGAGCTGACAGAAGAGAAGCCCCATGCTCGACCCAACCAAGCCGCCCGCGACCCTGATCGATCTCCGCAGCGTCAGCCGCTCCTTTCCCAAGGGCAGCGGCGAAGACCTCGTGGTGCTGGACAAGGTCGATCTGACCATCCGTTCCGGCGAGATCGTTGGTCTGCTCGGCCGCTCCGGCTCGGGCAAGTCGACATTGCTGCGCATCATTGCCGGCCTGATCGCGCCGTCCTCCGGTGCAGCGACCTGCCGCGGCGAAGTGATCCAGGGACCGCCGAATGGCGTCGCCATGGTGTTCCAGTCGTTTGCACTGTTTCCCTGGCTCACCGTGCTGCAGAACGTGGAGCTTGGCCTCGAGGCGCTCGGCATCGATGCCGCCGAGCGGCGCAAGCGCGCGATCGCGGCCATCGACCTGATCGGTCTCGACGGCTTCGAATCGGCCTACCCCAAGGAACTGTCCGGCGGCATGCGCCAGCGCGTCGGCTTTGCCCGTGCGCTGGTGGTGCATCCGGACCTCTTGCTGATGGACGAGCCGTTCTCGGCGCTTGACGTGCTCACCGCCGAGACGCTGCGCACCGACCTGGTCGACCTCTGGACCGACGGACGACTGCCGATCAAGTCGGTGCTGATGGTCACGCACAACATCGAGGAAGCCGTTTTGATGTGCGACCGCATCCTGGTGTTCTCGTCCAACCCGGGCCGCGTCGCCGCCGAGTACAAGGTCGACCTGCCGCATCCCCGCAACCGGCTCGACCCGACCTTCCGGCAGCTGGTCGACACGCTCTATGAGCGGATGACCCAGCGCCCGATCAAGCCGCCGACCATGGAGAACATCCAGGCCAATGCCGGCGTCGGCATGGTGCTCGACCATGTCTCCTCCAACGTGCTGTCCGGCCTGATCGAGACGCTGGCCAATGAACCCTATAACGGCCGCGCCGACCTGCCGGTGCTCGCCGGCCAACTGCAGCTCGAGGCCGACGAGATCCTGCATCTCGGCGAATCGCTGCAGCTCCTGCATTTCGCGCAATTCAAGGACGGCGACCTCGTGCTCACCGAGGCGGGCAAGCGCTTCGCCCATCTCGAGACCGATGCGCGCAAGAAGCTGTTCGCCGAGCATCTCGTCACCTTCGTGCCGGTGATGGGCCTGATCAAGCGCGTGCTCGACGAGCGCCCCTCCCACACCGCGCCTGCCGCGCGTTTCCGCAACGAGCTGGAAGACTACATGTCGGAGGAATATGCCGACGAGACGCTGAAGACCATCGTCTCCTGGGGCCGCTACGCCGAGCTGTTCGCCTATGACGAGCAGTCGGAGACTTTCAGTCTCGAGAACCCGGGCGTGGACGAGGGGCACGGGTAAGCCTGCATCCACGGCCGTGGTGGCGAGGGCGAAGGCCGGGACGCATAGCCCCAGACAGAAGTGAAGCGGGAAATCGCCGGCCCCACGCGTCATGGCCGGGCTCGTCCCGGCCATCCACGTCGCGCCGCGAGTTCTTGTCAAGGACGTGGATGCCCGGGACGAGCCCGGGCATGACGGGGGGAGAGACTCGTCGCAGCCGACGCACTCGTCGCGTTCCTCCTCGCGATGGAAGAGACATGAGTTCTCAGTCTCGCGGCAGGTTTCGCCCGAGCTTTGCATCATCGATCACCCTCTTTAGAAATCGGAGGGCGCAGGGAAGGCCGGGTGGCCGCTGCACCCGGGGCTCCCGCGCAAAGGTAGGCTTGCGCGAGCGCGAAAACCACAGGTACAGGCGGATACACTCCGGCCTTCCCTGCGCGGTGGTTTTACGGCTTATACGTGATCTTGTGTCTGCAAAATCTGCCAGAATGTGCGAACGGGCGGTTCTAACCAACCGCCCGTCGCTGGATCTGAGCCCGTACGTGCTCAAAGGCCGCAAGAGCCTGACGGGGAGCTAGGGA
>DASREP010000075.1:0-81457 GCA_035652015.1 Bradyrhizobium sp. | reverse complement strand
CCGCCGGCCTCAAGAACCTGATGGACCTGGTCGGGCCGGCCCATGCCAAGGAGATCTTCTTCACCGCCCGCCATTTCAGCGCCGAGGAGGCGCTGGGCATGGGTCTGGTCAACCGCGTCGTACCGGACGCCGAGCTTGACGCCTACGTCGACGATTATTGCAAGCGCATCGGCGAGAACGCGCCGCTCACCATGCACGCCGCCAAGCGCACCATCGAGGAGCTGACGCGGCTCGACGGCAGGCCCGACTTCGGCCGCCTGGCGGGGCTGGTGAAGGAATGCTTCGCCTCCGAGGACTACATCGAAGGCCGCACGGCTTTCATGGAAAAGCGCAAGCCGCAGTTCAAGGGACGGTAGGCGCGAGCGCGTCAAGCTCGGCAACGTCGGCTTCAAGGGCGGCAACGCGCTGCTTCAGCTTTTGCAGCTCGTCGTCGGGCAGATGCCTGGCACACCCGGCCATGACGCGTTGCGCTAGCGCAGCAAGCAGCGCTCGCTCATCGGTGCGTGCCGTCGTGATCGCGATGTCATGGCAGGCCCGGATCAGCCTCAAGCTCACCGCAAGATCGGCCACGGCATAATGGCGGATTTGATCGAACGCCGTCTCGACCAGCCGGGAGAGCTCGATCCATGGAACGACCAGCCGCAGGACGTGCGGCGGAGCATAGTAACGAGTTTTGGGCGGCTCACGCCCAAGCCAAGAAATGATGATCCGTGACAGCTGATCCACGCAGCTGATCGCCGTCGAGGGATCGTTGACCGCCGGCGACATGGCGCGCAACGCGATGTCCACGATCTGAATGATGCCGAATTCGACATCCTGCTGCAGGGTGCGGGTCGGACCGATGTCGACGGCTGCAAGCAGATGAAGCTGGCGCTCCGGCGGCACGCGCCCGGCTTTCGACACCCGCATCATGGGAACGCCGGCTGGCACGAAATGGCCGGTGCGACGCTGCATCACGATGCAAATGCCGTACTCCCTGGCAAGAACGGTCAGGCGATTGATGTCGACATAGCGAATGTAGCCTGATCGCCGGCTGAGAACGGCCGTGTCCGTTTCGACACGCGACGCGTCGCCGAAATCATCCACGCCGAACGGACCGCGCGCATAGGGCAGGAAATCCGCGATCACGAGCTCCGTTTCGCGCGCTATCCGATCGACGATGTGATTGACGCTGATCGACTGCGAGATGTGATGGATGAAATAGATCAGCCAAGCCACGCAAATCAGGGCCAGCAGCATCGCACCCGAAACCGTTGCGGCGGGAACGAACGGATGCGGCAAGGATCGCGCGGCCGGCAGCGCCGCCATGCAATAGGAGAAGGTGCCGAGAAAGACGCCCAGCGTCCACTGGGTGGTGCGGTCCCTGACGAAGCTGATGAGAATCCGGGGCGAGAACTGCGTCGACGCCAGCGTCAGGGTCATCAGCAGGATCGCAAACACGATCGACACCACGGTCATGATCGAGGTAGCGATGCCGCCGAGAATGATCTGGGCGACACCTGGATCCTCCCGCGAGGGAAAGAGCAGGACAGGAATCCAGTCGCCGACGAAGCTGAACTCCTCCTCCATTGCCGACAGGATGGCGCCGGCGGCGCCGAGCACCAGCGCTATTGCGAGCGGCCGGACCAGAAAGCCTCCGCGCAGGGCATAGACGGCGGAGCGAAACAGAGCTGGGAGGCGCTCAAACATGTTGTTTGACGTGGTCCGTGCCGCGATTAAGGCTACAGTGCCTGAAGCACCGCCCTGGTGACGTCAGCGGTACCATTGTGGCCGCCGAATTCAAACGGCTTGATGCCGTCGGCATAGACCTTGTCGACCGCGCGCTCGATGCGTTCACCGGCTTCCACCGCGGCCTCCAGGCCATGCCTCTCAGCCAGCCAGTCCAGCATCATCGCGACCGACAGGATCATGGCGGTCGGGTTGGCCTTGCCCTGCCCCATGATATCGGGCGCGGTGCCATGGCAGGGTTGGAACACGGCGTAGCGGTCGCCGATGTCGGCTGACGGCGCCATGCCCATGCCGCCGATGATGCCCGCGGTAAGGTCTGACAAAATATCGCCGAACATGTTCTCGGTCACCAGCACATCGAAATCCCAGGGCCGCTTCACCAGCATGGCCGCGCAGGCGTCGATATAGAGGTGATCCGCCGTCACCTGTGGATGATGCTGCGCGACCTCATCGAAAATCCCGCGAAAGAAGGCAAAGGCCTTGAGCACATTGGCCTTGTCGACGCAGGCAAGCCGCCCGGATCGACCACGCGCGCGGCGACGCTCGGCGAGCTTGAACGAGAATTCGAACAGGCGCTCCGAGGTCCTGCGGGTAATATGCATGGTCTCACGCGCGTCCTCGTGGGTAACAATGCCCTTGCCCATCGAGGCGAACAGGCCCTCGGTCGACTCGCGGATGACGACGAGATCGATGCCGCGCGTATCAGCGCCGACGATCGGGCTCGGCACGCCCGGGATGAGCCGCGCCGGGCGCACGCCGGCATAAAGATCGAACAGCATGCGCAGCTCGATCTGCGGCGCGATCTCGGTGTTATCGGGGTAGCGCACCGACGGCAGGCCGCAGGCCCCTAGCAGGATGGCGTCTGCTTCCTCGCACAGGCGGATAGTGCTGTCAGGCATCGACTTGCCGGTCGCCTTGTAATGATTGGCGCCGGCCTCCGCCTCGGTGAAGCGGAATTTGAGGCCCGCTCCCGCCTCCACCTTGCGCAGGATCTGAAGCGCCGGCGCCATCACCTCCGGCCCGATGCCGTCGCCGGGGAGGACTGCGATATGGAGGGCGTCGTTGGCGGACATGGGGATTCCTTCGCAAGTTCACGGGCGTCATTCCGGGGCGCGTCGAAACGCGAACCCGGAATCTCGAAGTCATGGCGCGAGATTCCGGGTTCGCGCTTCGCGTGCCCCGGAATGACGGAAGGCTACGGCACCAGCACGGCGCGGCCGACAAGGCGGCCCTTTTGCAGGTCGACCAGCGCGTCATTGGCCTTGGCAAGCGGCATTGGCGTCACCGGGATCGGCGCGATGTTCTTGGCGCGCACGAGATCGAGCAGCTCCTGGGTCTCGCGCAGATTGCCGACATAGCTGCCCTGGATGGTGACAGCCTTGATCGGAATCAGCGGCAGCGCCCAGGGCGCGCCGCCGCCGAACAGGCCGACGATCACGAGCTTGCCGCCCTTGGTCAGGCAGTCGAAGCCGAGCTGCGCGGTGGCGGCATTGCCGACGAGGTCGATCACGGCGCGGATCGGCTCGCCCGCCTTCTTCGCGAGCTGCTCCAGTGCATCAGGCGCGCTGCCGTCGACGCTCGCGAGCGCGCCGGCCTTTTCCGCCGCCTCGCGCTTCCTCGCGTCGATATCGACCACGATCGCGCCTTTGCCACCCATCGCCTTCAATAGCGAGAGCGCCATCAGGCCGAGCCCACCGGCGCCGAAGATCACGATCGGGGTGCCAAAATCCTTCTCCACCTTCTTCAGCGCGCTGTAGGTGGTGACGCCGGAGCAGGCATAGGGCGCGGCGGTGACGGGATCGAGGCCCTTCAAGTTGAGCAGGTACTTCGGGTGACGCACGGTCATGTGGTCGGCATAGCCGCCGTCGCAATAGACGCCGAGCGACTGCGGCTTCAGACACATGTTTTCATCGCCCGCAAGACACGTGGCGCATTGCCCGCAGCCGATCCAGGGATAGACCAGCGTCACATCGCCGACCTTGAGCCCGCCTTTGTCGGCCTCTGTCACATCGGGCCCGAAGGCCAGGATTTCGCCGACCGTCTCATGACCCATGGTGCGCGGCAGCGACACGCCACGGTCTTTCAGCGACAGCGGCTTGCGGCCATGGCCGAGATCATAGCCGCCCTCCCAGATGTGCAGGTCAGAGTGGCAGACGCCCGCGGCTTTCACCTTGATCAGCACCTGGGTGCCTGACGGAGCCGGCGTCGGCTGCTCGACCTCCTTCAGCGGCGCATTGAATTCGGCGACCTGGAAGCTCTTCATCGCATCTCTCCCACTTTCTTGTTGGCCTTGGTTAGTTAGATCAAGGGATGATGGCAAGCGACGTATTGTCCTGCCGCCACGGACCGCAGTTCCGGCACCTCCGCAGCGCACCTCGCATCCGCGCGCGGGCAGCGGGTACGGAAGCGGCAGCCGGACGGTGGTGCCATCGGTGATGGCGGCTCGCCGACAGCGACGCGCTCCGCAGGCCGCACCTCCGGATCGGGCACCGGGATCGCCTCGATCAGGAGCGCGGTATAGGGATGCGCGGGCGTGTCGAACAATTGCGCTGATGGGCCGACCTCGCAGAGCCGGCCGAGATACATCACCGCAACACGGTCGCTGACGGCTTTGACGACCGCAAGATCATGCGCGATGAACAGCAGCGTGAGCCCGAAGCGCTGCTTCATCTCCTCCAGCAGATTGAGAATCTGGGCGCGGATGGAAACGTCGAGGGCGGAGACCGGCTCGTCGCAGATGATGAATTCCGGATTGAGCACCAGCGCCCGCGCGATGCAGATGCGCTGGCACTGCCCGCCGGAAAATTCATGCGGCAGGCGCGACACCACTGCCGCCGGGTCAAGGCCGACGGCACTCAGGACCTCGTTCACCAGTTCCTGCCGCTTCTTCGCGTCCTTGTAGCCTGCGATCAAGAGCGGCTCGGCTACGATGTCGCCGATCCGGCGTCGCGGATTGAGGGAGGCGATCGGGTCCTGAAAGATCAGCTGCATGCGAGGACGCATCTTGCGCAAAGCGTCGCCTTGCAGTGCCGTCAGGTTCTCGCCGTCGAACAACACGCGGCCGGACGTGGCGCGGCGCAGCTGCAGCACCGCCCGGCCCAGCGTGGACTTGCCGCAGCCGGATTCACCAACCAGCCCCAGCGTCTCGCCGCGGGAAATCGCGAGACTAACATCGGAGACGGCGTGGATGGTGCGCGTGCCGATCGGATATTCGACGACGAGGTTGTCCACTTTCAGCAGCGGATCGCGCGCCGCGGTGGTGGCGTTGCCATGCATCATGCGCTCACACCGGCTGCAATCGTGAGCGGATGGAAGCATGCATAGGAATGCCCCTCGGCTTCCGCGGACGTGAGTGCAGGCTTGCCGCGCAGACATTGATCACTCACATAGCGGCAGCGCGGCGCGAAGGAGCATCCCTTCAGCGGACGGGTCGGGTCCGGCGGCCGGCCCGGAATTGCCGCCAGCGGCGTATGCGGGGCGGCGTCGATCTTCGGGATCGCCGCAAGCAACGCGGCCGTATAGGGCATCTGCATATTCTTGAACAAGGCCCGCGTCGGCGCGCGTTCGACGACGCGGCCCGCATACATCACGGCGACCTCGTCGGTGCGGCCGGCGACCACGCCCAGATCATGGGTGATCAGGATCATCGCCATGTGGCGCCGGCGCTGCTCACGCGCGAGCAGATCGAGAATCTGGGCCTGGATGGTGACGTCGAGCGCCGTGGTCGGCTCGTCCGCGATCAGGAGCTTTGGTTCGCAGGACAGTGCGATCGCGATCGCCACGCGCTGACGCATGCCGCCGGACAGCTGGTGCGGATATTGGTTGAGCCGCTGCTCGGGCGCGGGAATGCCGACGGCGGCAAGCAGCTCGACGCCGCGCCGGCGTGCGGCCGCCACATCGAGCGCGAGATGCTCCTGCAGTGTCTCGATCAGCTGCGTGCCAATGGTCAGCACCGGATTGAGTGACGTCATCGGATCCTGGAACACCACCGCAATCGAGCGCGCCCGCAACTTGCGCAACGCCTCCGCCTTGAGACGAACCAGGTCCTGGCCGTCGAAAATGACGCGTCCCGAAAGCTTCGCCTTCTTCGGCAACAGCTGCAGGATGGCGCGCGACAGCATGGTCTTGCCACAGCCGGACTCGCCGACAATACCGAGTGTTTGCCCGGGACCGAGCGCAAGATCGACATGGTCGACGGCGCGCAAATTGCCGCGGGCCGTCGGCAGCTCGACCGCGACGTCCTCGATCGATAGCAGCGCGGGCCCGCTCACAGCGCGCCCTGCCGCGGATCGGTCAGCGCCCGCAAGGTGTCGCCGACCAGGTTGAACGCGAGCACGGTGAGAAACATGGCGATCGCCGGAATGAAGGCAAGCTGGGGCGCGATCTCCAGGCTTTCGCGTCCCTCCCCGATCATGCTGCCCCAGCTCGAGATCGGCGGCGGCACACCGAGACCCAAGAACGACAGCGCCCCCTCGACCACAATGGTGACAGCGACGCCAAGCAGGAAGAAGGCAAGCAGCGGCAGCGCCACGTTGGGCAACAGCTCGCGCAACAGGATGCGCGCGTGCGTCGCGCCGAGCGCCTGCGCGGCGATGACGAATTCGCGCCGTGCCAGCGTCAGAGTGGAGGCGCGGGCCACCCGCATGAAGGCGGGAATGCCGAGCACGCCCAGAATGCAGGTGAGATTGAGGATGGACTGGCCGAGATAGGCGGTGACGGCGAGCGCCAGGATCAGCGGCGGAAAGGCCAGCAGCACGTCCATGCTGCCGACCACGAAACTTTCGAACCGGCCGCGGAAATAGCCGGCGAGCATGCCGAGGGCGCCGCCGATGGTAAGCCCGATGATCGGCGCGAACAGGCCGACCGTGAGCGAGATGCGCGCGCCATAGACCACGCGCGCCAGCTCGTCGCGCCCGAGTGCATCGGTACCGAGCCAGTGCAGCGCCGAGATCGGTGCGCGCCGCTCCAGCATGTCCATGTCGGTCGGGCTTGGCAGCGGCAGCAGCGGCGCGAGGATTGCCGCCGCCAGGATGAAGATCAACCAGCCGGTGGCCGCCCAGAACAACAGCCCCAACCGGCGTGTCCCCTGCGGGGCGCTTGACGCAATGTCATCGGTGATCTGAAGCTCAAGCGTGGCCATGGCGGATCCTCGGATCGAGCACGGCATAGAGCATGTCGACGACGAAATTGATCAGCACATAGCCTGCGGCCACGCAGAGCACGACGCCCTGCAGAATGATGAGATCGCGGGTGTAGATCGAACCGAGCAGCAGGCGGCCGATGCCGGGCAGCGCGAAGATCGACTCCACGATCACCGTGCCGCCCATCAGGCGTCCGATATTGATGCCGGTGACAGTGACCAGCGTCAGCGACGAAGGCTTCAGCGCATGCACCAGCAGTATGCGCGAGGGTTTCAATCCCTTCGCCCGCGCCATTGCGATATAATCCTCCTGGAGGGTCGCGATCATGTCCGAGCGCAGGACCCGCATCAAAACCGGCCATTCGCCGAGCGCGAGCGTGAGCGCCGGCAGCACGAAGCATCGCAGGTTTCCGAGCGGGTCTTCGGAGAATGGCACGTAGCCGGTCGCCGGCAGCCAGTGCAGCTCGACCGCAAAGAAATAGATCAGCAGGATCGCCGCCAGGAATGCCGGCACCGACAGCATGCTGAACGCGCTGCCGGTGACAATTCGGTCGAACGCGCTGCCGGCACGGACAGCGCAGGCGATCGCGAGCGGAATACCGATCAGAAGCGCGCCGAGTTCGGCCAGCAGCATCAGTTCGAAGGAGACCGGCAGCCGCTCCGCGACGGCCTGCAGAACGGTCTGCCCGGTGCGGAAGGAGCGGCCGAAATCACCCACCAGGACGTGGCCGAGCCAGCCGAGATAGCGCCACCAGATCGGTTGATCGAGCCCCATGTCATGGCGAAGCGCGGCAACCTTGTCGGGCGTCGCCTGGTCGCCCAGGATCACGTAGGCGAGATCGCCGGGAAGCAGCGAGGCGATGAGGAAGGTGAGCAGCGAAACCGCGAGCAAAACCGGCAGCAAATAAAGCAGTCTTCGCGCGACGAAGCCGACCATGGATGGTCATTCCAGCCAGACGTTGGAGACGTCGATCACCCCGCTATACATTTTCGGCAGGCCCTTAAGCTTCGCCGCCGAGATCGCGTAATAGGTGTTCTGGAAGGTCCAGAACCAGATCGCCTCCTTGTTGATGAGGCGGCTGGCGGCGCAATAGTCCTCGGTCCGCTGCGCGACATCGGCGGTGACGCGCGCGTGCTCGAGCAGATGATCGAGGTCCGGATTGGAATAGTTGGCGAGCGCAACCGGGCTTCCGGTATGGAAATTGGCATACATCTGCGGATCGGGATCGGCGAGATCGATGATGCGCCACGGCGTCAATTGAAACTGCCGCATGAAGGCGCGCGGCACCACGCTCGCCTGATCGATTTGCTCGATCTCCATGTTGGCGCCGGCCTGTTTCCAGAACTGCTGCAACACCTGGCCGATGGTGCGCCCGCGCGGCGTCGCGGTGACGATCATCTTGAAATCGACTGGCTTGCCGTAGTCCTTGATCAGCGCCTTCGCCTTTTCGAGATCATAGGGCAGCGCGCCGTCGTCCTTGCATTTGACCCAGGAGCCGTCGCCGTAAGGGTTGCTGGCCGGCTTGGAAAGACCATTGGTGATGGCCTGCGACATCTTCTTGCGGTCGATCGCCATCACCAGCGCTTGCCGCACACGCACATCATCGAATGGCGGCGTCTTGGTGTTGAAGGCGTAGACCTGCGCGCCCGAGCCCGTGTAGCTGTGCACGGCGAGTTTCGGGTCCTTCTGCGCCTTCATGATGTTGTCGGCGTCGTATTCGTCGTCCCAGACGATGTCGGCCTCGCCCGATTGCAGGCTTGCGAAGCGCGATTGCGCATCCGGCAGCGGCTTCAAGACGATGCGATCGAGATAGGGATGGCCCTTGTTCCAGTAGTCCGGATTCCTCTCCAGCACCATGCGGTCGCCGGCGGTCCAGGATTTCAGGATGTACGGACCGGTGCCGACGGGATTGCGGCTGTAGTCGTCGCCCTTGGTCTTCCAGGCGGTCGGCGACTGCACGACGTTGTTTGAGGTCGGCGGGCTGACGAGGGCCGGCAGGTTCACCGAGGGATCATTGAGGTGATAGACCAGCGTCAGATCATCGACCGCCTGCACGTCATGGACGAACGCGATATAGAAGGCGCAGCGGCATTTGTTGGCCGGGTCCTTCTGGCGGTCGAAATTCTCCTTGACGGCTTGTGCATTGAATGGCGTGCCGTCCTGGAATTTCACGCCCTCGCGCAGCTTGAAGGTCCAGGTCTTGTAATCGTCGGAATGGGTCCAGGATACCGCGAGCTTTCCCTGCGGCTCGCCCTTATCATCCAGATAGGTCAGCGTGTCGAAGATCGCGGCCGCCGCAGTCTCGGCGGAGGTATCGAACACACCGACCTTCAGCGGATCGAAGCCGGGAATGTCGAGCTCCAGGCCAACGGTGATGCCGCCGCCGGATTTTTGCGCCTGCGCAGCGCCCACAGAGGAAAACGAAGCAAATGCCGCAACAAGGAAAATTGGCGCAAGCCTGCGCACGCGCGTCGCCGCTATCATCGAGTTCCCTCCCGAGGATCCCTGACGTCCGGTATTCCGGATCGTCATGTCGCAGCTTGAACGGAAAAGCCGGCCCCGGCAAGCCCGCTACTCTGCGGCGACCTGTCCCGTGGAGAAGGCGGCAATCTCCTGCTCGGTGAGCCCGGCCTCCGCCAACAACGCGCGGGTGTGTTCGCCCAGCGTTGCGATCCGCTTGCCAGCGGCGACGCGCGCGCCGGACATGCGGAATGGCAGGTTCATCATCCGGAAGCTGCCGCCGCCATCCTCGACGTCAGCGAGTGCACCGCGATGCGCAAGCTGCGGATCGGCGAGCGCCTGCTTGACGGTGCGATACGCCGATGAGGGCACGCCCTCCCGGTTCAGCCCAGCGAGACATTCTTCCGTCGTCACCGAGCGCGACCACGCCTCGACGCCGTCCATCAATTCGGCCCAGTTGCTGCGCCGATCGGCATAGGCTGCAAAGCGCGGGTCGCTGATCCATTCGGGATGACCGATCACCCTCATCAGCGCCTGAAATGTCTTCTCGCTCGCGATCGCGACCATGACATAGCCGTCGCTGGTCTCGATCGGGCCGAACATGGGCCGCGCGGTCTGCTTGACCGGAAATTGCGACCACTGCACCTCGTTCAAGGTCAGGCTCAGCATCGATTCGAGCATGGAGACATCGATGTGCTGGCCGCGGCCGGTCTGGCTGCGCTGATACAGCGCCGACGTGATGGCGCCGAACGCATAGACTCCGGTGAGCACATCCGCGTGATAGATGCCGCAATAGTCGGGCCGTTCGCGGCCGGGCTGGTAGGCGAGATGCGCCATCTCATAGCCGGATGCGGCGTGAATCACCGGCGCATAGGCCGGCAGCTCCGCGGACGGGCCGGTCTGGCCGTAGCCCGAGATCGAGCAGTAGATCAGTTTTTGATTCGATGGCGCGAGGCTGGCGTAGTCGAGCTTGAGCCGACGCATCACGCCGGGCCGGAAGTTTTCGACCACGATATCGGCGTGCGCGGCCAGCCGGCGCACCACCTCCTTGCCTCCCTCCGATTTCAAATCGAGCACGACGCTCTTCTTGCCGACATTGAGCTGGCCGAAGGCGGTCGAGCAGCCGTTGCGAACGGGAGGGCGCGTGCGCATGGTGTCGCCATCGGCCGCCTCGATCTTGATCACCTCCGCACCCATGTCCGCAAGCATGCGCGCGCAATGCGGGCCGGCAATGGTGGTTGAAAAATCGAGCACGCGAAGCCCGGTGAGCGCACCTGTCAAATGGCTCTCACCGTTCTGCGTTATGGTCATCTCGAGCTCTCCCTGGGCGCAAAGCTTTTTGAGTTGGCGCAACGAGCAGCGACCCTAAAGGGCCTATGGCCCTGAAGGAAGCTTTTCGCCGTGCGGACTATTGGCACACGACGCTTCTAGAGCCAAATTGGACCCTTTCTTGCATGGCAGCATTTGAAAGCGGCGCGCCTTCCCTAGCGGGCACTCCTACGGGGCGTTTATTGAGGGTCCTTTTTGTCACGACGGAAATGGACGATTTCGTCCGCGTGGGCGGACTGGCCGCCGTTTCCGCCGCGCTACCCCGGGCGCTGCGCCCCTGGAGCGACGTCAGGGTGCTGCTTCCCGGCTACCGCGACGTCGTCGAGCAACTCACCCATATCCAGATCGTTGGCCAATCGCCGGCCTTCGCCGAGATGCCGGCCTGTACCCTTGGCCGCGCCGCGACGCGCGACGGGCTGCCGGTCTATGTGCTGCTCTGCCGGGAGCTCTACGACCGGCCGGGCAATCCCTATGGCGACGAGCAGGGCCGCGACTGGAGCGACAACGACATCCGCTTCGGCCGGTTCGCATCCGCCGCTGCCGAGCTTGCGATGGGCAAGCTGGACACAAATTGGGCAGCCGATCTGGTGCACGCCAATGACTGGCAGGCCGCGCTTGTCCCCGCCTATCTCGCCTGGGGCGGCGCGCAGCTTCCATCCATCCTGACCATTCACAACCTCGCCTACCAGGGACTGTTTCCAAGGGAGTCACTGCGCCGGATCGGCGCGCCCGACAATGCCTTCCACATCGACGGGCTGGAATTCTACGACAAGCTGTCCTTCCTCAAGGGCGGCCTGGTCTACGCCTCGCACCTGACCACGGTGAGCTCAACCTACGCCAAGGAGATCACGACTGCCGAGTTCGGCTGCGGACTTGAAGGCCTGCTGCGCATCCGCTCGGCCGCCTCCGAGCTCACCGGAATCCTCAACGGCATCGACGAGAGCTGGGATCCGCGCTTCTGCGCCCAGCTCGCGCAACCCTTCGCGGCCGGCGACTGGCAGGGCAAGCAGGCCAATGCCGATTATGTTCGCAAGCAGTTTGGCCTCGCCGTCTCGCGCGGGCCGATCTTCGGGCTGGTGGCGCGGCTGGTGCACCAGAAGGGCATCGATCTCGTGCTCTCGTCAGCGGACGAGATCATCGAGGCCGGCGGGCAGATCGTGGTGACGGGCTCCGGCGAGCCGCAATTCGAGGATGCGCTGGTCGATGCGCATCGGCGCCGGCCCGATGCGATCGGCGTGACCATCGGCTTCAACGACGCCCAGGCGCGCCGCATCTTTGCGGGCAGCGACTTCACCCTGATGCCCTCGCGGTTCGAGCCGTGCGGGCTCAGCCAGATGTATGCGCAGCGCTTCGGCTCGCTGCCGATCGGCCGCTCGACCGGAGGCCTAGCCGAGACTATCACCGACGGCGAGACCGGCTTCCTGTTCGAGCAGCCCTCGACCGAATCCTTCGTCGGCGGCATCCGCCGCGCCTTCGCAGCCTTCATCGCCAAGGACCGGCTCGACTGGATGCGCCGCAGCGCCATGGCACGCAGCTTCAGCTGGGATCTGTCGGCGGCGTGCTACAGCGCGCTGTATAAGAAGCTGGTGATGTTGTGACGGCGTCGCTGGTCGGGAGAGCACTGCGGACTCCATCAATCCCTCCCCGCGCACCGTCATTCCGGGGCGATGCGAAGCATCGAACTATGGTGCGCAATTGCGCACCTGAGAATCTCGAGATTCCGGGTTCGCGCTTTTCGCGCGCCCGGGAATGACGGCGTATGCGGAGGTGCGATGGGTTTCCCTGCGCTCTTTCCGATCCTACAGTCCTGAACGCCACCTCACGCCGCGCGGACAGCCTCCAGAAATTTCCGAACCTCGAGCTTGAGGCGGTTCGAATCATCGGCGAGCGACTGCGCGGACGAGAGCACCTGGTTCGAGGCCGAGCCGGTCTCAGTGGCGCCGTGCTGGACGTCGGCGATGTTGCCGGAAACCTGCTGGGTGCCATGCGCGGCCTGCTGCACGTTGCGGGCGATCTCCTGCGTCGCTGCGCCCTGCTCTTCCACGGCGGCTGCGATCGCCGAGGAGATCTCGGCCAGTTTCCCGATGGTTTCGCCGATCGCCCTGATCGCGCCGACCGATTCTTCGGTGGCCGCCTGCACGCCCGAGATCTGCAGATGGATCTCCTCGGTCGCTTTCGCCGTCTGCTGCGCCAGCGCCTTGACCTCGGAGGCGACCACCGCAAACCCGCGGCCGGACTCGCCTGCGCGCGCAGCCTCGATGGTCGCGTTCAGCGCCAAGAGATTGGTCTGCCCCGCGATGGTTGAGATCAGCTCGACCACATCGCCGATCCGCTTGGCCGCTTCCGACAGCGTGCCGACGCGTTCGTTGGTCAGGCGCGCCTGCTCGACCGCATCGGTTGCCATTCGCGCGGAGTCCTGCACCCGCCGGCTGATCTCGCTCACCGAGGAGGTCAGCTCCTCGGTCGCCGAGGCCACCGACTGGACATTGGCAGAGGCTTCATCGGATGCGGCTGCAACCGCGGTGGTGAGCCTCTCGGAGCGCTCGGCGGTCGCGGTGAGCGTGCCCGCGGAGGCCTCGAGCTCGGTCGCTGCGGAAGACACCGTATTCACGATCTCGCCGATCGTGGCCTCGAAATTGCGAGTGATGGCGTCGACCCGGCGGCCGCGCTCGATCTGGGCTTCGGCATCGCGCGCGGCCGCCTCGTCGGCAAGCTTCTTGGCAATCAGCGCGCCCTTGAAGATCTGCAGCGCCTTCGCCATGGCGCCGATCTCGTCCTGGCGGGCTTCGCCGGGAATATCGACCTCGAGCTCGCGGTCGGCAAGCCGCAGTGTCACCGCAGTCAGCCGCACCAGCGGCCGGATGACCTGCTGCATCACCGCGACCACCACGCCGATCGAGGCGGCGAGCACGACCATGAGCGCAATCATGGCCCACACCAGCCGCATTTGCGCCTGCGCGATCGCGGCATCATTGGCGTTGTGGGCGAAGCTCAAGGCGGCGTCGCGCAGACCCAGCACGCTGTTCAGAACGCGCGCAATCCAGCCGGGCCATTCGGCCTCGCTGATCGGACAGGGGCGGCCGTCGCGCGCAGCGGCGACGACCTCGCGAAAATGCGGCTCGCCCTCGGTCATCAAGGTTGCGCGCACGTCTTTGAGCACGCTCACAAGCTCCGGCGCATCGCCGGCATCATGCACGCCCTGCTCGATCTCCTGCCAGATCAGCCCGACCTGACCGGTCAGCTCGGTAACCTCCACGCCTTGCGCAGGCGTCAAGGGCTGCTTGCGGGCGAAGAGCCCGAGCACCGCGGCCCGCGCGCCGTTGACGGTGCGCATCGCCTGCGCGCGCTGCGCCAATTCGGCGGACGGCAGCAGATTCTCGGTGTCGTTGCCGGTGCGCGACAGACTGATGAAGGTTTCACCGGTCGCTGCCGCCAGCGCGTCGACCGTGCGCGCAAGTCCATCCACGACGGCAGCCTGGCTATTGGCGGGACGCTGCTCCTTGGCCAGCATCACCGCGGCACGCGCGGCGGTTCGCGTCTGCTGCAAGGTGCTTTCCGCGGCTTCGATCGTTTTGGTCGGCAGCGACGCGGCCGCAATCGCGTCCTTGGCGGCGGTGATGGCCGCATCCGTCACGGCCATGGCCTTGTCCAGTGTCGCCAGTTTGTCTGCGCCCGCCGCATTGGGGGCCGTTCCCAGCGAGAACCAGACGCTGCGTTCGGCCGGAATGAGGCTGGTCGCCTTCATGACGAGCTCGAATGCGGTCAGCGTGCGCGCGGCGGCCTGACGCTTGCGCAGGTCGGCCCAGCCGCTCCAGGCAATGACGAGGGCAAAAGCAACGGCCAGCAAACCGGTGATCAAATTGCCGGCCAGCACGCGCCATCGCAGGGAAAGGCCCTCCGTCCGTAGATGTACGGATGAATCATGCGGCGGCGTAGCAGATACTGACATCGGTGCACCAAAGGAGTACGTGCACCGACCATAGCTTCGCAACCGCAACCAAACCCTTAACCGGGCGTTACGGGGTGCGGCGCCTCGCCGTTCGGAACGTCCGGCGGATCGTCATCGGCGATGGCCCGCCAGGCAGCGCCGTCGAGGTCTTCGTACTGACCGCTCTTGAGCGACCAGAGGAACGCGGCAAGACCGGCAAGACCCAGGCACAGGGCGAGCGGAACGAGGATGACGAGCACTTCCATCAGGCGTCTCCGAAGCTGAGGCTTTGCGCCTCCGCGGCCTGACGCGCCGCGCGCGCGAAGCGCGCATGATCATCGGCGCTGCGGGCGCGCAGCGCATTGAGCATGACTATGATGGACGAACCGGACATCGCAGCCGCCGCGATCAGTGGCGTGACGAAACCCAGAATCGCGATCGGTACGGCGAGCATGTTGTAGCCGATCGCGAGATAGAGGTTCTGCCGCATCAGATGACGCGCCTTGCGCGAGAAGTCGATGGCTGAAATGACGGGCGCAAGCGGCTTGCCGAGGAAAACCAGATCCGCAGTCGCCTGGCTGAGATGCGCGGCCGAGATCGGCGACATCGAGACATGGGCGGCCGCAAGCGAGGGCGCGTCGTTCATGCCGTCGCCGACCATCAAGGCCTTGAAGCCGGCGCGCTTGAGCGTCTCGATCCGTGCGATCTTGTCGGCCGGCGTGACGCCGGCGCGCCAGGCATCGACCCCAAGCGCATCCGCAGCAGCCCGCACCGCCGCCTCGCGATCGCCCGAGAGGATCTCCACCTCGATGCCCCGCTCCTTCAGCGCCGCCACCACCAGCTTTGCATCGGGACGCAGTCCCTGCCGCACCGTGAACAGGTATTTGTCCTCGCCGCGGCTGAAGGCGACAAAGGACGCCTCGGGATCGCTATCGGCGCAGTCCTTCACGAGGCGCTCAGCACCGCAGAACGAAGGCTTGCCGAGCATGACCTCGACGCCGCCGATTTCGCCGCGCACGCCCTGGCCCGGCTCCTCGACTGCGCCGACCAGCGGCGATTTGGCGCCCGCGGCTTGCGCAACCGCGGCGGCCACCGGGTGATGGCTCGACAGCGCGAGCTGGCCGGCCAGTGCAAAGATCTCGACGGGGATCTCGGCCGCGTTGGTGACCTCGAGCTCCGGCAGCGTCAGCGTTCCCGTCTTGTCGAAAATCACATGATCGACCTCGGCAAGCCGCTCGATCGCATCGCCCGCATTGAGCAGCACGCCCGCCCTGAACAGCGCGCCCGACGCCACCGTCTGCACCGTCGGAATGGCAAGCCCGAGCGCGCAGGGACAGGTGATGATGAGCACGGCGACGCCAGTGACGATCGCATCATGCCAGCTTGCGCCAAACAGCACCCAGCCGAGCACGGTCAAGAGCGCCGTGACATGCACGACGGGTGCGTAAAGACGCGAGGCGCGGTCGGCCAGCCGCATGTAGCGCGAGCGCGCCTGCAGCGCGTTGTCGAGCAGCCGGGCGATCTCGGCAAGCAGCGTGGCTTCGGAAGCCGCCGACACCCGAACCCGCAACGAGCCGGAAATGTTGAGCGAGCCGGCATAGACCGCGCTGCCGGGACCTGCCGTCGCATGCAGCGTCTCGCCGGTGATCAGGCTCTGGTCGAGCTGCGATGTGCCCTCGATCACGGTGCCGTCCACGGCCGACCGCTCGCCGGCCCTGAGCAGCACAACGTCGCCGGGCGCGATTGCCGCGACCGGCACGACCGAGACATCATCGCCATGGACGAATTTGGTCGCGGTTTCGGCCTTCAGCGCCGCAAGATTTGCGGCCACCGCGCGGGTCCGCCGCCGCATGTTCTGATCGAGATAGCGGCCGACCAGGAGGAAGGTCAGCAACATGATCGCGGCGTCGAAATAGGCATGCTCGGCGTGATTGATGGTCTCGATCACGCTCATGCTGAGTGCGAGGATGACACCGATCGAGATCGGCACGTCCATATTGACGCCGCCCGCCTTCAGTGCACGAAAGGCGGAACGGAAGAACGGCTGGCCAGCATAGGCCGCGGCCGGCAGCGCGATCAAAGCGGAGAGCCAATGGAAGAAGTCGCGCTGCTCGGGCAGCATGTCGCCGACATTGCCGGACCAGACCGGGATCGACAGCATCATGACATTCATGGTGGCGAAGGCCGCGACGCCGAGACAGCGCAGCAGGAAGCGCGTCTGTTCGACCTCGGCGTTCTCAGCGCTCGCCTTCTCGAACGGATAGGCCTTGTAGCCGAGCTCGGCCAGACGATCGATGAAACGCGAGGGATCGAGCGCGCCCTCCTTCCATTCCAGCGCAACGCGGCGGTCGGTCAGATTGACGCGGGCGAGTGTCACGTCGGGCAGCGCGGACAGGCCGCGCTCGATCTTGGACATGCAGCCCGCGCAATTGACGCCCTCGACCGCGAGGTCGATATGCGCAAGCCCCGGACCGACCGATGTTACATAATGCGAGAAGTCACGTGTGGCTTGCATGATGACCGCCGTCAGTTCAACAGCACGCGGTTCTTGGACAGGAACATGCGCTGGCCGGACTTGTCGCCCTCCAGCACCAGATCCCATTGGCCCGGTGCGATCGCCTCGAGCCGGCCGCTATAGATGCCAATGCCGACCTCGGAGAGCTCGATGGCCTGATCAGCCCGCTTGTCGGTCGGCCGCTCCAGGCGGCCCTCGAATTTCAAGCCGCTGACCGGCCGGCCGTCCTTGTCGCGCGCGGTGAGCCGCAGCAGCGCTGCGCCGTCGGCCGCGCGCTCGACATGGGCATCGACCTCCCAATGCCGCGCATCCTGGGCATGGGCGGCGGCGATCTCCTTCTCGTAGGCGAGGCTCGCGGCGTAGGGGCTGTCGACCTCGGTGCCCGGGAGCGTCGAGATGGCGAGCCTGGCCATGGTGACATTGACACCGATCACGATGCCGAAGAAGACGAGCAGGGTGACGAGCACCATGCGCCCGGTGAGCTGTCGTTGCGAGGGTCGAGTGGACATGAGGAGCACTCCAGATTCTCAAGGACGCGGCTTAAGGACCAGGCTCAAGGCGCGACGAAATTGTCGGTGGCGCTGGCGACGACGCCGAGGCCGATATCGGTGACATGGAAGTTCACCGGGATCGAAGCCTGCTGATTGTCCGCCTCCGGAGCGGTGACGAGCAGACGAAGCTCGGTCGTGGTGTCGCGCGGGATCACGATCTCCGGCCGGTCGGGCGTCACGGAATCGGCGCCCACCACATGCACGGTGACATTGGCGGGGCCGTCGACGTCGAAGGCGATGACGCGGTCGAAGCCGCTCTTGTTGAGCAGGCGCACCGTGTAGGCATTGCGGATCAGGCCGCCGGAGAGCTTGACCGCGACCGGATTGCGGTCGTGCAGCACATTGACGTCGAGCAGCGAGCGCGTCGCCAGCGTGTAGAGCATGATGCCGCCGACGACTGCGATGACCGCGGCATAGACCATGGTGCGCGGACGGACCGTCCGATAGATCGGCGGCTTGCCTTCCTGGCGGCGATGGATGTTGATGTCGTTGTCATATCCGATCAGCCGGGTCGGCCGGCCGATCTTGGTCATCACGGTGTCGCAGGCATCGATGCACAGCCCGCACTGGATGCATTCGAGCTGGGCGCCGTCGCGAATATCGATGCCGGTCGGGCAGACCGCGACACATTGATAGCAGTCGACGCAATCGCCGACATGCTCGCCGAGCGCACGCAACTCGGCGGCCTTCTTCACCGAGGTGCGCTTCTCGCCGCGGTCATAGCGATAGGTGACGTTGAGCGCCCATTCATCGGTTAGCGAAGCCTGGATGCGCGGCCACGGGCACATATAGGTGCAGACCTGCTCGCGCATGTAGCCGGCGAGAAGATACGTCGTCGTGGTCAGGATGCCGATCCACACATAGGCGACGAGCGGCGCCTGCAAGGTGGCGAGGTCCTTAACCAAGGTGGGCGCGTCAGAGAAATACAGCACCCAGGCGCCGCCGGTCCACCAGGCGATCATGAGCCAGATTCCGTGCTTGAGCACGACTTCGGAAACGCGCTTTGCGGTCCACTGATGGGCCGCAGCGTCCTTCTTCATGCGCTCGCGGCGGTCGCCCTCGACCATACGCTCGACGGCGTAGAACAGGTCGGTCCACACCGTCTGCGGGCAGAGATAGCCGCACCAGATCCGGCCACCGACCGCGTTCATCAGGAACAGCGTCACCGCGGCGAGAATCAAAAGGCCGGTGAAGTAGTAGACCTCCTGCGGCCAGAGCTCGATGAAGAAGAAATAGAAGCGGCGATTTGGAAAGTCGATCAGCACCGCCTGGCTGGGGGCGCCGAGGCCGCGATTCCAGCGCACGAACGGCAGGAAGTAATAGACGCCAAGGCAGACGGCCATCAGCGCCCATTTGATGCGACGGAAGGTGCCGTGGACGCTCTGCGGATAGACCTTCTTACGGGCGGCATAAAGCGGCCCGTAATTGTCGTATCCCAGCTGTTCGGGGGTGATGGGCTTGTTCATGACTGGTCACCGTTTCGCATCTTGCGATGACCCTAGAGCCTGTGCCGATGGGGCGGTTGATCCAGCTCAAACGGGTCCAGATTTCCCGCCCCAAAGGCCATTGATTTGGCGATGCTATTTGCCTCCGCCCAGCGAGTGGACGTAGACCGCCATCGCCTTCAGCGTCACCGGATCAAGCCGCCCGTCCCATGCCGGCATCACGCCGCCGCGGCCGTTGGTGATGGTCTCGATGATGGTCGCTTCGTCCCCGCCATAGAGCCAGATGTTGGCGGTGAGATCCTTCGAGCCGAGCTCCGGGTTGCCCTTGCCGTTTTCGCCGTGACAGACCACGCAGTTGTCGGCGAAGATCTTGGCGCCTTCGGCTGCATTGTATCCCGGCGCGGTCGGCAATTTCGACAGCGAGCGGACGTAATTGGCCACCGTGACGATCTGCTCCGGCTTGAGCGTGCCGTCCTTGCCGAAGGCCAGCATGTTGCCCTCGTGACCCTTGGCATTGCCCGAACGCGCGCCGAAGCGGATGGTCTGGATGATCTGGTCGAGGCTGCCGCCCCACAGCCAGTCGTCATCGTTCAGGTTGGGAAAGCCCTTCGAGCCGGTCGCCCCCGTGCCGTGGCAGGGCGCGCAGTTGTCGCCGAACACCGTCTTGCCGCGGGCGCGCGCCAGCGCCAGCAGGGCCGGGTCCTTCTCGATATCGGCGAGCGAAGCGGTCGCGAGCGCGGCCATCTTCTCACCCCGGATGGTGTCGAGATTGGCAAGCTCCACCGCGACATTGGCGCGCGACGAGTAGCCGAGAAGGCCCGTCGTATTGCTCCTCAGCAGCGGCCAGGCCGGATAAAGAATCCAGTAGCCGACCGCCCAGATGATGGTGAGATAGAAGGTGATCACCCACCAGCGCGGCAGCGGCGTGTTCAACTCCTTGATGTCGTCCCACTGGTGGCCGGTCGTTGCGGTGCCGGAGACAGAGTCAATTTCTTCGCTGTGATCGGTCATGGTTTCAATCCTCACGCAACGGCATCCGTGCCGCCTCGTCGAAAGCGGCCTTGTTGCGAGGCCAGAGAGCGTACGTCACGATCCCGAGAAAGATCGCGACAAAGAGCGGAGTCCAGAGCGTCAGCACGAAATCCGAGGCGAGGTTCTGGACGGTGACAATCGGGTTCATCGCTTGGGCCCTCTCAACGCAGGTTGGCTTTTTCGTTGTAGAGCTTGAAGTCGACCAGGGTGCCCAGCATCTGCAGGTACGCGACCAGAGCGTCCATCTCGGTCGGCGCGCCGCCCTTGCCGTCGAAATTGCGCACCACGGCCTTGGGATAGCGCTTGGCGAAAGCATCCGCATCGGCACTATCAGGATCGTTCTGCGCCTTCAGGTCGGCGACCGCATTGGCAATCTGGTCGTCGGTATAGGGCACGCCCACGGCCCGCAGCGTCCGCAGATTGTCGGCGGTCATGGTGGTGTCGACCTCGTTGCTGGCCAGGAATCCGTAGGGCGGCATCACGGACTGCGGCACGATCGAGCGCGGATTGGTCAGATGCCGCACATGCCAGTCGTCGGAATATTTGCCGCCGACGCGGGCGAGATCAGGCCCGGTTCGCTTCGATCCCCACTGGAAGGGATGGTCGTACATGCTCTCCGCGGCGAGCGAGAAGTGGCCGTAGCGCTCGACCTCGTCGCGCAGGGGACGGATCATCTGCGAGTGACAGAGATAGCAGCCCTCGCGGACATAGATGTTGCGGCCCGCGAGCTCGAGCGGCGTGTAGGGCCTCACCCCGTCGACCACCTCGATCGTGCTCTTGAGGTAGAACAGCGGGGTGATCTCGACCAGGCCCCCGATCGCGACCACGACAAGAATGCCGAGGACCAGGACGATCGAGTTCTTTTCGAAAATATGATGACGTGTCCAGAACGACATTGACGAGCTCCTCATTCCGCCGGCTGGAGCGCGACGGGCGCCTGCACTTCGGCCTCGCCGACGCGCACCGTCATCCAGAGATTGTAGGCCATGATCAGCGCGCCGATCAGGAACAGCGCTCCGCCCGCGGCACGGATGATGTAGAAGGGATGCATTGCCTCGACGGTCTCGATGAAGGAATATTCGAGGAAGCCGAGCGAGGTGTATGAGCGCCACATTAGGCCCTGCAGGATGCCGGACACCCACATCGCGGAGATGTAGAGCACGATGCCGAGCGTGGCGGTCCAGAAGTGCCAGTTGACGAGCTTCAGGCTATAGAGGCCCTTGCGGTTCCATAGCCAGGGCACGAGGCAGTAGATCGCGCCGAAGGAGACGAAACCGACCCATCCCAGCGCACCGGAGTGCACGTGACCGATGGTCCAGTCGGTGTAGTGGCTGAGCGAGTTGACCACCTTCACCGACATCATCGGCCCCTCAAAGGTCGACATGCCGTAGAAGGCGACCGACACCACCAGCATGCGGAGCACCGGGTCGGTACGCAGTTTGTCCCAGGCGCCCGACAGCGTCATCAGGCCGTTGATCATGCCGCCCCAGGAGGGCATCCACAGCATGATCGAGAAGGTCATGCCAAGCGTCTGCGTCCAGTCCGGCAGGGCCGTATAGTGCAGATGATGCGGGCCGGCCCAGATGTAGAGGAAGATCAGCGCCCAGAAGTGGATGATCGACAGCCGGTACGAATAGATCGGCCGCTCGGCGCGCTTGGGGATGAAGTAGTACATGATGGCGAGGAAGCCGGCGGTGAGGAAGAAGCCGACGGCATTATGGCCGTACCACCATTGGAACATCGCATCCTGCACGCCGCCCCAGGCGACATAGGACTTCGAGCCCACGATCGACACCGGCAGCGCGGGGTTGTTGCCGAGATGCAGCACCGCGATGGTGATGATGAAGGCCAGGAAGAACCAGTTGGCGACGAAGATATGCGGCTCCTTGCGCTTCATGACCGTCACAAGGAACACCAGCAGATAAACCACCCAGACGATGGTCAGCCAGAGGTCCGCATACCACTCGGGCTCGGCATATTCCTTGCTCTGCGTGACGCCGAGCAGATAGCCGGTGCCGGCGATGAGGATGAAGAAGTTATAACCCAGCACCACAAACCAGGGGGCGAGATCGCCCGCGAGCCGGGCGCGGCAGGTCTTCTGCACCACGTAGAACGAACTCGCGATCAGGACATTGCCGCCGAAGGCGAAGATCACCGCGGAGGTGTGCAGCGGACGCAACCGGCCGAAATTGAGCCAGGGCTCCAGGTTGAGCGATGGCCAGGCGAGCTCGGAGGCGATGATAAGCCCGACCAGGAAGCCGGCAATGCCCCAGAACATCGCCATGAACACGGAGAACTTGACCGGGCCCAGATTGAAATTGGGCCTCCCGTTGATCTCCTGCGGGGGCAGTTCCGCCGGACGGTCGAAATAGCGGTTGAGAATGGCAAACACCGACGCGACGCTGGCCGCGGCAGCAAGAGAGGCATGGAAGGCGAATGGCGCATCGACCGCCTTGGCCGCGCCAATCATGCAAAGGAAGGCGGTGGCGGCGAAGATAAGCGCCAAGCCGCTTTCACCGATGGTCATGGATTTTGTAGTCGAGGGCTGGCTCATGCGGATTCTCGCTGGAAAGACACACGAGCCAACAACCACGCTGCGACAATATGCTCATTGATCAAGATCAAGACTTGTTCGCGTGTCCAAATAAATTGCGCAATCCAAACAATTGGACGCGCAGATCGCGCCACGGCTGCCCGCAGCGCCATCGCTCGGCCAAGCCCGACGCAAACCGTCCTTGGGATCAGAGTGGAAGCCGGCGCGCGACGGCTCAGTCCGTCGCGGTTTCCGCCAGCGCCTTGAGTATGTCTTCGCGCGCAATGATGCCGGCGAGCTTCTCGCCGTCGATCACCGGAATACTGCGGAGACGATGCTCGACCATCAGCTGCAGAACCCGCGTCAGCCGCGTCTCGGGACGCACGTAAATGAAGTCGGATGTCATCACATCGCCGACGGTCCGCTTCATCAGCTCGGTGTACCGCGGCAGGATCTGATTGGGCGTGAACGCAAAGCACTTCAACAGGTCGAATTTGGTGACGATGCCGATGACCTGGCCGTCCTCCTGCACCGGATAACTGTTGAAATCGTCGCGCTCGAACATATCGTTTGCTTCGCGAATGGAGAGATCGCGGCCGACCGTCGTCACCGTGCTCGTCATGTACTGACCGGCCGTCTGCTCAAGAAATCTATACACGGCGGCGTCCCTTCGTTGCTTTGGCGCCAAGACCTTGGAATCAACCGTCAATCTGACAGCTTCAATGCGAGAGCAGCACGCAACGCGCGGACTGGGTTATTAGATGCTGCGTCACGCCGCCCAGAATCAGTTCGCGGAAACGCGAATGGCCATAAGCGCCCGCAACGATCAGGCCGGCGCCGACGGCGCCTGCGATCTCGTCGAGCGCGGCCGCCGACCCACCCTCCCCCTTGGTTTCACCGACGCGCTGAGTTGCAGCGACATCGTGCCGCGCGAGCCAGGCAACGACATCGCTGATGCGCCGCTCGACCGCGGCCCGGCCATCGCTCTCTTCGAGGATTTCGGCAACTGTGACCTCCTTGGCGAGCCGCAACAGCGGCAACGAATCAGCAACCGCCCGCCGCGCCTCGGCCGTATCCTTCCAGGCCACGAGTACGCTGCGCAGGTCGAGCCAATCGGCCTGGTCGGGAACGACCAGAAGCGGCCGGCCGGTCTGCATGACGAGGTCCTTAGGACTTGCGAGCGCAAAGGCGTCCGAAAAGGCCGGGCTATGTCCGCCGCTGACGATGATATCGGCCGCGCGCGCCTCTTTGAGGATGAAGCGAGCCGGAAAATCCAGCGCGCCGCGCCATTCAACAAAGCCCGCGCGATTCCGCGTCGCCTGGCGGAATTGCGCTTCCAGTTCCTTGAGCCGGTGCCGGATGCTCGCCTCGCCCTGGTCGATCAGGGTTTGCGCCTGTTCGCCGTCGGTGAAATAGAGCGGTGGCGCAAATTGCGCGGCGGCAATCCCGATCAGCCCCGCGCCGACCTGCTCGGCGAGCTGGCCTGCAATCTCGAGGCGCGCTTGATTGGACTGGTCAAGCGCCAGGCAAACCATGACGGTTGCGATAGTCATTCGGGCTCTCCGCGGCAAAATTCCATCTTTAGTCTAGGCCCGAATTTGACCGCCAAGCTGAGATAGATCAAAAGCAGCGCCACGCGGCCAAAACCCTCCCGGACCGGCCGACGGAGCCTTGCACGGACGTGCAGCGGACTTGCACCGGGACCGGCATTGGGGTGAAATATAGGTCCGACCGGGCATGATGCTCGGAGCCCAAAGCTCCGCGACCTCTCCGGCTTATGGCTGACGGAAACGAAAACTCGGGTGACCAGTATTCTTCAAAACTCCGCCGATGCTGTGCCCGGGCACGAGCACCTTCGCCTCAGAATTGAGGGCTTCGGCGTCGGGACTTGGGACCTCGACCTGATCACGCGAGAGCTGGAATGGTCAGAAGCGGCCGGCGCCCTGCTCGGCGTCACGCCGGACCGTGAGGTCACCTACGAGCTCTTGCTTTCCCTGCTCGATGCAAAGGACCGCCAACGCGTCGAAGAAGCGATCAACGCGGTTGCCACCGGCGGTGGTCTGGATATTTCCTTCAAGGTGGCGGGCGCGACCGGAAAGGGGCAGTGGATCCGCGCCCGCGCCGGCGTGGTCAAGGATGAAGCCGGCATGCCCCGCCATCTCAGCGGCATCTTTCTCGACATCGGCGAGGAGAAGCAGCTCGAGGAGACGCTGCGCACGCGGGAAAGCCACCTGCGCTCGATCCTCGACACCGTGCCCGACGCCATGATCGTGATCGACGGCCATGGCATCATCCAGCTGTTCTCGACCGCAGCGGAGCGGCTGTTCGGCTATTCCGAACGGGAATCCATCGGCATGAACGTCAAGGAGCTGATGCCAGAGCCCGATCGCGGCCGCCACGACGCCTACATTGCGCGCTATCGCTCGAGCGGCGAGCGCCACATCATCGGCATCGGCCGGATCGTGACCGGCAAGCGGCGCGACGGCACCACCTTTCCCATGCATCTGTCCATCGGCGAGATGCAGTCCGGCGGCGAGCCTTATTTTACGGGCTTCGTCCGCGACCTGACCGAGCACCAGCAGACCCAGGCCCGCCTGCAGGAGCTGCAATCGGAGCTCGTCCACGTGTCGCGCCTCAGCGCGATGGGCGAGATGGCCTCGGCGCTCGCGCATGAGCTCAACCAGCCGCTGGCCGCGATCAGCAACTACATGAAGGGGTCGCGCCGCCTGCTCGCCGGCAGCAGCGATCCCAATGCCGCCAAGATCGAGAACGCGATGGACCGCGCCGCCGAGCAGGCGCTGCGTGCCGGCCAGATCATCCGCCGCCTGCGCGATTTCGTCGCGCGCGGCGAATCGGAAAAGCGGGTCGAAAGCCTGTCCAAGCTGATCGAGGAAGCCGGCGCGCTCGGGCTTGCCGGCGCGCGCGAGCAGAATGTGCAGCTGCGGTTCAACCTGAACCCGCAGGCCGATCTGGTGCTGGCGGACCGGGTCCAGATCCAGCAGGTCCTCGTCAATCTCTTTCGCAATGCACTGGAGGCCATGGCCCAGTCGCAGAAGCGTGAACTGATTGCGACCAACAGCAAAGTGGCCGACGACATGATCGAGATCGAGGTCTCCGACACCGGCATGGGCTTCCAGGACGACGTGCTGCCAAACCTGTTCCAGACTTTCTTCACCACCAAGGAGACCGGCATGGGTGTCGGGCTCTCCATCAGCCGCTCCATCATCGAGGCCCATGGCGGGAGGATGTGGGCTGAAAACAATGCTGCCGGAGGCGCGACTTTCCGCTTCACGCTGCCGGCGGCCTCAGACGAGAGTTGAGACATGCCGCAAAAGGGGAACGTCTACATCATCGATGACGACGAGGCGATGCGTGATTCGCTGAGCTTCCTGCTCGATTCGGCGGGCTACAGCGTGACGCTGTTCGAAACCGCGACAAGCTTTCTCGAGGCCGTCACCCGGCTCGAATTCGGCTGCATCGTCTCCGATGTGCGGATGCCCGGAATTGACGGCATCGAATTGCTCAAGCGCATGAAGGCGGCGGGCAGCAAGTTTCCGATCCTGATCATGACCGGGCATGGGGACGTTCCGCTCGCGGTCGAGGCGATGAAGCTCGGCGCGGTGGATTTTCTGGAAAAGCCGTTCGAGGACGACAGGCTCGTGGCGATGATCGAGGGCGCGATCCGCCAGGCCGACACGAGCGCCAGGACCGAGGCGATGACCCAGGACATAACCGCGCGCATTGCGAGCCTGAGCCCGCGCGAGCGCCAGGTCATGGGTGGGCTGATCGCCGGCCTGTCCAACAAGCTGATCGCCCGGGAATACGACATAAGCCCGCGCACGATCGAGGTTTACCGCGCCAATGTGATGACCAAGATGCAGGCCAACAGCCTCTCGGAGCTGGTTCGCCTGGCCATGCGGGCCGGCCTCCTCAACGATTGAGCTACGTCAACATCGGCCCGATGCGGGCTGATATAAAGAGTCATGATCCAGATCGGCTCACAATTAACACCGGCTGTGATGTTGTCTGTCGCCAAGCCAATAATCTACGTGGTCGACGACGACGTCGGCGTGCTCGGCTCGTTGCGCTTCCTCCTGGAGACGGACGGCTTTTCCGTCCGCACCTTCAGGAGCGGCGGGGCGGCCCTGGGCGCGCCACATTCCGGCGAGGTCGATTGCTACGTGATCGATTACAAGATGCCTGATATCAATGGCATCGAGCTGGTCGGACAGCTCAGACGACGCGGGATCGACGCCCCCGTGGTGCTGATCACCGGCTATCCGGACAAGAACATCGCGGCGCGAGCGGAAGCCGCCGGCGTCAAGCACGTCATGCGCAAGCCCCTGCTCGACGATAGCCTGATCAAGGGTATCCGGGGCGCGATCGAGGAGCATCGCTCGGCCGCCCGAGGGGCCTGACCGAAGGGGGCGCTCGATGGAGCGGGGTTGACCTCCGGGATTCTACGTAGGGGGACCTACTTAAGATACCGCCCGAAATTTTCAGAGCCGCTGAGAACACGTACCAAGACGCCATCCGCCGCACAGGAGATGGCCATGCTGAACCCCTCGCTCACGCCCCTCAACACCGTCGTTATCGGCAACAAGCTACCGGCCATTTCGCCCGCCGCGGCGGATCCCTTCGCAGCGATCACCGGCCATGCGGGCCTCGTGGCGAGCGAGTTCACTTACGGCAAGGATGAGGAAATCTACGGCGAGGACGAGCCGGCAGAATATGTCTATCAAGTGATCTCCGGCGCCGTCCGCAGCTACAAGCTGCTCTCCGACGGACGCCGCCAGATCGGCGCTTTCCATCTTCCCGGCGACGTCTTTGGCCTCGAATCGGGCGCCACCCACCGGCTGGCCACCGAAGCCATCATCGACACCACCGTGCGGCTCGTGAAGCGCAAGAGCCTCGAACAGGCGGCGGGTCACGACGTTCAGGTCGCACGCAAGCTCTGGACCATGACGGCGGGCGAGCTGCGCCATGCCGAGGACCACATGCTGCTGCTCGGCCGCAAGACCGCAATGGAGCGGGTCGCGACCTTTCTTCTCGAAATGGACCGCAGGCTCACCGTCGCCGGCATGATGGCGCTGCCGATGTGCCGCCGCGACATCGGCGACTATCTCGGCCTCACGCTCGAAACCGTCTCGCGCGCGCTGTCCCAGCTGCACGCCCAAGGCGTCCTCGGTTTCTCCGGCGCCCGGCAGATCGTGCTGCGCAACCGTCAGCGCCTGCACAACATGGACGCATAAGGGCCGTCGCGTCCCCTCAATAGGCGCTGCGTCGTGTCTCCGGCATGAGCAGCGCGATCAGGATAAGGCCGAGGGCGCCGATTGCGGCCAATGTCAGGAATGCGAAGCCAGAGCCGAGCTTGTCGCTGATATAGCCGGCGAACACCGTCGAGAGCGAGGCGCCGATCCCGGTTGCGGTGCCGACGACGCCCTGGGCGAGATTGAAGTGGCCGGTCCCGAAGGAAACATCGGCCACGATCAACGGCACCATCACCGCAAACACCGCAGCCGTGATGCCGTCGAAGATCTGCACCGCGACCAGCAGATACGGATCGCGTACCACCGCAAACAGCAGCCCGCGGATCGCGAGCGCAGCAAAGCCGATCAGAAGGAGTGGCCGCCGGCCCCATGCTTGCGCCTTGGTGCCGACCGTTGGCGACATCAGGGCGACGATGGCTTGCGGGACGATGATGCAGGCCGCGATCAGCACCGTCGCCCACTGGCTCGAACGGGCCGTGACCACGCCCGCCATCAACGGCAGCATCGCCGCATTCGCAAGCTGCAGCAACAACATGCCAGCGGCAAAGATCAAGAGCGGACGCTGGCGCATCAGGGCCACGATGCTGGTGGTCTGCCCCGTTGCCTCCACCGTCTCACGCGGCAGTTCGCCGTGGCAGCGTGCGACGTCGACCTCGTCCTCCTTGATGCTCTCAAGCGCCAGCAAGGTCGGCATGGCCAGCACAAAGGTGACCAGGAACACCGAACGGCTGGACACAAGATAGCCCGCCGTGCCCATCACCGCCGCGGCCACCCCATTGCCGAGCGAGGCAAAGCGGGCGTTGCGGCCGAGACGCTCGCCGATTGCATGCGGCCCGACCAGGCCCAGGCTGATCGCTGCAATTGCCGGCCCCAGCACGCAGCTTGCCGCCGCATGGAGCGCCGCCGCCGTGACCACCACCGGGAAGATCGGCCAGGCCGCATAGCAAAGCGCGCTGAGGCCGATGGTTGCGATCGCAAGCCCGGCAACCAATCGCTCCGAGCGGGCCGCGTCGACGATCGCGCCGCCCGGCATCTGGCCGATCAGGCCGACGATGCCGCCGATCGACAGCACGAGACCGATCTCGCCTTGCGTCCATTTCTGGGTGGTCAGATAGACGGCGATGAACGGGCCGAATCCGGTCTGGACGTCGGCAAGAAAGAAGATGAACCAGTCGAGCCCTCGCAGACTCTGCTGCGAGGGTGTCGGCACGAAGCGCAGGTCCGGGTCGGGCGGGCGGGCATCGGTTCCCTTGCCGCCGGCCTGGTCCCGCCGCCGCTTGCCACGACGATCGAGTGAATGCAACAAGTGCATCACCACGCCCACCTCGCTCAGTGATCGTCGAGCGGCTGCAGGTTTCCGGCTGCGCCGAGCACCACGATCGGCTTGTCCTCCTTGTATTCGGGTGCGGCGGCCACCTGGGCCTTGGTCAATTCGAGGGTGACGGCATCGCTGTTCTTGGCGACACGGCCGAAATGCAGCGCGTTCCAGTCCACCACGATCTTGCGGCTGCCGACGCCGAGGAAGCCGCCGAAATCGATCACCGCCGCCCGCACGGTCCCCGTCCGATCGACGATCACGTCAACGATATGTCCCATGTCTTCGTTGGTCGGGCTGCGCACATCCAGTCCGAGCACGCCATGCGCGTCCTTCGGTCCGATAATGGTGACCGAGGGTGGCGGCGCATGCTCGTCCGTGGCGGCAGGGGGCTTTGCCGTTGGCTCGTCTTCCGCGTAAGCACCTGCGAGCGCCGAGGCGGCAAGCGTAATGGCTAGCAGCAGCATCCAGACATTTCGGCGCATATGGCCTCCTTCGAGCGAAGGTTCGCGCGCAACCGCACGAGCAAACTCCTGAGCAATCATTGCGCGAGCACGATCGACACCTGGATCTGCCCGCGCCGGCGCATCACCTCCATCGCCACATCCTCGCCATGGCGGCGTATTCTCAAGTCCACGCTCGAAGGACCGAGGTGCAGGTCGCGCAGGATCACCTCGTCGAGAAAGGCAGGCAGGCGGGGATTGCGCAGCCGGATTTCGCTGCGCGGGATGTCGAACTCCAGCCCAAGCGCCGCCTCAAGAAGCGTGAACGGCGTCGCGCTGGCCCAGGCCTGAGGCGCGCAGGCGACGGGATAGAGCGTCGGCCCGCGGCTCTTCTCGCGACGAAAGCCGCAGAACAATTCCGGCAGGCGGCGAAGGTCCATATAGCTCGCCGCGTCGAACAGCCCCTTGAACACCTGCTCGACCGCATGTTTCAGGCCATATCGTGCAAGCCCGAGCGCAATCAGCGCATTGTCGTGCGGCCAGATCGATCCGTCATGATAGGACATCGGGTTGTAGCGCACCTCGCCATGCGCGATGGTGCGGATGCCCCAGCCCGTGAAGAAATGCGGCCGCATCAGGTCCGCAGCCACCTTTCGCGCGCGGTCCTCGCGTATCATGCCGCTGAACAGGAGTTGACCCGCATTGGAGCTGCGCACCTTGCAAGGCCGCTTGTCGCCATCGAGCGCCAGCGCATAGGTTCCGAGATCGTCGCACCAGAAGCAGTCCTCAAAGCGCTCCGCGAGCGTGCGCGCCTGCGCCTCCAGCTGTGCCGCCATATCGGCCTTGCCCAGCCGCAGCGCGCAGCGCCCCGCAAGCCGCTTCGCGGCGAACACGTAACCCTGCACCTCGGCCAGCGCGATATTGCCTTCGGCGAGCCTGCCATCGGCATGGAAGATCGCATCGAAGGAATCCTTCCAGCCCTGATTGGCGAGGCCTTTTTCCGTCGCGCGCTGATATTCGATAAATCCGTCATCATCCCGATCGCCCGATATGTCGATCCAGCGCAAGCCGGCCTCGATCGCGGGCCACAACTCCCGCAGCGTCTCGTCATCTCCGGTCCGCTCGACATAAAGGCCGGCCAGCAGCACGAACAGCGGCGTCGCGTCGACACTGCCGTAATATTGCGCAAACGGCACCTCGCCGAGCGCCGCCATCTCGCCGCCGCGCATCTCATGCAGGATCTTGCCCGGCTCGGCATCGGCATTCGCGTCGGTCGTCTTCGCCTGATAATGCGCGAGCCGTCGCAACACGCCGCGCGCCACCCGTGGATCGAGCCACAGCATCTGCAGCGCCGTGATGATGCCGTCACGGCCGAACGTCGTCGAATACCAGGGGATGCCGGCATAGGGATATCGCCCCTGCGGCGTTTCCGTCATCAGCATGTTGAGGTCGGCCATCGCCTGGCACAGCACCTCGTTGAGGATGTCGTTCGATGTCTCGATGCTGGCGGAATTGGCGGTCGAGTTCCGCATCTCGCGGCGGTGTGCCAGCAGCGCCGGGAAGAAGCGCGCCGGCGTCGACGCGCCGAGCTTGTTGCAGGCGACCGCGACGAACAGCGATTTCGCCTGCTGTGGGGCGATCTCGAAGTGATAGGTGGCGCTATTGACGGAAAGCCTGGTCGGCTGCGGATCGAAATGGAGCGACGTGCGGCGGTCGACATTGTCGAGCCCACGGTATTCCAGCAGCACGTCCGCCGGCCCAACCAGCCTGCTGCCGCCGATGCCGCGCCGCGACCGCTTCTCGCCGCGGACCTCGAACAGGTCGGCGAAATCATTGTCGAACAGCAGCATCAGGTCGAAGCTCGCGACGCGGTCGCTATGGTTCTGCAGGCCGATGCGCTGGTAGGCCGTTCCGTGCCAGAGGAAGATCGTGCGCACGATATGCAGCATGTCCTTTGGCAGCACGATGCGGTTCTGCCGATACACGTCGGGATTGGTGAGGTCGATCGTCAGCGCCGAATTGTCGTCGCGCAGGTTGGAGCCGAGCAGCAGCGGCTGTACGTCGTCAAGCACGAGTTCGAGCCGCGCGAGATAGCGCGTGTCGGTGTTGAACAGGCCGTCGGGGCCGCCTGACGACGCCCCGATATCGCCATGGCTGTCCAGCACGATGAAAGTGTCGTCGTGCTTGAGCGAGCGGCGCGGCCGCGACGCCGGGCCCGTCATCGGAATGTAGAACGGCTGCTCCTCGACCACCGCCGGCTCCGATGTCCGGCCGATCGCGATGGTCTGGCTGATCATTTCGGCTGTCATGGCGACCTCGTGCTGCCCTCACGCGCCAAAGCGCGATGAGATCAGGTGACTGGTCATCGCACTTTGGCATTTTGACTGAGCATGATTGGCTCGGAAAACCGCTCCACACGTTTCCGGATCATGCCCTACGCAACCGAACCCGAACAGAGCTGCACTCAAGCTGCGAATTTTGCCAGCCGGCTCAGCTCTTGCGTCACCAGCTCGCGATAGGGCCCGTGGCCCTGCATCAGGCGATCCGGCGGGCCGTCCTCGATGATCCGGCCGGACCTGAGCACCACCACCCGATCGAAATTGCGCAAGGTCGCAAGGCGATGGGCGATCGCGATCACGGTGCGCCCGCGCATCAGGCGTGACAGTGCCTCGCGGATCGCCTCCTCGGATTCGCTGTCGAGCGAGGCGGTGGCCTCGTCGAGCAGCACGATCGGCGCGTCCTTCAGGAATGCGCGCGCGATCGCGATGCGCTGGCGCTGACCGCCCGACAGCTTGACGCCGCGATCACCGACCATGGTATCGAGTCCCTCGGGCAACGTCTCGACAAAATCGCAGCGTGCCGCGATCGCCGCGCGCAGCACCTCGTCATCGCTGGCGCTCGGCCGCCCGTAACGGATGTTCTCCCTGATCGAACGGTGGAACAGCGAGATGTCCTGAGGCACCACCGAGATCGCCTCGCGCAGGCTCTGCTGGGTGACCCGCGCGATGTCCTGGCCATCGATGGTGATGCTGCCTTGTTGCACATCATAGAAGCGCTGCAGCAGCACGAACAAAGTGGATTTGCCGCCGCCGGACTGGCCGACCAGTCCGACCCGCTGCCCGGGCTGCAGCCGCAGGCTGAAGCGCTCAAACACCGTGTGACCGCCGGGATATTGGAAGGTGATGTTGTTGAAGGCGATCGCCGCGCCGCTCTTCACCAGCGGTTCCGCTTCGGGATGATCCCGCAATTCATGTGGCAAGAGCAGCGTCGCGATCGCCTCCGTCAGCCGGGCCACGTGCTGGGTAACGTCGACCAGTGCGACCGCAAGATCTCGCGTCGCGTTGAGGATGGACAAGCCGAGCGTACAGACCAGCACGACATCGCCGGTGGTGGCGCTGCCCTTCTGCCAGAGCATGATCACCCAGGCGAGCAGTGCGATGGTCAGCATCAACGTGACGCCGGCATGGATCAACCTCAGCTTTTCAAGATAACGCAGACTGCGGCCCCGCGCGACGAGCTCGCGATTGACGGTCGCGTCGAAGCGCTGATGCTCGTGGGCCAGCCCGCAGAATGCCCGCACCAGCGGCATGTTGCTGATGACATCGACCATTTCGCCGTCCACGATCGCCGCCTTGTCGGCGAAATCGTCATGCAGCGGCTTGCCGGCCGCGGCGAGGCGGAACATCGCAATCACCATGGCGCCGGCGATCACGATCATGACGGCAGACATGGTCAGACTGACGGTTCCAATCAGCGCGATCGCCGCTATCGTGGCAGCGCACGGCGGCAGCACGTTCCACACAAACATGTTCTCGACCGTGAAGACGGCATTCGACGTCGCCGTGATCCGGCTTGTCAGCATGCCAGGCAGGCGATCGGAGAAATAGCTCGGCGCGTGTCCCGTCAAATGACGGAACATGTCGCGGCGGAGATCCCCGGTGACGCCGACGAAGGTAAAGCTCGCGATCCAGCTCGCGATGCGCCACAGGAAGTTGTCAGCTGCGATCAGCGACATGAGAAACGCGAATGCCAGCCATACGCTGCCTGCGCGATCAGGCCCGCCGGCGAGACAATCGACCAGCGACTTCACACCATACTGGGTGCCGACGGAACACGAAACGGCGCCGATAACGGCGACGAGAATAGTGAAATGGGACGCCGCACGTTGGCGCAGATAGCGCATCACGAACGGAAAAGGGCGGTGCGCGTATCCGGAGAGCTGATCCATGTCGAGGCAAACCCCTGGTCGGTTGGTGATGTGAGCCCTCAGCCGCCTGCGTTCCCCGCCTCCTTGAACGGCTGATGGAGCAACCAGTTCCCGCCGCTTAGCTATGCAGGGCGGACACGCGGCAAACAGCGGGCGCAGACACGTCATCTGTCCTGCCTGATCCGTGCTGCATGGTCAGGGACGCGATGCATGTCGAAGAAGTAACCCTCGCTCAATGGAACCTCGCACATGCGGAAACGTTCCCTTGTCGGCATGCCGGTGCCACTGACGGGGGCAAGCTCTTCCATGATCGCAAAAAGGAGAAAGTGAGATGCGCATCGCGCAGGTCGCTCCGTTGACAGAGGCTGTTCCCCCGAAGCTTTATGGCGGCACCGAGCGCGTGGTGCATTGGTTGACCGAGGAACTCGTGGCGCTTGGCCACGACGTGACGCTATTTGCCAGCGGCGACTCGCAAACCTCGGCAAAGCTCGATGCGACCTGGCCGAAGGCGCTGCGGCTCGACGGCGCCGTGCGCGATCCCAATGCGCTGCACATCGTGATGCTGGAACGGGTGCGGCGCAAATGCGACGATGAGGAATTCGACTTCCTGCACTTCCATCTCGACTACTATCCGTGGTCGCTGTTCGAGCGCCAGCCGACGCCGTTCCTGACCACGCTGCATGGACGGCTCGACCTGCCGGAGCATCAGCCGGTCTTCAACACCTTCTCGTCCATCCCGGTGATCTCGATTTCGAACGCGCAGCGGCGGCCGGTCCCGCAGGCCAATTGGGTCGCGACCATCCATCACGGCCTGCCGGAAAAATTGCTGACGCCGCGCCCCTGCAAGCAGGAGTATCTCGCGGTGCTCGGACGCATTGCGCCGGAAAAGGGCGTCGACCGCGCGATCAAGATCGCCATGCGCTGCGGCATTCCCCTCAAGATCGCGGCCAAGGTCGATCGCGCCGACCAGGACTATTATGACGCGGTCATCCGTCCATTGATGAAGGACAATCCGCTGGTCGATTATATCGGCGAGATCTCCGACCACGAAAAATCCGATTTCCTCAGCGGCGCGCTCGGGCTGCTCGTGCCGATCGACTGGCCCGAGCCGTTCGGCCTGGTCATGATCGAGGCAATGTCCTGCGGCACGCCAGTCGTCGCCTATAACCGCGGCTCGGTGCCCGAGATCATCGCCGACGGCCTGACCGGCTTCATCGTCGAGGACGAGACGAGCGCGGTTGGCTGCGTCGGCCGCCTCGGCCAGCTCTCGCGGCCTGCGATCCGCAAGCATTTCGAAATGCACTTCACGGCGCGGCGCATGGCGCTGGATTATCTCGCGGCCTATCGCACGTTGATGGAGGCGAGCGAGCCGCGGATCAAGCTGGTCAGCAGCGCCGAATGACGCCTGCGCGACTTTTGATGCTGGACGAGCCCTGACTGGGGCTGGCACCTGTCATGACTGACATCACTTTCGAGAAGATCGCGGAGATCCACAAGATGGGCACG
Organism: Bradyrhizobium sp.; assembly: GCA_035652015.1. Lineage (GTDB taxonomy): Bacteria > Pseudomonadota > Alphaproteobacteria > Rhizobiales > Xanthobacteraceae > Bradyrhizobium. Next base: position 46,054 of record DASREP010000075.1, on the reverse strand, counting down.
GCGATCCTCCTGGTCGAGCAGAATGTCAGCCGCGCACTGTCGCTCGTCGACCGCGCCTATGTGCTGGAGAGCGGGCGGGTGATCATGCACGGCAGCAGCGACGAGCTTGCCGGCAACAAGCAGGTGCAGGCGGCGTATCTGGGGATTTGAGGCGCCCCCGCCTTCCCGTTGCAACGTCATTCCGGGGCGGTCCGCAGGACCGAACCCGGAATCTCGAGATTCTCAGGTGCGCAATTGCGCACCGTAGTTCGATGCTTCGCATCGCCCCGGAATGACGGATCAACTCACCGTCGTCCGCTTCGGCTCGACAATCTCGAACATGCGCGGAAATTCGTCCATCAGCGCCATCAACTCGGCGAGCTTCATGCCGTTGCCGCGAACCTCGACCTTGCCGGCCGCAATGGCCTCCGGGAAGCTCGTCTGCTTGGCGATCACCTCGTCGAGCAGCGCGCGCGCCAGCGTAAAACTGGCATCCGCCGCTTCAGCCTGCGCCCCGTCGCGATAGGTCAGCGCGCAATTCTCCAGCGTCAGCACAAAAGTCTCGCCGGTGTCGGTGAAGGTCCAGTTCAGCACAATGTGCTTGCCTTCCGCTTTCGGCCCGTTCAGCCGGATGCCGAGCACGTCCCACAATTGCCAGGTGCGCAGCGCCGCCAGCGTCTCGCGCGGCATCGGGGGGCGCGGCGGCGCCTTCGGCATGCCCTGACGCAGCTCCTGCGCACCGAACAGATAGGCGTTGCGCCAGGTCGAGCTCTCCGCGGCATAGCCGAGCTGCTCGAACGTATCGGCAAGCAGCGCGCGGGCCACCTGATTGTCGGGATCGGCGAAGACCAGATGGCTGACCGCTTGCGCCACGAAGCGAAACTCGCCCTTCGCAAAGTCGCTTGTCGCGCGCGCCAACAGCGCCTCGGCGCCGCCCATGTATTCGACGTATTTCCTGCCGGCCGCAACCGGCGGCAGCGGATCGAGATTGACGGGATTGGCGTCGTACCAGCCGAGATATTTCTGGTAGATCGCCTTCACATTGTGGCGGATATGGCCGTAATAGCCGCGGCCGTGCCAGGCGCCTTCGAGGCTCCTGGGCAGGCGGATGGTTTCGGCAATTTCGGTTGCGGTCAGCCCGTGATTCATCAGGCGGATGGTCTGGTCATGGGCGAACTTATAGAGATCGCGCTGCTGGCGGATCATGGTGTCGATCCGCTCGCGGCCCCATACCGGCCAATGGTGTTGACCGCACATCGCCTCCGCCTTGCCGCTCCAGAGCGACAGCGCCTCGCCCAGATATTTCGACCAGGCCAGCGCATCGCGGACATCGGCGCCGCGGAACGGCAGCAGGTTATGGAAATTGTGCGTGCAGTTTTCCGCGAGGTTCAGGACCTTGTAGCGCGGCACATAGAAATGCATCTCCGCCGGCGCCTCGCTATTCGGCGCCATCTGGAATTGAAATTCGACACCGTCAATGATGCGCGTATCGCCGGTCTCCATGATCAGATCGTTCGGGCGTACCAGCGCCACCGAGCCCGCCGCCATCGACTTGCCGAGCCCGCAATCGACCTGGCCGCGCGGCCCCTTTGCCAGCAACGGCCCGAACTGATATTGCGCGCGGCGGAGCATCGCCGGGCCCGCAATGATGTTCTCGGAGACCGCATGCTCCATGAACAGATTCGGCGCGATGATCGGCACCGTGCCAGCCGCGAGCCTGTCGTCGCTCAGCACGCCGCGTGTGCCGCCCCAATGATCGGTGTGGGTGTGGGTGAAGATCACGGCCGCGACAGGACGCGACCCGCGATGCTTGTGGTAAAGCTCCATCGCGGCGCGTGCGCCCTCGATCGAGGTCAGCGTATCCACCACAATGACGCCGGTATCGCCTTCGATCAGCGTCATGTTGGCGATGTCGAGCCCGCGCACCTGGTAGACGCCGGGCACCACCTCGAACAGCCCGTGCTGCATATTGAGCCGCGCTTGCCGCCACAGGCTCGGGTTCACCGTCGCGGGCGCGCCCGCTTCTGACATGAAGCCGTAGGGCTCGAGGCTCCAGACCACCCTGCCCTGTGGCGACGTGATCTTTGCGTTTTCGATGGTGCCGAGAAAGCCGCGCGCGGCGTCGTCGAAATCGGCGGTATCGCCGAACGGCAACGCCTTGAGCATCGCCTCATGCTGCGCGACGACGATGGGCGACGCGTCCTTCGCAGTTTCCGCTACTTTCTCTCTGCCGCTGGTCTCGGTCATGCTGTCCTCCCCTTTTCAGGTAGCCAGCACCAAACCGGAGACTTTTTCAAGTCACGGCAGCCGCCCCTGCCGACGAACGGCTGCTATTTCTTGACCTTGCTCGCATCCATCTTGATCGACGGGTCGAGCATCCTGGTCGTGAACGCCGTCTGCACGTCGAACGGCTTTTCCATGCCGAGATAGGTCTGCACCAGCTCGTAGTCCTTCTTCATGCGCGCGCCGTCGATCCAGCCGAGCGCCTTGGTCGTGGTGAATTCATCGGTCATGAGATATTTGATGCGCTCCCACTGCCGCTCCTGGTTCGCCTTGTCGAGCCCGGAGACCTGGTCGAGCAGCGCCTTCAGGCAGGGGGTGACGTCGGCGACGCAGGCCGCAAAGGCCTTTTGCGTGATCTGGACGAAATCGGAGACGAGCTTCGGGTTCTTCTCCAGATACGCGCCATTGACGATCAGCGAATTGCCGTAAGGGTTGAGCCCGATATCCTTCCAGTTGACGTAGCCGAGATCGGAGCCGAACTCGATCACCTTGAGATCATGCTCATTGTAGAAATCCGAGATGATGTCGACGGTGTGGCTCTTCAGCGCGGCGATCTTGGCGGTCGGGCCGACATTGACGAAGTTAACGGAGTCCGGCGCGATGCCGGCGGCCTTCGCGAAGGCCGGCCACATCACCCGCGAGGCATCGCCCGGCGGATTGCCTATTCTGTGGCCGGGAAAATCCTTCGGCCCGTTCACGCCATAGCTTTTCAGCCAGTAGAAGGTCTGGCCGGTATTGGCGTAGATGCTCATCAGCGCCACCACGTCCGCGCCCTTGCTGCGCGCAACCAGCGCAGTCGCGAGATCCGCGATGCCGAACGGCGAGCCGCCTGAGCCAACCTTCAGGGCAGAGACGCCCGACCCCTTGCCGGTCTCGATGGTGAGGTCGATGCCGGCCTTTTCGTACCAGCCCTGTGCCTTCGCATAGTAGAACGGCGAGTGGTCCGCCGTCGGCGTCCAGTTCAGGGTAAGGTTAACGGCTTCGCCGGCCCAAGATGGAAAAGCCGGCATAGCCGGAGCGAGCAGCGCGAGTGCGAGGCCGGCGATCTTCAGGCACTTCATGGCAATGCTCCTCTTCGGCAACCGCCCTTGTCGGCGGCCTCCCGCAACGCTACCAATGCAACAAGGGACTTCCATGATTGTCAACTGTCTGGTTGGAAATGCTGAAACGAAGCTCTGGTGGCGGCAAGGTGCAGCGGCGCAACCCGGAGGCCACGCGCCAAAAGCTGCTGGTCGCGGCGAGGCATGAATTCGCCGCAGCGGGGCTCGCAGGCGCACGGGTCGATGAAATCGCAGCCCGTGCCGGTGTCAACAAGCAATTGGTCTATCACTATTTCGGCGACAAGGATGCGCTCTATCTCGCCGTGCTGGAGTGGGTCTACGAGGAGATCCGCGAGCAGGAGCGCAAGCTCAACCTCGAGGGCCTGCCGCCGGGCGAGGCCATTCGCAAGCTGATCGAGGCTTCCTTCGACCATCTCGCCACCCATCCCGATTTCATCGTGCTGCTCAACGACGAGAACCTCGGCGGCGCCCGCCATGTGCGCGGCTCGAAGCGGCTGGAAGCGATGCATTCGCCGCTGGTCAGCATGGTCTCGAAAATCCTCAAGCAGGGCGTGCAGAACGGAACCTTCCGCAAGGGGATCGATCCGGTGCAGCTCTATATTTCGATTGCGGGCTTAAGCTATTTCTTCTTCTCCAACACGGCGACGCTGTCGGCGATCTTCGGCAAGGACTTGCGCCAGCCGGCCGCCCGGCGGGCCCGCCGCAAGCATGTGGTCGATCTGGTGATGCAGTCGCTGCGGCCGTAATCAACCAGCTGGTTGAAACTGGAGACTGACCGGGATAGATTGAACGCGCGAAGCCCGCGGCTGGGCGACGCTACGTCGAGCACGGAGCACAGGAGCATCAATTGCCAGCGAGCGGCAGCCGATCGGCAGGGTCCATCGCGATCATCCTGGTCGTTCACCTCGCCGTGCTCGTGCTCTGGCAGGTCCTGGTCGACGCCTTCCATGTGCCGAAATTCATCCTGCCCTCGCCGCTCGCCGCACTCGCCACGCTGGGATCGGCCAATTATGCCTGGGGCTCCAACCTGGCGGTCACCGGCGTCGAAATCCTCGGCGGCTTCGCGCTGGGCGCCCTGGTCGGCGTGGCGCTTGCGGTGATCTTCACCTGGTCGCGGCTTGTCGCGGTGATGCTGCTGCCGCTGTTCGTGACGCTGAACATGATCCCGAAGGTCGCGCTCGGACCGCTCGTGATCGTGTGGTTCTCCTATGGCATCATCCCGAACATCCTGATCGCCTTCTCGATCTGTTTCTTTCCGATCCTTTTGACCACGGCGCGCGGCCTGAGCGAGGTCGAACCTGATTTGCTCGATCTCGTGAAATCACTGCGTGGCTCGCGCTGGGTGCTGTTCCGCAAGATCCAGCTGCCGGGCTCGCTGCCTTACGTCTTTTCCGGCATGAAGGTCGGCGCCATCCTCGCGGTCGCCGGCGCCATTGTCGGTGAGTTCATCGCCTCCGACCGCGGGCTTGGCTATCTCATGATCCAGGTGCAATCCTCGCTCGATACGCCGGCCATGGTGATGGCGGTCGTGCTTTTGACCCTGCTCGGGGTTGCGCTTTACGGCCTGGTGCTCGGCCTCGAACGCCTGTTCGTGGTGCGCGACGTCAGGCTGCAACAATAGGTAAGAAACATGCTGCTCTCGCGCGACACGCTGCCGACGACCATCGCCGATGTCGCGGCGCTCGACGAGCTGCTGTGCCGCCCGAGCCGGGCACTGATCGACGATCTGAGCAAGGTCGACGGCGACATCATGGTGCTCGGCGTCGCCGGCAAGATGGGCCCGACGCTCGCCGGTCTCGCCAAGGCCGCAGCTCCCGAGCGGCGCGTGATCGGCGTGGCGCGCTTCAGCGACGCCGGCGTGAAGGGTTGGCTGCATGGCCGCGGGGTCGAGACCATCAATTGCGACCTGCTCGACGAAGCAGCCGTCGACGCCTTGCCGAAGGTGCCCAACGTCATCTTCATGGCCGGCCGCAAGTTCGGCGCCGAGGGCGATCTGGCGCTGACCTGGGCGATGAACGCCCACGTGCCGGCCATCGTGGCGCAGGCGTTTCGCCGCTCCCGGATCGTTGCGTTCTCGACCGGCTGCGTCTATCCATTCGTGCCGGTGGACGGCAAAGGTTCCGACGAGAGCATGGCACCCAATCCGCCCGGCGAATATGCGCAATCCTGCGTCGGGCGCGAGCGTATGTTCGAATTTTTTTCGAACAGGTTCGCGACGCCCGGCCGGCTGTTCCGGCTGAACTACGCCATCGATATGCGCTATGGCGTGCTCTATGACATCGCCAGCAAGGTCTGGCAGGGACAGCCGATCGATGTCAGCCTCGGCCATGTCAATTTCATCTGGCAGGGCGATGCGTCAGCGCAGGCGCTGCGCTGCCTGGCTCATTGCGAGACGCCAACCAGCCCGATCAATGTCAGCGGCCATGAGATCCTGGCCGTGCGCGATCTCGCCGCTAAATTCGGCACGCTGTTCGGTCGCGAACCCGTTATCATCGGCCAGGAGGAGCCGACGGCCTGGCTCACCAATACGTCGCAGGCGGTGAGACTGTTCGGTCTGCCGATCGTCGATACCGCGCAGCTGATCGCCTGGACCGCCGACTGGATCGCCCGCGCCATGCCGAGCCTGGGCAAGCCGACCAAGTATGAGGTGCGCGATGGCCGCTACTGAGAAGGAGCTCCCGCTGCTTCGGCTTGACGCGCACGACGCAGCCGCCGGGCTCGCACTATCGCGGGAAGCGCAGTGGAACCAGAATGAAGCGGACTGGCGGTTCTTCCTCACCGAGGGCATCGTCCACGGCCTGCGCGATTCCGCATCCAACCTGATCGCAACCGCGGCCCTCCTGCCTTACACCAAGCGCGAGGCCTGGATCAGCATGGTGCTGGTCACGGAGAGACGGCGCCGCCAAGGGCTCGCGACGCGGCTGGTCGATGCCTGCCTCGATGCGGCGATGCGGCTTGGCCTCACCGTCTGGTTAGATGCTACGCAAGCGGGCGCGGCCGTGTACGGCCCGCTCGGGTTTTCGCCGACCATCCAGTTGCGACGGCTGCGACGCGAGGGTCATGCCCCGGCCACTGCCACCAGCAAGCTTTCGCCTGGCAAGCTCGGCGATTTCATCAGCTGCGATATCAATGCCATGGGCTTCGACCGCCGCGCTCTCATCACCGACCTGAGCGGTCGTCCCGGCTCACGCCTGCTTTCGACCAACGACGCCATGGCGCTGGTACGCGACGGTCGCGCGGCGCGCCACATCGGTCCGGTCTTTGCGGCGAATTCCGATAGCGCGCTGGCGATGGTCGCGGGCGTCGCGGCGAGCGAGCCGGGTCCGCACCTGATCGATGTGGTCGCGGATCAGACGGCCTTCCTCGACGGCTTGATGCGCGCCGGCTGGGCCATGGAGCGGTCGTTTCAGCGCATGCGTTTCGGGCGCGCAGCTGCGCAAGCAGGCGAGCCGCCCTTTGCCGTCGCCGGCCCCGAATTTGGATAGGATAACGCCATGCATCACAGCCAAATGCCGCATGAGGTCCGGCGCCTGATTGCCGCGGGCACAGTGCTGCCGGCACATCCGCTCGCGCTCAATGCCGAGCGCAAGCTTGACAAGGTGCACCAGCGGGCGCTGACGCGCTACTACATCGACGCCGGCGCCGGCGGGCTTGCGGTCGGCGTGCACACCACGCAATTCGCGATCCGCGATGTCGGCCTCTATCGTCCGGTGCTGGAGCTCGCCGCCGAAACCGCATCGAGCTGGACCAGGCGGCCGCTGGCGCTGGTCGCGGGCCTCGCCGGGCCGACACGACAGGCAGTGAGCGAAGCGGAGACCGCGCGCGGCATCGGCTATCACGCCGGCCTGCTCAGCCTCGCCGCCATGAAATCGGCCTCCGAGGACGAGATCATCGTCCATTGCGAGACAGTCGCGCGCGAAATACCGCTGGTCGGCTTCTACCTGCAGCCAGCGGTCGGCGGCGTAGTCCTGAGCGCCGATTTCTGGCAGCGCTTTGCCAACATCGACAATGTCATTGCAATCAAGATCGCGCCGTTCAACCGCTACCGCACCCTCGACGTCCTGCGTGGCGTCCACGCGGCCGGCGCACTCGACCGCATCGCGCTCTATACCGGCAACGACGATCACATCCTGCTCGATCTCACGCTGCCCTTTGACTTGCGGGATGAAGGCGTCACCACGCGGACCCATTTCAAAGGCGGCCTGCTCGGCCACTGGTCGGTGTGGACCAAAAGCGCGATCCAGCAATTCGAGCGCTGCAAGGCCGCGCGCTACAGGGACACGATCCCGGCGGACCTGCTGGCGCTCGATGCGCGCGTCACCGACTGCAACAGCGCCTTCTTCGACGTTTCGAACAATTTTCACGGCTGCATCGCCGGCTGCCACGAGGTGCTGCGCCGGCAGGGCCTGATGCGCGGCATCTGGTGCCTTGATCCCAACGAAGGCCTGAGCCCGGGACAGATCGAGCAGATCGACCGCGTCTATAACGAGCATGCCGATCTGTCCGACGATGATTTCGTCACCGCGAACCTGCAGAAATGGCTGACATGAGCTCGCCCGAGCCGTTCGTCAGCCTGCGCAATGTCCGCAAGGTCTATCGCTCCGGCGGGAGCGAATTTCTCGCCGTCTCCGATGTCACCATGGATGTGCAGGAGGGCGAACTGGTGTCGCTGGTCGGCCCTTCCGGCTGCGGCAAGACGACGGTGCTCAAGATTCTGGCGGGCCTGCATGGCGCCGACGGCGGCAGCGTCAGGATCGGCAACGCGCAGACGCCGTTCGATCCCGCCCGCGACATCGGCATGGTGTTTCAGCAGGCGCTGCTCCTGAAATGGCGCACCATCCTCGACAATGTGCTGCTGCCGGCAGAGATTGTCGGACTGCCGATGAAAGCGGCGCGCCGGCGCGCCCGCGACCTGCTCAAGCTGGTCGGCCTTTCCGGCCAAGAGGGCAAATATCCGCAGCAGCTTTCCGGCGGCATGCAGCAGCGCACCGCGATCGCGCGCGCCTTCATTCACGATCCCAAGCTGATCCTGATGGACGAGCCGTTCGGCGCGCTGGACGCCCTGACACGCGAGCAGATGAACCTGGAAATGCTGCGCATCTGGCGCGAGAGCGGCAAGACCATCATCTTCGTCACCCACTCGATCCAGGAAGCCGTCTTCCTCGCCTCGCACTGCGCGGTGCTCACCGCCAGCCCGGCGCGGATGGCGGAGTATTTTCCGATCGAGCTGCCCTTCCCGCGCGCGCTGCCGATCAAGACCACCGACGAATTCGGCGCCTACGCGCGGCGCATTTATGCAAGCCTCGGGCTCGGCGCGGACGCTAGCTCAGCCGCGGATCGGCCGCGATAAAGTCGATGAAGGTCCGCACCTTGGCGGAGAGATATTTCCGGCTTGGATAGACCGCGAACAGCTGCCCTTCGAAGGGAAGGAGTCCGGGCGGCAGCAATTCCAGCCGCTTGTTCGCAAGGTCCTGCGCGATCAGCGATTTGGGCAGAAAGGCGATGCCCAGGCCCTCGACCGCCGCGAGATGCAGCAACGTTTCGTTCTCACTCTGCAACACGACATCGAAAGCGACCGTCTGCTCGCCATCCGCTCCCTTGAACGGGAAGGCGTTGCCCGGGATCAGCGCGTATTTCAGCAGGGCGTGGCCCTGCAATTCCTGTGGCGTTCGCGGCCGACCGCAGCGATCGAGATATGCTGGTGCGGCCACCATGTGAAACACGACCTTTGCGACGGGGCGCGCGATGAGGCCCTCGTCAAGTGAGCCGGTCATCCGCAGCGCAAGGTCAAAGCCTTCTTCGACGAGGTTGACCAGGCGGTCGCTCAGGTCGAAATCGAGTTGCACCTCCGGATAGCGGCGACGGTAGTCGGCGAGCAGGCTGACGAAGGCGGGATTGGCGAGCCAGACCGGCGCGCTCAGCTTCAGCATTCCGCGCGGGACGACGGTCGCCTTGCTGACTACGGCCTCGATCTCGTCGAGCGAGTCCAGCATCTGCCGCGCCTGCTCGAAATAGAGGGCGCCGGTCTCGGTCAGGCTGACGCGCCGGCTGGTGCGGTTGAGCAGGCGGGCAGAAAGGCGCCGTTCGAGCTGCATCACATGCTTGCTGGCCATCGCCGGTGACATGCCAAGCCGGTCGGCTGCCGCGGCAAAGTTCTTCATCTCGGCGACCAGACAAAAGACTTTCATGCTGACGAGAGTATCCATTCAATCATCAACCAATAAGAAATGATCAATCTTCAGATTAGATGATGATGAAACAGGAAGAAATCACAAATTCGGGCGAGAGCATCACAACCACGGAGATCGCCATGTCGACCACAGCCGTCAGCCCCGCCATAGCTCCCGGGCGCGCGCTTCGCATCAGCCTCTGGGTGGCCCAGGGGCTGCTCTTTTTCGCCTTTGCCTCGGCCGGGCTCGTCAAACTGCTCACTCCGATCCCGGAGCTTGCCGCCATGATGCCCTGGGCCGGCGAGTACTCCCCGACCTTTGTCCATGCAATCGCCCTGATCGACCTTGCGGGCGGCATCGGCATCCTCCTGCCGGCGCTGACCCGCATCATGCCCGGCCTCACGCTGCTGGCCGCGCTCGGCTGCACGGTGTTGCAGGTCTTTGCCATGATCTTCCACCTCTCGCGCGGCGAGGCGCCCGTGGTGCCGCTCAATGTCGTGCTGCTGGCGCTTGCCGCCTTCGTGCTGTGGGGACGTGCGAGGATGGCGCCGATCCTGCCGCGCTACGCCTGATCACAATTGAGCCGGTTCACAGAAAGCGGGGACGGCGCATAATGACGGATCTTCGCGACAGATTGTCCCGCCGCATATTGCTGGCGGGCAGCGCCGTCATCGCGACAGCGACGGCGGCGAACGCAAACAAGGGCGATCGCCTTGTCGACGGGGTCGTGATCCTGATCGACCGCAACGATCCTCATGTGATGGGCCACGCGATCAGCTATTCGGCCAACCTCTCCAGGCATTTTGCCGAGAAGGGGCTGAAGCTGCAGTTCGAGGTGGTTGCGAACGGCAGCGGCATCGAGGTGTTCCGGGCCGACAAGACACCGCTGGGCGCCCCACTGGCCGCACTCCGCCAGATGGTGCCTGATATCACGCTGTCGATGTGCGCCTCCTCCAAGATGATCGCAGAGGCGAAGGAGCAGGTTGCCATTCAATTGATCGAGGGTGCCACACTGGTGCCGTTCGGGATTGGCAGGGTGGTCGACCTACAGATGAAGGGCTGGGCCTATATCCATGCTTGAGCAAGACGCCGCGACCAGTCTCGCATTGCCTCGGCGCGCGGTCCTGCTCGGAGGCCTCAGCATGTTGTTTGCCGGGCGCGTGCAGGCTGAACAGGCGGCCTACCCGCCGGTGTTCGGAACGGCGCGTAGCCAATTCACCATTGTCAGGCCGCATCGCAAGCTGCCGCCGCTCCGGCTTCAGGGCCTCGACGGCCGCGATGTCATGCTGGGCCCGAAACCGGGCCACATCGCGCTTGTGAACCTGTGGGCGACCTGGTGCGCCGCCTGCCGCACGGATCTGCCGACTTTGGCCAACCTTGATCGGCGGAGGCTTCCGGGCCTGGAGGTCTGGGCCATCTGCACCGACACGCTCGACCTGAAGCGAATAAAGGCATTCCTGCACGATTACGGCGTGCCCCCGCAAATGTGTCTGGCCGATCCCTATGCCTCGGCGATCAACCCGCACGATCCGGCGGCGTCCACATTGGAGATGGTCCGCATGCCGATCACCTATCTGATCGGGAAGACCGGGATGATCGAAGGATACATCACCGGCGCCGCCGACTGGCTTTCTCCCGAAGGAACGGCGCTGCTCGATTTCTATCGCGATCAGGCTGACGAATGAATTCGACCCTCGGAAGCGGACGTTACCCACCTGACTGAAGAGCTTCCGTGATCGCCTGCCCCGTCGCCGCGGTCCCCAACGTGCCGCCGACATCGCGCGTCACCTGGCCCTCTCGCATCGCGGCCGCGACCGCCTCCTCGATCGCGCGCGCGGCCGTCTCGAACCGCGGGGCGCCGATGCGCTCGCCATGCCAGGCGAGCAGCAGCGCCATCGACAGGATCAGCGAGATCGGGTTGGCGACGTCTTGGCCCGCGATATCCGGCGCCGAGCCATGCGCCGCCTGCGCCATGGCGTAGTGCGTGCCGACATTGAGCGAGCCACCAAGCCCGAGACTGCCCGACAGCTCGGCGGTGAGATCGGAGAGGATATCGCCGAACATGTTGGTGGCGACGACGACGTCGAACCGCTCGGGCTGGCGCACCACAAGCGCCATCATGGCGTCGACCAGCACGTCATCGACGGAGAGGCCGGGATACGTGCCTGCCGCCTCCCGACAGATTTCGAGAAACATCCCGTCGCCGATCTTGAGCACATTGGCCTTGTGCACGATGGTGAGATGCTTGCGCCGTTTCATCGCGAGCTTGCAGGCGGCGTGCGCAATACGCTCGCAGCACAGTCGCGTGATCCGCCGCAACGAGACCACCACGTCCGGCGTGACCAGGAGCTCCGCGTTGCCCTGCTCCATGTTGCGATCGGCATAGAATCCCTCGGTGTTCTCCCGCACCACCACGAGATCGAAGGTGCCAAATCGCGCCGGCCGCTTCGAATAGGTGCGCGCCGGGCGGATATTGGCGAACAGATCGAGGTTCTTGCGGAAGTAGCGCGACGGATTGATCTCGCCGCGCGCCTCGTCCTTGAAATCGAACGTCGCCGTGGGCCCGAGGATCAGGCCATCCGCCGCGCGCACGGTCTCGAGCAGCTCCGGCCGGACCGTGGCGCCGAACATCTCCAGACTAGCATGGCCTACCGCATGCTCCTCCAGTGCCACGCCGAGCTGAAACCGTTCGGAGGCGGCCCGCAGCACCGCAAGCGTCGCGGCCGTGATCTCCGGCCCGATCCCGTCGCCGGGCAGAACAACGATGCGCATGATGATTTCCCGGGTTTTCGATCGCCTTATGATACGACGCCGGCCCGCGATCGCGATAGACCTGGACCACCGGATACCAACGTATCCGATCGCATGGGCCTCATGCAGCGGCGTGTCTGGGGAGACCCGCGCGAACATAATAAATAGAAGCACTTCCAGCAGCAGCCGCATCGCCCGCGGGGCTCACTCGAACCCTCAAGAAAGCATGTTCGTCGATCGAAACGCCACCAAGACCGCCGCGACTCCGATTACCGATGGCCTGCCTTGGGAGCGCCGGCGCTGGGCCGTGGCCGCGATCTTCACCGCGCTTGCCATGGCTTCGCTCGATACCGCGATCGCCAATATCGCCCTGCCGGCGATCTCGGCCGAGCTGCATGTCAGCCCTGCGGAAGTGGTCTGGGTTGTGAACGTGTACCAGATCGCGCTGGTCGCAACCCTTCTGCCGCTCGGCGCGCTGGGCGAGATCGTCGGCCATCAACGGATCTATCTCGGCGGATTGATCCTGTTCACTTTGGCCTCGCTCGGCTGCGCACTGGCCTGGTCACTGGACAGCCTCCTGGTCGCGCGGACGCTGCAGGGCCTGGGTGCCAGCGGCATCATGAGCGTGAACACGGCGCTGGTCCGCTTTGTCTATCCGAGCCGCATGCATGGCCGCGGCTTCGGCCATAACGCGCTTGTGGTGGCGACCGCCTTCACCTTCGGCCCAACGATTGCGTCGGGCATTCTGGCGGTCGGCTCCTGGCCCTGGCTGTTCGCGATCAACATTCCGTTCGGCGTGGTCGCCATCCTGATCGGCATGAAGACCCTGCCGGCAACGCCGCGCAGCACACACAAATTCGATTTCCCCGGCGCGCTGCTCGCATCGGCGTGCCTTACCCTGTTCATTGTCGCGATCGGCAGCGCCGGACATCAGACCTCGCCGGCTGTGGTGATAGCCGAGTTCGCCGGCGCGCTCGCGATCGGGATTGTACTGACGCGGCGGCATGCCGATCATCCGGCGCCGATGCTGCCGGTGGACCTGTTCCGGCGCCCGCTGTTTGCATTGTCGGCCGCCACCGCCGTCTGCTCCTTTGCTGTGCAGGGCCTCGCCTTCGTTTCGCTGCCTTTCTATTTCGAGGACGTGCTGCTGCGCTCGCAGGTCGAGACCGGCTTTTTCCTGACGCCCTGGCCGCTAGTGGTGGCGATCATGGCGCCGATCGGCGGCCGGCTGTCCGACCGCTTCCCGGCCGGCTTGCTCGGCGGTCTCGGCCTCGTGCTGCTTGGCCTCGGCATGCTGCTGCTCGCGATGCTGCCGGCGAGCCCGAGCATCGCCAATATCGTCTGGCGCATGGTGATCTGCGGCGTCGGCTTCGGTCTGTTCCAGACGCCGAACATGAAGGCATTGATGTCGAGCGCCCCGCCCCATCGCAGCGGCAGCGCCAGCAGCATTGTTGCGACCGCACGGCTGACCGGGCAGACCACGGGCGCGGCGCTTGCCGCGTTCTGTTTCGCGCTGGCGGGCCACAATGGCGCAACCGCTGCGCTTGCCCTTGGCGCCGGCTTTGCCGCAGTCGGAAGCGTGATGAGCTTCCTCCGACTGACCGTCAAGCCGCAGCGCAACAGCTGACCGGGTTCGGCGGCGAACACCGCCCAATGAACTTTCTTCCACTCACCGCCTAATTTTTTTGTCACGCGGACGAGCGCAGAATATTGATTTGAACCGTTCCAGTTTTGGCGCACAACTCCCTCGCGAAGTCCAATTGGTGGATTGGACCAATCAGGGGATATGCGATGGCAAACCTCACAATAAACGGCAAAACTTTCGCGATGGATGTCGAACCGGATACGCCGCTGCTCTGGGCGATCCGCGAGAATGCCGGGCTCACGGGAACCAAATATGGCTGCGGCATTGCACAATGCGGCGCCTGTACTGTCCACATTGACGGCGTGCCGACGCGCTCCTGCGGCGTTAGCGTGAGCGAGGCGTTCGGCAAGCAGATCACGACCATCGAGGGTCTGGCTGCCGAGGGCACGCTGACCAAGGTGCAGCAGGCCTGGATCGATCACGACGTGCCGCAATGCGGCTACTGCCAGAGCGGCATGATCATGGCGGTCACCGCGCTCCTGAAGGACAATCCGAAACCGACTGACCAGGACATCAACGACGCCATCACCAATATCTGCCGCTGCGGCACCTTCCAGCAGGTGCGCGAAGCGATCCACGCGGTCGCGAACGCGTAGAGGGAGCGATCATGAACAAACACGTCACGCCTCGGCTCAACCGTCGTGCCTTCGTCATTGGTGCCGCCAGCATCGGCGCAGGCCTCGCTATCGGCCTTGATCTTCCCTTCGGCGGCCCTGCAGTGGTGCGCGCGGCCGACGGCTCGCCGGAAGTCAACGCCTGGGTCGTGATCCGGCCCGACGACACCGTCGTCATTCGCATCGCCCGCTCCGAAATGGGCCAGGGCACGCTGACCGGGCTCGCCCAACTTGTCGCCGAAGAGCTCGACTGCGACTGGTCGAAGGTGCAGACCGAATTCCCCTCGCCCGGCGAGAACATCACCCGCAAGCGCGTCTGGGGCGATTTTTCAACCGGCGGCAGCCGCGGCATCCGCACCTCGCAGGACTATGTGCGCAAGGGCGGCGCCACCGCGCGCGCGATGCTGCTGCAGGCTGCGGCGAATGAGTGGAAGGTGCCGGTCGCCGAGTGCACCGCTTCCAACAGCGTCATTGCGCATACGCCCTCCGGCAAGACCACGACCTACGGCAAGGTGGCGGAAGCCGCCGCCAGGCTGCAACCGCCCGCGGATGTCAAGCTGAAGGATCCCAAGGACTGGAAGCTGGTCGGCAAGGGCGTCAAGCGGCTCGACACCGCCGACAAGACCACGGGCGCGGTAATTTACAGCATCGACCTCAAGCTGCCGGGCATGCTCAACGCCGCGATCAAGGATTGCCCGGTCACCGGCGGCAAGCTGAAGAGCTATGACGAAGCCAAGATCGCGGGCATGAAGGGCGTGAAGAAGGTGGTGCAGGTCGGCGATAGTGCGGTGGCCGTCGTCGCCGACACCTGGTGGCACGCCAAGACCGCTCTCGACGCGCTGCCGATCGTCTGGGACGAGGGCGAGAACGCCAAGGTCTCCAGCGCGACGATCGCAAAGTGGCTCGCTGAAGGACTCGACTCTGGCCCGGCCTATGTCGGCAATCAGAGCGGCGATGTGAAGGGGGCGCTTGCCGGCGCGGCGAAGACAATCGAGGCCGTCTACAACTACCCCTACCAGAACCACGCCACCATGGAGCCGTTGAACGCGACCGCGCTCTACACGCCGGACAAATGCGAGGTGTGGTGCGGCACGCAGAATGGCGAGGCTGCGCTGGCCGCGGTACTGGAAGGCTCCGGCCTGCCGGCCGACAAATGCGACGTTCACAAGCATCTCGTCGGCGGCGGCTTCGGACGGCGCGGCCAGACCGACTATGTGCGGCAGGCGGTCGACATCGCCAAGCAGATGCCCGGCACGCCGATCAAGCTATTGTGGTCGCGCGAAGAGGACATGACGCATGGCCGCTACCACCCGGTCACGCAGTGCAAGCTGACGGCAGGGTTCGACCGCGACAATAACCTGACCGCACTGCATATGCGCATCTCCGGCCAGTCCATCCTGTTCAGCTTGCGCCCGGAGGCGTTGGTCAATGGCAAGGACCCCGCGACCTTCGCCGGCCTCAATGCGTCGGGCGAGGCCGCCATCGGCTATTCGGTTCCGAATATTCTGATCGAGCATTCGATGCGCAATCCGCATATCATTCCGGGCTTCTGGCGCGGGGTGAATATCAATCACAACGCGATCTATCTCGAATGCTTCATGGATGAGCTTGCGCATGCGGCTGGCCAGGATCCGCTGGCCTTTCGCCGCAAGCTGATGGCGCAGCATCCGAAGCACCTCGCGGTGCTCAATGCGGTCGCCGACAGGATCGGCTGGGACGCGGCACTGCCGCAGGGCGTTTATCGCGGGATCGCGCAGTTCGCGAGCTACAACAGCTATGTCGCCGGCGCGGCTGAGATCTCCGTCGCCGACGGCAACAAGATCAAGGTGCACCGAATGGTCGCGGCGATCGACCCAGGTTATGCGGTCAATCCCGCGCAGATCGAGCGGCAGACCGCCGGCTCATTCGTCTACGGGCTGAGCGCGCTGGTCTATGGCGGCTGCACCGTCAAGGACGGCCGTATAGAGCAGACCAACTTCGATACCTACAATTCGATGCGAATAGCCGAGATGCCGAAGGTCGAGACCATCGTGATGCCAAGCGGCGGGTTCTGGGGCGGCGTCGGCGAGCCCACCATCGGCGTGGGGGCGCCGGCGGTGCTGAACGCCTATTTTGCGGCAACCGGCAAGCGCCTGCGCTCGGTGCCGTTGCGCGAGCAGAATATCGGCTTTGCCTAGCTGAACGGGATGGTGGCTCTTCGCGAGCCACCATCCTATCGTTTCGGATGATGCACATGGATGGGCTACGCCAGATCGGGCGCAGGGATGCCATTCGCGGCGCGCTGGCGCTCGCGACGTTATTGGCACTGCCATCGATTGCGCGCGCCCAGGCCTCCGCTCGAATTGTTGTCATCGGCGGAGGTTTTGGCGGCACGGCCTGCGCGCGAGCCTTGAAACGGCTTGATCGCAGGCTGCAGGTTACGCTGATCGAGCCGAAGACGGTCTTTACTGCCTGCCCCTTCAGCAACGAGGTGATCGCGGGTCTGCGCGACATCAGCGCCCAGCAATTCGGCTATGATAAGGTTGCCGCTGCCGGCATCGATGTCGTCGCTCAGGCCGCGGCGAATGTCGATGCACAGAGCCATTGCGTTACGCTCGCGGACGGGGCCACGCTTTCCTATGACCGTCTCGTCCTGGCGCCGGGAATCGAAGTGCGCTTCGACGCCCTGCCCGGCTACGATGAGGCGGCGGCGCAGAAGATGCCCCATGCCTGGCAGGCCGGCGAGCAGACGCTGCTGTTGCGCCGACAGCTCGAGACCATGGAGGACGGCGGCGTCGTCGCCATCGCAGTGCCCGCAAATCCCTCGCGCTGCCCGCCCGCTCCCTACGAGCGCGCAAGCCTGATTGCGCATTACCTGAAGCAACGCAAGCCGCGGTCCAAGGTGCTCATCCTCGACGCCAAGGACAATTTTTCGCAGCAGCGGCTGTTCGAGCAGGCGTGGCACGAGTTCTACGACGGCATGATCGAGCGCGTATCGCTATCGAACGGCGGCAGGGTGACCTCCGTCGATCCGACCACCAACACCATTGTCACCGAATTTGGCGACCATGTCGCGCAAGTCGCCAACATCATCCCGCCGCAGCGCGCCGGCCGGATCGCGCAGATTGCCGGCGCAGCTGACAAGACCGGCTGGTGCCCGATCGACCCGATGACGTTTGCGTCAAAGCTCTTGCCCGATGTGCATGTGATTGGCGATGCCTGCCTCGGCGGCGGCATTCCGAAGTCTGCGGCGGCCGCCAGCGCGCAAGGCAAGGCTAGCGCGACCGCCATCGTGAATGGTCTCGCAGGCAAGGCGCCGGAGACGCCGCGGCTCACCGGCATCTGCTATGACACGGTGGCGCCCGGCTACGCCTTTTCGCTCGCCGGCCGATATGAGCCCAAGGACGACATTTTTGCGGAGGTCGAAGGCGGCGGCACGAGCGCGATCGATGTGCCGCGCGAGGTCCGTGCACGCGAGGCGGAGTCGGCTGAGAGCTGGTATCGGACCATCACGGAGGAGACGTTTGGCTAACCCGCTACCCGCCCTGCTCCTTTTCACGCTTGCCTTCATTCCGATGATGGCGGCGAAGGCTGAAGCGTTGCTGCCCTATGCCATCGTCGGCGACGGCATTCCGGATTCGCTGACGGGCAAGCCGGGCGATGCTGCGCGCGGGCGGGCGCTCGTGCTCGACCGTGCCAGCACCTGCATCCTCTGCCACTCCGGTCCGCTCCCGGAGGCCCGTTTCCAGGGCGACCTCGCGCCGAATCTAGCGGGCGCCGGCAATCGCTGGAGCGTCAGCCAGCTGCGGCTGCGGCTGGTCGATGCTTCCAGGCTCAATCCGGCGACAATCATGCCGTCCTATTACCGCGTCGACGGGCTGGTGCGGGTCGGCCGGAGCTGGCGCGACGGGCCGATCCTGTCGGCGGAACAGATCGAGGATATCGTGGCCTATCTCACAACGCTGCGTGACTAGGATGGCGAACGACATGCCTTGCAATCGCCAATCGACGCGACGCACTTTTTTGAAGACAGCCGGCAGCGCCGCCGTTGCCGGCACGGTGCACCGCGTGATGCTGCAGCCGCTACACGCAACGCCGGCGACGCTCAATTCCGCGATCCGCAACCTCGTCGGCGAGGCGCCCTTGCGCACCGGCAGGATCAAGCTCGACATTCCGCCTCTGGTCGAGAATGGCAACACCGTGCCGATGACGGTGAGCGTGACAAGCCCGATGACCGCGGATGACTATGTCAGGAGCATCCACGTCTTCAACGAGAAGAATCCGCAGCCCTATATTGGCAATTTCCATCTCGGCCCGGCGGCCGGCCGCGCCCAGGTTTCGACCCGCATCCGGCTCGCCGACAGCCAGAAGGTGGTGGCGATCGCGCAGATGTCGGACGGCTCGTTCTGGTCGGCGAGCGTCGATGTCGTGGTGACGCTTGCGGCCTGCACGGAGGAACTGTGATGGCGTCGGCCTTGATCAACGTACCCAAGCGCGCCAGGCGCGGCGACATCATTGAGATCAGGGCGCTGACCTCGCACATCATGGAGACCGGCTATCGCCGGACCGCGGCCGGCGAGGTGATTCCGCGCGACATCATCACGAGCTTCACCTGCCGCTACAACGGGCGCGAGATCTTCCGCGCCGAGCTGTTCCCGGCGATTTCAGCCAATCCCTACCTGTCGTTCTTCACGACAGCGACCGAGAGCGGCAGCTTCGCGTTCGAATGGATCGGCGACAACGGGTTTTCCCAGACCGCATCGGCTGCGATCACCGTCGAATGAGAGCGATTGGCGCGATCGTTACGGCGTTGCTGCTGGCCACCGCGCAGGCGGGCGAGATTCCGCAGGACCAGCGCCGCTCGGGCTACAGCTTCATGGCGGCTGAGACCAAGGCGATGCAGGACGACGACACGTCCAATCCCGGCATGCTCTGGGTGCTGGATGGCGAGGCGCTCTGGACCAAGCGGATCGGCACGGCGGACAAGGCTTGCGCCGATTGCCATGGCGATGCCGCGGCCAGCATGAAGGGCGTCGCCGCGCGCTATCCGGCCTTTGACAAGGCGCTCGGACGCCCCATCGATCTCGAGCAGCGCATCAATCTGTGTCGCACGGAGCATCAGGAGACGGCGCCGCTCGACTACGAGAGCCACGACCTGCTCGCGCTCACCGCCTTCATCGCCCATCAGTCGCGCGGCATGCCGATCGCGCCTGCGAGCGATCCACAGCTCGCGCCGTTCCTCGCCGAGGGTCGCGAGCTTTTCATGCAGCGGCAGGGGCAGCTCAACCTCGCCTGCACGAACTGCCACGACGACAATTGGGACAAGCACCTCGCGGGATCCGCGATCACCCAGGGACAGCCGACGGGCTATCCGATGTATCGCCTGGAGTGGCAGACGCTCGGATCGCTCTCGCGCCGCCTGCGTGGCTGCATGACCGGCGTTCGCGCGCAGGCCTTCAGCTATGGTTCGCCCGAGCTTGTGGAGCTGGAGCTTTATTTGAGATCGCGCGCGGCGGGCATGCCGGTCGAGACGCCCGCCGTGCGGCCTTGACTGCGCGCTAGGCGGCGCGTTGATGCGAGGCTGGTTTGTCGGTGACCGGCTGCGCCGTGGCGATCTCATGCGCGATCACATAGCCGCCGCGGCCGGCCTTGGCCTGATACAGCGCCTTGTCGGAGCGCGACAGCAGCGCCTCGACGGACTCGCCATCGTCGGGCGCGACGGCAACGCCGATGCTGGCACCGATGACGATATCGTGGCCTTCAACCACATAGGATGCGCTGACGCTTTCGAGAATCCGCTGCGCCAGCGCTACGGCGTCGTCGCGCGATCGCGTCGCGGGCTGGACCAGGATGAACTCGTCGCCGCCCATCCGCACCACCGAACCGCGCGGGCCGGCCAACGCTTTCAGCCGCCCGGCAACCTGCTTGAGCACGGCATCGCCGACGGGATGGCCGAACCTGTCATTGGCGGCCTTGAAATGATCGAGGTCGATCGCATGGATCGCAAGCAGGTCATCGTCGCGCTCGGCGATCAGCCGCGGCAGCTCCGATGTCAGCAGCGAGCGGTTGAAGACGCCGGTCATCGGATCGAGCCGGGCGAGTTGCTCGAACTGCTCCTTGAGCTTGATGTGGTCGACGGTCGAGTTGAAGGTCAGGCGGACCATCTCGAAACTGCCGACGACATAGATCGCGATCAGCAGGGCCAATCCGATATGCGGCATGTCCAGCCGCGCGAACGAAACGGCGATCGCGGGCACGCCCAGCACGAACAGGTCGGCGAGTGCAAGGAAGGGCAACAGCGACAGCCGCGCGATGATGCCGGCACCAAAGCCGAAGGCGATACCAATCGCCATCATGGTGCAGACTTCGCTCTCGAGCATCAGGCTGCGGGCCGCGAGCAGGCCCACCGTGAGCGATGTGGCGGTGGTTCCCAGCGAATAGCACCATCCCCAGACCCTCGCCTCGGCGAGTTCGAGCGGCGGCTTTTTGGCAGCGCGGCGGCGGAACGCAACCACCTCGCAGGCCCGCACCGTATCCACGAGCACGCCGACGGTCGCGAGCACGCCGATTACCACATCGCCAGTCTGCTCCACGGTAATCGCGCCGACGATCGCCTGGGACAGGCCGGCCAAGAGGATCGGCACCATGGTGCCATGGAGCGTGCGGAGCACCTCCATGTAGACGGAGTCTGAGATCGACCCCGGCCGCGAACCCATCGTCTGCAGATACATGGCAACCCCCAGTACTGGAGGCTCATTATCGCGGGGCGGTAAAATTCCACTGCTGCAGTTTGCTAAAATTGAAGTGATTTTGCCCTTGCTCCCAACAGCGAAGCGGGCCGCCAGGGCGGCCCACCTCAAACACGCTTAACGATTCGTTGCCCCTACTCCGCCGGCGCCGCCACCGGCATCTCCGGATGCGACGCGAAATCCGCGCTGGTCCCCAGCCTGCCGAGCGCATAGAGCCCGGCCGCGACCACCGCATAGGACAGCGCCACCGCCGGCGTCACGCCGAGGCCGCCGCCGACACCGACCGCCTCGCCATGCATGAAGCCGAAATAGGTGAGCACGGCGCCGGCCAACGCAAAGGCTGAGGCCTTGACGAAATCGCGCTCGATGACGAACACGCCGATCGCGCCCAGCACGAGACCGGTCAGGATCGAGCCGCCGCCCATCACTTCGAGGCCGTGATAGATCACGCCCTGCTGCGGCAGCGACATGATCGCCGCGGTCTTGACCTCCGCGAGCTTCTCCGGCGAGAGCCCGCCGACTGTCTGCATCGCGTTCGTCATCGACGCCATGCCGGTTTCGATCAAGAGCTTGGCCCAGGCCGCGAGATGCGGGAACAGCGCCAGCACGATCGCGGGTGCATGCTTGACCGGCGTGGTCTGGAACGCCTGCGCGCCGATCAGCATGCCGATGTAGAGCAGGATAGGCAGGATCGCGACCACGGGCACCACGGCCAGCAGCACCGAGATGATGCCGAACCACGACAGCACGATCACCATGACGCCGGTCGCCGCAGAATAGCCGATCCGTCCGCCCATCGCCTTCCAGCCGGGATGGCCGATATAGACCGCGTTGATGAAGGGGTTGCCCATCAGGCAGCCGATCAGGCTGACCACGCCGTCAGCGGTCAGCACCCGCGTGGTCGGATAGGGATCGCCAGCGGCCTCGGCGCTCTCGACATTGTCCATGGCTTCGACGAGATCGTAGATACCGAACGGCACCGCAGTCACCAGGATGATGCCGAGATATTCAAAACCGGAGAACACGTAGTTGACCGCCGGGATCGGCACCGAGAAGCCGAAATTGGCGAACGCGTCACCGACGCCCTTGATGCTGAGCCCCCCGAGACCGAGACCGAAAATATTCGAGCCCCAGCCGATGATCATGCCGGCCGCGATCGCGACCAGGCCTGCCGGCGTGCCTTTCGGATATTTCACGCCGCCGAACCAGCTGACCAGGATGATAGCGAAGCAGACAAGACCGATCTGCGGCGTCGCATACATCTCGAGCGCCGGCCGCATCGAGATGAAGGTGACGGAGACGCCGGCGAGCGTGCCGAGCAGTGCAGCGCGCGGGGTGATCCTGCGCACGATCGGCGCGATGAAGCCACCGATCATCAGCATGAAGCTCTGGAAGAACACCCAGACGAGGCCCGCCGACCAGCCTTTCAGGGGATCGCCGGTCTTGATCGCGATCGGCAGCATGATCACGAAGGTGACGATGAACATATGCGGCACGCTGATGCCCGACGGCAGCGCGCAGACGTCGTTGCGGCCGGTCTTCTGCGCCAGCCGGTAGGCCAGGAACGCGTAGTAGAAGGTGGAGAGGCACATCATCAGGCCGAGCGCCGGCAGGATGCGGCCGAACACGATTGAGTCAGGCATCTTCAACACGAAGCGCAACAGCCCCGTCAGCACCAGCATGTTGACCAGGATGTTGGTGCCGAATCCGAAAAACGCATTCCAATCCCCCGACGTCCAGACTGCCGGCTTGAAACCGGATGGGGCTGACGTCGCCGTCCCGCTTGTGCTCATCGTGATGCTCCCGCTGCTAAACTATCGCTGTCTCCGCCTGCATTGCTTTCAGAACCGCGGCCGAGTCGGCGACCCAGCCGAAGATGCCACCCTGGGCCTTGATCATTTTAAGGCCCATGTCGTGGAATTCGGGGAAGTAGGAGGCGCAGCCGTCGGCGATGACGACGCAGCGATAGCCGCGGTCATTGGCCTCGCGCACGGTGGTGTTGACGCAGACCTCGGTGGTCACGCCGCACACCAGGAGATTCTCGATGCCGTATTTCTGCAGCACCTCGGTGAGCTCGGTGGCGTAAAACGCGCCCTTGCCCGGCTTGTCGATCACGACCTCGCTGTCGAGCGGATAGAGCTCGGGAATGATGTCATGGCCGGGCTCGCCGCGGATCAGGATCCGCCCCATCGGACCGGGATCGCCGATGCGCAACGATGGCGCGCCGCGCTCGACCTTGGCCGGCGGCGCATCGGAGAGATCGGGCAGATGGCCTTCGCGGGTGTGGATGACCAGCATCCCCATCTCGCGCGCTCTTCCGAGCACATCAGCGATCGGCTTGACCGCACTCGCAAGCCGCGAGACGTCATTGCCGAGCGTCTCGCCGAAGCCGCCGGGCTCCATGAAGTCGCGCTGCATGTCGATGATGACGAGCGCCGTCGTCGCGAGATCGAGTGCGACCGGTTCAGGCTCCGCAACAATGGTTGCGATGGATTGGCTTGAGTTCACCATGACAACTCCGCGCCCCCTCGCGCGACTGAACTCTCAACATTGAGTGAAGCAAGCGCCGTGCCATTGTGTACAATTCGGAGCGGCGCTGCGTGATGTCGGAATCTCGCGTGTTTTCAGCCGTTTGAGCTCACGGTCTCGCACTGCTCATTCCCTGTGCGACGGCGGAGCGCGACGCGCTTGCTTATTCGTTGAGCGCGGCTTGCATGCAGCCTTGCATCAATCGCTTGCAAATTGAGCGGTACAAATACGCCCGTAGCGGCGCGACGCTATGGATAAAACTCCGCGTGTTCCTGCGCGTAGCGTGCGTAGGACTCCTTCAGGATGGCGTGGTTGAGCAGCATGGTCGCGACCGGCGAGGTGCCCGCCGCCGGATCGAATACAGTCGTGCGCACCCACAGGCTTTCAGTGCGGCGGCTGCCGCTCATGGCCACAACCTCGCGCTCGAGCTCATAGTCCCGATCCACGAATAACGGCCCGTTGAGCAGCCGGATCTCCTGGTCGGCAAACAGGCCGACGGCGGGGCCGCGCGTCGGCAGCCGATCCTCCCTCGCCTTGTACTGAAACAGCACGCTCAGCATCTCGATCGGGATGATCGGGCGCCCGAACGGATTTTCCTCCGTGCTTGTATAGAGCGGCGAGTTCTCGGTGATCACTTGCAGTTTCTGGCGCAGCGAGAACGGATAGAGCTCACCCATGTTCTGGTCGAACGCCATGCGCACGCGCTGGCGTTCGGTCCTCATGCCGAGCCTGACGTCGTGCAGGATCACGGCATCGGCGAGCGGCTTGAGTTCGCCCAGCCGGAGCTCGAGCGCGGTCGGCGGTGCGTTCAGTCCAAACGAGGCGGTGCCGCGCAGCACCTCGGTGCCGTCGCGCTTGATCATCCTGATCTCGCCCTGGCGCGCGCCTTCGCCAGGCTTGACCAGGATGGCCCGGACCTCCTCGCCTTCGAACACGGCGTTGCGGTAATGCGCCGAGAGGCAGCCGGTGCGGAACCAGTCCGTACCCCATTGCTCGACGCAGAGCGGAACGAACTGACTGAAATGGGTTGGTCCCTCGATGGTGCCGCCCTGGAAGCCGAGCTTCTGCGCGGTCGCATCATCATGGATCGAGGCATGCGAATCATAGCTCTGCGCCTGCAGCATCTGCCGCGGCGCCCGCCACGGCCCGAGCAGCTCGGTGTCAGTTGTCTCGATTTCGGTGTCGAACAGGCGTAATGCCATGAGAATTCTCCGTAACGGCCATGCCGGCCCGGTGAATTGGGCCAGCGATATTGACTTTACCAACGCATCCTTTTCACTCAATCGCAGCAATGCGCAAGGAACACTCCCTCGCCCCGCTCTTTGCGGGGAGAGGGCTGGGGTGAGGGGCTCTCTCCAAGAACTCGGTGCGTGGAGAGTCCCCCCACCCGGATTGCATCTTCGATGCAATCCGACCTCTCCCCGCAGGCGGGGCGAGGTAACAAATCAAGGCGACATGGAGGCCCTTTAGATGACCCTGCTGCAGGTTGAGCTGGACGACAAATACCGGCTCGAGGCCAAGCGGATCTATCTCTCCGGCGTCCAGGCGCTGGTCCGGCTGCCGATGCTGCAGCGCCAACGCGACCGCACAAGCGGCCTCAAGACCGCGGGGTTCATCTCCGGCTACCGCGGCTCGCCTCTCGGCATGTATGATCACGCGCTGTGGCGGGCCAAGTCGCACCTCGCGGCGCAGGATATCGCCTTTGTCCCCGGCCTCAACGAGGATCTTGCGGCGACCGCCGTGTGGGGCAGCCAGCAGGTCGGGCTGTTCCCGGGCGCCAAGGTCGATGGCGTGTTCGGCATCTGGTACGGCAAGGGTCCGGGCGTTGACCGGTCGGTCGATGCGCTCAAGCACGCCAATTCCGCCGGCACCTCGCGCCATGGCGGCGTGCTGGCGCTCGCCGGAGACGATCATGGCTGCCAGTCCTCGACATTGGCGCATCAGAGCGAGCAGGTGTTTGCGGCCGCGCTGATCCCGGTGATCAACCCCTCGACCTTGCAGGACTATCTCGACCTCGGTCTGTACGGTTTTGCGCTGTCGCGCTACTCCGGCTGCTGGATCGGCTTCAAGGCGATCGGCGAGACGGTGGAGAGCTCGGCTTCGGTCTACAGCGATCCCGAGCGCATCAACATCGTGACGCCCACCGACTTCGAGATGCCACCCGGGGGATTGAACATCCGCTGGCCCGACCCGCCGCTGGAGCAGGAGGCGCGGCTGTTCGGGCCGAAGATGGCCGCGGTCGCGGCTTTCGTGCGCGCCAACAAGCTCGACAGGATCGTGCTGGAGTCCAAGCCCGCGCGGCTTGGCATCATCACGACAGGCAAGGCCTATCTCGATCTGCGCCAGGCGCTGGCCGATCTCGGCATCAGCGAGCGCGATGCGCAGGCGATGGGCCTTCGCATCTACAAGGTCGCGCTGACCTGGCCGCTGGAAGAGCAAGGCGCCAGGCGCTTTGCCGAAGGGCTGCAGGATGTGCTTGTTGTCGAGGAGAAGCGCGGCTTCATCGAGGACCAGCTCAAGCGCATTCTCTATAATATGGACGCCTGGAATCGGCCAAGCGTGGTCGGCAAGCTTGACGAGGCCGGCAACCGGCTGCTGCCGAGCGAGGGTGAGCTGACGCCGACCATCGTGGCGTCTGCGCTGGTGGCGCGGCTGCGCCGGCTCGGCCATAACAGCCCGGTGCTGGAGCAGCGGCTGGCACGCCTCGAGGCGTTCGAGCATCCCGTCACGGCTAAGGCGCCGGTCACGCTGCAGCGGACGCCCTATTTCTGCTCGGGCTGCCCGCACAACACCTCGACCAAAGTGCCCGAAGGCAGCCGCGCCATGGCCGGCATCGGCTGTCACGGCATGGCGCTCTATGTGCCGGCGCGGCGCACCGCGACCATCACGCAGATGGGCGGCGAAGGCGCCAACTGGATCGGCCAGGCGCCCTTCACCAGCGAGCAGCACATCTTCCAGAATCTCGGCGACGGCACCTACACCCATTCCGGCCTGCTGGCGTTGCGCGCCGCGGCGGCATCTGGCGTCAACATCACCTACAAGATCCTCTATAACGACGCCGTCGCCATGACCGGCGGCCAGCCGGCCGAGGGCAGCTTCACCGTCGCCCAGATTGCCCACCAGGTCTGGGCGGAGGGCGTGAAGCGCCTCGCCATCGTCTCCGACGATCCCGGCAAATATCCACCGACCGGCTACTTCCCCGCCGGCGCCACCGTGCACCATCGCCGCGAGATGGACCAGCTGCAGCGCGAGCTGCGCGAGACCCCCGGCCTCACCGTCCTGATTTACGACCAGACATGTGCGGCCGAGAAGCGCCGCCGCCGCAAGCGCGGGCTCTATCCCGACCCGCCCAAGCGTGTCTTCATCAACGATCTCGTCTGCGAAGGCTGCGGTGACTGCTCGGTCGCGTCCAACTGCGTCTCGGTGCAGCCACTCGACACCGAGTTCGGCCGCAAGCGGCAGATCGACCAGTCCAACTGCAACAAGGATTATTCCTGCGTCGAGGGCTTTTGTCCCAGCTTTGTCACCGTGCATGGCGGCAAGCTGAAGCGCGTGGAGACCTCCGCTGTCGACGGCAGCCAGCTGTTCGCCGACCTGCCGCTGCCGGCGCCGCCCGCGCTGGAGGCGCCCTACAACATTCTGGTCACTGGCATCGGCGGCACCGGGGTCATTACCATCGGCGCCTTGCTCGGCATGGCCGCCCATGTCGATGGCCGCGGCTGCTCGGCACTCGATTTCACCGGGCTTTCGCAGAAGAACGGCGCGGTGATGAGCCATGTCCGGATCGCGCCGGCGCCGGAGGACATCGCGGCCGTGCGCATCACCACCGGCGGCGCCGATTTGATCCTCGGCTGCGACATCGTGGTTTCCACGGGCGCGACGGCGCTGAGCCGGGTCGAACGCGGGGTCACAAAAGCCTTCGTCAATGCCGATCTGCAGCCGACCGCGAGCTTCGTGCAG
Source organism: Bradyrhizobium sp. (assembly GCA_035652015.1). GTDB lineage: Bacteria > Pseudomonadota > Alphaproteobacteria > Rhizobiales > Xanthobacteraceae > Bradyrhizobium. Next base: position 18,334 of record DASREP010000075.1, on the reverse strand, counting down.
AACCCCGACATCGATTTCGAGATGGGCGCGATGCAGACCGCGCTGCGCGATGCCGTCGGCGAGCGCAATCTCGACATCATCGACGCCACCGGCATCGCCGCGACCTTGATGGGTGACAGCATCGCCACCAATCCCTTCATGTTGGGCTTCGCGTTCCAGAAGGGCGCGATCCCGCTGTCGCTCGACGCCCTGATGCGGGCCATCGAGATCAATGGCGCTGCGGTCGAGATGAACAAACAGGCCTTTACCTGGGGCCGGCTCGCGGCGCACGACATGGCCCGCGTCCGCAGCGTGATCCAGTTCCGTGCCCGCGCCGCGCAGCCGGTGCGCTCGCTGGACGAGGTCATCGAGACGCGCGCGACGTTTCTCACCGCGTATCAAGACCAGGCCTACGCGGACCGCTATCGTGCGGCGGTCGCCAGAGTGCGCAAGGCGGAGACGGCGGCCTCGCCTGCTTCGACCGAGCTGACCGAAGCGGTGGCGAAGAACCTGTTCAAGCTGATGGCCTACAAGGATGAGTACGAGGTCGCGCGGCTCTATACGGACGGCGCTTTCGCGAAGAAGCTCGCCGACAAGTTCGACGGCGACTTCCAGCTCAAATTCCATCTCGCCCCGCCGATCTTCGCCCGCAGCGACAAGGTCACCGGGCATCTGCAGAAGCAGGAATATGGCGGCTGGATGCTCCACGCGTTCCGTCTGCTCGCACGCTTGAAGTTCTTGCGCGGCACCGCGCTCGATCCGTTCGGCCGCACGACGGAGCGGAAGGCCGAACGCAGGCTGGTCGAGGATTATGTTGTAATGATCGAGCAGCGGATTGGCCGCTTGCGGGGCGAGCAGATACCGCTGCTCGCGAAACTTGCGCGCGTGCCTGAGATCATCCGCGGCTACGGGCATATCAAGGAAGAGAACGTCAGGAAAGCGATAGCGGAGCAGACGCGGCTTGAGGCGGAGCTGGACAACGCGGGCTTCGCGGCGGCCGCGGAATGAACTGGAGCGCTGCTGATTGTCGTGCCCTCGCCCCTTGTGGGAGAGGACAACTCCGCTGGCAGACGCGGGCGCGCTCGGGTGAGGGGTTTGTCTCCGCGGAGAAATCTCTCTCATCTTAGCCTGACGTATTCGCGGATAGAGACCCCTCATCCGTCGCGGACTGGCGTCCGCGCCACCTTCTCCCACAAGGGGAGAAGGAAGAAAATCCGCGCCAGTTTCTCCACAGAAGGAGGAAAGCACACGTCATCCTTCCCGCGGCGGGTTTCGCCCGGGGTTTGCATCTCGTTTCACCCTCCAGGAAACGGAGGGCGCAGGGAAGACCGGGTGCCCGCATGCACCCATGGGCCTTCGCGCGAAAAGATTGCGCGAAAGCGCGAAGCCACAGGTACAGGCGGAGTCACACCGGCCTTCCCTGCGCAGTGGTTTACGGCTTATACGCGCTCTCCTGGGTGAACCTTGCCGATTGCCACCCTCGTCGGCCGCGATGCGCCGGCATCGCGGCCAACTTGACGCCAGCCTTTGGGGCGCCAGGACCACACGATTTCGCTCGTCCGCGGCCCAGCGCGCTCGTCAGTCAGCGCCGCCACGTCCACCGCATCCCCGCCTCGCACGTCGTGACGATCGCGATGCGCCCCTCCTGGTTGAGGCGGGATGGCGCAGAGGATGCTTCCGATTTGCCGAAATTGCAAGATAAGCCCCCTGCGGCAGATTGGCACGACGGGCAGTTTGCGGATGGCTGCTATGCGAGCGAACAGCGCCCGTGATCAGCAAGCCACGAGATCGGTGTGACCAAAGCCCTTGGTGTAATCGATCAGCGAGATCACCTCAGGCATCAGCTTGAAAATGCGAACGTCTGCTGGCGTCGGCAGCGGCCCCGGCAGCACCTTCTGTTCGGGATAGCGTTGCCAGAGCAGGCGCAACGCCTTCTCGCCTTCCGCCAGATCGTCCACCACATGCGCCCGTGCGGCCATCGACAATCCGGTGATCTCCATCACCTGAGGAGTGTCGTCATCGATGGCGAGTGAAACCCGGTTGTCGCGCGCCAGGTTTGCGGCCTTCTGGCTGTCCGGACCGCAGAGGAAATAGATCGAGAAGCCTTCATTCGCATAACCGACGGTCGTCACCTGCGGCCAACCGTCCGGACGCAATGTCGCAATCCGCATCGTGTGGTGTTGATCCAGAATGGTCTGGATCTTTTGTTTGAGCCTCTCGTCCATCGGCCATCTCCATCACCGCCCGCAGCCGATGGAACGATAGCGATGATGCAGGAGATGGCGTTGAGCCAGGTCAAGTACGCGCTGCGTAGCGAAACCAGGGCCAAGCTGCTGGTCGTGGGACGCCACCTCTCCCGAAGAGAGAGGTGGCGAGTGCGCGGGAAGACAGCAGCATCACCGCCCTTCCCGCCTGCGCTCCACCGGATGAATGTCGATCGCGCGCAGGCGCCCCAGCCGCAGCACGTCCATTGCGAGCGTCTTGCCGATGCGGTCGCGGTCGAGCACACGGATCAGGTCGTCGACGCCGTTGATGTCGACGCCGTCGAGCCGGATCACCACGTCGCCGGGTAGCAACCCCGCCTTCGCAGCCGGCCCGTCAGGCTCGATCTGCATCAAGAGCGCGCCCATCTTGTGCTCGACGCCGGCGGCGACCGCATGGCGGCGCGGGATCGGCGCGGTTTGACCGGAGACGCCGATATAGGCGCGCCGGACATAGCCGTGGCGGATGATCTCCGACAGCACGAATTGCGCGGTGTTGCTCGCGACCGCAAAGCAGATGCCCTGCGCGCCATTGATGATCGCGGTGTTGATGCCGATCACCTCGGCCTGCGAGGACACCAGTGGTCCGCCGGAATTGCCGGGGTTGAGCGCGGCGTCGGTCTGGATCACGTCCTCGATGGTGCGGCCCGAGACCGAGCGGATCGAGCGGCCGAGCGCGGACACCACGCCCGCGGTGACCGTCGATTCGAAGCCGAGCGGATTGCCGATGGCGACCACGAGCTGGCCGCGCCTGAGCGTCTTGGAATTGCCGAGCGAGGCGTAACGCGTCTCGCGCGCGCCGTCGGCGCGCAGCAGCGCCAGGTCGGTGTCGGGATCGACGCCGAGCACATGGGCATCGGTGACAAAGCCTTCGGTGTCGCGCAGGCGGATCTCCTTGGAGGTGCCGACGACATGGCTGTTGGTCAGCACGAGGCCGTCGGGCGAGATCACGATGCCCGAGCCGAGCCCACCGCGCTCGCGCGCCCCCAGCACTTTCGGGCCGGTCTCGACGCGCACCACGGCCGGGCCGACCCGGTCGGTGACGTCGATGACAGCATTGGAATAGGCGTCGAGCAGCGCCTGGTCGTTGACCGGCGACGGCTCCGACGCGCTTGGCCGTGCAGTGTCCGGCGACAGGACGTCGTCGGCGATATCGGAAGTGAAATCCAACATGGCGAGTTCCTTTGAGGCCATGTCAGATGGTCACCAGCCAGCCGTTGCGCAAGATTGCCTGCCCGAGTGGCTAGGGCCGTGTTTGGTCTGGAAAGTAGATCCACGAGTGCGGTTTCGCCTCTCCCCGTGCGCGGGGAGAGGCCGCAACGCATCGAAAGATGCGTTGCGGGTGAGGGGGGACTCTCCGCGAATCGTGCTCGTGGAAGCAGCCCCCTCACCCCGACCCTCTCCCCGCGAAGGGCGGGGCGAGGGAGAGCGACTTTACTCCCCCGCCGCCGTCACGTCGTGGCGCAGCTGCTTGACCGTGTCGGCTGTGACCGGCGCGGCGGCGTTGCCCCAGGCGTTGCGGACATAGGTCACGACGGCTGCGACCTGGTCGTCATTCAGGCGGAAGCCGAGCGAGGGCATGGCCGGCGAGGTCGGCCGTGCGTCGGTCACGGCCGAGCGGCCGCCCGCGATGATGATGCGGATCAGCGAGGACGGATCGTCCTGCGTCGCGATGACACTGCCGGCGAGTTTCGGGAAGATGTGCGCGATGCCGCCGCCATCGTTGGTGTGGCAGGCCGAGCAGGTGTCGGTATAGATCGCCTGCCCCGCCACCATGCGCGCATCGGACGCCGGCAGCGGCGTCGGTGCAGCCGGGCCGGCCGCACCACGCTCCTTCAGGTAAACCGCGATCGCCTTGAGATCGGTGTCGGTCATCTTGGAGGTCGAGTTCTCGATGACGTCCTTCATCGGGCCGGAGGCGAGCGTGGTCGCGGTCTGGCCGGTCTTCAGGTACTGCACGATATCGTCGACCGACCACTTGCCGAGGCCGGCATGGTCGTCATTGGTGATGTTGGGCGCGGTCCAGTAGTCGATCTGGTTCCCTTGCAGATATTTGCCTGATTTGGCGGCGCCGAAGGCGTTGAACGGGGTGTGGCAGGCGCCGCAATGGCCGAGGCCCTCCACCAGATAGGCGCCGCGGTTGAACACGTCCGAGCGCTTCGGATCGTCCACGAAGGTGGCCGGCGTGAAGAACAGCGCGTTCCAGCCGATCATCGAGGCGCGGATGTTGAAGGGGAACGGCAGCGTGCTGCGGTTCACCTGGTTGGTCACCGGCGGCAGCGCGCGCAGATAAGCGTAGATCGCGTCGAGATCGGCGCGCCTCACCCTGGTGTAATAGGTGTAGGGAAACGCCGGAAAGAGATGGCCGCCATCGGGACGCCGGCCCTCATGCATGGCGCGGGCGAAATCGTCCGCGGACCAGCTGCCGATGCCGGTCGTGCCATCAGGCGTGAGGTTCGGCGTCATGATCGCGCCGAATGGCGTCTGCAGCGACAGTCCGCCGGCGAACGGCTCGCCGCCGGGCGCCGTGTGGCAGGCGGCGCAATCCCCTGCGGTCACCAGCGCCTTGCCTCTGATGATCTTGACATAATTGTCGGGATCGGCGGATGCGCGCCCCATTGCAAACAGCGGCAGCGTGAGCAGCAGCCAGGCTGCGCGCTTGATGCTCATGATATTCCTCATCGCTGCACCAGCGCGCGCGGCGACTTCAGATAATCGAGGATCGCGTCCAGCGCCCAATAGGTCAGCGCGCCCACGGTGCCGGTCGGGTTGTAGCCGGCATTCTGCGGGAAGGCCGAGGCGCCCATCACGAATACATTCTGCACGTCCCAGGACTGCAGATAGCGGTTGAGCACGGAGGTGTTGGGATCGCTCCCCATCACCGCGCCGCCGGTGTTGTGCGTGGTCTGATACGGCACCACGGACCACGGGCCATTGAGGTGATTGACCTGCGTCTTGTTGGCCCCCATGGCCTTGACGATCTCGTTGCAGCGCTCGGCCATCCAGTTCGCCATCTTGCGCTCATTGTCCTGATAATCGAAGGTCATGCGCAACAGCGGCCGTCCCAGCGGATCCTTGTAGGTCGGATCGAGGTCGAGATAGTTGTTGCGGTAGCTCATCACACTGCCCTGGGCGCCGACATTGGTGACCTTCTGGTAGGTCTCGTGCACGGCCTTCTTCCAGGCCTTGCCCCAGGTCGGCGTACCCGGCGGGGTCGGGTGATAGAGGATCGGCCGGCCGTTGGTATAGGCCGAGGTGATGCTGGCGCCGCCGACAAAGCCGTGCGGGCCGTGATCGAAATTGTCGCTGTTGTAATCGTCGAGCGCCACGCCGAGCGAGCCAGCCGCGGCGAACGGGTTGAACCTGGCCTCGTCGAAGAAGCCGGTCGCGCCGGAGCCGGTCTGGTAGGCGTAGTTGCGGCCGACCACGCCTTCGTCCTTGGCCGCATCGTAGGGCTTGCCGATGCCGGACAGCAGCAGAAGGCGGACGTTGAAGAGTGAGAAGGCGCAGACCAGCACGAGATCGGCCGGCTGCTCCCACTCCTCACCTTGCGCATCGACATAGGTGACGCCGGTCGCCGTCTTGCCGTCGCCCGCCAGATTGACCTTGGTCACCTCGCATTCAGTGCGGGCCTCGAAGGTCGGCTCGCGGACCAGCGCCGGCAGCACGCAGGTCTGCGGCGAGGCTTTTGAATAATTGGCGCAGCCGAAGCGCTCGCAGAAACCGCAATAGGTGCAGGGCGCCATGGTGCAGCCATACGGATTGGTGTAGGCGGCCGAGATGTTCGCCGACGGCCGCGGGAACGGATGCAGGCCCATGCCGCTTGCGGCCTTGGTGAACAGGCTTTGCGCGTAGCCTTGCGTCATCGGCGGCGTCGGATATTCGCTCGCGCGCTGGCCCTCGAACGGATTGCCGCCGGCCTGGATCTCGCCCCTGAGATTGCCGGCCTTGCCGGAAATGCCGAGCACCTTCTCGAACTTGTCGTAATAAGGCTCGAGCTCGTCATAGGAGACCGGCCAGTCCTGGATGTGATTGCCTTCGGGCAGGATGTTCTCACCGTAGCGCTCGATCATGTGGCTGCGGATGCGGAAGTCGTTGGGCAGGAAGCGCCAGGTCTGGCCGTTCCAGTGCACGCCCGCGCCGCCGACGCCATTGCCGGGCAGGAAGCTGCCCCATTTGCGGATCGGCAGCGCCGTCTGCGACGGGTTGTTGCGCATGGTCAGCGTTTCCTGCGTGGGGCGCAGGAAGACGTCGTGACGCACGCCGTATCGCAATTCATCAGGCGCGGTGCCGATGTTGAAATCCGTTGCGGTATCGCGCCAGGGACCGCGCTCGATTGCGACCACCTCGAGGCCGGTGCGCGCGAGCTCATAGGCCAGGATCGATCCGGTCCAGCCGAGACCGACGATGACGACATCCTTGCGGGGAAGACGGCGAGCCATCACTTCCCTCCCCAGGCGGGACGGCCCTGCAACGCCACCGGCGGCAGTGTGTAGGCCTGGTTTGGCTTTGCCATCACGTCGCGATAGTCGTAGCGCGTACCGGGAAAGCCGACGAGCTTCCAGCCGACCATGTCGCGATTGCCGCCATAGATCGGGTCGGCGAAGTAGCCCTCGATGGTGTTGGCATAGATCGCCGCGAACAGCATGCGGCTAGAGAAATCCTCGAACTTGACCTCGCTTTTTTCCATGGCGCCGATCAGCCTGATCTGCTCATCCTCGTTGAGCTCGACAAAGCCGCGGCCGCTGTATGTCTTCTTGCAATAGGCCTCCAACGCGGCGAGACCTTGCCGATATTGCTGGCGCGGGGTCAGCGGCGACTGCAAGCCCTGGCTCGGCAGCGGCTTCTCCGCGAACGGCCCTTGCATATAGAGCCAGTCGTGGCCGCCATAGGGGCCGGTCAGCTGCCGGTCGATGAAAGTGGTGACGCCGGCATCCTTGGCGCCAACGCCGAGCTCGTCGGTCGGGATCAGCCGCTCGGCAAAGGCATCGACAATGGCGGCTTCAGCCGCGGTGAAGAACAAATAGCCGCCGGGCACGACCGGCGTCACCGGGTAAGCCTGGTTCGGCTGCCACGGCAACACTTTTGTGACAACCCTCGCGCGAACCCCGGAGGTGGAGATCAGGAGCGCAGCGGTTGCAAGCAGCGAGCGGCGCGTCATGCCGGCGTGTCGGCGTTGCGCAGCCGACGCGGCATCACCTCGCCGCAGCGGCGGGTGACCATCATTGTCAATCATCGTGTCCTCAGCCCGAACTATACGTCTTGTATCTCCTGGGCTTCTTTAGACAGATTCGTAAAGAATTCCGTATCAAAGAGAATGCAATTCGCTCATGGCGCCCTGCGCCACATCGATGGACGCGCCTTGACCGGATCGAGCAGCGACCAATCGCCCTGCTCCAGCGTGTGGCCCAACGGAAATGGCGGCCGCAGTTCCAAATTCAGGGACTTGAGCACGCGGTCGTCGCGATAATAACACTGCAGGATGACACGCGCGAGCGTCGCCGCCGCCACGCCGCCGCTTGCACGAAATTCGCGCACCACCGCCTCACGCGTCGCCGCATCGAGCGCGGCCAGCGGCTTTCCCGCGAGCCGCGCGACGTGATCGAGTGCCGCGCGCACGCGGCCGGTGTCGCGGCCAAGCGTTGCGACGATGTCGGCCTGGATCCGCTGATCGTCGGCGCCGGGCACCCTGTACTCCGCGCTTTCGGGAATCATCATCCCGGCGATCGTGCGCAGGTCGTCGCGCTGCGCCGGCGTGAGGCCCGTCTCGGTGTCTGCAGGTGTATTGATGCTGTTCATTGCCGCCTCAATCGAACAAATTGGCCAGACGCTGCTTCATCTGATCGGCGACATAGAGCGCGATCGCCTGGATGGTGGAGGTCGGGTTGACGCCGCCCGAGGTCACGAACACGCTGCCGTCGACGATGAAAAGATTCTTCACGTCATGCGCGCGGCCCCATTCGTTCACCACCGAACGCTCGGGGTCGGTGCCCATCCGCGCGGTGCCGAGCAGATGCCAGCCGCCATAGGGGATCGGGCTGTTGAGGCAGATGTCGCTCGCCCCAGCTGCGGCCAGGATCTCCCTGGCGCGCGCGAGGCCGTGCTCCATCATCTTCCTCGAGTTCTCGCCGATGGTGTAGTCGACCCGCGGCGCCGGAATGCCGTGACTGTCCTTCAGCACGGGATCGAGCGTCACCCGGTTATGCTCCTCCGGCAAATCCTCGCAGATCGCCGACAGCGCGAGACGATGGCCGTTGAGCTTGCGGAACACGCGATGATGATCGGCGCCCCAGGGCAGGACCCCCTTGGCCTCGCTCATCACGGCCTCGAATACGGGGCCCGCGCCTCGGCCGAACTGGATGGCGTAGCCGCGCACGAAGCCGCGAGACAAATCCGTCTCGTAAAACTCCTTGCTCCAGAGGCAGGTCGGCGGCGCGCGGTTGGCATCGGTCTCCTCCTCCACATAGCCATAGACCTGCGCGTAAGGGTGAAACATCAGGTTCTTGCCGACGAGGCCGGAGGAATTGGCGAGCCCGTTGGGGAAACGGCCGGAGACCGAGTTGAGCAGAAGGCGCGGCGTGCCGATGCCGTTGCAGGCGATGATGACGACCTCGGCCGGCTGGAATTGCTCGACGCCATCCTGGTCGTAATAGACCACGCCCGAGGCCATGCCATGCTCGTTGGTGAGGATTTCCCGCACCCGGCAATGCGTGCGCAATTCCACGCCGGCGCGCAGCGCCAGCGGCCAATAGGTGATGTCAGTGGAGGCTTTGGCGCCCTGCGCGCAACCCGGCGTGCAATGGCCAAGATTGATGCAGCGCGCCCTGCCCTCATAATCGGTGGTCGCAACCGTGGTGTCCGACGGCCACCAGTGCCAGCCGAGCTGGTTCATCGCCTTCGCAAACAGCGTGCCGGATTTGCCGAGCGGCAGCGGCGGCATCGGCGGCGCCGTCGGCGGAAAAGCCGGATCGCCGGCGAGACCCGAGACGCCCATCATGCGGTCGTTCTCGGCAAAGAACGGCGCCAGCGTGTCGTAGTCGATCGGCCAGTCGTCGGCGACGCCGTCGAGCGTCTTGACCCGGAAATCGGAGGGGTGCAAGCGCGGCCAATGCGCCGTATACATCACGGTCGAGCCGCCGACGCCGTTGAAGTTGACCACCTTGATCGGCGAGTTGTCGTCGTTGATCGGATAGTCTTCCACTCGCGCGCGGATATTCGGGCTCGGCGAATAGTCGCCATAGAAGCGCGCCTCCCAGTCCCGCCCGGTGGACGGATATTCCGACGGCTTCATCCAGCCGCCCTGCTCCAGGCAAAGGATGTGCATCCTGGTGTCGGCGAGGCTCCAGGCGACCGCGGCGCCGGAGGCACCGGCGCCGATGATGAGCACGTCGACAGGATCGTGTTTTGGCATTTCACCCCCTCAGAAAGCCGTCGCCGATTTCGATGGCGATCGACGCACCGCTGGCGCGGCAACCGCAGTCGCCAGCGACAGGATCGACGATAGGATCAGTCCGGGGATCGAGTAAAGCGACCGAAACCGGGGGCATCCATGCAGGGCGCGCGTGCAAGCCGTCAATTTTTGTGACAATGCAAGCATGGTAGGACGCCGTGCCTGCATCCCTTTTTGATTAGTGTGACACATGCAACGATTGAACCTGCTGCATCTGCTTTCGCTGGCCTCAGCTATCGTTCTTGTTTTGTCGCCTGTGCCGTTTCCCGGCCCTGCGCAGGCGGCGAGTGTCGTGATCAGGGACGGCGACACCATCCAACTCGGCGATGTCGCCTACCGTCTCGACGGCGCTGATGCACCCGAACTCGACCAGGTGTGCATCGACGACCATGCCGACCCCTTCGCCTGCGGCCTCGACGCGCGCGAACAGCTGACGAAGCTGATCGGCGGCCGCAATGTTCATTGCGACGATCTCGGTCCGGACAAGACGTTCAGAAACCGTCATCTCGGCATCTGCCGGGTCGATGGCGAAACCGAAAGCCTCAATCGGCAGCTGGTGCAGAAGGGTCTTGCCGTGAGCGTCGAGCCCGCCGCGAAGCTGCATCTCAAGGACGATGCGGCCGCAGCAAAGGGGAGCAATCTCGGCCTGTGGAAGGGCTGCTTCGCCCTGCCGCAGGATTTCCGCATGGGCAAGAAGGACGGCCCGCTGTTGGGCGCATCCTGCCGCGCTGATCGCGATGCCGAGATCCGGAATGTGCTGTTTCCGACGGATCTGGCGATGCCGCCGAACTGCAGTATCAAGGGCAAGTTCGCCGTGCGCGCCCGCCTGACCGGCAATGTCGGCATCTACCATCTGCAGGGCTGCCTCAGCTATGCCGGCACCCAACCCGACCGCTGGTTCTGCTCCGAGGACGACGCAAAGGCCGCCGGCTTCCGCCGCGCGTTCAACTGCCGCGCAAGCAAGGGCAAGTGACGGATAAGCTGGGCCAAAGCCATGCGGCGCCTGAGGCGAGACCCAGATCGGCGCAGCTGTGACCGAACCACTGCATCGAAACGGGTGTAGCCGATATGATCTCGCTCACCCCAAAGTCTACACCTGAATTGACGACTCGGCTTTTCGCGGGCCGAGGAGGAGATTTCGTTCTCAGGTCGGAACGGACCGGCGACACCCGCGGGGTCGCGATTCTCGACCAGGAGAGCGACCATGAATTTGTGGGAGCTGTCGGATGGCATCCGGCTGCATCATCAGCCCCATCACGGGCATGATGGCCATGGCATGCATGCCCCCGGAAGGCCGGACGCCTTGCTCCCTTCCGCGATCGACACTGGCGACGACAGCGCAGGCGACGGTGGCGGCGGCTTCTTTGCCGGTGAGGCGATCAACGCTCCAGCCATGTTCTTCAGTCCGGTTGATACCGCGCACGCAGCCGGGCACGGCCGCGCTGACGCGTACCAGTCCAACGCCGTCCAGATTGATCAGCATGCCTTTCAGATGGCGGGCGTCGGCGGTCACGGCGGAAACGGCAATGAGGCGGCGGCCGGCAACGTTTACGCCGTCGAGCCTGCCTCAGCCTCAAGCATCGCCGGGCCAGGCGCGAGCGCAATCGATAGCGGAGCCAATACGGCCGGCAATGGCGGCGACGGCTATTTCTATGGCGGCATCATTCATGCCTCGATGATCGTCTACGAGCCGATCAACATGACGGTGTCAGCGGGATACGATTCCACGGCGCTGGCCGACCAGACCAACAATGCGAGCTTCAATCAGTCCGCGCTGCAGATGGCCGGCATCGGCGGCAATGGTGGCGACGGCAATGTCGCGGTGGGCGGAAGTGCCGCCCTTTCCGCTTCCGGTCCCGAACTGATCGCGACGGGAGGCAACGGCGCCGGCAATGGCGGCCAGGGCAGCTTTTCCGGAACGCTGCTGGACGCGCCCATCGTCATCTATCATCCGATCAACATCGCGGAGGCCGGCCCCGGTGGAACGGCCGAGGCTTCTCAATCGAATACAGTGCAGATCGATCAATCGGCCATTCAGATCGCAGGCGTCGGCGGCAACGGCGGCAACGGCAATGCCGCCATCGGAGGCGACCTGTCGCTGCTCGGATCGGGTTCGTCGTCGGGCTGGGAGATGATTCAGAGCGGCGGCAACCAGGCCGGCAATGGAGGCGATGGCCACGCCTATGGCGGGCTGGTCCATGCATCCTTCGCACTCTACGATCCGGTGAATATCGCGGTGGCGGGTTATAATTCCAGCGCCTATGCCGGCCAGACCAACAATGTGAATCTGGATCAGTCGTCCTTGCAGACCGCCGGTATTGGCGGCAATGGCGGCAGCGGCAATCTGGCGATCGGCGGTGGCAGCGGTATCCATCTGTCCGGGTCGAGCGGCGGCTCCGACGCGATCGCGACCAGCGCCAACGGCGCCGGCAATGGCGGCAGCGGCCATTTTTCGGGCAGCCTCGTCGATGTCAGCGTCGCGATCTATGCGCCGATCAACATTGCGATTGCGGGGCCCCACGCGACGGCCGAGGCCAACCAGGTCAACAACGTGCATATCGACCAGAGCGCGACCCAGATGGCCGGGATCGGCGGCGATGGCGGCAACGGCAACCTGGCGTTGGGCGGCGATGTCGCCGCGCACCTCCTGTCGGATCTCCATCTAGTCGTATAACGCCCAACGGATGCACGGATGTCAGGCCCCGGCGCGGCATCCCATCGGGCGTTGGCGCGCGGCCGATGCGCGCGGGCGTGGCGCATGCTCATGTAGTCTTTCGGGTGTGCCCACCGAACCGCACGCCATTACATTTGGCATCTATCCCATTCAGCCGCGTGCAGACCAAACTCGGCGCGCAAGTCGATCATCTCCACCTCGTGGAGACCCGCGAACACAACACGGAGGCTCTCATGACCTACTCAAAACCATCGATCAACGTTTCCGACTCGATCCACTTCAAGGCGATAGACACCGGCGGCAACAGCGCCGGGAATGGCGGCGACGGCAGCTTCAAGGGATACGTCGTCAATCAGCCCGTGCTCAGCTTCGATCCCTCCAATACTTCGACGGGCGGCAGCGTCTCGGCGAATACCGGCGACCACGTTCACCAGAAGGCCAGCTGGGACGCCAGCGCCAATGGCAAGGCCGACTGGTTCGCGAAGGCTCACGGCGGAACTGCCAATTCCAATGGAGATCAGACCTCGAGCAGCGGATACGACACCTCCACCGTCCATGCCAACACGACGGCGACCCAGACGAACTCCCTGATGGCGGACATGCATCAGGAAGTCATGGCCGGCGTCGGCGGCAACGGCGGTAGCGGAAATGCGGCGCTGGGCGGCAACGTGGACATCAGCTTCGACAGCTCCATCTGACGCGCGTCCGTGGGCGGCGGAGACCGGCGGCCGACGTCGCCGGTCTCTGATTGCGGCGGCAAACTCCCAAACGGTGACGACATGCCGATGCCGTCCTTCCGGTTGCTCATCGCAGCATCCCCGCAGACGCCGCTGCAAGCGGCTGTGCGGGCCTGCGCAGGCCCGCTTGCACTGGTCCTGGCCTATAGCTGCAGCTACAATCTGCTGCTCTTTGCTCCCTCAATCTACCTGCTGCAGATCTACGATCGGGTCTTGTCGAGCCGCAGCGGCCCCACGCTGATGTTGCTGACGTTGATCGTGGCGTTCACCGTTATGATCGGCGGAATGCTCGACGCGTTGCGCCGGGCCGCGCTTGGCCGGCTTGGCGCGTGGCTCGAGGACCGGCTTCGACCGAGCGTGCTATCGACATCGCTGGAATGTGCCTTCCGCGGCGATCCCTCGCGGGTCGCGGAGGCTCACCGGGACCTCACGCTGCTACGGCAGTTCATGGACTCTGGCGCCTGCCCGATGCTGTTTGACGCGCTATGGGCACCTCTGTTTGTCGTTGTCCTCTTTCTCATCCATCCCCTGCTGGGGCTGATCACGGCGGCCAGCGTGGCGTTCTCGTTCGCACTGACGCTCGCCAAGGAACTGCTGACCGAAGAGGCGTTGGCAAAATCCGGTGCCGCATTGTCGAGGGGCTACAGCCGGCTCATGACTGCGGCGGCCAATATTCACATGATCCGCGCCACGGGAACGTTCCAAGGGACCGCGCGCCTCATTCAGCGGGCCGCGCACGAAGCGCGAAACGAGCAGGATTTCGCCCAGCAGCGGTCCGAAACCATCATGCTCGTGTCCAAACCGATCCGCGCGCTGGCGCAAGTCCTGATCATGGGCGCGGCCGCATGGCTCGTGCTTGATCACGGCAGCAACCCCGCCATTATTTTTGCGGCATCACTGCTATTCGGCCGCGCGATTGCCCCGGTCGACGGCACGGTCGCCGCCTGGCGAGCCCTGACGACGGCGCATGGCGCCTATCGGCGGCTCGGCGCCATGCTGGCGGCCAATTCCTCGCTTGCGGAAGATACTGGCATTCGTCCGGACCGACCGCGCGGCGAGCTCATCATTGACGCTGTTGGCCTGGAATTGCGGCAGAGCGGCCATTTCCTGCTCAAGGACATTTCGTTCTCGCTCGCGCCAGGCGAATGTGTGGGCATCATCGGCCCGTCCGGCTCGGGCAAGTCGGTGCTTGGCCAGATCATTGCCGGAATATCGTCGCCCACGCATGGGCACGTCCTGCTCGACGATGTCGACATCTCGGTTTTGCGCCAGGGGCTGGGCGGCCGTTACCTTGGGTACCTGCCGCAGGACATCAATCTGTTCGGCGACACGATCAGGGACAATATCGGCAGGCTCGATGACACCGACCCTGACAAACTCGCCGAAGCGGCACGGCTTGCGGGGATCCACGAGTCCATCATGAGCCTGCCCGAGGCGTATGACACTCCCGTTTCGAACGGTGGGGCGGGCTTTTCGCGCGGCTATCGCCAACGTCTGGGTCTTGCCCGGGCGTTCTTCGGCGACCCACGCCTTGTGGTGCTCGACGAGCCGAACGCGAGCCTCGACTATGTCGGTGAGCGCGTTCTGCTCGATGCCATCGGACAGTTGAAGCTCGCCAACACCACGGTGGTGATCATCACCCACCGGATGGGCATCCTCGCCGCCACCGACAAGATCGCCATCATGCAGGGCGGCATGCTGCAGGCGTTCGGCCCGAGCGAGCAGATTTTCGAACAGCATCTCAGCCGGCCCCAAGTGACATCACCAGTCGCGACAGAAGTGCTGTCACAGGTCACGTCCCCGGATCATCCGCAAGCGGTCACCGATGCGCCGCCGGAGCTGTCCGTTCCATGACGCCCGAGGCGGAGCTTGCGCAGGCGCCCTCGCCTGATCCAGGGCCCGAGCGCCGCTTCGGGATGGCGATCACGGCTATCGACGATTTTGAACCGCTCGGCTTCCCCTGGTGCTCGCCGCCGACACCGGCTTCCCCGCGCAGCGCGCTTCGCGGCCTCACGCTGACCGGCAATCTCCTGGTGCTCTGCTTTGTCTTGGGGCTCGGCACCTGGTCAAGCTTCGCGCCGCTCGAGAGCGCCGCAATCGCGTCCGGGGTCGTCGAGTCGGAATCCAGCAAGAAGACCATCCAGCATCTCGAGGGCGGCATCGTCAGGGCCATCCTCGTCTCAGATGGCGACGTCGTGCACAGCGGACAGCCCCTGATCGCGCTTGATGACACCAGGGCCAGCGCCGAGGTCGAGAGCCTGAGGGCCCAGCTGTGGGACGCCATGGCACGCGAGGCACGGCTGCTCGCCGAACAGCAAGAGCGCGATCGCGTCACCTTTCCAAGCGAACTGCAGGCAATAGCGGAGCAGAACGCTCCGGCCGCGGCCCTCCTGTCCGCGCAGCGAACGATCTATGCAACGCGACACGAGGTGTTCGAATCGCAACTTGCGATCATCAACCAGAAGAAATCCGAGATCATGGAGGAGATTGAGGGGCTGAGGGCGCAAGCGGCCGCCGCCGCGCAGCGCTCGGCCATCGTCAGCGAGGAACTGGATATGGTCGCGACCCTTGTCGAAAAAGGCCTCGAGCGGCGGCCTCGTCTTCTCAACCTGCAACGGGAAATGGCCGATATCGAGGGGCGCAGAGGCGAACTGGCGGCGCAGATTTCGCGCGCCCAACAGGTCATCAACGAGTCCAATGCGACGCGCTACAAGCTCGAAAGCGACAGGCAAAATGATGTCGCCCAGTCGCTGCGCGAAGCGCAGAACCAGAAATTTCACCTGCGCGAGAAGCTGGTGGCCGCCGAGGATCAGCTGTCCCGAACCGAGATCAAGGCGCCCGAGGATGGCGTGGTCACCGAACTCCGGGTTCATACGCCCGGGGGCGTGATTGCGCCCGGCGCACCGCTGCTCGACCTGGTGCCCCGCCAGGACCGCCTGATCGTGGTCGCGCGCCTCAAGCCGGAGGACATCGACGTGGTCTATCCAGGCCTGAAGGCGGCGGTGCACCTGCTTCCCTACAATCAGCGCCGCGTGCCGCGGCTTGAGGGCACGGTGATGCAGGTGTCCGCCGATCGGCTTCTCGACAAGCGCACCGACCAGCCCTATTACTCGGCAAAAATTCGCGTCGAGGACCCGCGGATCACGGAGCAGCACATCAAGATCATCTCCGGAATGCCGGCGCAGGTCTTCATCACGACGGGACACACCACCGTGGCGCTTTACGCATTGCGCCCCCTGATCGATAGCTTCCACACGGCTTTCCGGGAGGACTGAGCCTTCACGTCACGACGGTGACGAGACGGTGTCGCTATTGCGAGCCCTGCCCGGCAACCGGCCGCTCCAGCGGAGAACCGCCTGGGTGCGGTTGCGCGCGGCACATTTTCGCATGATGTGCTGAACGTGCATCTTGATGGTGTTTTCAGAAAGCCTGAGCTTGGCTGCAATCACCTTGTTTGGCAGGCCAAGCTCCAGCTCCGCGAGCACCTGTTGCTCGCGTGGCGTGAAGTCGCCCACGCTCCTCTCCGTCGCGCCCTTCTCAGCTCGGTTGTCCAGGCAAGTCGATGCCGCCACACGCGAACACGGCGGTCCCACATCGCCGGTCGCTGCCCGTCCGAGGATCGGAAGAGGCCTGTAGACGCCTCCGGCGAGCACAAGACGCAAGCCGGCCACGACAACCTCGACCGGGAGCGAACTCGGGAAGAAGCCGCGAACTCCGCGATGCATCGCCGCGAGCGCGGTGGCTTCATCGTCGCGATTTGACAGCAGCGCGACAGACGCGGCGGAGCAGTAATCCACCAGCAACGCGAGATCGTCCTCGACGGAGGCATCGACGACAGACCTGTCTCCAATGCCAAGCGCGACAAGGCGGATGTCGCGTCCCGAAGTGCAATCGAGGTCGTCGGTCGTCGCGATGTCGAGGATGTCGAATCCAATCAACTCGCGCCTGAGAATATTGAGAATGCAGGTCCGTGTCAGGGTAAGCGGCTCGATCAGCAGAAGCGCCGGCAATTGCAGCGTTCCGTCGAGCCGTCCTGCCGAATTGACGATATCGTCCATTGCTACTCCCAACCACAGAAATTGCTGAGCTCGATCGCTCCTTCGCAAGAAGCGAATCTGCAGATCAGCGCTGGACTACCCCGGTTGAAAACCTACGATCGTAACGCCTTGCCGCCCGTCCACGGCCAAAGATGCCCGGCGGCTTGCCAAGACAGGTCTTGCTTGCTGGTGCGGAAATTCTTTCCGCAGGATTTGCTCCGGCGCGAAACGCGAATAGCCGCGCCGCCGGATCAGGCTCTAATTGCAGATATTCCGGTAGGCGATCGCTGCAGCCGAGTCAGGCTTGCCATCGACAACGTATGCATCATCTTCCTTCACAAGATAGAGAAATGGCCTCTCTCCGGTGTTTCCGCCTGATGCAGTCTTCCCATGGACGTGGCCGCAAATGGTGTCTGTCGCCCGCCCCAGCGTGTTTTTTCTGAAGGCGTGATCCATGTCGCCGAACTCGGCTGAGGCCGGGTTCTCCATTTTGGCAGCGACGGAGAGCTTTGCCCTCTCCAGCACCGGATCCGGCCTTTCCGCCGCCTGACGTTCGGATGCGGAGGCGCCGACCGTTCCCGGTTGTACCGCCGCCTTGGCGAGCGCGACCCTGTGGTGCGCCCGCGCCGACCGGTGTTTGGCGGTTGAATGTGCGACAAGCTTCTGCGCCGCCGGCGAGTCGACGTCGGAGTTGGTTTCACCCATCCGAGGAACCGGTCTGAGCGCCGCTGCCCGGAACGGTGGCGCCGTGCTTGCCTGATCGAAACATCCCTGCCACTGGAAGGTGCATCCCTCCAGGTGGCCCGACGGGGCAAGCCAGGCAAAGCCAATCAGGATACCAGCGAGCAGGCCAGCGATGAGCAGTCCCATGCCATTCCCCTCCCCGGGGACGGAGCCGCATTTCTGCTACAATGTCATTTCGCGCTGGTGGCCTATCTGTCGCGCAAAAGCATTAAGCGCCCATTAAGCCGGCGCGACGGCGGTGCTCATCGGTCCCACAAATTCGACAGCACGCGCTGGCGCGGGCAAAGCCATGATCGATTGAGCGATCACACCTCACCGCTGCATCTGCATGATCTGGTCCATCGGCTGCATGTTCTGGTTGAGATTGCTCATGATCCAGAGCGAGCCGCCCACCACCAGGAACACGATCAGCAGGCCGAAGGCGAGCGCCATCACGTTGTTGGTGTTGTCGG
>DASREP010000074.1:0-20036 GCA_035652015.1 Bradyrhizobium sp. | reverse complement strand
CGTGAAATTACGCTGCCGTTTTCGCGTTTCGTCGCTCAAGCCGCGCCCGATCAGAAGCCTTCTTCTTCCTCGGCCACCAGAATCTCGCGCTTTCCGGCATGATTGGCCTGGCCGACGATGCCTTCCTGTTCCATGCGCTCCATCAGCGATGCGGCGCGGTTGTAGCCGATCTGCAGGCGGCGCTGGATATACGAGGTCGACGCCTTGCGGTCGCGTTTGACGATCGCAACCGCCTGCGAGAACAGATCGCCTTCGCCACCACCACCACCCATGCCGGTGGCGTCGAACACCGCGCCGTCCTCTTCGCTCGGCTCTTCCGCGGTGACCGCTTCGAGATATTCGGGCGCGCCTTGCGTCTTGAGATGACGCACGACCTTTTCGACTTCTTCATCTGAAGCAAACGGGCCGTGGACGCGGCTGATGCGTCCGCCGCCCGCCATGTAGAGCATGTCGCCCTGGCCCAGCAGCTGCTCGGCGCCCATTTCGCCGAGGATGGTGCGGCTGTCGATCTTGGAGGTGACCTGGAAGGCGATGCGGGTCGGGAAGTTCGCCTTGATGGTGCCGGTGATGACGTCGACCGAGGGACGTTGCGTCGCGAGGATCACGTGCAGGCCGGCGGCGCGCGCCATCTGCGCCAGGCGCTGCACCGCGCCTTCGATGTCCTTGCCCGCCACCATCATCAGGTCGGCCATTTCGTCGACGATGATGACGATGTAGGGCAGCGGGTCGAGATCGAGTTTCTCTTCCTCGTAGATCGCCTTGCCGGTTTCCTTGTCGAAGCCGGTGTGCACCGTGCGCGTCAGCTCCTCGCCCCTTGCTTTGGCTTCGGCAAGGCGCGCATTGTAACCATCGATATTGCGCACGCCGAGTTTGGCCATGCGCTTGTAGCGCTCTTCCATCTCGCGCACGGCCCATTTCAGCGCGACGACGGCTTTCTTCGGATCAGTCACGACAGGGGTCAGAAGATGTGGGATGCCGTCATAGACGGACAATTCCAGCATCTTCGGGTCGACCATGATCAGCCGGCATTGATCGGGGCGCAGCCGATACAACAGGCTCAGGATCATGGTGTTGATGGCGACCGATTTGCCGGAGCCGGTGGTGCCGGCGATCAGGAGATGCGGCATGCGCGCGAGGTCGACGATGATGCTTTCGCCGCCGATGTTCTTGCCGAGGCACAGCGGCAGCTTTGCCACGGACTCGTTGAACTCCTTGGCGACCAGCAGCTCGCGCAAATAGACCTTCTCGCGGTGGGCGTTGGGCAATTCGATGCCGATGGCATTGCGGCCGGGCACGACGGCGACGCGGGCGGACAGCGCGCTCATCGAGCGCGCAATGTCGTCGGCAAGACCGATGACGCGGGATGACTTGATGCCGGGCGCCGGTTCGAGCTCGTAGAGCGTGACGACCGGGCCGGGGTTGGCCTTCACGATCTCGCCGCGGACGCCGAAATCCTGCAGCACACCTTCCAGGGCGCGCGAGTTGCTTTCCAGCTCGCTCTTGCTGAGCGGCTGGCGGTCGGCGGCCTTCGGCGCGGCGAGCATGGACACGGAGGGCAGCTCGAACTTGTCGGCCTTGCGCGAGGCGGGACGAGCCGCGGCCTTCTTGCGCGGGCGCCGGGCCTCCTCTTCTTCCTCGTCGTCCTCTACCTCTTCTTCCTCCTCGTCCTCGAAATCGCCGTCCGCGCCGGGTGCGATCGAGGGCGCGGCGCGGCCTCCGAGATTCGGCTCCTGGCGCTGGAATGACAAGCGCGGTTGCGTCTCGCTGGACACCAGCAGGCGGTAGAGCCGGATCGCAAGCCAGATGAGGCGTGCTTTCGCGCTCATCAGCGCGTGGAAGATCCAGCCCAGTGAGACCGAGCCGCGGTCGTCCTCGTCTTCCTCGAACGGCGCATCGTCGTCGGCGATGGTGACGTCCTCTTCGTCGACCTCTTGCGCGCCAAAGCCGCCGGCGATGACGAGCGTCACGGCTGTCGCAGAGAAAAAGATGATGCCGAGCACCAGGCGGTAGAAGAAGCCGGGCGGCCCGAACACGACCGCCGGCGCGCGCAGCAGGGCATCGCCGACGACACCGCCGAGCCCGGTCGGCAGCGGCCAGGCGCCATTATGCGGCCAGCAACTCGCAAAACCCGCGGCGGTGATGGTGCAGAGCACCCAGCAGCCGTAACGCAGCGCTTCGCGATCGAACGGACGATGGTTCATCATGCGCCAGCCGCGGATCGCGACGGGGAGGATCAGCATGATCGCGCCAAGCCCGAGGATCTGCATCAACAGGTCCGCGCCGATCGCGCCGGGATAGCCCATGATGTTATGGATGCTGCGCGATGTGGCATGGCTGAGCGAGGGATCCTGCACCGACCAGGTCATCAACGCTGCCGCCATCAGGCCGGAGAGGCCAACAAGGCCAAGGCCGAGCAGCTCGCGCAGGCGGCGCGCCAGCGCCTCGCGGATCGAGGTCGGCAGATGGCCGACCAGAGGAATGACACGTTCGATCGCCGGCATGCCCTGTTGCCCCCGCGACTACCCGAGTGTCTCGACAAGGCGATGCAGCGCCTCGCCAGTCGATTCGCTGTCCGAGACCAGCGCCAGGCGGATATAGCCCGCGCCGGGATTGAAGCCGTCCGGCTGCAACCTTGCGAGATAGCTGCCGGGAATGACGCGCACGCCGGCGTCGCGATAGAGCTTCACCGTCACAGCTTCGTCGCCGCCAAGCTGCGACACGTCGAGCCAGACGCAGAAGCCGCCTGCGGGCCGCTTGTAGCCATAGCGGCTGCCGAGAATCTGATCGGCGAGATCGAACTTGATGCGATAGAGCCTGCGGTTCTCCTCGACATGCGCCTCGTCGCTGTAGGCGGCGACGGCGACGTGCTGTAGCGGCACCGGCACTTGCGGGGCCGCGACATTGCGCAGCTCGAGGAACAGGCTGAGAAACCTCTTGTCGCCGGCCGCGAAGCCGACGCGCATGCCCGGCAGATTCGAGCGCTTCGACAGCGACTGGAAGGCGACGACGCGGACGAAATCAGGCCCCGCATGCTCCAGCGCGCTGCCTGGCGCTTCGCGGGTGTAGATCTCCGAATAGCACTCGTCGCTCAGGATGACGAAGCCGTAGGTGTCGGCAAGCTGCTTCAGCTTTTTGAAATAGTCCGGCGCGGCAACCGACCCTTGCGGGTTGGCGGGCGAAGCGATGTAGAACGCCACCGTGCGCGACAGCGTCGCCTCGTCGATGGCGTCGAGGTCGGGCAGGAAGCCGTTGGCGAGCGTGGTCGGCAGATAGACGAGCTCGCAGCCGGCGGCGCGGCTACCTGCGCCATACACCGGATAGAACGGATTCGGCATCAGGATCGCGGGTTTGCCGCGGCGCTCGCCGACATAGCGCATGGCAGTGATGGCCGCGAAGAACAGTCCCTCGCGGCTGCCATTGAGCACCAGCACCTCGCTCTCGGGGTCGATCGCGCGGGGCAGGCTGAAGCGGCGGTTGAGCCAGCCGGCGGCGGCCTTGCGGAACGGCTCGATGCCTTTGGCCAGCGGATAGCGGCCGAACTCTGCGGTGTGCTGGGCGAGAACGGGCCCGACAAAATCCGGGACCCCATGTTGCGGCTCGCCTAAAGACAGCGCAATCAGGGGCTTACCCGGCTGATAGGGGGCCAGCAGTTCGGCCGTCCGGACAAACGGGGAGCGTTCGGTGTCCGCTGGACTCGTCTGGGGGCCAGCAGCGCCCTGCGGCGCGCGGGATGGAGCGGTCGTAGCCATACAGTCGGCGCCAATACTCAAAAGACCGCCGATCGCTCAAGGACCGGCCGGACGCGAATGAAATCACCATAGATAAGGCGAGGTTAAGACGCGATTAACCATCGACGCCAGCGGCGATTTTGGTGCCGTTGGCGTCTGAAAACCACGTTCTGCGCTGCTTCGCCAGACGGGAATTCGGACCGCGACGGCCTTCCGAGCTCCGGTTGCCGCTGCGGCTGACGTGAGAGCGTCGGCTTGCCGCTCCGGCTTCCGACAAAAAAGAAGGGGCTCCAACTTTCGCTGGAGCCCCTCAACGGTCGGGGCATTGCCGGGTATGTGCCCAAACCGAAGTTGTGGGCGCGACCCGTGAGGGCCGCGCCCCGGGAGGAATCACATGTTGTAAGCCCGCTCGCCGTGATCGCTGATGTCGAGACCTTCGCGTTCCTCCTCGACCGAGGGACGCAGGCCGACGATCAGATCGACGATCTTGTAGAGGATCGCCGAGCCGACGCCGGACCAGATCAGCGTCGCCAGCACCGCCTTGCCCTGGGCGATCATCTGGGTGACGAGATCGTAGGTGCCGGCATTGTTGCCGGTGATGTTGGTGTAGTCGGTGATGCCGACGCCACCGAGCGCGGGATTGACCAGGATGCCGGTGCCAAGCGCACCGATGATGCCGCCGATGCAGTGGACGCCGAAAACGTCGAGCGCGTCGTCATAGCCGAATGCGTTCTTCACCGTGGAGACGAAGAACAGGCAGACCGGTGAGACCACGAGGCCGAGCACCAGAGCGCCGATCGGGCCGGCATAGCCCGACGCCGGGGTGACGGCGACAAGGCCCGCGACCGCGCCAGAGCAGATGCCGAGCAGCGACGGCTTGCCCTTCGCGATCCATTCGGTCAGCAGCCAGGAGAGCGCCGCACCCGCGGTCGCCACCATGGTGTTGACGAAGGCGAGCGAGGTGGTGCCGTTGGCTTCGAGGTTTGAACCGGCGTTGAAGCCGAACCAGCCGACCCACAGCAGCGAGGCGCCGATCATGGTCATGGTCAGCGAGTGCGGGGCCATCAGGTCCTTGCCGTAGCCCACGCGCTTGCCGATGATCAGAGCACCCACGAGGCCGGCAATGCCGGCGTTGATGTGCACCACCGTGCCGCCCGCGAAGTCCAGGGCGCCGGCGCCGGCGAGCCAGCCAACGCTGCCGGTGACCGCGTCGAGCTTGGCCTGGGCTGCAGTCTTCGCCGCGGCATCGGTTGCGGCGGCGAGCGCCTTGGCGGCGGCAGCGACGTCGTCGGGCGCGGCCACGTACCAGACCCAGTGCGCGATCGGGTAGTAGACCACGGTGGACCACAACAGGATGAACAGCATCACGGCCGAGAACTTGATGCGCTCTGCGAAGGCGCCGACGATCAGGGCCGGGGTGATCATCGCGAAGGTCATCTGGAATACGAAGTAGGCGTATTCCGGAATCACCACGCCGTTGGAGAAGGTCGCCGCCGTCGAGTTGGCGTCAATGCCATGCATGAACGCCTTGCTGAAGCCGCCGACCCAGGCGGTCATGCTGCCGCCGTCGCTGAAGGCCATCGAATAGCCGTAGATGGTCCAGGTCACGCCGATCATGGCGACGATCGCGAACACCTGGGTCAGTACGGAGGCCATGTTCTTGGTGCGAACCAGGCCGCCGTAGAACAATGCAAGGCCCGGAATCGACATCATCAGAACGAGCGCGCTGGATGTGAGCATCCAGGCGACGTCGCCCTTGTTGGGAACGGGAGCTGCGGCCGCGGCGGGTGCCGCGTCTTCGGCGAACGCAACGTCGACAAAGCCTGCAACGCAGAGCGCTGCGATCGCGAGGGCTGCCCAGCCCGCGCGGGTGGGACGCTTAAACGTCATTTTCAACTACTCCTGAATTGTAAGGGTTAAGCGCGGAATCAGAGGGCCGCGGCGTCGGCCTCGCCGGTGCGGATGCGCACCGCGTGGTCGAGGCTGATGACGAAGATCTTGCCGTCACCGATCTGGCCGGTCTTGGCGGCCGAGGTGATGGCATCGATGGTTTTGTCGACCTGATCGGAGGCGACGGCGACCTCGATTTTGATCTTGGGCAGGAAACTCACGGCATATTCAGCGCCGCGATAGATTTCGGTGTGGCCCTTCTGCCGGCCATATCCCTTGACTTCCGTTACCGTAAGACCGTGAACGCCAATGGCGGTCAGGGCATCACGGACTTCCTCGAGCTTGAATGGCTTGATGATCGCCATAACAATTTTCATGGGTCCCTATCCCCGCTTGGGCCCGGTTGCGGACGTTAACCGGGCGTTGTCGACTGAGGTTCACCACGCGGAGAAAATCAATTCACGACGCGGGCACAGCCGGGACCCACAGAATCAAATGCCGTGCCAAGACGGCGCACGCTGCCTAACAGATTATGAACGCGAGGCTTTTTGTGCTTTGCGGGAGCCGAGGCAAGCCACGTGATTTGCGCGCGCTTAATTCGCGATCACTGATGATTAAATCGTAGGCAGGCCAAGCTCCAGACATAATCGTGCCCATGCGGAGAGCAGTCCGGGGCACCCTGCTGCCGGAATATGAAGCGCTTGGCTGCCGCCTGGCGCTTCGAGCGCCGCTTTGCGCGTCGGGCTCCTCGACCCTACTGCAGGGCCTCGCCATGCTGCGAAATATCCAGGCCCTCGAGCTCGTGCTGTTGAGAGACCCGCAGCGGCATGAAGATGCTGACGAGCTTGAGGATCGCGTAAGTGACACCCGCGCACCACACCAGTGTGACCACAACCCCATAGAGCTGGATCAGCAACTGCTGGGGATGACCCTCGATCAGGCCCGACACCCCGCCAATGGAGGCGGTCGCGAACACGCCGGCGAGCAACGTGCCGGTCATGCCGCCGACGCCATGCACGCCGAACACGTCGAGCGAATCGTCGTATTTGAAACGGTGCTTGAGCCAGGTGCAGGCCCAATAGCACACTGCGCCGGCGATGATGCCGATCACGACGCCGGCCCATGGCGCCACGAAGCCTGAGGCGGGCGTAATGGTCCCGAGGCCGGCCACCGCACCGGAAATCATGCCAAGCACCGAAGGCTTCCTGCGGGCCGACCATTCGATGGCGCCCCAGACCAGCGCGCCGGCGCAGGCTGCCAGGTGCGTGGCAATGATCGCCATCACCGCGCGTGAATCGGCCGCCAATGCCGAGCCGCCGTTGAAGCCAAACCAGCCGACCCAGAGCAGCCCGGTGCCCATCACTGCCAGCGAGAGGTCGAACGGCGACAGGTTGTCGTAGCCATAGCCCTGGCGCGGGCCCATCACTTTGGCCGCGACAAGCCCGCTGACGCCCGCGGACAAGTGCACGACGAGGCCACCGGCGAAATCGACCACGCCCATGCGGGCCAGGAAGCCGCCGCCCCAGATCCAATGCGCGAGCGGCACATAGATGAGAATGAACCAGAGAATCGAGAAGAATAGATAGGCGGAAAACCGCATCCGGTCGGCGACCGAGCCGGCGACCAGGGCCACCGTGATGATGGCGAAGGTCATCTGGTAGAGCATGAAGAGCGCTTCAGGAATGGTCTTTGCGCTCTCGTGAACGCTGTCCATCCCCATGCCGGCGAGAAATATCCGATTAAGTCCGCCAAGCCATGCGCCGTCGCCCGTGAACACCAGCGAATAGCCGAACGCCGCCCAGAGAATCGAGATGATCATCACAGCGGCTAGGCTCTGCGCCATGGTCGCCAGCACGTTCTTCTTGCGCACCATGCCGGAATAGAACAGCGCAAGCCCCGGGATCGTCATCATCAGCACCAGCGCTGTCGCGACGATCATCCAGGCGGTGTCGGCGGTCGAGATGGTGGACGTTGCGGCGAAGGCTGGCGTGGCACATGAAAAGACCGCCACAAGGCCGATCGTCGCAGCGCCAGCGGCTGGGCGAAGAAATGCTCCCATTGTCATATCCCGGATGGTTGCGCAGTCTGAGGCGCCGTTGCCCCCGCGCATGGAGAAGAGAAAATTCAGAGTGCGTCGCTGTCGGTCTCGCCGGTACGGATGCGCAGCGCGTGATCGATCGGCGTGACAAAGATCTTGCCATCGCCGATCTGGCCGGTGCGGGCGTGCTGGGTGATGACCTCGATCGCCTTGTCGGCGACCTCGGTGGCAACCGCGATTTCGATGCGCAGCTTGGGCAGGAAATTCACCACATATTCGGCGCCGCGATAGATCTCGGTGTGGCCCTTCTGGCGGCCATAGCCCTTGACCTCGGTCACCGTCATGCCGTGCACGCCGATCGCCGTCAGCGCCTGGCGCACCTCGTCAAGCTTGAACGGTTTGATGATGGCGACGACGAGTTTCATGAGCAGTCCCCCGGTTTCGGCTATTGGTCGGTCAGTGACCCACCTCGCAATCTGGCATCTTTCTGGGCAATTGGCACAAAAAAGTTGCAAGGTTAAGGGGCTGTTTTGGCCTGTTGGTAAGTCGGCCCTGTACAGAGCCCCATTGGGTCCGCCACAATGGTCCGGCGGGCGTGCAAGTCCCGCTGGACAAAACCACGGGGGGAGCGATGGCCGAGCGATCCTGGTTTTATGCGGCGGGCGGGCAGCAGCAGGGCCCCCTCAGCGAAACCCAACTGCACTACCTGATCGGCCGCGGCACGGTGACATCAGACACGCTGGTCTGGAGCGAAGGTATGGCAGCCTGGCAAAAGGCCGGCGAGGTGCCCGGGCTGTTATCGGGCGCCGCGACGCCGCCGGCGTTTCCGGGATCTGGAGGCACCATTCCAACAACCGCGGGCTTCGGTGGCGCGAGCGCGCTTTCGGTGGATTTCGGGATTTGGGACTATGTCTGGCGGACGATTGTTGCATCGATCGGCACCATTCTCGTCATTCCGGCCCCGTGGGCCATTGTCTGGTATCTGAACTGGATGGTGTCCTGCGTCCATGTCCCAGGGCGACCCAATCTGTCCTTCACCGGGCAGCCGCTGACCATTGCGCCGTGGTTCTTCGGCGCCATCATCCTTGATATTGCCGCCTATTGGTTGTCCGACGAGCAGTCGCAGGGGCTGACCAATCTGGTCTCGCTGGTATGGCTCGTGCTCTACTGGCTCTTCATCCGTTGGTTCGTCGCCAACCTCGCGTCGAACGGGCAGCCGCTGGGCCTGAGCTTCTCGGGCTCGTTCTGGGCCTATTTCGGCTGGAACCTGCTCGCGGCCGTGTCGATCATCACCATCATCGGCTGGGCCTGGGTTTACACCGCGATGATCCGCTGGTTCTGCCGAAACATCCAGGGCACGCGGCGGCAGGTCGTGTTCAAGGCGACCGGCCTGCAATATCTCTGGCGCGTGATCGTCACCGCGATCGCATCGGGTTTCATCATCCCGATCCCCTGGGTGATGCGCTGGCTGCTCCGTTGGCAGGCCTCGCAGACCGAGCTGGTCGAGCGAGGCGCGCTGCCGCGGACGTGATCAGCGCCGCTCGCGAATCGAGCCTTCCTGCGCGACGGAGGCTACGAGCGTTCCGTCGGGCTTGAAGATCAGACCACGCGTTAGCCCTCGGCCGCCTTGCGCGCTCGGCGAGTCCTGGGCGTAGAGCAGCCATTCGTCGGCGCGGAACGGGCGGTGAAACCACATCGCGTGGTCGAGGCTTGCCGGCATCATGCGCTTGTCGAACAGGGTGCGGCCGTAGCGCGCCATCACCGCATCGAGCAGCGAGAAATCCGAGGCATAGGCCAGCGCGCACATATGCAGCGCCGGATCATCAGGCAGTTTTGCTGCCGTCTTGATCCAGACATGGATGCGGCCGTCATCGATGGTCTGGCCGAAATAGCGGCCGAGCTCGACCGGGCGCAGCTCGATCGGGCGATCGGATTCGTAATAGCGGCGGATGAATTCCGGCATTTCGCGGAACATCGGCTGCTTCGCCACCTCTTCCGCCGTGAGCTTTTCCGGCGGCGGCACGTCGGGCATCTTGTCCTGGTGGTCGAAGGCACCCGGCTCTTCGGCGTGGAACGACACCATGATGGAGAAGATGGCGTTGCCATGTTGGATGGCGGTGACGCGCCGTGTCGAATAGCTCTTGCCGTCGCGCAGGCGCTCGACCTGGTAGATGATCGGCACCTGCGGATCGCCCGGCAGGATGAAATAGCAATGCAGCGAGTGCGGCAGCCGGCCCTCCACGGTGCGGCAGGCCGCGACCATGGCCTGGCCGATCACCTGGCCGCCGAACACGCGCTGCCAGCCGGTTTTCGGGCTGTTGCCGCGGAATAGATTCACCTCGATCGGTTCGATGTCGAGAATGGCGAGCAGGTCGATCAGGCCTTTGGACATGTCTTTCCTTCGTCTTGCTCCGTCATTCCGGGTTCACATCCAAGTCGGCTGTTGCCGACTTGGACATTATAGATCCGAACTCGGGTAAACCCGAGGTCGGGGGCGTGCCCCGGAATGACGGCTCCAGGCCCACATAGCCCCTTGTCTCATCCGTCTGTTTCGCCCAGGTATAGTCTGAGGGCAAGACCGGAAGGTGAACAGGCGGATGTCGGGACAGGCAGGTATTTTAATCGGCGGTGGCGGGTTTGCGGGGCTGGCCCTGGCGCTCGCTTTGCGCCAGGGCCTCGGTGAGGAAATCCCCGTCATTGTCGCCGATCCGGCGCTGGCGAACCGGCCGAGCCGCGATCCCCGGGCGACCGCCATTGTTGCGGCATGCCGGCGGTTGTTTGCGACCCTCGGGGTCTGGGACGAGATCGCCGGTGAAACGCAGCCGATCCTCGACATGGTGGTGACCGATTCCAAGCTGCATGACGCCACCCGACCGGTGTTTCTGACCTTTGCCGGCGATATCGAGCCGGGCGAGCCGTTCGCGCATATGGTCGAGAACCGACATCTGGTCGACGCGCTGGTCAAGCACGCCGAGGCGGCTGGTGTTGAGCTGAAGGCCACCGCGGTCGAAGGCTACGAGGCGCGCCCTGATGGCATCGACGTCACCTTGGCCGACGGTTCGATCATCGCTGCAAGCCTGCTCGTCGCGGCCGACGGCGCCCGATCCCGCTTACGCGAGCGTGCGGGCATCCCGACCCATGGCTGGGACTATGATCAATCCGGCATCGTTGTCACTGTTGGGCATGAGCGTGACCATGGTGGGCGCGCCGAGGAGCATTTTATGCCCGCCGGCCCGTTCGCGATCCTGCCGCTGAAGGGGAAGCGTTCGTCTCTGGTGTGGACGGAAAGGCGCGGCGAGGCCGCCCGCATCACAGCCTTGGGCGAGGCGGAATTCCTCGCCGAGCTCGAGGAGCGTTTTGGCCTGCATCTCGGCGAGATCAAGGTGCTCGACAAGCCGCGCGCCTTTCCCCTTTCCTATTTCGTCGCGCGATCCTTCATCGCCGATCGGCTCGCGCTGATCGGCGACGCCGCGCATGTCATTCATCCGATAGCCGGCCAGGGTCTCAACATGGGGCTGAAGGATGTCGCAGCGCTGGCCGAGGTGGTGGTCGATGCGGCGCGGCTCGGCATGGATATTGGAGAAGCCGGTGTGCTCGAGCGCTACCAGCGTTGGCGGCGTTTCGACACCATGGCAATGGGCGTTGCCACCAATTCGCTCAATTTCCTGTTCTCCAACAAATCGACGTTGCTCCGCACGGTGCGCGATATCGGTCTTGGTCTCGTCGACCGCACCCCGCCGCTGAAAGACCTGTTCATCCGCCAGGCTGCGGGACTGACCGGCGAGGTGCCGCGGCTGTTGAAGGGCGAGGCGCTTTGATGGGTGCGCGGCAACACTCGCGATGAATGACTTTGCCCAGGCGTTTGAGACGGCCGCGAGTCTCATTGCTGATTTTGATGTCGAGCTGCGCCAGATTGTCGGTGTGTCGCTTGGCGTGAGCCTGACGGCGAGCTTCCTCGCCTTTCTGATCGGCGCGCCGCTTGGCACGGCCTTGGCCATCTATCGCGTCCGCGGCAAAGCCGGGCTGGTCGTCGTCGCCAATGCGCTCCTGGGACTGCCGCCCGTCGTTGTCGGCCTTGCCGTCTATCTGCTGTTATCCCGGTCGGGGCCGCTCGGATCGCTCGGTATCCTGTTCACACCGACCGCCATGGTAATCGCGCAGGCCGTTCTCGGCATTCCGATCGTCATTGCGCTGGTGCATCGCATGATGGTGGACGTCTGGGCGCGCTATGGTGATGCTCTCCTGGTCGATGGCGCCTCCCGGTTCCGCGCGGCGTGGCCGATCATGGCCATCGGACGCGATGGACTATTGACTGCGTTCCTCGCCGCATTTGGCCGGGCGATCGCGGAAGTCGGCGCGATCATCATCGTCGGCGGCAATGTGCGCGGTTATACAAGAACCATGACGACGGCCATTGCGTTGGAGACGAGCAAGGGGGATCTCAGCCTCGCGCTTGCTCTCGGCATCATCCTCGTCATCCTGTCGATGACTGTGAGTGCGCTCAGCTTCCTGATCGGGCGCATTCTGGACGGTCGTTGAAACGTCAGAAGAAAATTGAATAACAAGGGAACCGCTCACATGAGACGCTGGCTCGGCTCACTTCGCATCCTGGCGACGATCGCATTCGCAACGCTCGGCGCGCAGGCTCTGACCCTTCAGGCTCGCGCAGAGGATCAGTCGATTGTTGTTGCGTCGACCACCTCGACCCAGGATTCCGGCCTGTTCGGTTACCTGCTGCCGATCGTTAAGCAGAAGACCGGCGTCGACGTGAAGGTGTTGGCGCAAGGCACCGGGCAGGCGCTCGACACGGCGCGGCGCGGCGACGCCGATGTGGTCTTCGTTCATGCCAAATCAGCCGAGGAGAAATTCCTCGCCGAAGGCTTTGGCGTGAAGCGCTATCCCGTCATGTACAACGACTTTGTCATCGTCGGCCCGAAGGAGGATCCGGCCGGGGTCAAGGGCAAGGACGTCGCGACTGCGCTGCAAGCCATCAAGGCCAAGGCCGCGCCGTTCATCTCCCGGGGCGATCATTCCGGCACCCACATTGCCGAGCTGAAGCTTTGGAAGGACGCTGGCATCGACATCGGACACGACCGCGGGTCATGGTACAAAGAGATCGGTCAGGGGATGGGTGCGGCGCTGAACATGGCCTCGGCCTCGAATGCCTATGTGCTGTCCGATCGCGGCACCTGGCTCGCGTTCCGGAATCGCGGCGACCTCACCGTTCTGGTCGAAGGCGACAAGCGGCTGTTCAATCAATACGGGGTCATGCTTGTGAACCCGGCGAAGCATCCCCAGGTGAAGACGGACGCCGGTCAGCGCTTCATCGACTTCCTGGTTTCACCCGAGGGACAGAATGCAATCGCCGGCTACAAGATCAACGGCCAGCAGCTGTTCTATCCCGACGCCAATGATCCGAATGCGTGAGGCGATATACCGCCGGATGAGTTGGTGCTGCGGAGTTCACCTCTCCCCGCTGGAAAGGTGAACCGAACTGCGACGCGAATCTGTCTAAGCTTGCCCCTTAGCGCGCTGCGCCTTCGAGAATGAAGGCGGAGACCTCCTCGATCATGTTGGCGTCGAGCGGCCGGTCGGATTGGCCATAGGCTGCGAGATTGTCGGGGTCATCCTTCACGTCGACCAGGACGTGGTTCATCTGCGGCTCCCACGCGGTCTTGGCTTGCGGCGCCGCCGTCGACAGCGCGATCATGTCAACGCGCGCGAGCTGCAGGTCGCGGCCGCCGGCGACGATCAGGATCGGCAGCGTCAGCTTCTGCAGCGGCGTGACGGGGTCTTCGTTGAAAGCCGAAGCCAGGCCCGGCTGCATGGTCGGCGGGATCGGCAGGCCCGGCGGCGGCGGATCGACGATCTGTCCAGCCATGATGCTGTCGATCGCCTTGGCGACGCCAGCATAGGCCTCGGGCGAAAGCTTCTTCTCCAGCTGCGCCTTCAGCAGCTCGCCCTGCGTGCGTGCGGCTGTGGCGAGCAGCACCAATCGGTCGACGCTCTGCTGTTGAGCCGTGAGAATTGCGACCAGGCCCCCCTCACTGTGTCCGACCAGGATCACTTTCGAGAATCTTCCGCTGTCGCGCAAATATTTCACCAGCGCCGACGCATCGGTCACAAAGTCCTTGAAGCGGAAATCCTCCGGCTTGCCGAACTCCGGCTTCCAGCCGCCCGCGCCGCGCTTGTCATAGCGCAGGGTTGCGATGTTGCGCGCGACCAGCTGGTCGGAGAGCTTCTTCAGCGTGGCGGGCTTCATCTGCGGCCCGTTGCCGTCATGGTCAATAGACCCCGACCCCGCGATCAACAGCGCAACCGGCGGCTTGTCGACGCCGGCTGGCGTCGTCAGGACGGCGTCGATGGGCCCGACTGTGACCTTGCTCTCGTCGGCGCAAGCGTTGGCTGCGAAGGCGGCAACGAAAACGATAGCAACGAGAGCGGCGCGCATGGGAACCCTAATCAATCTTGCGCGCCTCTTCCGGCAGCATGATCGGGATGCCGTCGCGGATCGGATAGGCGAGTTTCGCGGAGCGCGAGATCAGCTCCTGCTTCGCCGAATCGTATTCGAGCGCGCCTTTGGTCACAGGGCAGACCAGGATTTCCAGCAGCTTGGGGTCGACGGTGTTTTCAGGACGTTCAGGTGCGGCTGTCATGTCAGGTGGGCTCCGGCTAGCTACCGGCTTCTAGCACAGCTCGCCTGCGCATGTCGTCTTGATGCAATGCCATCCGCATCAATTCCTCAAGCACAAGCTCCTGCCGCGTCTTCGGCAGCGGCTTGTCCGAGAGGGCGTAGCCAATGAAGGCCCAATACAGGATTTGCGCCCGCGCCTGCGCGAGGCCTTCCGGCAGACCGGCCTTGCGCAGCAACAGTTCGACGTAATCCAGCCGTCGGCGGTCGATCGCCTGCACCGCGGCACGGGCCTGCGAATCAAACGTCGCCCAGCTGCGGACGGCCTTTTCCAGCGCCAGCCGGCCGGAAAAGGTCCGACGCAGCAGGAGCCGCAGGGGACTCTCGTCATCGGGCACATTCTCGAGATCGGCGATGATCCGCTCGGCGGCCACCTCGCGCCAATGGCCGAGGACGGCGGCATGAAAGGCCGCGAGGTCGGCGAAATGCCAATAGAAGCTGCCGCGCGATACCTTGAGCGCCCTCGCCAGCGGCTCCGCTTTCAGCGCCGTGAAGCCGCTTGCGGCCAGCGCCTTCAAGCCGGCATCGAGCCAGTCTTTTGCCGAGAGCTGATCGGGCATGATGTCGCACCATACACGACTGTATTGACTGATGCCAGCGGCAAGCGCATAACCATACAGTACTGTATGGATCGGTCGTAGCGAAACTGGGAGGCTCTCCATGCGCGATATCTTGCTGCAATGTGCGGGCTGGCTGGCCATTGCCACGTCGTTGGCGCATGGCGTGCTCGGCGAAACCGCGGTCTTCGCCCGCGCGTCGATCCAGCCGAAACAAGTGGCTACGCTCGTTCGTGCGGTCTGGCAGGCTGGTACCGTCGCCTGGATCGCCGGCGGTGTCCTCCTGGTCGCCGCGCCCGGGATGGGCTCGAACTCCGCGCGGCACTGGATCATCATCACTTTTGCGGTGGTGTTCGGCTCTGCAGCGCTCGGCAATGCATGGGCGTTGCGCGGACGGCATGTCGGCTGGGTCGCCATGAGCGCGGTCGTGGCGCTTGCGGTCGCAGGTTACTGAAAGTGCGCGGCGCAAGCGCTTAGGTAGCCCCGCAGCATCTGTTTGTTTTTATTCTAATTCTAATCTGGAGCGATTCCAGCCGGCCGAACCGTTTCTCGATTCCCAAATGAATCGCCGCCGGTGTTAGGTCCCCCCGAAGCGCGGAGAAAAACGACTCCGTGGAGTGGGGGACCCATGCCGTACCATCGCCATTCTGCGCCGACCTTTCGACGGCGTCACGCCCGCAATCTATTCCTCGCAGCAACCGCCATATCGATGCTGCCGATGAGCACGGCGCTCGCGGCCGATGGCGATGTCTCCAACGAGGCGCTGCTCAAGAAGATGGAGCAGATGGAGCAGCGCATCCAGACGCTCGAAGCTGAGTTGAAGGAGAAGCGGGCCGCCTCGCCAGCCAAGACGACAGAGATTGCCGACAAGCCGGCAAGATCACCCCTGGCCTCAGCTGCGGGGGCCGCTTCGCCAAAGAGTGATGCGGCCTCGGTGAAAAATGCCAAGGCTGCCGCGGCGGATGCGCTGCCGGATTCCCGCGCCAACAAGGATGACGGAGCCAAGAAAGAGGTCGCCGCCGCCAAGGTTGCTCCCAAGCCGGAGTTGAAGCCGCTGGATCCAGCAACGCCGCCCGCCGACAAGCCCATCCTGGGCCTGGAGCCCTCGCCAGTGGCGGGCCTCTCGATCGGCGCCTATGGCGAGGTCAAGTTCGGCGGCATGCAGAATCCGGCCGCCGGCGGCGCCTGGCAGAATGGTTTTGACACCGCGCGCATGGTGCTGCTGCCGACCTATGCCATCACCGACAACATCATCTTCAATGCCGAGATCGAGTTCGAGCACGCCGGCTCGGGCTTCGACAATGACGACAAGCTGCACGGCACCGCTGAGATCGAGCAGCTCTGGATCGATTTCAAGATCATCGACCAGTTCAACTGGCGCGCGCCCGGCATCGATCTGGTGCCGATCGGCTACATCAACCAGCACCACGAGCCGACGCAGTTCTACAGCGTCAACCGGCCGGAGCTCTATAACGGCCTGATTCCGTCGACCTGGAAAGTGCCTGGCACCAGCGTCTACGGCACCATCACCGACGGCTTGAAATATCAGGTGATGCTATCGACCAGCAACGAGGATTACGGCGATTCTTTCGACAATCGCACCGCTGCCAAGACCGTGCCACTGCCCGGCACGCCCTACGCCGCAGGCATCGACGGCATCAATGCGCTCGGCTTCTCCAACCCGCCGCTCGGCGATTTTCAGCAGCTCTCCGACGTGATGGCCGTGTCCGGCCGGCTTGATTTCACCCCGAGCTTCGCGCCGGGCTTTGCCGGCAGCGCCAGCGCCTACTATTCGCCGAACGTCGTGCCGCGCGGAGCCCATGACGACTTCGGCAACTATCTCGGCAGGTCAAGCATGAACATGTTCGATGCCGAATTCCGCTATCGCGTGCCGGATACGGGACTTGAGTTGCGCGGCGAATATGTCCGGGTTGGCTTCGGCAATCCGGCGGCCCTGCGTGCCAACAACGATACCGATCCGACCGACAATGTCGGCAAATCCATGTGGGGCTATTCTGGCGAGGTCGCCTATCACGTCCCGATGGGCACGATCTTGAACAGCGATTGGGAGGCGGTGCCATTCTATCGCTACACCTATGAGAACCTGCAAACGGGCGGCTTTGCCGGGACGGATGCGAACACGCCGACCGGGCAGGGCCAGCGCCAATACCACACCGTGGGCCTTGCGATCTTCCCCTCGCCCAAGCTGGCGCTGAAGGCGACCTATCAAAGGATCATCGACAAAAGCCTCACCGGGGCGCTGTCGGATTCATTTCTGGGCGGGGTCGGATTTTTCTTCTGAAACGACCGTTCGTCACATCATCGGAATATGAACGAAAGCGAGACAATGAGAGAAGCATCATGACGCAGTGGATGCGCTACACGCTGCCGGCTGCGGCCATCATCACCGCCGCTTCGCCCGCGTACGCGGTGCGCTACCTGTCGATCGAGGAAGCGCAGAAGCAGGCTTTTCCGCAGGCGCATTTTACCGAGCTGCAGGCGGGACGGGTCTGGAAGGCCGAGACGGGCGGCAAGGTCGCCGGCTTCTTCGTGTTCGACCGGGTGATCGGCAAGCATCTCTATATCGACTATGCGGTGGCGCTGACCCCCGGTGGCGCGGTGCACAGTGTCGAGATCCTCGAATATCGCGAGTCCTATGGGGGCGACGTCAGGAGTCCGAGCTGGCTTGCACAATTCAACGGGAAGACCAGCGCGAGCCCGCTCAAGATCAACGGCGACATCCGCAACATCTCCGGCGCGACATTGTCCTCGACCCACATCACCGAAGGCATCAAACGGATTTTGGCAACTTATGGCGGCCGCCTCAAATAGAGTACACACGAAACTTCGTCGCGCGCGGCCGCTGCTCGGCACCTTCGTGGAGATCGAGGTTGAAGCCGCGCCCGGCGCGGACCTCGACGCCGCGATCAACGCTGCATTCATTGACGTGGCCGAAGTGCATCGCCTCATGAGCTTCCATGAGACGGACAGTGATGTCAGCCGCCTCAACCGCGAGGCCCATATGCGTCCGGTCGTGGTGCACCAGTGGACGTACCGGGTTCTGCAGGCCGCAATCGAGCTGAACCGGCGCTCGGGCGGTGTTTTCGACGTCACGGTGGCGCCAGTCCTCCAGGCGAAGGGGCTGTTGCCCTGCTTTGGCGGCGAAGCCGCCATCGCCGGCGCTCCGCCCCCCGACGGACTCGAATTGCTCGCCGACCATGCCGTCCGATTCCGCGGTCCTGAGATCAGGATCGATCTTGGCGGGATCGCCAAGGGGTTTGCCGTGGATCGTGCACGCGTTGCGCTCGGCCGCTTCGGCGTGACGAGCGGCATTGTCAATGCCGGCGGTGATCTCCTCGTGTTCGGCAGCGGCCCGCAACCGATCCATGTGCGCGATCCCGGCGATCCGCGCCGCTTGATCTGCAACATTGCGCTTGCCAATGAGGCCTTGGCATCGACTGCGCGCAGATTCGATCCGTTTCAATCGGGGAGCACCGACGAAACCGCTGTTATCGATCCTGCTACGCGCAGCCCCGCAACGACGTTCGCCGGCGTCACCGTGTGCGCGCCGTCCTGCATGATCGCGGATGCCCTGACGAAGGTCGTCATGATCCTGGGAACGGATGCGGACGAATTGCTCGCCCTTTACGGCGCCGGTGCGCTGTTGGTATCGCCCGGCGGCGACGTGCAGGTCACGCCCAATTTGAGTGGTTCAATCAACCGTGCGGCTTAAATACACATTCCGTTATTGGACCTATGCGGTCTTCTCCGTCCTGTTCCTCACCGGCGCGGCCTGGCTCGTGGCTGACTGGCAAAAGGACGCGGGCGAGGCCTGGCAGCAGGCATCGGCCAACCTGTTGATGATCCACGGCGGCGCCGCCATGCTGGCCTTGATGGCGCTCGGCGCCCTTATTCCGCTGCATCTGCTCCGCGCCTGGCGTGCGCAGAAGAACCTGGTTTCAGGAATCACAGTCGCCAGCGTGAACGCGGTGCTGATCCTGACCGCCTTCGGCCTCTATTACCTCGGATCGGAAGCCGTGCGGCCCTGGATCAGCTGGATCCACATCGCCGCCGGCATCTTTCTCGCTCTGATGTTGCCGCTTCACATCCTGCTCGGCCGGCGCGCGCGGGCGTGAGCCCGCTACTGCAGCGGCGGGTCGCCGCTGGTGCGCTTCTTGGCGAGATCGATCTGGGTGATGGCGATCAGGATCTCGGCGCGGGTCTTCAAATCAGGCGCTTCCAGCATCGCCTGCTTCTCTGCGGGGCCATAGGGCGACATCATCGCCAGCGCATTGACCAGCGCTTCGTTCGGCGCATTCTCGATCCCCTCCCAGTCGACCCTGAGATTATTGGCCTTCAGAAAGTCGGAGAGCACGGCCAGCAGCGCCTCGCGGTCGACCGCGTCCTCGCCCTTGCGGGCGGTGAAGTCGTCGATGAATGGGAAATAGTCCACCTTGCATTGGCGATAGGCGGTCAGGACCGTGATCTCCTCGACCACCTTGAAGCGACAGACGCCGGTCAGCTCGAGGATATAGCGGCCGTCGCCGGTCTCTGCGAGCTGGGTGATGCGCCCGACACAGCCGACGCGAAACAGCTCCGGCCGGTCCTCGTTCAGCGAATGGGCGACGTCGGGCTGGATCATGCCGATCAGGCGGTGGCCGTCGCGGAAGGCGTCGTCGACCATCGCAAGATAGCGCTGCTCGAAGATGTTGAGCGGCATCTGCCCGCGCGGCAGCAGCAATGCGCCGGGCAGCGGAAACACGGGGATCACCTCGGGAAGGTCGCCGGGTCCGCGATATTCGGCGTTGATCGGCATTGCCCGCCCCAGTGCTTTCAGCTGTCAGGAGAACAAGATGGTCGACAGCCGCTTGCGTCCCTCAACCGTGGCCTCATCGGCGCCGCCCCAGGCTTCGAAAAACTGCACGAGCTGTTTTCGCGCAGCATCGTCGTTCCATTTGCGGTCGCGCTTGACGATCTCGAGCAGCTGGTCGGTCGCCTCGCTCCGCTTGCCCGCCGCGTTCAGCGCCGTGGCAAGATCGAATCGCGCTTGATGATCCCCGGGATTGGCGGCGACTTTCCGTTCCAGCTCGTTGACCGGGCCCAATGAAGAGGCCTGCTCGGCGAGATCGATC
>DASREP010000073.1:0-2029 GCA_035652015.1 Bradyrhizobium sp. | reverse complement strand
GGGCGCACGGCAGCGCGACCGCCTGTGGCCGGTATTCGAGCACGTGCTGCGGGAGCTCGGCGCGCGCGGGTTCGAGACCAAGGCGAGCGTATTCCACGCATTGACGGCCCACTATGGAGTCAAGAGCGACAAGCCGTTTACTCATGTCGTTGTCGATGAGGCGCAGGACCTCGGCGTGCCGGAGTTGCGCTTCATGCGCGCCATTGCTGCGGACGGGCCGGACGCTCTCTTTTTCACCGGCGATCTTGGGCAGCGCATCTTCCAGCAGCCCTTCTCATGGAAGGGCCTGGGGGTGGACGTGCAAGGCCGCTCCATCACCCTGACCGTTAATTACCGGACGTCGCATCAGATCCGGCAAGCGGCGGACCGCCTGTTTGGCGCAAGTCTGACAGACGTCGACGGTCGCGAAGAGAGCCGGCACGGGACGGTGTCGGTGTTCAACGGGCCCGAACCAATCATCTCCGTGTTCGACACGCCGGAACAGGAAAGCGCTGCGGTAGCAACCTTCATCGAGTCGGCACTGGCAGACGGGCTCAAGCCGGAGGAAATCGCACTCTTCGTTCGTGTTCGGGATGCGTTGCCCCGCGCTCGAGCAGCTATCGAGAAGGCGGGCCAACAAGCCGCCGAAATCACGCCGCGCAAGGAGGGCGCCGTTACCGCGGTGCGGTTAGGTATCATGCACCTGGCCAAAGGGTTGGAGTTCAAGGCTGTTGCTGTCATGGCGAGCGACGAAGACCTGTTGCCGCTCAAGGAGCGCATCGAGGCTGTCGCCGATGAAGTAGAACTGGATGATGTTTACGCGACAGAGCGCCAGTTGCTCTACGTCGCCTGCACGCGAGCACGCGACCGACTGCTGATCACCGGTTTGCGCCCCGGGTCGGAGTTCTTGGGCGATTTCCGCACTTCCTGACGTTTCCCGGAGGCTCCGGGCGCATCCCGTTTGTTCCCGCGCTTCCCCATTGAGCGAAGAGGCCGAGATGGCGATGCTGAATGCAGGCTAGCGTACCCGCTCTGTGCATGCACTTAGTGCCATGGCTTCTGTCGCCTCAGAACAGACTGTCGATGAAATTTGCGCGCCACCACCGTCGTCGGATGACGATCTCAAGGCCGCAAAAGAAGTGTTGCGCAAACTCGCGTGCGTGCTTGCGCGCCAGGCCGCGCGCGAGGACAATGCCCTCGAGGAAGCGAGGGAGGGCACACCGTCATGCGCGTCGCCATCTACGCCCGATTCAGTTCCGACCTCCAGGACGCCAGGTCTATAGCCGACCAGATCGGCGCGGCTCGCGATCACGCTGGGCGGCAAGGCTGGCAGGTGGTCGCCGAATTCTGTGACGCAGCGATCTCGGGGTCCTCGCTGCACAATCGGCCGGGCCTGCTCGATCTGCTGCTGGCCGCCCAGCAGCACCAGTTCGACGCCGTGCTGACCGAATCCATCGATCGTCTTTCCCGCGATCTCGAGGACATCGCCGGTCTGCACAAGCGCCTGGCGTACTGGGGTGTCAAGATAATCACCCTTGCCGACGGCGAGGTCGGCAAGCTCCATGTCGGCCTCAAGGGCATCATCGCCTCGATCTATCTCGACGACCTCGCGCAGAAGACGCGGCGAGGCCAGGTTGGCCGTGTGAAGGCCGGGCGCATTCCGGGCGGCAAGTGCTACGGCTATGACGTCGTGCGCGAGGGCGACGATCGCGGCCGGCGCACGATAAACGAGGCTGAAGCCGAGATCGTGCGGCGCGTCTTTCAGGAGTACGTGAGCGGTGAATCGCCGATTGGAATTGCAACGCGGCTGAACGCCGAGAAGATTCCAAGTCCGCGTGGCGGCCAGTGGAATGCGTCGACGATCAATGGCAGCCGGCTGCGGCTCAACGGCATCATCAACAATCGGCTCTATGCCGGACGTCTGGTCTACAACCGGCAGCGCTTCATCAAAGATCCGGCAACGGGCAAGCGGCAGGCGCGGCGCAATCCGCCGGATCAATGGCTGGAGCAGGCGATACCCGAGCTGGCCATTGTCACGGACGAGGTGTTC
>DASREP010000072.1:0-29243 GCA_035652015.1 Bradyrhizobium sp. | reverse complement strand
CCGCGGTCGGCTCAGAGGCGAGCACGGCGCTGGCGAATCTGCGCAAATTATCGTTGTCGTTGGGGTCGCCCTTCGGCAGCGCCTCGATCCGCATCAGCCCGTCCTTGCTCTTCCAGGCCGAAACCAATTCCGGCGGCAGCGTATTGAGGCTGACCGGTTGTGCCTGCAGCACGTTCTTCAGCTGCTCGAATACGATGTTCATCGGTGTGACGAACACCGCCTGCGCCTTGTTGCGCGTCGCCTCGTCGGAAGATGCGAGTTTCTCGAGGGCATCGGCGAGCCTGCGGGATGCGATCGCGCCCGGCCCCGTTGCATCGCCCGCGGTTCGGCGCAGGGCATCGACCGAGCTCTTCAGCGAATCGATGTTTTCCTGATCCGAGGGTGCGGGATCGATGGAATCAGGGTTGAGCGCCGGCCCCAGTGCCTTCGCCGCCTGTCCGATCAGCTTCAGCTTCGGACCCTGATCCTCGGGGACGAAACTGTCCAGCGACATCACGCGCAGGACCTCCGGCAGCTTTTCAAGCTGGGCCGCGATCTTCTTGGCGTCGGCATCCGAGCGGGTCAGCACATCGACGGCGCTCGCACCGGTGTTCGGATCCTTGCGCAGGTCGAGATAGGTCGCAATCGACTCGGCCTGCGGATTGCGCAGGTGCATCGGGTTGAAGTCGAACCGCATGAAATAGAGCAGCGGCAGCCCGGCCAGCGCCACTGCGAGCGTGCCGCCGACGATCAGCACGCGATGGTCCTCAAGGAAGCGATCGAGGGGGGCGAGGAAGGCATAACCGACCGGCTCTTTTTCGCCGGGCGGGTTGAGCAGCTTCAACAGCGCCGGCAACACGGTGATGCTGGAGAAAAACGCAATCAGCATGCCGATGCCGGCGATCTCACCGAGCTCGGAAATGCCCTTGTAGTCGGTCGGCAGGAAGCACAGGAAGCCGGCTGCAGTGGCCATCGCGGCCAGCGACAACGGCACAGCGGCGCGCCGCGCGCCCTCCTCCAGCGCTTCCTGCAGATTGTCGTTCTTGTAGCGCTCGGAACGGTAGCGCACGCTGTACTGGATGCCGAAATCGACGCCGAGACCGACGAACAAGACCGCGAAAGCAATGGAGAGCAGGTTCAGCGATCCCACCATCGCCAGTCCTGCTGCGGTCGTGATCGACAGCCCGACGAAAAGGTTGACGAACACTGCGAAGATGATCTTGGCTGAGTGCAGCGCAAGCCACAGGATGAACAGCACCACGATCACGGTGCCAATCCCGTTGATGATCGCGCCCTCCTGCACGGTCGAATATTCTTCGTTGGCGATCGGAACGGGTCCGGTCAGCCGCACCCGCGCCTGATACTTGCTGGGAAAATCGAGCGCGGCAGCGGCGTTGCGGATCGCGTCGGTCGCGGCCTTGCCGGGTTCGAGCGCCTTGTAGTCGAGCACCGGCTTGAACTCGATGAAGGCACGCTTGTCGGAATCGGTCAGCGGCTGGTCGCTGGTCAGCTCGCGCCAGGAGAAATTGGCGTTGCCCTTATTGAGCACGTCCTCGACCGTCTGCGCGATCATGTTGAAGGGCCGCGCGGTGTTGTCGAGCTTGACCTCGCCGCGTTTGACGCCGGCAAGCCCGGTCTCCAGAGCTCCGGTCAAACCGCGGATCGAGGGGTCGCCGGCCATGATCTCAACCAGGGGGGCTGCGGCTTCGAATTGACTGGTGGCCTTGCCGACCTCCTCGGTCGACAGGAACAACAGTCCGTTTTTGTCAAAGAACTCGCCCCAGCCAAGCGGCTGCATTGACTGAAAGTGCGTGGTGTCGCCCTTCAGCTTCTGGAATAGCGCGGCCGCCGCCGCCGAGGTCAGCTCCGGCGTCGGGGCTTCGACCACAGCCAAGATGGTACTGTCGCGGTCGAAGGCGCGGTCGAATTCCTGGTCGCGCTGGCGCCAGTCCAGCTTCTCGGAGATCAGCGTGTTGATGTCGGTATTGATGCTAAAATGCCGTGCCGTGTAGAAACCGGCGACCACCGCCAGAATTAATCCGACAAGCAGGGTCAGGACGGAAAATCGGGTACAGGCTCTGACGATCGAGACGACGATACGTGTCAGCACTTCTTTGCTTTCCAATGTTGAAGAGTCTGCCGGAAATCGGTCTGCCGGTCCGCCAGAAAACAGTCCGCCGGAAACGTCCACTGCCTAGCCGCGTTCCATAGGCCGGGTCAGGCTCGTTTTTGAAGCTTTTTCCGCTGCGGATCGGGGTGAACTTCCAGGGCCGCAGCGGTCCGGTGGTGGCGCTGATATAGTGAGGCCGGCCGGCGGTAAAGTGACGAACAAGTAAGGAATTTAGCTTTTCAACTTCAGTAGCTTATAATTGATTACGAAAATACCTCCCTCGAGCCTGACAGCTTTCCGGGCGGGTCCGCGCCCTTTCCTGACCGACCGATTTTTGACACAAAGCCGGTACCTCCGTGCTGTAAAG
Organism: Bradyrhizobium sp.; assembly: GCA_035652015.1. Lineage (GTDB taxonomy): Bacteria > Pseudomonadota > Alphaproteobacteria > Rhizobiales > Xanthobacteraceae > Bradyrhizobium. The sequence goes on along the minus strand of DASREP010000072.1, from coordinate 26,787 downwards.
CGTCACGGAACAAGAGCGTTGTGGTGCGGATATTGCAGCATCGCAGCATTCCAAGGGTGATAAGGGAATGAGTTTGAGTGCAGAGAGCGGGCATCCGATGCAGGTTTATCTCGCCCAGCCCAGGGGATTTTGCGCGGGCGTGGTCCGCGCGATCGAAATCGTCGAACGCGCCCTGCAGAAGTATGGGCCGCCGGTCTATGTGCGCCACGAGATCGTGCATAACAAGTACGTCGTCGAAAGCCTGAAGAACAAGGGCGCGATCTTTGTCGAGGAACTGTCGGAGGTGCCTCCCCTGGCAGTGACGGTGTTCTCGGCCCATGGTGTGGCGCGCAGGATCGAGGATGAGGCGGCTGAACGGGGCCTGCCGGTACTCAATGCCACCTGCCCCCTGGTCACCAAGGTCCATAATCAGGGCAAGCGCTACATGTCCAAGGGCCGGACCGTGCTCCTGATCGGCCATGCCGGCCATCCCGAGGTCGAGGGCACCATGGGCCAGGTCCCGGGCCCCGTGCTCCTGGTGCAAAGCGTCGAGGACGTGAAGGCGTTAACCCTGCCTGAGGACACCCCGGTCGCCTATATCACCCAGACAACGTTGTCCGTAGACGACACCAGGGACATAATCGTCGCTCTTCAGGCCAGATTTACAGATATTCAAGGCCCGGACATCCGGGATATCTGCTATGCGACACAGAACCGCCAATCTGCGGTAAGGGATCTGAGCAAGCTGGTGGATGTCATCTTGGTGGTGGGGGCCGCCAATAGCTCCAATTCGAACCGCTTACGCGAAATCGGCACCGAGGCCGGGGTCGCGAGTTATTTGATTGCGGACGGGAGCGAACTGAACCCGGACTGGCTGAGGGGCGTCAGGGCTGTCGGCATTACCGCCGGCGCCTCGGCCCCGGAAGTTCTGGTCGATGACGTGATCGAGGCGCTGCGGCGCATCGGACCTGTGACCGTCTCGGTGCTTCCGGGCCGGGAGGAGAACATCGAATTCCGCCTGCCCGCCGAACTTGCGGCGAGTTGAGCGGCCAACCGTTTCGAAGTGTCTAGTCGAGAAAGAAAACCTGTAATGGCAATACCGTTCCTGAAGGAGCTCCGCATCGGCGGCTATCTGGTCAAGCAGAAGCTGCTTGGCCGCAAGCGCTATCCGCTCGTGCTCATGCTGGAGCCGTTGTTCCGCTGCAATCTCGCCTGCGCTGGCTGCGGCAAGATCGACTATCCGGACGCGATCCTCAACCGCCGCATGACGGTGCAGGAGTGCCTCGACGCTGCCGATGAATGCGGCGCGCCGATGGTTGCAATCCCCGGCGGCGAGCCCTTGATTCACAAGGACATCGGCGAAATCGTGAAGGGGCTCGTTGCGCGCAAGAAGTTCGTCTCGCTGTGCACCAATGCGCTGCTTCTGGAGAAGAAGCTGCATCTGTTCGAGCCCTCGCCCTATCTGTTCTTCTCGGTGCATCTCGACGGCCTGCGCGATCACCACGACAAGGCGGTGTCGCAGCAGGGCGTGTTCGACAAGGCGGTGTCGGCGATCAAGGCAGCCAAGGCCAAGGGCTTCACCGTCAACGTCAATGCCACCATCTTCGACGGGCACCCCGCCGAGGAGATCGCGAAATATCTTGATTTCTGCAGCGAACTCGGCGTCGGCGTCACCATGTCGCCGGGTTACGCCTATGAGCGCGCGCCGGACCAGGAGCACTTCCTCAACCGCACCAAGACCAAGAACCTGTTCCGCGACGTCTTCGCGCTCGGCAAGGGCAAGAAGTGGAATTTCATGCACTCCGGCCTGTTCCTGGACTTCCTGGCCGGCAACCAGAACTTCGAGTGCACGCCCTGGGGCATGCCCGCACGCAACATCTTCGGCTGGCAGAAGCCCTGCTATCTGCTCGGCGAAGGCTACACCAAGACCTTCAAGGAGCTGATGGAGACCACCGACTGGGACTCCTACGGCACCGGCAAGTATGAAAAGTGCGCCGACTGCATGGCTCATTGCGGCTACGAGGCAACCGCGGCGACCGCCTCGCTGAATAACCCGCTCAAGGCGCTGTGGGTGGCCATGCGCGGCATCCGAACCACGGGCCCGATGGCGCCCGAAATCGATCTCTCCAAGCAGCGCCCGGCGCAATACATCTTCTCGGAGCAGGTCCAGAAGAAGCTCTCGGAGATCCGCCGCGACGAAGCCGATGCCAAGCAGAAGACGTCGACAGCGGCGTAAGGGCCTCTAGAACCGCCAGGCCCCAGCGCGCCAAGCGCGCTGGGTTGCGGTTGTCCGGATCAGGCCGCGGTGACGAAACTTTCGCTGCCCAAGAGGAAGCTGCGGCAGCCGCGCAAAGAGCGCAGCGCGCGATTGAAGTCGATGCCCGTCGAAACGAGCGCGCTGAGCGCGGTCGGATCGCGCACCACCCCGCTCAGGATCTTGCGCAGATCAACCCTTCCATCAGGGCGGATCGCCGTTTTCGCCAGCGTCGGCAGCGAACGGTGGGCCGAATCGCTGATCACCCGCAAAGCCGCAAACGGAAGGCCGGCATCGGCCGCATAGGCCGCCGCGATATGGCTCTCCATGTCGACCGCGGCAGCGCCGGTCTGCAGCCACAGCGCCGCCTTGCGGGCCTGCGCCACGATGACCTCCTCGGCGCCGGCGAGGCCGCCACGGACGACGCGACGCTTCAGCGCGAGATTTGCAATCACTTGTTCATTCAAGGACAGGCCGGCAAGCCAGCGTCCGTCACCGGCGACCACTTCGGTTGCCAGAACGACGTCGCCCGGCTTCAACGAGGGATCGAGGCCGCCTGCCACGCCAAAGCTGATCACGCCGCGGATCGTGCTCGGATCGAACACGGTCAGAAGAGCACGAAGCTGCCTGGGATCGCTACTCGAGCAGATAACGACCATGCCCGGGCCGGCCGCAATGCGGGCCTCCTGCACCAGACCAGTCACAATCAGAACCGGCCGCGGGTCAATCTGATTACCCGCGGACGCGTCACCCCCCATCCCCAAATTCACATCCCGACCCCTGCCACCCTGCTGTTGGTAGTGTTCAAATTCCGGTACCGCGCCAGCGCCCACAGCGGAAAGAACTTACTATAGCCATGATAGCGCAGGTAAAATACCCGTGGGAACCCCGTGGCGGTGTAGCGCTGCTCGTCCCACAGCCCTTTTTCCGTCTGTGTTGCTAATAGGTACCGGACACCGCGGGCCACGGCCGGATGATCAACCTCGCCCGCCGCCATCAACGCAAGCAAAGCCCATGCCGTTTGCGAGGCTGTCGAGGGCGCCGGGGTCATGCCCTTGTAGTCGAGACGGTATGTGGTGGCGTCCTCACCCCAGCCACCGTCCGCGTTCTGGATCGACACCAGCCAGTCCGCCGCCTTGCGCAGCATGGGGTCCTGGTGGCTGAGGCCGGCGGCATTGAGTGCGCACAGCACAGACCAGGTGCCGTAGATGTAGTTCATGCCCCAGCGGCCGTACCAGGAGCCTTCGGCGAGCTGGGTGCGGCGCAGATACTCGATGGCCGCCGCCACCGCCTTGCTCGACTGCGCGGTCTCACCGAGCTGGGCCAGCATGGAGATGCAGCGGGCGGTGACGTCCTCAGTCGGCGGGTCGAGCAGCGCGCCGTGGTCCGAAAATGGAATGTTGTTCAGGTAATATTCGAGGTTGTCGATGTCGAACGCCGCCCAGCCGCCATTGCGGCTTTGCATCCCCTCGATCCATTCACGCGCGCGGTCGATCGCGGTATCGTAGTCCTTGGTGCCGTTCCAGCGCCGCATGCGGTCCATGGACATCACCACGACCGCTGTGTCGTCGAGATCGGGGTAATAGGCGTTGTTGTACTGGAAGGCCCAGCCCCCCGGCCGCACGTTCGGCGCCTTCACCGCCCAGTCGCCCTTGACGTCGAGCACCTGCTTCGGGATCAGCCAGTCGAGACCCTGTTTGGCTGAGGCCATCGCCTTGTCGCTGCCGGACTCGATCAGCGCGTGGCAGGTCAACGTCGTGTCCCACACCGGCGAGACGCAGGGCTGGCAGTAGGCCTCGTCCTCGCCGACAACGAGCAACAGATCGAGCCCGCGGCGCGTGGCGGCGCGCGGCGGATAATCCGGTCCGTGGCCGAGCGCGTCATACATCATGACGATGTTGGCCATCGGCGGATAGATCGCGCCCATGCCGTCCTCACCGTTCAGCCGCTCCTCGGTGAAGGCGAGCGCCGCATCGATGGCGCGCTTGCGCAAGGATTTCGGAAACAGCGGCTCGATCACACGCAGGATGGCGTCGAGCGACCGAAACAGGAGGAACCACGCCCAGCTCTGGTGCGGCGCCTTCGCGGTCATGCCGATCGAGCGCGGATCCTGCAGGAACAATTCGTCGACGGTGACGCCCTTGGGATTTCTCGCACGCGGTTTCAGCGCGGCGAGCACCATCAGCGGCACCATGGTGGTGCGCGCCCAATATGAGATCTTGTTGATGTGGAACGGCGACCACATCGGCAGCAGCATGATCTCGACCGGCAGCACCGGCACGCTCTTCCAGCTGAGCACGCCGAACATGGCGAGCGTGAAGCGCGTGAAGACGTTGCTGTTGATCGCCCCGCCTCGTGCACGGATCGCCTCGCGTGCCCGCACCATATGCGGCGCGTTGACATCGTCGCCGATCATCTTCAGCGCGAAATAGGCCTTCACGCTGGCGCTCATGTCGAACTCGCCTTCATGGACCAGCGGCCAGCCGCCATGCCGCGCGCCTTGCACGCGGCGCAGATAGTTGCCGATCTTCCGCTCGAGTTCGGCGTCAACGGGCTCCGCGAGATGGTGGCGCAGCAGGATATATTCGGCCGGAATGGTGCAGTCGGCCTCGAGCTCGAACACCCAATGGCCGTCCGGGCGCTGGAAACCCATCAGCGCCTCGGTTGCCGAGCCGATGCCGTTCTCAAGCGCGTCCACGTTCTCGATTCCAATAGCTTTTTTGTTCGAAAGCATCTCTCAACGTCTTCCGTGCTGCCCACAGCCGGCATCGCCGGAAGGTGGCCTCGCGAGTTACTCTATTAAGCCCGCCGCATGGCGAGTACGTGATCTGCGGCACGGTCACCGGACCGGATCGACCCTTCGATGGTCGCCGGCAACCCCGTAGCAGTCCAGTCGCCTGCGAGGAACAGGTTTTTGCTCGATGTAACCGGCCCCGGACGCATGGCATTCTGTTCCGGCGTGGCCTCGAAGGTGGCGCGGCGTTCGCGCACGATCTGCCAGGGCGGCAACTCGCCGGCAATGCCTGCAGCCTTGCAGATGTCCTGCCAGATCGCGAGCGCCAGCTCCTCGCGCGGCTGATCCACCAGACGGTCGCCATTGCTGATCGTCACCGAGAGCCGCTCCGGGAAGGCGAAAAGCCATTCCACGAGGCCGCCGACGACGCCCAGGATCGGCGGTGCGCCCGGCGGCGGATCGACGCGAAAATGCGCATTCACGATGGCGCGGAATTTGGTCGGCGTCTTCAAGCCCGGCAGCAGCGAAGCCGCCGATCGCGGCGGAACGGCGAGCACCACGGCGTCGTCAGCCCCAAGCGCAATGACGTCCTCGCTGCCGAATTTCAGGCTCGTGACGCGCTCGCCGGAGATCGCAAGCTCGCGCAGCTCATGACCGATGCGAACGCTTCCACCCTTGGCCTGGAGATGCTCGATCGCGGGATCGATCAGGACCGCACTTAAGCCATCCCGCGCAATCAGTGGCCGGCAGGCCTTGCCGCCCGCAAGCAGGGTCTCGCGCACGATGGCGCCGGCAAGCCCCGCCGAGCCTTCCGGCGGATCGACATTGAGCGCGGCCAGCAAAAGCGGCTGCACCAGGCGCCGGTAGAGCGTGCCTTCGCAGGCGATCACCTGGTCGATGCGCTGGCTTTCCCTCGCCCAGGCCAGCGGCGCGAGCTTGAGATAATCGCCGAGCGACGTGTCGGGAACGCGGCGGTTGGCGTCGAGCACCCACAGCGGCAGCCGCCCATCTCCGAGATCGAGCTCCCAACGCTGCCCGGTGGCGAAATCGACGAAGGGAAATTTCGCACGCGGCGGCCCGACCAGGCCCGCCTCGCTGCCGATCGAACGCGCATAGGCCAGCGCATGGTGATTGGCTGAGAGCAGGAGGTGATTGCCATTGTCGATGACGAGATTGGTCGCGGCATCGAAATAGGAGCGGCAGCGGCCGCCAATCTGCTGCGTGGCCTCGTGCACCTCGACCGAAAAGCCGGCGTCGGCCAGCCGCACGGCCGCGGACAGGCCCGAAATTCCGGCGCCGATGATGTGGGCAGTTTTTTGCATCAGATGAAGGCGTAGCGCAGGACGATGGCGAGACGGGCAATTTTACCGACGCGCACGGCTGCGCGCGGGGCGGCGAATCCGCGTGCTAACAGCAATTGCAGGATCGCGCGATAGTATTTCGACATGATCCTGGGTGCGCGCACCAGCCGCCGCGGATGACGGGCCATGATCTCGTCGGCCTTGACGAAATGCCCGCGGGCGCGGTCGACCAGCGGCGCGCAGACCTCTGGCAGGTTCGGATGTTGTGCCACCTGATGCGGATCGGTCGAGGTGATGCCGCATTTCTGCAGCTCCTCGCGCGGCAGATAGAGCCGGCCGAGCCCGGCGTCCTCGTCGATGTCGCGCAGGATGTTGGTCAGCTGCAGCGCCCGCCCGAGATGATGGGCGAGCAGGATACCGTCGTCGGTCGGCAGCCCGAACACACGCACCGACAGCCGTCCGACCGCGCTCGCCACCCGGTCACAATAGAGGTCCAGCGTCGCCATATCGGGCGCGCGGATCTCCTGGGGCACGTCCATTTCCATGCCATCGATGATGGCGAGGAAATCCTCGCGTTGTAGCGAGAACTTCTTCACCGAGGCGACGTAGTCGGCCAGCCGCGGCGGCGGATGGCCGGCATAGAGCGCATCGATGTCCTCGCGCCACTGCTGCAGCGCCTGCAGGCGCTCGGGGCGCGGCCCGTCGGAATCGGCGATGTCGTCGACCTGCCGGCAGAAGCTGTAGATATGGAACATCGCCTCGCGCTGCTCGCGCGGCAGGATGCGCATGGCAGCATAGAATGAGCTTCCCGACGCGGTGGTCTGGTAGCTCGTGGTGTCCGCGGTCGCGGTTGCGGCTTGAAGCGTCATGCGCCGGCCGCCGTTTTTGACACGGGACGCCGCCCGATCGCGCGACGCGCGGTCTCGCCCACCATGCCGCCCAGGCTCTTTCCCAGAAGCTCGAGCGGCGACAGATGCACGCGCTCGCTCAAGGGGTCGCGCGCCTGCAACAGGCGCACGATCTTGTCGGCGAACGCATAGATCACGGAGATTTCGAGCCCGAGCCGGAAATCCTTCACCTCCGCGCTGAAGCACCTGCTCTCCTCGAGCAGGCGCTGGTTGCGCGCGGCAAGTCCGTGCAGGCATTGCAGCAGCTCTGGCGACGATTTGCCGGCGCCAAGCATCTCGACCGTCGCACCGACCGCCTCCAGCGCATCGCGCGGAAGATAGACGCGATTGAGCTGCCGAAAATCCTTGCCGCAATCCTGCAGGTGATTGTTGATCTGCAGCGCCGCGCAGAGCGCGTCATTGGCCGCCCAGGTCGCGGTGGATTCGCCATGGACGTCGAGCACGAAGCGGCCGACCGGCATCGCCGAATAGCGGCAGTAGTGGATGAGGTCGTCCCAATCCTGGTAACGCAGCTTGGTCACGTCCATGCGGAATGCCGTGAGCAGGTCGAGCGCATGGCGCGGCGGCATGCCGCGTTCGGCGAGTGCCGCGCGCAGCGCGACCGCCTCCTTCTGGCTGTCGCCCTTGCCGGTGAGTTCCGCCTCGAGCAGGTCGAGATAGGCAAGCTTGTCGGCTGCCGGCAACGTCGCATGATCGGCGATGTCGTCCGCGGTCCGCACGAAATTATAGAACGCAAGAATAAGCGCCCGGTGCCGCGGGTGAATCAGAAAGGAGGCGACCGGAAAATTCTCGTCGCGGTGAGTCTTGCCGGATCGCAATTCGCTCGCTGCGGTCATCGGGACTGCTGAACCATTCGTTGAGTGCAGAGGTGCCCCTCCGGCGGAAGCTTCGCATAAGCACGATCCGGAAAAAGCGCATTGCTGTTTTCACGAATAATTCGCGCTCACTTGAAGACCCAAGGCGCGATGATGATGAACCTCACCTCATCGCGCTTCAGGCCGCAAAGGGAACGCTCCCCATATAGGGGAATCCGCGCGCAAAACCAATGCTGTCCAAGCAATCCGTCGCGCCCGGCATCGAGCCGGGACGCCATTTTCGAATGTCACGCCAATCGTTAATGGGGGGAGGCTAGACGCGATTACTGCCCGTGCGACTTCAGCACCTGGTCGCAGGCCACGCTGATCTTGCCGCGGTTTTCCTTGAGGCAGGCGAGAATGGTGAAATCGCCCTGATCGATGACCGCACGGCAGTGCTTCTCCACGTCGCGGGTGCAGGCCTTCTGCTCCTCCGGAGTTCCGCGACCATTATCGGCATAGGCGACCGTCGAAAAAGCAAGCGAGGTCAAGGCGAGAGCGAGAAGATATTTACGCATCTTGTTCCTTCATTCTGAAGCAGACGTTCCCTGCCCTGCGCGAGCCCTCGCCGGGAAGGTCCTCCGTGGGATTGATTGGCGCCGCGAACCCCCGCGCGACGCGATTTGCGGAAGCACAGGCGAAGGGCCAAATGCGGCCAAATTTGCGGCGGCCCACATAGCCTTCACGGCTTTCCGGAAGGTTTGTCATTGGCACAAATAAGCTTTTGATACTAGAACATTATTTGACGACGATTGCTTTTCGCGCTTGGCTGTTGCAAGCATGCACTGGCTTTAAAAGGCGGAAGGTTAGCGTGGCCACGCCGTGTTCGTCGGCCGGGATGGCGCACCGTGTCGCCGTCACTGTCATTTGAACCTAACACAGAACGGCGACACTAAACCTTCGATGCGGCGCAGACGCTTCCTATATAGGATGCGTCGATCTTTGAGAGATGGAAAACCCGATATGAAACTGTTTGGCTCAGCACGGTTTGCGCGTGGCGTTAAGGCTGCCGGCATCGGTGCCGCTCTGATGGTCTCGGTCTCGGTGGCGCATGCCCAGTCCGGCGGTCCGTTCGCCGGCTTCGACGGCGCCTGGTCCGGCACCGGCACGGTCGCATTGTCGGATGGCTCGGTCGAGCGCATCCGCTGCAAGGCGAACTACAAGGTCGACGGCACCGGCAAAGGCCTGAAGCAGAGTCTGCACTGTGCCAGCGACAGCTATAAATTCGACCTCTCCAGCGATGTCGTCAGCAATGGCGACCGGATTTCCGGCAACTGGAGTGAAGCAAGCCGCAACGTGAACGGCGACCTGCAGGGTACGGCCGGCGGCGGCCAGATCGACGTGTTCGTTGAGGCGAACGGGTTCGCTGCAAACCTGACTTTGCGCACGAATGGCAACAAGCAGACCGTCCAGATCAGCTCCAAGGGCGAAATTCGCGGCGTCAACATCACGATGGTGAAGGGCTAACGGCCGTCGCCTCAATCCGGAATCAAGAAAGCCTTCGGCTCGCGAGAGCCGGAGGCTTTTTCATGCGCGGGAGCGAAACTACACCGAGCGGCTTTGCGGGCCGTGGATGCGCTCGTGCAGGTTGATCAGCCACATTGCGGTCGGGCGCAGGATGAAGAGGTCGGCGACGAGGGCCGAAACCATCGAGAAGGCCGAGAGCCAACCGAACAGTCGCAGCGAGGGCAAGTCCGAGAACACCGTCACCACGAGGCCGCAAGCCAGCACCACCGTGGTCAGGATCAGCGCTGGGCCGACGAGAACAGTCGCGCGCTCGACCGCCACCGCCGAATTCACGCCCGGCTTGCTCTCGAGCCGGAGGCGGTTGAGAAAGTGGATGGTGGCGCTGAGCCCCAAGCCGAACGACACGGTGAGCGCAACTACGCTCGCAAATTGCAGGCCCTCACCGAGCAGATAGAGCAGCGTGCCGGACATCACCACCGGGAAAATGCCCGGCAGGATGCAGGCGAACATCACCACCCAGGACCGGAACGCGAGCCCGATGAAAACCGCCACGAAGGCGAATTCGATGGTCAGGCCGCGGTTGAGCTTCTCGATCATGTTGGCCGAGTTGCGCGCGGCGATCGCGGCAAGGCCGGTGACCGCGATCTCATAGCCTGGATGCTTGGCGCGCACCGCATCGAGTTCATGATCGAGCTTGTTGACGATGGGCAGAAGCTGGCTGGAATCGACGTCGGGCACCCGGCCCGCGACGATGACCGCGTCCTGCTGCGGATCAATGAAACGCTGCACCAGATATTTTGGAATCAGATCGACATATTCCTTCAGCGTCGCAACGTCGGTGCTCCCGACCTTCTCTGCGAGCCAGCGCCGCAGCGTCTCGAGTGACCAGACGTTGCCTACACCGGCGGTGCGCTCGACGGTTTCGTGGACCTCGGCGATGGTTGCGAGCGTCTCGGGCGAATAGAGCGATTGACCCTTGGGGAATTCGATCAGCACGTTGACCGGATTGGCGCCGGTGAGCTTGGCATCGAGCCGCTGGCTTGCCGCCACCGCCTGCTGCTTGTCCGGCACCTGGTCGGCGAGCCGATAGCGCGGCTGCAGATTGGCATAGATGCCCGCCAGCCCCGCGACGAACAGCACCGCGACCAGGCTGAACAGCCCGGGACGGCCAACCATGCGCACGGCGATCCAGTAGCAGAAATTGCGCAGCATCTGCACGCCCGCATCGGCGCTCTGGAACTTCACCGCGAAGATCTTCTCATTGCGCACGAACAGCACGCCGAACACCGGGACCAGCGACAGCACCGCAAGCAGCGCGATGATCGTCGCGGCCAACCCCGCCTCGCCGAATTTGCGGATCAGGTCGGAGTCGGAGAATTGCAGCGCGATGAAGGAAATGCCGGCGGTGCCGTGGGTGAGCACGCAGGCCGGCCCCACCACCAGAACGGCATTCTTGAAGGCGGTGTATTTGTCCTGTCCTGCGATCAGCCGGTCGCGCGCCGCGAATGTCAGCTGCATGGAATCGGAGAAGCTGATCACCATGATGAGCGGCGTCATCACATTGAGGAACATGTTGAGGTTGAAATTGGCCCAGCCAAGTCCGCCCAGCGCTAACAGGATCGCGATCATCGGCGGGAACGCTGCGACCACCATGAAGGAGATCTTGCGGAAGAAGATGATGGCGATGATGCACCCGGCGAGGATGCCGAGGATGTTGTAGGTGAGCCCGTCGCGCTCGACCGCATTGCGGATCTCGAGCTGCATGACCGGCACGCCGGACAGTTCCACATTGAGGCCGGTATCACCGAGGTCCTGGGAGACCAGCTTGCGGATGTCGCCCACCGTCGCCCCGAGCTTGCTGGAGCGAACGACATCAGGCTCGAGGGAGAGCACGATCAGCGCGAGCGTGCCGTCTTCCGACAACAGCTTGCCGCGGATGATCTCGTTGCTTTTGACGGTCTGGATGAACTTGTCGTAGTCGGCCCCCTGCGGCAGATCGTTCGGGAACAGCGCTGCAGGAAGCTTGCCCGGCGCTGGCGCCTGCCGCGCCGAAAACAGGGAGACCAGGCCGCGGGTGCCGTCGACCAGTTGCAAGTCCGTGACAAAATCGCGCAACTTCTCCAGATTGTCGCGCGCAAGAAGGGTCTTGCCCTCGACGACCACCAGCACGTCGTACTCTTCCGCCGGGAAGCGCTTCGTCACTTCCTCATACTGGTGGAACTCCTTGGTGTTGGAGCGGAACAGCTGGGACAGCGAGTCGTCGATCTTGATGCGCTGGATCCCGAACACGGCGCCCACGATCAGGACGACCAGGATGATCATGGACAGGATCGGGGCCTTGACCGCGATCAGCCCGATGCGCTCCAGGCCGAAGGCGATGCTGCTGCCCGAGGGGCGCTCCTCGACCTTCTCGACGTGAACCTGACTGTCGTAATTCTTCTCGAGCATGCCCTGACCAAGTTCTGGGAATGGGACCAACCGTGTCGATAGCTTAACTTCACTCGAACGCGACCGAGCCACAAAGCCGATCTCAAATCACCGCGCGCGGGCCATCTTCGACCGCCCTTAAGCCCTGATAATGTGACGAAAAATCGCGCGGGCCGGTTTAGCAGGTTAGAGCTGCGTGTCGCAAGTTTACCCCACGAAAGCATGAAAAATCGACGCGATTTGGCGGATTTCGCGCCGCGCGTGGCGAATTTGTCACGGGACGGCCTCCTGCGGCGTGATTCGGGCCGCCGTGGCCGACCCCTCCCCGCTTTCGTCCTTCAGCGCCACACCCGTGACATTCCGTCTCAGTCCCTCGCGCACGAGCCAGCCGATCTTATGAGCAGCCTCATCATAGGTCAGGCCCTCGCGATGGATGTTGGAGACGCAGTTGCGCGCGGCATCGGTGCGACCGATTTCGGGTGCGAATGTCAGATAGGCGCCGAGACTGTCCGGCGCCGACAGCCCCGGCCGTTCACCAATCAGCATCACAACAAAGCGCGCCTTCAGCAAGGCGCCGATCTCGTCCCCAAGCGCAACGCGTGCGCCCGTTGCGACCACGATGCAGCCGACCGAGATGCCGTCCGCGGCAAGACCTGACAACAGGCGACGCAGCAGCTCGATTGCATGAGCGTGCACCGCCGTAGGAGAGAGGCCGTCGCCGATCACGATCACGACGTCGCACGGGCCGTTGTGTCGCGCGGTGAGACGATCCAGGGAAGCCTGGTCGAGTCTTCGGCCGAGGTCAGGCCGCTTGAGATAATCGCGACGATCGCCGACACGGCTTGCAACGGCGACGCTCTCGCAAGCAAGCGTGCCGAGCGAGGCGATCAGACCTTTTGCGTCGAAGGCGGCGTGCACGGCGTCGCGGGCCCGCGCATGATCGAGGGTGAAATCAAGCAATGCCCCGGTCGGAAGGCTCGCGCCGGCGCGACCAAGGGCCACGCGCGCCGGCGTCAGTTTGCGAAGGTCATCGATCGACCGGAGCGCCGGCTCGTTCATCGAGCTCATTCGGCGGGCACCGCGGCCTCGCGCAACCTCACTGAGTAGTTCGAGGCGTTCTGGTTGCCGCTGGTTGCCTCCTGCCCGAAGCGGACCAGATGATGGCCAACAAGGGAGGCAGCGAGCAGCCCTTCGATGTCACCCTTGCGGAGCCGCCGCAGCGCGAACTTCCAGAATATTCGCTTGTAATTGCCAAGCACGCCAAGCCGCCAAAACACGTTCCGCAGCATGATCAGGCCGCGCCTGATATTGGGCCAGGTTGCTTGTGTCGAGGCCGGCGCGGTCACGCGGTTAGCATAGGTGTAGTCGCATTGATATTCATAGCGCTCGAACAGCTTGTCCGGCGCGTAGACGAGCTTCATGACGCGTTTCCATTCGCTGACCACGTGGTCGTAGGGCAACAGAAACTCGACATTCGAATCGCGGCTCTCGTCGTGATTGAGCCTGTTCTCGCGCTCCAGGCGGTCCCAGAGCGGCGTCTTGGGCAGCGCCTGCAACAGATTGATGGTGAGCATCGGAATCTTCGAGCGCTCGACGAAATCGACCAGCGCATTGGCCGTATCGGGCTTGTCGGTGTCGAGCCCCATGATGATGCCGGAGACCACCTCCATGCCATAGGAGTTGATGGTTTTAACGCCCTCCAGGATCGGGACCATCATGTTGTGGTCCTTCTGCATCGCCTTCAGCGCGTCGGGATCGGGCGTCTCGATGCCGCAAAAGATGGTGATGAAGAAGGCCTCCTGCATCTTCTCCAGGATCTCCGGACGCTTGGCGATGTTGAGCGTCGCCTCGCAGGCGAGCCTGGTCGGATAGCCGTGCTTCTTCTGCCATTCGATGAGGTGCGGCAACAGCTCCAGCGTCGCTTTGCGGTTGCCGATGAAATTGTCGTCGACGAAATAGACCGTGTTGGTCGAGCCGCCCTCGCGCAGCTTGTCGAGCTCGGCGATCACCTGCTGCGGCGTCTTCAGGCGCGGGTTGCGCCCATAGAGACCGGGAATGTCGCAGAACTCGCACTGATACGGACAGCCGCTGGAGTACTGGATGTTGGCCAGGAAATATTTGTTGAGCTCGGCCAGCTCATAGGCCGGCACCGGAAACTCGGTCATCGGCAGGCGGTCGGTGGTCGTGAGCACGACCTGCCGCGCGGGCCGGCTGACATCGCGCGACAGCGTCGCAAGCAGCAGATCGGTCGCATCGCCGAGCTCACCAATGTGCAGATAGTCGAAGTCCGGATAGTAGTCCGGGCAGGCACTGACCGAGGGTCCGCCGAGCGCGACGGGCAGATCATATTGATGGGCGCGGTGGCAGATATCGTTCATCTGCTTGCGCTGGATATGCATGCCGCTGACGAACACGGCTTCCGCCCACTCGAAGTCTTCTTTGGTTGCGCGGCGGATGTTCTCGTCGACGAAACGGACCTGCCAGCGGGGCGGCAGGTAGGCCGCGATCAACAGCAGGCCCTGCGGCGGCATCAAGGCCTGCACACCGTCGGTGAGGGGATAGGCATATTCCCAGGTCGCAAAGGCGGATGTGTAGCGTGGGAACACGAATAGAATGCGGCGAGCCGTCTCAATGCCCTCAGCTCTCATCGGCTTCCCTCTACAATTTCGTCGACCTGGGCAAGCGTCGAAGCGACGCATGGTCGCCAAGGCTGGGCCTAAAAATGCTCAACATTGTGACAGTCGCATTCTTGAGACGCGCAATTCACTGTTTGGGTTCAAAAATTCAAATGGCGGCGCTCTCCTGCGCAATCAAGCGGGAGGCGAAATCGGGCAGCCGGGCTGCATCGCACGACAGGCGGAACGTCGAATCGGCCAGGCCATTGCGCACCAGCCAGTCGTCGAATTCGGGGGCGCGCTTGAGGTGGAAGAGGTCGCGGATATAGAGCGCGTCATGGAATGAGGTCGACTGGTAGTTCAGCATGACGTCATCAGCGCCGGGCACGCCCATGATGAAATTGACGCCGGCCGCGGCAAGGAGCGTCAGGAGGTTGTCCATGTCGTCCTGATCGGCTTCGGCATGATTGGTGTAGCACACATCCACCCCGAGCGGCAGGCCGAGCAATTTGCCACAGAAGTGATCCTCGAGGCCGGCACGGATGATTTCCTTGCCGTCATAGAGATATTCCGGCCCGGTGAAGCCGACCACACTGTTGACCAGCAATGGATCGAACGCACGCGCCACCGCATAGGCCCGTGCCTCGCAGGTCTGCTGGTCGACCCCGTGGTGGGCATCGGCCGATAGCGCCGACCCCTGCCCGGTCTCGAAATACATCAGGTTCTCACCGACGATCCCGCGCCGCAGCGTCCGCCCCGCCTCATGCGCCTCCTTGAGGAGTTTCAGGTCGATGCCAAACGCGCGGTTCGCCTTCTCCGTGCCGGCGATGGACTGGAACACAAGGTCGACGGGAAAGCCCTGATTGATCAGGTCAAGCGTGGTGCTGACATGGGTCAGCACACAGCCCTGGGTCGGGATTTCGAGTCGCGCGATCAATTCGTCCAGCAGGCGCAGCAGGGTGCCGATCATCGCGGGATCGTCGCTGGCAGGATTGATGCCGATGCAGGCGTCGCCCGACCCGAGCAGCAGGCCGTCCAGGATCGACGCCGTGATGCCCTTTGCATCGTCGAAAGGGTGGTTTGGCTGCAGCCGCACGCTCATGCGCCCTGCAAGCCCGATGGTGTCGCGAAAGGCCGTGATGCTGCGACATTTTTTCGCAGCCAGGATGAGGTCCTGGTTGCGCATCAGTTTGGAGACGGCGGCGGCCATCTCCGGCGTGATACCGCGCGAGAGCCTTTTCAGACCTTCCGTGGTGGCTGCATCCGACAGCAGGTAGTCGCGGAACTCCCCCACCGTCATGGCGGCGACCGGCGCGAAGGCTGGCTTGTCGTGGGCATCCACAATCAGGCGGGTCACCTCGTCGTCTTCGTAAGGGATGACTGCCTCGTTGAGGAACTGCTTGAGCGGGATGTCGGCCAGCACCATCCGCGCTGCGATCATCTGCTCGGAGCTCTCGGCGGCAATCCCTGCCAGCCGGTCCCCTGAACGCGGCGGCGTCGCCTTGGCAAGCAGGTCGCGCAAGCTCTCGAACACATAGGTCGTGGCAGCGATCGTGTGGCGATAGGCCATGATTGTATCCGGATCCTCAAATCATGCGCTGCCGAGGCTAAGGCGCAATGCGCGGACTGTCCTGCATCATTAGCGGGCGACGGCGTCATTGATCGCTCCTCCAAATATTTGATTTTGTAAGGTAATTCTACCTAGTTGCAATGCAACAAATCGCGCGCATTAAGACTTTCTCCATCCAGATCCCGCATAATCGGCAATCGGCTGATGCAGGCTCAAGGGGGAGCGTGCTGTCGTACAACCTCAACCGCCGAAAAGTTTCATCATGAGTATGTTTTCCCGCCTCTCGCTTGCTGCGAGACTGTATTCGATCTTTGCGCTGTTTGCGGCGCTGACCGCGGCAATCGCTGTTCTCTCCGACTATAACAGCCGACGCGGCGCTGACCTCACCGCAGCCATCGAGCGCGCCAATTCCGCTGCCCTCAATGTCGAGCGGGTCAATTCGCTCGTCTATGCCGTGGTGATGGAATCCCGCGGCGTCTACATGTCGACCGACCCTGCGGTGGTGAAGAAATTCGGCGACGGGCTCCTCAAGTTCAACGACCAGATTCTCGACGTGGTGAGAAAATGGGAGGGCATCGTCCAGGCCGATGATGCCGCGCAGTTTGCGACGTTCAAGAAGCGCATCGAGCAATTCATCGACTTCCGCAAGGAGCTGGTGCGCCGGGCCAACGAGATCAGCCCCGCTGCCGGCCGCGAATGGGGCGATAACGACGCCAACCGCTCCGTGCGCTCGGCCCTGAACAAGGATCTGGAGGCACTGTCCAAGGTCTATGCAGAACGCGCCACGCGGATCTCGGCCGAAACCGAGTTCAATCGCACGCTGTCCCTCGTGCTGACCTGTCTCGCCGGTCTCGCTCTGCTGCTGGTCGTGGCCGGCGTCGTCATCATTGCGCGCTCGATCGCGCGCCCCCTGTCGGCAATCACGATGACCATCAAGCGTGTGGCCGAGGGCGCGGATGATGTCGAGGTCCCCCACAGCGAGCGCGGCGACGAGATCGGCGCGCTGGCGCGCGCCATCCGCATTTTCCAGGAGGCGATGCAGCGCAACCGCAATCTCAATGCCCAGGTCTCGGAGGATGCACGCGCGCGCGAGGAACGCAGCCGCCATACCGAGAGCGCAGTCGAGGCGTTCCGGCAGGCGATCGGTGGCGTCGTTCGCGCGGTGGACGAGAATGCATCCGCGATGCGGACAACGGCCGAGATGATCAGCCGCGTGACATCGGACGCCAATGCCCGCGCCGACGCCGCGACCGGCCTGACCTCGCAGGCCTCCGGCAATGTCTCCGCGGTGGCCGGCGCCACCGAAGAACTGTCGGCGTCGGTGCAGGAGATCGGGCGGCAAGTGCGGCAGTCCGCGACCGCGGTCGAGCAGACCAGCGCGCGCACCGAAAAATCCATTGCCGAGATCGAAAGCCTCGCGGCGGCGACGCAGCGGATCGACGGCGTGCTGACGCTGATCCAGGCGATCGCCGAACAGACCAATCTGCTCGCGCTCAACGCCACGATCGAGGCGGCCCGCGCGGGCGACGCCGGCCGCGGCTTTGCCGTGGTTGCGCATGAGGTGAAGGCGCTTGCCGGCCAGACTGCGAAGGCGACCGAGGAGATCAGCCAGAACGTCGCGCTGATCCAGGCTTCGACCCGAAATGCGGTGGACGCGGTGCGCGAAATCGGTACCGCCGTGCGCGGGATCAACGACATCACCTCGACGATCGCGGGAGCCGTCGGTCAGCAGGACGCGGCGACCCGCGAGATCTCGGCCAATGCGCAGTCGGCGGCGCAAGGCAACCAGACCCTGGTCGCCAACATCTCGTCGCTGCGCGACGCCATGGGCGAGACCTCGACCGCTGCCGCCTCGGTGCTCTCCGCCTCCGGCGGCCTCGCGACGACCGCGCAGACGCTGTCGGCGGAAGTGGAGAAATTTTTCCAGAATTTGGCAGGCGCGACCGAGGCACGCAAGCGGGCCTGAGATCGGTCCTGCTTGCAATCTGGAAATGTCGATCCGCAGCATTGCACTCGATGTTTCCCCCATTGACTTGCTTCCACATCTTAGCACAATGTTCTTGTTTTGTCCAAGGACGGTGAAGCGGTCCACCGCGGCTGAGGTGAATGCCATGCGCAGCTATATCGGTCTTATTCACAAGGCTTCCGACAGTGAGTTCGGCGTCACCTTTCCCGACTTTCCGGGCGTGACCACCACCGGGGCGACGCTTGATGAGGCGCGCAGCGCAGCTCAGGAGGCCCTCGCGCTTCACATCGCCGGCCTGCCGGCGAATGGCAACGCAATGCCCGCGCCCTCCACGCTCGAAGACGTCATGTCCGATCCCGACAATCGGAATGGCGTCGTCATCCTGACGTGCATCAAGACCGAGCAGGCGCGGGCCATTCGGGTGAATGTGACCATGCCCGAGGATGTGCTGACACAACTCGACAGATATGCGGCGGCGCACGGCTTCACGCGCTCCAGGCTGCTCACACAAGCCGCCAAGCGACTGCTGGCGGGGGTCGCCTAACCGGCTCACGTGATCCTGGATCGCGTGCCGCCTCGCGTGACGTGGGCACGGCGCTGCCGCGCACGTGCCCACCCCTGTTCGCAGCGTTAGTAGTGACGGTAGACCACCGGCGCCCGTCGCAGCACCATGGGTGGCGGGGGCGGCCCGAAATCGCGCTGCCAGACGCGGCCATCGTCGAACTGGATGCGGATGCCGTCCGGCGAATAGACGGCCCCCTCGTCGCGCGCATCGATCCAGAGACGGCTGTCGGGCGCTGACCAATCCGGCCACGCACGATAGGACTCGCCGGTTTCCGTCGTCAGATTCACCGCATCGCCATTCTGAGTAACGAACGTCGGCGCGCCGAACATTCCGTCGCGGCAAGCCTGGATACACCGATAGGTGCCGGTCAGATTGATGGGTTGGGCCGAAGCGCTGGTCGCGGCACACGCCGCCAGCACGCCCAAGCCCAAGGACAATTTGACCAAGGATAGTCGTCGCATCACGAAGTCTCCATCGCTTGACTGAGGTTGAGCCCGCGACCCTTGCGGACTTCAGCGACGAACAATGGACGATGGGCGAGGATGTTCCGCCTGTTCCCTGCCGTTCCAACACCGCTGCGTGATGGAACATGCTTATTATTGGAGCATGATCCTGTCGGAAAACCGCTCTGCACTTTTCCGGGATCATGCTTACTCCACCAGCAATACGTCGACTGCGACGTTCAGCTTCTGCTTCGGCGAGCCGACGATGATGCCGTCGATCGGCGAGACGTCAGAGAAATCACGGCCCAGCGCGAGCACGATATGATCGTTCGCAACCAAAAGATCATTGGTCGGATCGAACCCGATCCAGCCGATCTCGGATCCGCACCACAGTGACACCCATGCATGCGTTGCGTCTGCGCCCTCCAGCCTCGGCTGTCCCGCCGGCGGAATGGTGCGCAAGTAGCCGCTGACATAAGCGGCGGGAAGGCCGAGGCCGCGCAGGCCCGCGATCATCACATGGGCGAAATCCTGGCAGACGCCGTGGCGGTTCTCGAACACGTCCGCAAGCGGCGTGGAGATCACGGTCGCCTTGGGATCGTATTTGAATTGCGTGCGGATGCGATGCATGAGATCGACTGCGCCGACGAGGACGCCGCCGCCTGGCGGAAAGCTCGCTGCGGCATAGGCCGTGATCGGCGCCAGCACCGGCACCAGGCTGCTTGCAAAGACATAGCTGATCGGCGAGGCCGGCCCGAGGCTGTTGGCCGCAAAGGCGATGTCGCGAATCTCTTCCCAGGGAGGACTGGCCATGGTGCGGCCGGGCGCCCTTCGCGCGACCTCGACGCGCGAGCGCGAGTCGATGCGCAGATTGCGATGCGCCGCCTCGATCACCACGCTCTCGGTCAGCGTGCCGAAGAAATCGCGCCGCAGGGTGCGTTCGGCCGGACGCGGCCTGATCTCGACATGATGCGAGACGAGCTGCTGGCCATGACCGCTGAGCGGCTCGAGCCGCAGCGTGCAGCGGGCGTAGCTGACGGGGCTCTCGTAGGCATAGGTCGTGACGTGCCTGATATCGTAGATCACGCAAGGCCCGTCAGCTTCTCGGGCCGGCTGGCATTGGGCCCGTGCGGGAAGTAATGCGCCCCGATCGCATCGGCGAGGCTGAGCAGATCCTGCTCGAGCGCAAATAGCCGCTTTGTGTCGAGCGTTGCGGCTTCCGCGGTCGTCAGCATGGAGCGCAGCGCGACCGCAAGGCGCTGCGGCCGCTCGATCAACCCGGTCTCCTTCAGCGCCGGCAGGCTTGCGATGTGCTCGTTCAGCGCCTCGACCTGGAAGGCGACGGACCGCGGATTGTAACTGTCGAGCACGGCGAGATCGCGTACCGGCGCGAGCAGCGGCGCCAAGAGATAGCGGGAGCGGTAGGTGATCTGGCAGTCGACCAGCGTCAGCAGCGTATCGAGCTCCTCATCGCCCGACTCGTCGTAGGCGAATTGCCGGGCGAAGCGCGTGGTGTTGATGGCGCGCTCGGCGCGGCGGCCCATTTCGAGAAAGCGCCAGCCGGCGGCGCGATTCATGTTCTCCTGCGCCAGGCCTGCGAAGCTCGCGAGCTCCTGCAGGCTCAGCTCGGCGGCGCTGATCACGCCGTCATCATCCTCGACCTCATTCGCCAACCGCTCCGCCATCTCGGTGATGACCTGCCAGGCATCGGGCGACAGCCGTTCGCGCAGGGAGGTCGCGGTGCGCTGCGCCGAGCGCACGAGATTGAGGGCCGAGCCGAACCGCTCCTCGCCCTGCAGCGCTTCCGCCGCGACCTTGGCGGATTGCGCGCGCGACGTCTGCGAGGCCGCGCCCCAGGCGACCAGCAGGCGCTGGATCCGCTCTGCCACGGCAAGCGAACCGGACGCACCTTTGCCGGTGTCGCGCTGCTGGTTGCCGAGCGCGCGCACCAGGCGCAAGGTCGCCTCGGCGCGTTCGAGATAGCGGCCAAGCCAGAACAGGTTGTCGGCAGCGCGGCTCGGCAGCACGCCGGCGATGCGCCGGATCCGCACGCTGTCGGAACCCGGCAGCAGCGTGCGGGTCGAGACCGCCTTGTCGGCGACCACCCAGACGTCGGCCGCACGCGCGCCATCGCCCATCGAGACCGCGCGGGCATCGAGCTGATCGGCAATCCGGCAGAACCCGCCCGGCATCATCACCCAGCCGTTTTCCGTGGCGGCCGCGAACACGCGCAGCACGAAGGGGCGCGGGGCAAGGCGGCCCTCGTCCCACACCGGCATGGTCGACAACCGCACCAGCTCCTGGCCGACATAATCGATGCCGCGGTCACGGATGGCGGCCTTGAGCTGCTCGCGCTCGTTCGCCGGCAGCTCGGCCGCGAGCACCGGGGCGTGGCGGTCGAAACCCGGCACGCCACGACCATAGGCACCTTCGATGGCGAAATCGTCGAGCCGTGAAAGCACCTCCTCGCGCGCGGCCTTCTGTCCGCACCACCAGGTCGCGATGTGCGGCATCTTGAGATCCTCGCCGAGCAGGCGGCGAGACAGGCTGGGCAGGAAGCCGAGCAGCGCGCGTGCCTCGAGCACCCCCGAGCCCGGCATGTTGGCGACCACGACGCCGTTCTTGCGCAAGACGTCGATCAGCCCGGGCACGCCGAGATGCGAGGAGGCATCGAGCTCGAGCGGATCGAGCGAGTTGGCATCGACCCGCCGCAGCAGCACATCGAGCCGCTTCAACCCAGCGACGGTTCGGATGTGGATGCGGTCGCCCGAGACGGCGAGGTCGTCGCCCTCGACCAGCAGGAAGCCGAGATAGCGCGCAAGCGTCGCGTGCTCGAAATAGGTCTCGCTGAAGCTGCCGGGCGTCAACACGCCGATGCGCGGCTCGTCGCGGTCGGCGCTGCCGCGCAGGGAATCGCGGAACGCTTCGAAGAACGGCGCGAGGCGCTCGACATTCATCGACTTGAACAGCGAGGCGAAGGCGCGCGACAGCACCAGCCGATTTTCCAGCGCATAGCCTGCGCCGGACGGCGCCTGCGTGCGGTCCGAGAGCACCCACCAGCGGCCGTCGGGCCCGCGGCCGACATCGGCGGCGTAGAGCGACAGATAGCGCCCGCCTGGCGGCTTGATGCCACAGACGGGCCGCAGATATTCGGCGCTGCCGGCGATCGCTGCCGCCGGAATCGCGCCATCGGCGACCAGCCGCCCCTCGCCATAGATGTCGCGCAGCACGAGCTCGAGCAGCTCGGCGCGCTGGGTGATGCCGGCGGAGAGCTGCTGCCACTCGGCCTCATCGATCAGCAGCGGCAAGTGGCTGAGCGGCCAGAGCCGCTCGGCCGTGTCGCCCGGCGCGCGGTAGGTGACGCCGGCCTCGCGCAGATGCCGGTCGGCGGCGCCGAAGCGGCGCTCGATCTCGGGGGCCGACAGTGTGGAAAAGGCCTCGAAAAAGCGGGTCCAGACCGGGCGGGGGCCGTTATCGCCGAGATATTCGTCGGGAATGCCGGGAAGCCTCGCGTAGTCGCGCATCCATTGCGCCACCCGGCGCTGGCCCGGACGCGGCCGGCTGGCCTGCGCCGCACTTTCACCGCTCCCCTGACCCGTCCCCTGGTCGGTGGGCCCCACCATTCCGACTCTCCTACCAAAACCCTCGTCTGATTAAGCATGATCCTCTCGGAAAACCGCTACACACTTTGCGCTAACGCGGCCCTCCGGGTCCGGATCATCCTTCATTCTTCAATGCGGGAGCGGGGTTCTCAAGTCGAGAGTCAGAGGAAATTCCAGTGAGCGCTCCTCGCGCGGCGGGTCGATCTTGCCGGGGGTGTGGCCGTGATCCTGGAAACGGGCGAGCCTGCGCGCCTCGGCCTCGTAAGAATTGACCGGTTTTGCTTCATAATTGCGACCGCCGGGATGGGCGACATGATAGACGCAGCCGCCGAGCGAGCGGCCGTTCCAGCTGTCGATGATGTCAAAGGTGAGCGGCGCATGGACCGGAATGGTCGGATGCAGGCCGGAGGCCGGCTGCCAGGCCTTGAAGCGGACGGCCGCGACCGCCTCGCCCGCGCGCCCCGTCGCGCTCATCGGCAGGCGACGCCCGTTGCAGGTGATGACATGGCGGCCCTCGACAAAGCCCTCCGCCTTGACCTGCAACCGCTCCACCGAGGAATCGACGTAGCGCACCGTGCCGCCTGAGGTCCCCTCTTCGCCCAGCACATGCCAGGGCTCCAGCGCCTGCCGCAGCTCCATCGCGACGCCGCCATGGTGGACGCGGCCGAAGGCGGGAAAGCGGAATTCGAGCTGGGCCAGATACCAGTCCGGCGAGAAGTCATAGCCGGAGTGCTTCAGGTCGGCGAGCACATCGAGAAAATCTTCCCAGATGAAGTGCGGCAGCATGAAGCGGTCGTGCAGCGAGGTGCCCCAGCGCACGAACTTGCCCTGCTGCGGCTCGCGCCAGAGCTTTGCGAGCAGCGCCCGCACCAACAGCTGCTGCGCCAGCGACATCCGCGGGTCCGGCGGCATTTCGAGCGCGCGGAATTCGACCAGGCCCAGCCGGCCGGTCGGGCTGTCGGGCGAATAGAGCTTGTCGATGCAGATTTCGGCGCGATGGGTGTTGCCGGTGATGTCGACCAGAATATGCCGGAACAGGCGGTCGACCAGCCACAGCGGGATCTGCTCGCCGCCCGGCGGCGGCACTTTGGAGATCGCGATCTCAAGCTCATAGAGCCCGTCATGGCGCGCCTCGTCGATGCGCGGGGCCTGGCTGGTCGGGCCGAGGAACATGCCGGAGAAGAAATAGGACAGCGAGGGATGGCGCTGCCAGTACAGGACCAGGCTCTTCAACAGGTCCGGGCGGCGCAGGAACGGCGAGTCCTGCGGGGTCGAGCCGCCGACCACGACGTGGTTGCCGCCCCCGGTGCCGGTATGGCGGCCGTCGACCAGGAAGCGGTTGGCCCCTAACCGCACCTTTGCGGCATCCTCATAAAGGCCGGAGGTGATATCGACCGCCTCGCGCCAGCTTGCTGCGGGCTGGACGTTGACCTCAATCACGCCGGGATCGGGGGTCACCTTGATCACCTCGATGCGCGGGTCGTAGGGCGGCGCATAGCCCTCGACATGAACCTGCATCTTCATCTCTTCCGCGGTCGCTTCAACAACGGCGACCAACTCCAGGTAATCGTCGATTTTTTCGGTCGGCGGCATGAAGGCGCAGAGCACGCCGTCGCGGATTTCGATCGACATCGCGGTGCGCACCCCGCCGGAGCGCGCATGCTGCTCCTGCACCGCCTGCTGCGGCCCACCGGCCGGCTGGCTCGCCTGCTCGAACACCGGCAGCGCGTCCCGCTGCTCCATCGGGTCTTGCTCGACGATGTACGGATAATCCTCCGGAGGGATATAGGGCAGCGAGGAGATCGGCAGCCGCAGGCCCATCGGCGAGTCGCCGGGGACGAGGTACAGGTTGCCACGCCGGAGCTGCCAACGCTCGCTGCGCCAGCGCGACGCGTCAGCATTCCAGCGCTGGATCGGCAGCACGAAGCCCTTTGGAATGTTCAGCCCCTGGTCGAACACGCGCGCCAAGCGCGCCCGCTCCTCGGGATCCGGCAATTTGGAATCGGCGGGGGTGACATTGACCGGCAGCGTGGCCTCGCGGGCGAGCCAATGGTTCGGGTCCTCGAAGGCCGGGAGAACAAAATCGGAGCCGAGGCCGAGCTTCTCGGCGGTGGCTTGCGCAAACCGCTCGGCCTCGTCGATGCCGGCCTTGCGCGGACTGTCGACGGTCGCGATCAGGTCGGCATTCCTCCAGATCGGGACGCCGTCCTTGCGCCAATAGAGACCGAAGGCCCAGCGCGGCAGGCTTTCACCAGGGTACCATTTGCCCTGCCCGTAATGTAAGAGCCCGCCCGGCGCGAAGCGCGTGCGCAGGCGGCGGATCAGATCGTCGGCCAGCCCGCGCTTGGTGGGGCCGACGGCGGCGACATTCCACTCAGCCGACTCCATGTCGTCGACGGAGACGAAGGTCGGCTCGCCGCCCATGGTGAGCCGCATGTCCTGAGCTTTGAGGTCTGCATCAACCTGCTCGCCGAGCGCATCGAGCGCAGCCCAGGCGTCATCGGAGAAAGGCTTTGTAATGCGCGGCGCTTCGCGGATGCGCTTGACGCTCATCTCGAAGGCGAACTCGACATTGGCGTGGCCGGCGCTGCCCGCGACCGGCGCCGCCGAGCGATAGTGCGGCGTGGCGGCGACGGGAATGTGCCCCTCGCCTGCGAGCATGCCGGACGTCGCATCAAAGCCGATCCAGCCTGCGCCCGGCAGATAGACCTCGGCCCAGGCGTGCAGGTCGGTGAAGTCGTTTGCGACTTCGACCGGGCCCTCGACGGGATCGATGTCGGGCCGCAGCTGGATGAGATAGCCGGAGACGAAGCGGGCGGCGAGGCCGAGATGGCGCAGCGTCTGGATCAGCAGCCACGCGGAGTCGCGGCAGGAGCCGGCGCTAGAAGCCAGCGTCTCCTCCGGCGTCTGAACGCCCGGCTCCATCCTGATGATGTAGCGAATCTTTTTCTGCAAGGCTGCATTGAGGTCGACCAGGTAATTGACGGTCGAGTCCGCCTCACGCGGGAGGGAGTCAATCCAGGCCTTGAACAGCGGACCGGGCGCGATGGTCTCCAGATACGGCGCGAGCTCGGTCTTCAAGTCCTTGCTGTAGTCGAACGGGAAGATGTTGGCGTAAGGCTCGACAAAGAAATCGAAGGGGTTCACGACCGTCATCTGCGCCGTGAAGTCGACCTCGATTCTGAGCTCGGTCGCCTTCTCCGGAAACACATAGCGCGCGAGCCAATTGCCCTGCGGGTCCTGCTGCCAGTTCACGAAATGGTTGGCGGGCGCAACCTTCAGCGAATAGGAAAGGATCGGCGTGCGGGTGTGCGGCGCGGGGCGCAGGCGTATGACCTGCGGCCCGAGATCGATCGGCCGGTCGTATTTGTAGTGTGTGACGTGATGCAATGCGACGAAGATCGACACAGGCGGAGCGCTCCAGCAGCTTTTTTGAGCAGAACATTGCTGGGGGGATGGATCAAGCATTAACAACGGGCAGCAATTGCCCACGAACTGCCCGTCGCCCCGGCGAAGGCCGGGGCCTGACCTGCGGAATCTCTCTGGGCACGACGGCGGTCGACTCTTACCTCGCCCCGCTTGCGGGGAGAGGTCGGATTGCATCAAAGATGCAATCCGGGTGAGGGGGACTCTCCACGCACCGAACTCGTGGAGAGTCCCCCTCACCCGCCGCGCGTTCCGCGCGTCGGCCTCTCCCCGCAAGCGGGGCGAGGCGATCGGACGCGCAGCGGCAATGGAGATTAGCCTCAGACACCGGACGAGCGCTCACATCCTCGCGGCGCGTTCCGCCCGAGTTTTGCTCACCTTCTCACCCTCTTTGAGATCGAGGGCGCAGGGAAGACCGGGTGGCCGCATGCACCCGGGGCGCCCGCGCAAACAATTGCGCGAAAAGCGCGGTTACCACAGGTACAGGCGGGATCAGCCCGGCCTTCCCTGCGCAGTGGTTTTACGGCTTATGGCGTGCTCTTGTGTCTGCAAAATCTGCCAGAATGTGCGAACGGGCGGTTCTAACCAACCGCCCGTCGCTGGATCTGAGCCCGTACGTGCTCAAAGGCCGCAAGAGCCTGACGGGGAGCTAGGGACAGATCCGGTGTGTCTTCCT
>DASREP010000071.1:0-60217 GCA_035652015.1 Bradyrhizobium sp. | reverse complement strand
GCGCCAAACTGGGTGCGGATAGCGGTCGGTCTGTCGGTAGCATGATCGAGCAACATCGTTCGTCTCCAGGTGAGTGGTTTGAGCAACCTCAGTCTGGCTTCAGAACTGGTCGCTATCCACTCCCCATGAAATCTTCGTCGCTTCGCTCCTCGCAATGACGAGTACTACCCCTCCTTGAAGCCGTATTCCGGCACATTGCCGCTGGCGCCGTAATATTTGTACGGCAGGAATTTGCCGGACATCGTGAGCTTGACGCGGTCGCCCTTGGGGTTCGGTTGCCGCTCCATCACCATGTCGAAATCGATCGCAGACATGATGCCATCGCCGAACTCTTCCTCGATCAAGGCCTTCCAGGCCGGACCGTTGATCATCACGAGCTCGTAGAAGCGGTAGATCAGGGGATCGGTCGGCGGCATCGAGAGGCCTTCCCCGCGCATTGGCGTCTCGTTCAGCATCGCGGTTTCCGACTTCGAAAGCCCGAACAATTCGCCGGCATTGGCCGCTTGCGGCTTGGTCAGCTTCATCTGGCCCAGGATCGCACCCACGATGAGGACCTCGGAATAGCCGCCGATCTTCTCGCAGATGTATTTCCAGCTCCAGCCCTTCTCGCGCTTGATGTCGAGCAGCTTTTCGGTGAGGTCGGATCGTTTCATTGTGTCGTCTCCTTTCCTGGTCGGTGCCGGCCCTGGCAGGGCCGGGAATCGGATCTTGCTGCTATTCCTCACGTATCCAGCTCGTCCGCCGGATCGCCTGTCCGCAGATCAAGTCGAGCGTGAAGCCGATGAAACCGATGATCACCACCGTGGCGGCGAGCCGGTCGTATTCCAGCGTATCGCGGGCGTCGTTGATGGCGTAGCCGAGACCGGAGGTCACGCCGAGGAATTCGGCGGGGACCAGCACGATCCAAGCGACGCCGACCGCCAAGCGAATCCCGGTCAGCACGTCCTGGGCGATCGCCGGCATGATGATCGTGAACAGCATGTGCCACGGTCGCGCCCCCAGATTGCGGGCGACTTTGAACCAGGACGGATCGATCCGGCGGAAGCCGTGCGCGGTCGAGAACAGCACCGGCCACACCGCGGCCACCGCGATCAGGAAGACGATCGCCCGATCCCAGGTCGGGAATGCCAGCACGGCAATCGGCATCCAGGCCAGCGGCGAGATCATGCGCAGGAACTGAAACGGCACCGAGCTCGCCTCGCGGACCGCACGGTAGCGTCCGACCAGGATGCCGAACGGCACGCCGAAGACGATCGCGCAGGCGAGCCCGCCGCCGATGCGCGACAGGCTCGGCCACGTCATCCGCACGGCTTCGCCGCTCGCCAGCATGCGCCAGAGCCGCTCGAATGTGGGCACCGGCGCGAAGCCGGCGAAATTCACCGTCGCCGGGTTGTGCGCGACGATCCAGCCTCCGATCCACCAGGCGGCCAGCAGGATGCCGGTGCCGATCGCGGCGAAGCCGAGCGTCCGGGCGGCGCCGGCAAGCCGGCGCGAGGCGCCGTCCCGGACATCTGTCGCGGCCGCGGCCTCCTCGATGTCGAGTGACAGCTCCACGCTCACAGCGCCAATACCTCGGAGCGGTTGAACGGATCGCTCGGGTTCACGCTCGGGTCCTGCCGCCATTGCGGATATTTGGTCATGGCATTGCGGACGAAATCGTAGTTCACGAGATCCTTTGCGACGAATTCCGGATCCAGCTTCTTCAGGAAGGTGGTGTCGCCTCCGACCACCGTGTCGTTCATCGCGCCGACGATCATCTTGGTCGCCGACGGATACGGCCAGGGCTGGAAGTCGATGCGGCCGACATGCCAGTCCGGGTGATGGATGGCGCCGCTCTCGCCGTAGAAGGCCTCGTCGTAGTAGGTCATGGCGCGCTCGATCACTTCGGCTGGCAGCGGCAGATAGCCCTCTCCGTCCTTCGACAACAGCTTCGCGACCTCGGACTTGTGCGCGGAGGCGTAGATCTCGGCCTGCACCAGCGCGTTCATCACCTTCTGGGTCCACTCGGCCTTCTTGGTCACAACGTCCTCGTGCATGCACAGCACGCAGCAAGGGTGGTTCTTCCAGATGTCCCCGGTAAAGCGCAGCATGCGTCCGCCTGCCTTGATCTCGCCGAGCGCATTGAACGGCTCGGCCACGATGTAACCGTCGATCTTGCGGGCGGCGAGCCCGGCCGGCATGTCCGGCGGGGCCATGACCTGAAGGTTGCATTCGTTCGCCGCCAGCGCCTCGCCCTGGGCCCGGATCACCGGAGTGATCCCCGATTTGCGCAGCGCATATTGCAGCACGATGTTGTGCATCGAATACCAGAACGGCACCGCGACCTGCTTGCCGCCGAGATCGGCAAACGACTTGATGCCGGCGTCCTTGCCGACAACGACGCCGGAGCCGTTGGTGTGCGCCCAGGCCATGATCTTCACCGGGAAATTGTTGTTGTAGCGCATCCACACCGGAATCGGCTTCAGCAGATGCACGAGGTTGAACTTCCCGGCGGCGAACGCCTCGACCAGCGGCGACCAGCCGCGGATCAGCGTGGGCCGCTCCGCAATCAGTCCCTCGTCGGCGAAGAAGCCCTTGCCGTGCGCGACCAGCAGCGCCGTGGCATCGGTGATCGGCAGGTAGCCGATCCGCACCACCTCGTCGTCGGCTGCATGAGCGGCGGAGCCAAAGCCGCCGAGCCATGTTCCGAGCGCGGCGAGGCCGCCGGCCGCGAGCATGTCGAGCGTCTGCCGGCGGCTGACCAGCGGCTTCCGACTGCTATCCCCGGCGTGGACGATGTCGAGTCCGCAACTAAGGCACATGGTTCATCTCCAAGGGTGGCGCATTAGCGATGTCCGGCAACGACTTTGAGCGGGTCCTGTCCGGATCGGGTCGGCGCATCATCCGATCCCCCGGCCGCACGCTCGAACGCCGCCTGCAGCTTCGCCTGCGCGAGCTGGCTCTCGATCACGCGGCGCTCCCGATCCTGACGGTCCACCTGGATCGGAACGCTCTCGACGATCCGCCCGGGATCTGCCGCCATCACCAGGGCGCGATCGGCCATCGTGACTGCCTCCGGAATATCGTGGGTCACGATGACGAGGGTGATGCCGTACTCGACGGCGATGCGGCGCACGTCGCGCTGCAACGCCCGTCGTGTCACCGCGTCGAGGGCCGAGAACGGCTCGTCGAGCAGCAGGACTTCCGGCTGCACCGCAAGCGAGCGGGCGAGCGCCACCCGCTGCTGCTGGCCCCCCGAGAGGTCCTGAACGTTTCGCCCCGAGTAGCCCTGCAGCTCCACGAGACCGAGCAGGTCGCGCACGCGATCCCGAATCTCCTGCCGCGGGCGCCCGGCGAATTTCATGCCGAGACCGACATTCTGCTCCACCGTCATCCAGGGATAGAGGTGCGGCTGCTGGAACATCACGATCCAGTGCGGCGACGGACCCTGGACACGCGCGCCGTCGATGCGCACCTCGCCCATGGTCGGCATCGTGAGCCCGGCCACGATGTGCAGCAAGGTCGACTTGCCGCAGCCGGAGCGACCGACCAGTGCCACCGACTCGCAGGGCTGCACCTCGAAGCTGACGCCGCTCAGGGCGACGCCTGCATTGCGTCGATAGCGATGGCTGACGCCGGTCACCGCGATATGCGCGCCCGGACGGCGGTTTCCAGGATAGATCGCCTGCATGCCCTCTCGATGTCCTCTTGCGCGCTTCAGAGACCCCGGAACGCCACGCGATAGCCTCGGCCCGGCCGCGTTCGAAGCGACACCGGGCCTCGGCTGCTCTCTCAGGCGGCCTGCACCATCGGTGCGGCAGCGGCCGGCAACCCCTCCTCGATCGGCAACGCGGGATCGCGCGACCATTCGTTCCAGGAGCCGAAATACATCCGCACGTCCTTCACGCCGGCATTCTTCAGCGCCAGGAAGGTGTTCGAGGCCCGCGCGCCCTTGAAGCAGTAGAGATAGACCGGCGTGTTCTGCCCGATGCCGACGGTCGCACATTCCGCGAGGATCTCGTCCTTGGACTTGAAGCGCGGCCCTTCAGCGGTCGGCTTCATCATGCGGTACCATTCCAGCCACACAGCGCCGGGGATACGGCCCTTGCGTGGACAGAAATCCTTGCCGTAAGGCGACGAACTCTCGCCGATCCACTCGTCGACATCGCGGACGTCGAGGATAGCGATGCCGGGCTTGCCAACCGCTGCCAGCATGGTCTTGGCGTCGATCAGGATGTCGCCTGCCTCCGGCACGATGGAGAAGCCCGCCTTCGCCGGCGACGGCACGTCCTTGGTGGTCGGAAGCCCCGCTGCGACCCAGGCGTCGTAGCCACCATGCAGCACCTTCACTTTGGGATAGCCGAGCATGGTCAGCAGATAATAGCCACGGCAGGATTGGCCGAAGCCGGAGTTCATCGACTGCTCGTAGATCACCGCGGTCTCCTTGCCCGACAGGCCCGCGGCGCCGAACGCATCGGCGAATTTGGTCTTCAGTTCGCTCATGCCCTCCGGCGTCGAGGTCGCGAGGAAAGTGAAGATTTCGTGCACATTGACGGCGCCAGGCAAGTGCCCCGCACCGTAGGCGTCGGGATTGCGGGTGTCGATGATGACACACGGCTCCGTCTTCAAGAGATCGGCGAGTTCGCTGGCAGAAATCAACACGTCGGTCATGGCAGCCTCTCCTAGTTGGTGGTTTCAGCGGGGTGGAAAGCGAAAATGTCGTCACGCGTCGGCGAGCATCTTGCGAAGCTGCTTGGTGGCGGGTGTGACGATGGCGACGAAATAGGCCTCGCGCAGGCGGCGCTGGGCGCGATGGCTCTTGAGGTAGCCGCGCGCTCCACAGTGAAGCATCGCGGCGTGCGCCGCGGCGACCGAGGCGTCGCCCGCGCGCAGGCGCAGCGCGAGCACGCGGCGCCAATAGGTCTCATCCGGATTGAGCGGATCGCGCGCCAGCGTCATGGTCTCGCGCTCGAGCTCGGAATACAGCTCGTTGAATTGCACCGGCTGCTGCGGCAAATAGCGGTTGATATGGCCGAGTGGCGAGCCGACCTCGTCCATGATGTTGATGCAGTCCCTGATCAGGCCGAGCGCCATGCCCGCCTGCAGCAGGATGAATCCCGCGCGGATCTTCTTGACGTAGGGCGCGGCCTCTTCGGCGAGAATGAGATCGTCGGGCACGAACGCGTCACGGAATTGCACGCCATAGGTGCCAGTGCCGTCCATCGCCAGGAACGGCTTGCAGGGCTGCAGCGTGATTGCGGGGTCCGAGCAATCCGCAAGGAACATCACGGTCTCATCAGGCACATCTTCGCGCTCGAAGATGGTGCCGAAGAAATGTCCTTCGCCGAGATTGGAGACCCAGGGCAACGCCCCGCGCACGACATAGCCGCCGTCGACCTTTCGCCCTTTCAGCTTCAGCTTCTCGATCCCGAAGAAGCTTTTCATCGGGTTCGACAGCCCGGTGCCGCCGAGCAGCCTGCCGCTCGAAAAACTGTCGCCGAAGCGTTTTGCCAGCTTCATGTTGGTTGAATTGGCGACGTACCAGACCAGCGTGTTCTGGCACCACGCCATGAAGGCGGTGGCGCCGCAGACCTCGCCGATCGCGACCATCGCCTCGATCGCGCAGCGGAGATCAGCGGGACCATCCTGCGGCACATGGCTGCGCCAGGCGCCGACTTCGCCGAGACGGCGAAGCAATTCATCCGGATAGACCGTTCCCTCATCGATCGCGCCGGCCAGAGGAGCCAGCTCCTTGCGCGCGATCGACGCCACCGCGTCTGCCAGCGAGGTCGCGGAGGCACCGCCATCTTCATCAACGGCAAGAGCCGATGCAGCCAATGAACCCAATGCACCCATGAGACGGGACCCTCCGCGTGATCGCTTGCGTTTGCTGTCAGACGCCGACTTCGAGATTGACCGGCCGGGTGAAGGTGTTGGCGACCGGCGACCACTTCTTCACGTGCTGGATCAGCGCGGCGACCTCGGCCTCGGGAACGCCCTCGCATTCCATGTCGACCTTGACGCGAACATCGGTGAAGCCGACCGGCTTGTCGCTGACATCGCCGGTGCCCCAGACCGCAGTGATGTTGAGGTCGCCCTCGAGCTCGAGCTCGAGCTTGTTGACAGTCCAGCCGCGATGCACGGCATTGGCATGCAGGCCCACCGCAAGGCAGGAGCCGA
This sequence comes from Bradyrhizobium sp., assembly GCA_035652015.1. GTDB lineage: Bacteria > Pseudomonadota > Alphaproteobacteria > Rhizobiales > Xanthobacteraceae > Bradyrhizobium. The sequence continues at coordinate 54,058 of DASREP010000071.1, read as the reverse complement.
GTGCGGCAAGCGAGGCTTCGGACGGATTGGGCGCGGTGTCGTCGCCGAGCAAGCCCGGCGGCTCGTCCACAATATAGGGCGGCAGGTTGCGGATGTAGTTGGCGTGACGGAATTTCCCTTCGGCGACGGTTTTGCATTTCAAGGTCTTGATGACCTTGGGATTGGCCTTGCCGGTGGCGATCAGCTGCTCGAGCCCGTTTTTGTCGATTGGCGCGAGGCAGCCGGTGAGTGCAGTTTTCTGGACGACCGCGGTCATCAGGTTTTCTCCCTAGAGGGTAGGATACCGAACGGTCTGTTTCCTGCACGAAGCGTGCCAGAAACCTAGCAAAACAAAAGACGAAGCGTTGCCGGTGGTTAGCCTCGCCTGCTGCGGGATTGGTCAGCGCCGTTTGCTCAAAGCGAATGCAATTGCCGCTTCGCAAGCGATTATTTTGGGCGCAGAAGGACTGCGGGCTTGATGATTTCCGTTTGGTTGGATTAACTGCAGCCCATGGGCAAGACGGGCAAATCACTCGCCAGGAAAAAGCCAGCCTCCGCGCATGGCGCGGCTGGCGACGATGAATCGGCGCGCGGCAGACTGCTTTCCGCGGCGACGCATCTGTTCTGCAAGAACGGCATCAACGCCACCGGGATCGATGCCATCATCGATGAAGCGGGCACTGCGAAGACCACGCTCTACAAATTGTTCGGCTCCAAGACCAACCTCGTGCATGCGGTGCTGGAGAGCGAGGGCAAGCAGTGGCGCGAATGGTTCATCGGCGCGATCGAGGCCGGCGGCGGCGATGCGCAGACCAAGCTGACGCGGATATTCCCGGCACTGAAGAGCTGGTTCGGCGAGGAGCGCTTCTACGGCTGCCCCTTCATCAACGCCGTCGGCGAGCATGACAAGGACCAGAAGCAGTTCCGCACCATCGCGATGCGCCACAAGAAGGTGGTGCTGGCCCATATCGAAAAGCTCGCCAGCGAGATGGGCGCAGCCGAGCCCGCGATGCTGGCGCATCAACTGGCCCTTTTGATCGACGGCGCCATCGTCGCCGCCATGGTCTCGCGCAACCCGGACGTGGCAGACACCGCGGCGCTGGCCGCCGGATCGCTGTTCGAGCCCGCGAAGAGGAAGCGCCGTGCGAATGCGGCAGCGGAATTGGTTGCGGTCTGATTCTGTAGGGTGGGCAAAGCGAAGCGCGCCCACCGATCCAACCAACCAACGAAGTCGGTGGGCACTGCGCTTGCGCGCCTTTGCCCACCCGACGACGAGCTAGCTTCAGCGCATCCGCGATCTTCGCGAGCCCGGCATTGGCGCAGACCTCATCCTTTTCGCCACCGGGCGCGCCCGAGACGCCGACGCCGCCGATCACCTCTCCGCAGCGCGGCTATTTGATGTCCCCGAGGACCCGCTCGAGCCGCGCAAGCTCGCTCTCCAAATCCCGCTCGACGTCGCCGACCTTCATCTCGATCACGCGATAATCGCGCGCTTCCAGCCACGCCCGCCGCGCCGCGCGGTCCTGCGCGATCGCCTCCGTCTCGCCTTCGTTGACCAGTTCGATCGCGAGCCGGTGCACGAATGAGACGAAATCCGGGATGTGCTTGCCGATCGGGGTCTGGCGTTTGAAATTGCCGGCGAAACGGCGGTCGCGGGTCAGGGCCTGCCAAAGCATCCGCTCGGCATCGGTCGGGTTGCGGCGGAGCAGGCGCGCCAGCCCGCGCACCGTGCCGCTCTCATGCACCGGCATTCCGCGGCCGTGCTCGGCAAGCAGCGCGCGCAGGCGCGTTGCCTGCTCGCCGTCGAGCACACCGCCCTTGGCCGGACCTTTCCGCCCTTCCGCGATCGCCATCACCACGCCGTGCAGGGTGTGCATGTCCTGCTTGGTCGGCTCCATCCGGGTGAAGATGTTGCGCAGGTTCACCAACATGGTGTCGCGCTTCTCGGGCGGTCGCAAGAATTCGACCTTGTCGAGCTCGCGCACCAGATTCTCGAAGAAGGCATCGATCTGATGCTGCGAGGCCGGCGGCGAGCGCTCTGGTTTCAGAAAGGGGAGTGCATTCGCGGTCGACAGCTTGAACCACTCATAGCCCATCAGCAGCACGGCTTGCGCGAGGTTGAGAGATGCAAAGCCTGGATTGACGGGGAAGGTGACGATGCGGTTGGCGCGCGCCACCTCGTCATTCATCAGCCCCCAGCGCTCGCGCCCGAACATAATGCCGGCTCTACCGCCGCCATTGACGTGGGAGACGATCTCCCTTGCCGCCGCCTCCGGTCCCAGCACGGGCTTGGCCTGGTCATGGGCGCGGGCGGTGGTCGCAAGCAGCAGGTCGAGATCGGCGACGGCCGCCTCCACGCTGTCGAACAGCTCGACATGGTCGATGATGTGGTCGGCCCCGGCCGCAGCGCGCTGAGCCGCGACGTTGGGCCAGCCGTCGCGCGGATTGACCAGGCGCAGCCGTGAGAGCGCGAAATTGCCCATGGCACGCGCGGCCATGCCGATGTTCTCGCCAAGCTGCGGCTCGACCAGGATGATCACGGGGCCTTCGATGTCAAAGCCGGTCTTGGTCTTGTCGGTGCCGCTCACGGCGCTCGTTTCGCTTTCTGGTCGGATTTCAAGGCATTGAATCGGGCCTTGAATACGCGAATTCAAGTTGCCCCGGGATCCCCCCGATTGCCTGCCAAAGGGGAATTTCTCAAGCAGAATATAAGGTTAGATTCGCCTTTTGAATCGACAGACGAGCCTTCGTCAACCCCCGGGGCGGCTCAGCCGCTAGCTGCGGCGCAAAGATGGACCCGCTCAGCCAAAAGATGAGCGGAAACTGCATAACCCCTCACCTTCCGCACGCCCTTTGGCAGTGCTATGACGCCCGCGGAAAATTCCCTAAAAGCCGCTGTTCTGGCGCATCGATCCCGAAAGGCCTCATCTATCATGGCAAAAATCAAGGTGACCAACCCCGTCGTCGAGCTCGATGGCGACGAGATGACCCGGATCATCTGGAAGTACATCAAGGACAAGCTGATCCACCCGTTCCTTGACATCGATCTGCAGTATTTCGACCTCGGGATCGAATACCGCGACCAGACCAACGACCAGGTCACCATCGATGCCGCCAATGCCATCAAGAAGGTCGGCGTCGGCGTCAAATGCGCCACCATCACCCCCGACGAGGCCCGGGTGAAGGAGTTCAACCTGAAGGAGATGTGGAAGTCGCCGAACGGCACCATCCGCAACATCCTTGGCGGCGTGATCTTCCGGGAGCCGATCATCTGCAAGAACGTGCCGCGCCTCGTGCCGGGCTGGACCAAGCCGATCATCATCGGCCGCCACGCCTATGGCGACCAGTACCGCGCCACCGACATCAAGTTCCCCGGCAAGGGCGTGCTGTCGCTGAAATTCGTCGGCGAGGACGGTACGGTGATCGAGCGGGAAGTGTTCAAGGCACCGGGCGCCGGCGTCGCGATGGAGATGTACAATCTCGACGATTCCATCGTCGACTTCGCCCGCGCCTCGTTCAACTACGGCCTGATGCGCGGCTATCCGGTGTACCTGTCGACCAAGAACACCATCCTCAAGGTCTATGACGGCCGCTTCAAGGACATCTTCCAGGAGATCTTCGACGCCGAATTCAAGAAGGAGTTCGACGCCAAGGGGCTGACCTACGAGCACCGCCTGATCGACGACATGGTCGCTTCCGCGCTGAAATGGTCCGGCGGCTATGTCTGGGCCTGCAAGAACTACGACGGCGACGTGCAGTCCGATACGGTCGCGCAGGGCTACGGCTCACTCGGCCTGATGACCTCGGTGCTGCTCACGCCCGACGGCAAGACGGTGGAAGCGGAAGCCGCCCACGGCACGGTGACCCGCCACTACCGCGAGCACCAGAAGGGCAAGGAGACCTCGACCAACTCCATCGCCTCGATCTTCGCCTGGACGCGAGGCCTCGCCCACCGCGCCAAGCTCGACAACAATCCGGAGCTCGCGAAGTTCGCGGACACGCTGGAGAAGGTCTGTGTCGCGACCGTCGAGGACGGCTACATGACCAAGGACCTCGCCCTGCTCGTCGGTGCCGACCAGCGGTGGCTGTCGACCACCGGCTTCCTGGACAAGGTCGCGGGCAATCTCGAAAAGGCGATGGCGTAACGACGCCTGTCGTCGTTCGCACCACACACTCCGTCATTCCGGGGCGCCTCGAAGAGGCGAACCCGGAATCTCGAGATTCCGGGTTCTCGCTTCGCGAGCCCCGGAATGACGCCAATCAACTAAGGGCACCGACCATGCGGCTGATCACCACGACATTCCTCCTTCTGCCGCTCCTCGCCGGCCCCGCTTTCGCGGCCGATCCCATTCCCGACGCGCTGGCCGCGCCCGGCACAACGCCTGTGCTAACGGCCCATGCCGAAGGCGAGCAGGTCTATGAATGCAAGCCTGCCGCGGACGGCAAGCTCGCATGGGCCTTCCGCGAGCCCAAGGCGACGCTGATGGCGGACGGCAAGATCGTCGGCAAGCACTATGCCGGCCCGACCTGGGAGCTCAATGACGGCAGTGCCGTGGTCGGCAAGGCCGCGGCAAACGCGCCCGGCAAGACTGCCAACGACGTCGCCTGGCTCAAGCTCGATGTCACCAGCCATCGCGGCAACGGCGGGAGGCTGGCCGACGTCACCACGGTGCAGCGGATCAACACGGTCGGCGGCCAGTTGAGCGGCGCTTGCGACAAGGCAGCCGAAACGCGCGCCGTGCCCTATACTGCGGACTACGTCTTCCTGCGCAAGGGCTGAGGCCACCGGCAGCGGTCGTTTCATACCTCAAGAACTTGCGCCGGCATCGCTGGATCGCGTAATTGCGGGTCGAATCCCGCACGGCTTCGCTGTAAGCCACGCCTGACCATGTTTGATGCAGAGCCGGCCCGCCTTAAGAGCCGGCCCTACGAACTTCCGGAGGAAGCCATGCCCGCCTATCGTTCCCGGACCACCACCCACGGCCGCAACATGGCCGGCGCCCGCGGCCTGTGGCGCGCCACCGGCATGAAGAACGAGGATTTCGGCAAGCCGATCATCGCGGTCGCCAACTCCTTCACCCAGTTCGTGCCGGGTCACGTGCATCTGAAGGATCTCGGCCAGCTTGTGGCGCGCGAAATCGAGAATGCGGGGGGCGTCGCAAAAGAATTCAACACCATCGCGGTCGATGACGGCATCGCCATGGGCCATGACGGCATGCTCTACAGCCTGCCCTCGCGCGAACTGATTGCCGACAGCGTCGAATACATGGTCAACGCGCACTGCGCCGACGCACTGGTGTGCATCTCCAACTGCGACAAGATCACCCCGGGCATGCTGATGGCGGCGCTGCGGCTCAACATTCCGACGGTGTTCGTCTCCGGAGGGCCGATGGAATCCGGCAAGGTCAACATCAAGGGCAAGACCAGGTCGGTCGACCTGATCGATGCCATGGTGGCGGCGGCCGACGACAAGGTCTCCGACAGCGAGGTCGAGATCATGGAGCGCTCGGCCTGCCCGACCTGCGGCTCCTGCTCCGGCATGTTCACGGCCAATTCCATGAACTGCCTGACCGAGGCGCTCGGCCTGTCGCTGCCCGGCAACGGCTCGGTGCTGGCGACCCACGCCGACCGCAAGGGCCTGTTCGTCGAAGCCGGCCACCTGATCGTTGATCTCGCACGGCGCTATTACGAGCAGAACGACGAGAGCGTGCTGCCGCGCAACATCGCGAACTTCAAGGCGTTCGAGAACGCCATGAGCCTCGACATCGCCATGGGCGGCTCGACCAACACCGTGCTGCACCTCTTGGCCGCCGCGCATGAGGGCGAGATCCCGTTCACGATGAAGGATATCGACCGGCTCTCGCGCAAGGTGCCGGTGCTCTGCAAGGTCGCGCCCGCGGTCGCCGACGTGCACCTGGAAGACGTGCACCGCGCCGGCGGCGTCCTCGCCATCATGGGCGAGCTCGACCGCGCCGGCCTCATCCATTCGGAACTTCCAAGCGTGCATTCCAACTCGGTCGCGGCAGCACTGGAGCGCTGGGATATCACCCGCACCAAGAGCGAGAGCGTGCGCAATTTCTACCTGGCCGCGCCGGGCGGCGTTCCGACGCAGACCGCCTTCAGCCAGAACCGCCGGTTCGAAGAGCTCGACCTCGATCGCGCGAATGGCTGCATCCGCGACGCCGCGCACGCCTATTCGAAGGACGGCGGCCTTGCCGTGCTCTACGGCAACCTCGCCGTCGACGGCTGCATCGTGAAGACCGCCGGCGTCGATAGCAGCATCCTGAAATTCTCGGGTCCCGCACGCGTGCTGGAAAGCCAGGACGCCGCGGTGGACGCGATCCTCGGCAACAAGATCAAGCCCGGCGACGTCGTCGTGATCATCTACGAGGGACCGCGCGGCGGCCCGGGCATGCAGGAGATGCTCTATCCGACGAGCTATCTGAAATCGAAGGGCCTCGGCAAAGCCTGCGCGCTGGTCACCGATGGCCGCTTCTCCGGCGGCTCTTCGGGCCTCTCGATCGGCCACGTCTCGCCGGAAGCGGCCGAAGGCGGCCTGATCGGCCTGGTCCAGGACGGCGACACCATCGAGATCGACATCCCCGCCCGCTCGATCAATCTCGCAGTAGATGAAGCCGAGCTGAAGCGCCGTCGCGAGGCGATGCAGGCCAAGGGCGACAACGCCTGGAAGCCCGCCAAGCGCGCCCGCAAGGTGTCGACGGCGCTGAAAGCCTATGCCGCGCTGACCACCAGCGCTGCGCGTGGCGCGGTTCGTGTGGTGAAGGATTAGCTGCACGAGCGGGCGGCGCTCGTCTTGCTGCGCGCTCCACTCTCTCACCGTCACCCTGAGGTGCCCGCGCCAGCGGGCCTCGAAGGGCGACGGCCCCGCTGCGAGAGCCGGGCCCCGTTCATCCTTCGAGGCTCGCGTTCCGCGAGCACCTCAGGATGACGGTGTCAGATGGGTGATTGCGGCCGGGAGGTCTAGGCCGAGGCCATCGCCTTTTCGATCGCGTCCAGCGCGGCACTCGCCTTCGCGCCATCCGGGCCGCCGGCTTGTGCCATGTCCGGCCGGCCGCCGCCGCCCTTGCCGCCGAGCGCCTCCGAGGCCACCCGCACCAGATCGACCGCATTGTAGCGTGTCGTCAGATCCGGCGTGACGCCGACCACGACACCGGCCTTGCCGTCGCCGGTGACGCCGACAATGGCGACCACGCCGGAGCCGAGCTGCTTCTTGCCGTCATCGGCGAGGCTCTTGAGATCCTTCATCTCGATACCCTCGACCGCACGCGCCATCAGTTTTACATTCCCGACCTCGCGCAGACCTGTCGCCGCGCCATTGCCCGAAGCACCGCCCCCCATGGCAAGCTTCTTGCGCAAATCGGACACCTCGCGCTCGAGCTTCTTGCGCTCGTCGACCAGCGCGGTGATGCGGGCCGGCACGTCATCGACCGTGGTGCGCAGCTCGGCCGCCGCGGCCTTCGCGAGCCCCATGACCCCATTGGCATGCTTGCGCGCAAGCTGGCCGGTCAACGCCTCGATGCGGCGAACGCCGGACGCGACCGCGCTTTCGCTGGTGACCGAGATCAGGCCGATGTCGCCGGTGCGCTTGACATGCGTCCCGCCGCAGAGCTCGACCGACCAGCCGAGCGCATTCTGGCCGTGCTCGCGCGCGCCCTTGCCCATGGAGACCACGCGGACCTCGTCGCCATATTTTTCGCCGAACAGCGCCCGGGCGCCGGCCTCGCGGGCGTCGTCCACGCCCATCAGGCGTGTCGTCACCTCGTCGTTCTCCAGCACCACCTCGTTGGCGATGTCCTCGACACGGGCGAGCTCTTCCGGCGTGATTGGCTTCGGATGCACGAAGTCGAAGCGCAGCCGGTCGGGCGCGACCAGCGAACCGCGCTGCGCGATATGATCGCCGAGCACCTGCCGCAGCGCCTCGTGCAACAGATGGGTCGCCGAATGATTGCGGCGGATCGCGCTGCGGCGCGTGTGATCCACCTCGAGCTGTAGCGCAGTCCCGACCTTCAGCGTGCCGTGTTCCAACGTGCCAAGATGCACGAACAGATCGCCGGCCTTTTTCTGCGTGTCGGTGACGCGGAACTTGATGCCGCCCTCGCCCGTTAACAACCCGAGGTCGCCGACCTGGCCGCCGGATTCCCCATAGAACGGCGTCTGGTTCAGCACGATCGCGCCGCTCTCGCCGGCCTTCAGGCTTTCGACCTCCTGGCCGTCCTTGATCAAAGCCGCGACCGCACCTTCCGCGCTCTCGGTCTCGTAGCCCAGAAACTCGGTCGCCCCGAGCTTTTCGCGCAAGGGGAACCAGATGGTCTCGGTCGCCGCCTCCCCCGAACCGACCCACGACGCGCGGGCCTTCTGGCGCTGGCGCTCCATGGCATCTTGAAATGAGGCCTGATCGACGCTGATGCCGCGTGACTTCAGTGCGTCCTGCGTCAGGTCAAGCGGAAAGCCGTAGGTGTCGTAGAGCGTGAAGGCGGTATCGCCGTCGAACATGTCGCCCTTCTTCAAGGACGCGCTCTTCTCATCGAGGATGGAAAGGCCACGCGTCAACGTCTTGCGGAAGCGCGTCTCTTCCAGGCGCAGCGTCTCCTCGATCAGTCTTTCGGCACGCACCAGTTCCGGAAAGGCCTGACCCATCTCGCGCACCAGCGCCCAGACCAGGCGGTGCATCAACGGCTCCTTGGCGCCGAGCAGCTGCGCGTGGCGCATCGCGCGGCGCATGATCCGGCGCAGCACATAGCCGCGGCCTTCGTTCGAGGGCAGCACACCGTCCGAAATCAGGAATGACGACGCGCGCAAATGATCGGCGATGACCCGGTACGAGGCGATATTGTCTTTGCCCGGACCGTGCCCGAGCGCGGACGCCGTCGCCTCGATCAACTGTCGGAACATATCCGTCTCGAACACGCTTTCGACGCCCTGCAGGACCGAGGCCATGCGCTCGAGCCCCATGCCGGTGTCGATCGAGGGGCGCGGCAGGTCGACGCGCTGCTCCGGCGTCACCTGCTCGTATTGCATGAAGACGAGATTCCAGAATTCAAGGAAGCGGTCGCCGTCCTCTTCCGGGCTGCCGGGAGGGCCGCCCCAGATGTGCTCGCCGCGATCGATGAAGATTTCCGAACAGGGCCCGCACGGCCCGGTGTCACCCATCGCCCAGAAATTGTCCGAGGTGGGGATGCGGATGATGCGATCGTCGGTGAAGCCCGCGATCTTCTTCCAGAGCACCGCCGCGTCGTCGTCGGTGTGATAGACGGTGACGAGCAGCTTGTCCTTCTTGAGTCCGAAATCCCTGGTGATCAGCGTCCAGGCAAGCTCGATCGCACGCTCCTTGAAGTAGTCGCCGAACGAGAAATTGCCGAGCATCTCGAAGAAGGTCAGATGGCGGGCGGTGTAGCCGACATTGTCCAGGTCGTTGTGCTTGCCCCCGGCGCGGACGCACTTCTGGGAGGTGGTGGCGCGCTGATACGGCCGCTTCTCGACGCCGGTGAAGACGTTCTTGAACTGCACCATGCCGGCATTGGTGAACATCAAGGTCGGGTCGTTGCGCGGCACGAGCGGCGACGACGGCACGATCTCGTGGCCGTTCTTGGCAAAGAAGTTCAGGAAGGTCGACCTGATGTCGTTGACGCTGCTCATATTCATCCAATCGAAGGGTGGCCCGGACGACCGCAAATATACGGTTTTGTGGCGGAACGCTTTTAGACAAGGGCGCCCGCGCTGTCCAGAAACTGTGCAGACAGATCATGGGCTTGCCGCGGGAGCGTAAAGGCCGCTCGCAAACGGCGGTTGAAAGATGCTGCGCCGCGTTGACAGTCTGGTACAGGTTGTGTTTCTTCCTATCTTGTTCAAGACAGCCATGTCGGGAGAGACCGGCTTAGATGCCGGCGCCGAAGGAGCAACCGCCCCGGAAACTCTCAGGCAAAAGGACCGTGTGGCTTTGACAGCATCTGGAAAGAGGCGCAGCCGGCATAAGGCCGGTGGGTGCCCGCCGACGGGATAATACTCTCAGGCACAGCGACAGATGGGGCTTCGAATGGTTGCCTGAGGAATGGCCCTCGGGAACCGCCGAGGACCCCTGATGCTTGCGACCGACCAGATCCCCCTCAAACGCACGCCGCTCCACGCCCTGCATCTGTCGCTCGGCGCCAGGATGGTCCCTTTCGCGGGCTATGACATGCCGGTGCAATATCCGGCGGGCGTGCTAAAGGAGCACCTGCATACCCGCCAAAGGTGCGGGCTGTTCGACGTCTCCCATATGGGCCAGCTCACGCTGCAGGCGACGTCCGGCAAGGTCGAAGACGCGGCTGGCGCGCTGGAGCGGCTGGTGCCGCAGGACATCGTGGCGCTTGGTGCCGGGCGGCAGCGTTACGCCCAGTTCACCAATGCGCAAGGTGGCATTCTCGACGACCTCATGGTTGCGAATTTCGGCGACCATCTGTTCGTGGTGGTGAACGCCGCATGCAAGGAGGCGGACGAGGCGCATTTGCGCGCGCATCTCTCCGATTCCTGCCGGATCGATTCGCTTCCCGATCGCGCGCTGCTCGCGCTGCAAGGCCCGCGGGCCGAGACCGTGCTGGCGAAATTCTGTGCAGAGGCGGCGGGAATGCGGTTCATGGATGCAGGTCCCCGCAAGGTCGCCGGATTCGACTGCTTCCTGTCGCGCTCGGGTTACACGGGTGAGGACGGCTTCGAGATTTCCGTGCCGGCCGACCAGGCCGAGCAGCTTGCAACGGCACTGCTATCAGATGCGGACGTGCTGCCGATCGGGCTCGGCGCCCGCGACAGCCTCCGGCTCGAGGCCGGGCTCTGTCTTTACGGCCATGACATCAACATTACGACCACGCCGGTGGAAGCCGCGCTGGAATGGTCGATGCAGAAGAGCCGCCGCTCGGGCGGCGCGCGCGCTGGCGGCTATCTCGGCGCGGAGATCATTCTGAGCCAGCTCGCAAGCGGCGCCTCGCGTCGCCGCGTGGGCCTCAGGCCCGAAGGCCGGGCGCCCGTGCGCGAGGGCGCGCCGCTGTTTGCGGATCCGGCGTCATCCGAACCAATCGGCAGGGTCACCTCAGGTGGGTTCGGGCCCAGCCTCAATGCGCCGGTGGCCATGGGCTATGTGCCCACTCCCCTCGCAACGAACGACACCCGGCTGTTTGCGGAGGTGCGCGGGCAGCGCCTGCCCCTGCGCGTTGCCGCCACTCCCTTCGTTCCCAACACCTACAAGCGCTGAAGGACCACCCATGACCACCCTCTTCACCTCCGATCACGAATGGCTCCGCATCGAGGGCGATATCGCAACCATCGGGATCACCGATTATGCCCAGTCGCAGCTCGGTGATGTCGTGTTTGTCGAGCTGCCCAAGGTCGGCCGCAACCTGAAGAAGGCCGAAGCCGCAGCGGTGGTCGAATCGGTCAAGGCCGCCTCCGACGTCTATGCGCCGATCTCGGGCGAGGTGCTCGAGGTCAACGAGGAGCTCGTGGCCGAGCCCGCGCTTGTCAATTCCGACGCTGCCGGCAAGGCCTGGTTCTTCAAGATGAAGATCGCCGACAGAAGCGAGCTCGGCGGGCTGATGGATGAAGCCGCCTACCAGGCGCACACGGCCTGAGACGGCATTGAACAGCGAGGCTGACATGAACGCGCCCTTCAAACCAGCGAGCGATGCCGCCATCGATTTCGCCCGTCGCCACATCGGCCCCTCGCCGCGCGATATCAACGCGATGCTGGAGACGGTCGGCGCCTCCAGCCTGTCGGCGCTGATGGGGGAGACGCTGCCCACCTCGATCCGGCAGAAGGCGCCGCTCGATCTCGGCACGGCGTTGAGCGAGACCGAGGCGCTCGCGCATATGCGCGAGCTCGCAGCGCAGAACCAGCCCTTTACCTCGCTGATCGGCCAAGGCTATTCCGGCACCATCCTGCCCGCGGTGATCCAGCGCAACATCCTGGAGAACCCGGCCTGGTACACGGCCTACACGCCCTATCAGCCCGAGATCAGCCAGGGCCGGCTGGAAGCCCTGTTCAACTTCCAGACCATGATCTGTGATCTCACCGGCCTCGATGTCGCCAACGCCTCGCTGCTCGATGAGGCAACCGCCGCGGCCGAAGCGATGGCGCTCGCCGAGCGCGTCTCGCAGGTGAAGACGAAGGCTTTCTTTGTCGATCACGAGGTGCACCCGCAGACGCTTAGCGTGCTGCGCACCCGCGCCGAGCCTTTGGGCTGGCGGCTTGTCGTCGGCGATCCCGCCGTCGATCTCGACGGCGCTGAGGTGTTCGGCGGGCTGCTGCAATATCCGGCAAGCTCGGGCGCGCTGCGCGATCCGCGCCCTGCGATCGCGGCGCTGCGCGGAAAAGGCGCGCTCGCGATCGTCTCGGCCGACCTGCTCGCACTCTCGGTCATCGCCTCGCCCGGCGAGCTCGGGGCCGACATCGCGATCGGCTCGGCGCAGCGCTTTGGCGTGCCGATGGGCTATGGCGGCCCGCATGCGGCCTATATGGCGGTGCGCGATGGCTTGAAGCGCTCGCTGCCCGGCCGCATCGTCGGGCTTTCAGTGGACTCGCGTGGCGCGCCCGCCTATCGCCTGGCGCTGCAGACCCGCGAACAGCACATCCGCCGCGAGAAGGCGACCTCCAACATCTGCACCGCGCAGGTGCTGCTGGCCGTGATCGCCGCGATGTACGCGGTCTATCACGGGCCCGAAGGGCTGACCGCGATCGCACGCAATGTGCACCGCCGCGCGGCGGTGCTGGCAGCCGGCTTGCGCAAGCTCGGCTTTGCGCTGAAGAGCGAGGCCTTCTTCGACACTGTGACGGTCGAGGTCGGCGCCCGGCGCAACGAGATCGTGGCTCGCGCGGTTGCAGAAAAGATCAATCTCGGCATCGGCGACACCACGCTGCGCGTGGCGCTGGATGAATCCACGACACCAGAGGTGATCGAAGCGGTGTGGCGTGCCTTTGGCGGCAAGCTTGCTTACGTCGAGGTCGAGGCCAGCGCGCGCGAGACGTTGCCGCTTGCGCTGAAGCGGACCACGGCGTTCCTGACCCACCCGGTGTTCCACGCCCATCGCTCGGAGACCGAGATGCTGCGCTACATGCGCAAGCTCTCGGATCGCGACCTCGCGCTCGACCGTGCGATGATTCCGCTGGGCTCCTGCACCATGAAGCTGAATGCGACCGCCGAAATGGTGCCGCTGACCTGGCCGGAATTCGCCACCCTGCATCCGTTCGCCCCGGCCGACCAGGCGCGCGGCTATCACGCGCTGTTCGCGCGTCTGGAAAAATGGCTGTGCGACATCACCGGCTATGACGCGATCTCGCTGCAGCCGAATTCGGGCGCGCAGGGCGAATATGCCGGGCTGCTTGCGATCCGCGGCTATCATGCCGCGCGCGGCGAGGCGCATCGCAAGGTGTGCCTGATCCCCTCCTCCGCGCATGGCACCAATCCGGCATCAGCCGCGATGGCGGGCATGGATGTCGTGGTGGTCGCCTGCGACGCGCGCGGCGATGTCGATGTGGAGGATCTCCGCAAGAAGGCGGACGCACATGGCAAGACCCTCGCGGCCATCATGATCACCTATCCCTCGACCCACGGCGTGTTCGAGGAGCATATCAAGGAGATCTGCGACATCGTGCATGGCCATGGTGGCCAGGTTTACCTTGATGGTGCCAACATGAATGCGCAGGTCGGTCTGTCGCGCCCGGGCGATTACGGCGCCGATGTCAGCCATCTCAACCTGCACAAGACCTTTTGCATTCCACATGGCGGCGGCGGTCCCGGCATGGGCCCGATCGGAGTCAGGGCGCATCTCAAGCCTTTCCTTCCGGGCCACCCCGCGACCGATGGCGCCCTGCCTCACCCGGTCGGGCCGGTCTCGGCCGCACCATTCGGCTCGGCGTCGATCCTGACCATCTCCTACATCTATATTCTTTTGATGGGCGGCGAAGGGCTTACGCGGGCGACCGAGGTTGCAATCCTCAACGCCAATTACGTCGCAGCGCGCTTGAATTCGCATTTCCCGGTGCTGTACCGGAATGCGAGGGGACGCGTCGCGCATGAGTGCATCATCGACCCAAGGCCGCTGAAGGCGACCAGCGGCGTCACCGTCGACGACATCGCAAAGCGCCTGATCGACTATGGCTTCCACGCCCCGACCATGAGCTTCCCGGTGCCGGGCACCTTGATGATCGAACCGACCGAGTCGGAATCGAAAGCCGAGCTGGATCGCTTCTGTGACGCCATGATCGCGATCCGGCGCGAGATCGCGGACGTGGAAGGCGGCCGCTTCAAGATCGAGGCCTCGCCGCTCCGCCACGCCCCGCACACCGTGCACGACATCGCCGACGACGATTGGAAGCGCGCTTATCCGCGCACCGAGGGCTGCTTCCCCGCCGGTGTCTCACGCATGGACAAATACTGGTCCCCTGTGGGACGCGTCGACAACGTCTATGGCGACCGCAACCTGGTGTGCTCGTGCCCGCCGGTGAGCGACTATGCGGAGGCGGCGGAGTAGGAGCCGCTAGTCCAGCGTCATTCCGGGGCGCGCGCAGCGCGAACCCGGAATCTCGCGATTGTGGCGCGAGACATTTCCCCTGCCGCTCGAGATTCCGGGTTCGATGCTTCGCATCGCCCCGGAATGACGGTGCCCCTGGCGGCCCGCGCATTTCCCGTCAAGGCGCGATCAACGCGCCTCTCGCCGGATCCCAGCGCCACAGCCGGTCATTTCTGAGTTCGGTGCCGCCCCACCAGCGCTGGATCGGATTGTGCCGGCTGAAATCGTCCCGGCCCGCCAGGATCGCCTCGCCCAACGGCGTGAGCGATAGCCGGCTTTGCTTGTAGCGCTCAAGACGCGCACGATCCTCATGCATATGGCCCCTCCTCGAGGCCGGCCACCGCCGGCGCTGGACAATGCGCCAGTCCGTCCAACAGCTCTCCAACAGCCCAATATTCGAACACCCGCCTTTGGTTGAGGTGCTTGTGGCCTAGAAAGACGTCAAACGGATGCACGCAGCCGTCATCGATCAATTCCAGGAGCCGCCGTTCCGTCGCTCCCAATCCGCTGTCACACCCGGGAAGTTCTTCGAGCAAAGCCAACACGGCCGGCCGGAGCTTGGGCAATCGGCTCAGGTCCCTCGCCAACAGGTCGAACCAGGCTTGCGGTGTCGGCGTCCGATAGGCTGCCCAGGCGATGTTGGCGATATCCAAATGCTCGTTCGAGATGGGGACGGGCGGCGGCACCCACGCAGAAATCACCTCCGGTGATTTCTCGGCAATCCTCACCTGGGCCTGGACCAGGCTGAGCCGTGATGCGGCCTCATGTCCGGCAAAGCAACTTAGCAACCAAATCAGGATCAACTGCGCGTTTGGATGAGGATCGACCCATAACTCGACTGAGTCGCATTCGGCACAGAACTCGATCAGCCCAATCCCTTTCGCCTCGATCGCCTCGCGACGGGAGGGTCTGATCGCGTCGAGCCAGGTGGACGGCTCGCGGCTCCGGGGCCCCGAACGCGCGCCCAGCATCTTCGCAACCTGAGCGTCCGTCGGAAGCGGCCCCCAGACAAGTTCGGGCTCAATCGGAAGCACGATGTCGTCAAGACTGGAGACCTTGAGATTTCCAGCGCCAGAGTCGCTTGTGGTCAGGATCAGGCGGGTCATACGCGGCGTTTTCCAACTGCAACGCGCAACGGACTGCTCCCCAAAACGTACATGCCCGGCACGGGGGGCGGCCGGGCATGACGCAACCTTCGCATCTCAGCGGCGGGTGGTGCGAAGGTGTTCCGCTTTACTCTTCGGTTGGCTCCTCGCCCTCGGCGTCGCGTTCGGGGGAGCCTGCGAGAATCTGTTCGGCGATCAGGCCGGAGTTCTGCCGGATCGTGCTCTCGATCTTGGCGGTGATGTCGGGGTTGGCCTTCAGGAACGCCTTTGCGTTCTCGCGGCCCTGGCCGAGGCGCTGGCTGTCATAGGAGAACCAGGCGCCGGATTTCTCGACAACACCGGCCTTGACGCCGAGGTCGAGGATCTCGCCCATCTTGGAGACGCCCTCGCCATACATGATGTCGAACTCGACCTGCTTGAACGGCGGCGCCAGCTTGTTCTTCACCACCTTCACGCGTGTGGAGTTGCCGACCACCTCGTCGCGCTCCTTGATCGAGCCGATGCGGCGGATGTCGAGACGGACGGAAGCATAGAACTTCAAGGCATTGCCGCCGGTGGTGGTCTCGGGCGAGCCGTACATCACGCCGATCTTCATGCGGATCTGGTTGATGAAGATCACCATGGTGTTGGACTTGTTGATGGAGGCGGTGAGCTTGCGCAGGGCCTGACTCATCAGCCGCGCCTGCAGGCCGGGCAGCGATTCGCCCATCTCGCCCTCGAGCTCGGCCCGCGGCACCAGCGCAGCCACCGAATCGACCACCAGCACATCGACCGCGCCCGAGCGCACCAGGGTGTCGCAAATCTCCAGCGCCTGCTCGCCGGTGTCGGGCTGCGAGATCAGGAGCTCGTCGATATTGACCCCGAGCTTGCGCGCATAGACCGGATCGAGCGCATGCTCGGCATCGATGAACGCGCAGATGCCGCCCTTCTTCTGCGCTTCCGCCACCGTGTGCAGCGCCAACGTCGTCTTGCCCGAGGATTCCGGCCCATAGATCTCCACAATCCGCCCCTTCGGCAGGCCGCCGACGCCCAGCGCAATGTCGAGCCCCAGCGAGCCCGACGAGATCGTCTCGACATCCATCGAGCGGTCGTTCTTGCCGAGCTTCATCACCGAGCCCTTGCCGAACTGGCGCTCGATCTGGGACAGCGCGGCGGACAGCGCTTTGGACTTATCCATGGAGGAACCTTCAACGATACGCAGGGCGGGGACGGACATCCTATTAACTCCTTATGAAGGGGATTCGCGTGGGCGACAAACGATTGAGGGCGACCGGTAGTTGAAAACAACGTACACCATTTGTTCCCTGTTCGCAATATGTTCTTTTCACCGCCCCGGTACTGTCCGCCTAATTAGGACAGCACCACCGCCCCTGGCGCCGCCGCACGCCCGATCCGATATGTTCGATGACAGCAGCGATGCGGAGACGCCATGATCGCCTCGATCAGTTTTGTTGTGGTCGTTCTCGCCTTGATGGCTTGGTGCGGACAGGTCACGGCCGGATACGCGGTAACGAGGGGACGCTCCAAACGAGCCTGGTTCGTCTGGGGCGCCCTGCTGTTTGCGCTTTTTCCTCTTCAGTGGATGGTCTTGGGGCTGCTGCCGAGAAAGCTGAGCTAGGCTATCGATCCCAACACCTCGCTTCTGGCGTGCTCGGTCCCGCCTAGCCCATCCTGACACAACCTCTCCGGCCTCTCCCGGCGCGCCCGTTCACGAAACGGGAACGAACTCGTCGTATGACTGGTACGATGGAACCTGCAGATAGCGATCAGAAGCGCCGGGCCCGGCGCTCCCGGGTTTTCAAGGCTGGAACAATCGAGTTCTCCGGCCACTCTATCCCATGCACGGTGCGCAATCTCTCGGCCTCGGGGGCTGCGATCGAGGTCAGGACCCCGCTCTGGTTTCCGGACCATTTCACGCTCGGAATTGCCAGCGACGGCCTGCACAGGGCCTGTCACATCGTCTGGCGCGACGAGGCGCGAATTGGATTGGCATTCGATTAGCTGGGCCGTCTGGGACGACCCGTTTCCGGCTTCAGGCCTTGCGCTGGCGCCATCGCGTGACGCACGAGGCCACGCGCGCACGCTAGGCAAGCTTGTCGATATACAAGTGATCGGCTGCGCCGTTGTCCGACTCGCTCTCCCGATCGAGGGGCACCTCCGGCGGCGCAACGAGGGATTGTGCACCGGCCTGCGGCCGCTTGGGTCCGTCCTTGGCCTTCTGCCGCGCGAACACAAGCCACATGCGCAATTGCTTGAAGGAGGGGACGCGGCGCAGCGTGATGCCCCTGATGCCGCGGACGGGACGAATCGGCTCGATCGGCTTGACAGGTCTCATGGGCACCGCACTTTATCCATGCTGATGTCCGAATTGGGACCGCACGCAGCTCCACCGTCTGCCCACGATTTGATCTGGCTGTGCCTCCCTTCGGCGTCAGGCGCCCGGCGTGACCAGCGGCAAACACGATCGCGGCAGCGAGCAGAAGCGCGCCAACGCCCCCCAGCAGAGCTCCTGGAACGATGTCAGCCCCCGTTTCGAGCCCGAACCTGGTATCGACTGAAACAGGCACGGCTCTTGCTTCGTAACTTCCTGCCCGCACCACGGAAGCACTGGTGCAGCAAGGTCGGCTCCGGCGCACCTTTAAACCCGGCAAGAGGTGCGCCGGGCCGCCTTAATTTTTCGGCGTTCCGGACGCAGCCGCTGGCGCTTGGCCTCACGTTTCCTCGCCCGATTTTGATCCGCTTGAGCTCCAGCGGCTGCTAGCCTGGAAGCTGCGAACGGCTGACATCGTCCCGACATGGATCGTCCGACCACATTGAAGGACAAGGCAAGGATCGCGGCGGGCGCCGTTGCTTCCCTGGTGATTGTCGCATGGCTGACGGTGCTCGCCATTGCGCTGCTCTCGGCGCCTTGAACAAGCCCGATCGGGAATTGTTTCAACCTGGCTGATTTGTGAACGGGTTTCTCCGGAACGGAATCCCGGTTCCCGCGTGATGTCATGGGGGCGCACTGGGGTGCACTGCACCGATCTTACGTCTCGATCCTGTTTCGCCTGTTTTGGGGAACCCTTCGCCCGTGCTCGGAAGACGGTATCTCACGCGTCAGGCAGCTGCGCTGCTCAGATTCGCGAACTCAACCTCGGATGCGAAGCTCGCTGCGGCGCTGGTCGAGCGCGCGGCCAAGCTCAAGTCGCAAGCGGATGAAGGGGCCTTGTCGCGGCCCGATCCCAGCCCCTATCCTCCTGACGTCGAGGACGACACGGGATAGCAAGTCCCGCGGCTCTGATTTCCGTATTTCCGAATCCGAATGATAAAGGCCGCCCGCTTCAGAGCGGTTGCCGACCGCTTATCGCCTGCGCGTCCTCGGCTTCCTTGAGCAGTCGTACCAACTCGGCCATGCTGGAGCGATCGGTCACGTCGCTGCGAGCACGGCTGTCGAAGTCGGCGGCAAGTCGGGCCGCCGTCTGGATCTCGTCGGCACGGTGCGGCCGCCTTCTTGCGCGCGAAAATAGATCGGTCAGCTTCATCTGTGGCTCGATTGGCCGGCGAGCACCATTGAGGTGGTGCTGCCAATTGGCCGTTGCGCATTGCCCTGTCGGCGCTACCAACGCAATTCCGGCCGCGGGGTTGCGTGAGCCGGTTGTCTTTTCCACCGCTTTCTCGCAATTCTTGCTCCGTAGTTCTCCCACCGAGAACGAAGTTCCGTTTGCGAACGCACCCCTCTCGCAACGGCGCGCTCCGTCCGCGCAGTTGGCCTCAACACGGCGCGAGCGCGCGTCATTGTCTTGGAACGGTTAACGAGGCCCCGCATAATCACCGCATGCGAAAAGGCGACATCATCTGCCCCGAATGCAAGGCCGGCATCCGCCGGATCGAGCTGAATTCGCGCACGGGACACGCTGGCGAGTTCCGCTGCCCGCTATGCGATTGTGTGCTGGAAGTGTCCGATGGCTCCACGCAAATCGTCTATCGCCTCACCGTTGCACCGGAAAGATTATTCGATTAGAACGTGCAGCAACCTGCTGTGCATCGCCGGCTCCGAATCCCTCCCCCTTTACCCCTCGCACTTCTTGCAAAAGCGAATTAGTTTCAAGGGGATGACGGAATATTCGGCCGCCTCAGGAGTTACTGGAAATATTGATTTATGTTAGGATTGGTCAAATCGCGGCGGAGATTTGCCATGAACTACAGGGGCGTAGAATACAGCCTCACCATGACCACGGTCCCCGGGGTCTGGAAGTGGCAGTTCAGGATCGGTGACGAAATCAAGACCGGCAAGACCGAAACCAAGATCGACCTGCTGGCGGTGCGCCGTGTGCAGTCGCGCATTGACCGCGAACTGAAGAAAATGGTCGCGCCCACGGATTTCGGGGGCTGACAAAACGATCGCCAGCTTGGTTATTGGCCCATGAAGCGCGCGGCCAGTTCGGCTTGCGCAAGCCTGCCGTCTCCTTCAATAGCAGGCCTTAGGCGGGCTCTCGACCTTTCGGCATTGGCAGCGCATGCTGCCACCGCGAACGATCATCATCGCGCCGTCGCCCGAACCAAGACTTGTGTGCAAGAATTGTGTGAATGACCGTCCATACGCCAAAGCTGCTGACGCCAGAAGAATTCGCCTCCCTGCTCGAGGTCGCGGTGGGTGGACCGGAGGCCAGCATTCCCGATAGCCATCTCAGCCGGCTGGTGGCGCTCGGCTACGTCATCGTGAACGACCAAGGTCCCGTGGTCACCGGCGACGGACTGATCCGAATCACCGAGAGCGAGTGAAAACGCAAAGCAGTCGCGCGCTTCAAGCATCGCGCAAGAGGATCGGATTACCTCGCAGGCTTTGAAACCGTAGTCTCCCGGAATTTGCACCGCCTGTCGTTTGGGCCACCATGACCAGGGTCAGGTAGGCAATATTACATCTCGGTGCTTACGCGTCGGTTCCTTGTCATGGCGCTCTATTTCTTTCGTATCCGCAACGGCCGCTATTCCGGCGCCTCCGAGATCGGCAGCGAATGCGCCGATCGGGCCGAGGCGTGGAAGGAATTGACTAATGTCTGCGCCGACATTGCCGGTGGGATTTCCAAGAAGCTTCGGGAAAATTCCGAATGGCACATGGAAATGCTCGACGAGCAGAAGCAGCCGGTCTTCCGCATCCGCATCGTGGCCGAGACCCTCGACTAAAGCGCAATGTGATTGGGTTGAATCGTCATCGCGCTTTGACTGAGCGCGATCTTTTCGGAAAACGCTGCACACGTCTTCGGATCATGCTCTGACCTCCAGCCCTTCGGCCGGTTCACGATCGCCTTGCGCGGCCGTCGGTCCCGCGATCGGAACGCGCTTCCGTAGCGGGCTGTCAAGTCATCAGTCGGCGCTGCGCAGCCGACGCATGGTGAATTCGATCTCGCCACCTGGCAGCTCGCGCCAGCTTTCCACCGCGCTCATATACCCTGCCTTGGGATAGCGAGAGAGGAAGTTGCGCGCCGTCACCCTCGCCTTCTCGCGCGGCAGCGTGAAGGTCTCGCGCACAAAGCCGTCGTCCGGCTTGCGCCGTCCGGCCATCCGACTGGCAAGATCGCGCGGCGAGGACGCCATTGCGGCAACTCCGAACTCGGTACCGCCCCAATATAGGCGCCCGACCGACGGAGTTGGAGTCTGGAACGCCGTCAGTTGGCGCTGCCGGTCTTGGTCTTCTTGGCTGCGGATGTCGACTTGGAGCTCGGGGTGGTCGTCGTGCTCTTGGGAGGATCGGTGCGCACGCCGCCCCATGGATCGGTCGAGGCCTTCGCGTCGGGAATCTTCCGCAGCGAATCCTTGTAGGCCTTGTCCTGCGCCGCTTCCTGCTCCTTCTCTTCCGGTGTCTTGGACTTGACCTCCGGCATGAGATTGATGTTGGGCATCTGCGCATGAGCCGGACGCACCAGCACGATGCTGGTCGGCATAGCGAGCAACGCGAGCCCGGCGGCGGCAATACGAGCAAATTTCATCGAGAGCTCCCCTGCTTTGCTTGCCCTATAACATTGTCCCGGCGGGGCAGCCAAGCATCGCCGTCCAGCCCTTCGCCTTTTGGGCTTTGGTCCGACCACTCCCGGGACATGTGTCCCGCAAGCAGGATAATGGCCCGACTCCGGCATTTTCAAGCCGGGCGGGGTTCCCTTCGCCGCGCCAAATCTTAAAGTCACGTCATGAAACGTGCCGCATTGGGAGGAGCCTCGTTCATGCAGCAACAACAGGAAACAAACGCATTCGGCATCGACGAGGCGCGGCGGGTGCTGAGCGAGGTATTTGCGCCCTGGGTGCAGGATCTCGGGCTTTCCGTCGAGGCGCTCGAGCACGAGCCGCCCGCCGCCGCCGCGGACTGGCAGCCGGGCGCTGTCTTGCGCATGGCCTTCTCCGAGCGGCTGTGCCGGCATGGCGGCGTGGTCTGCGGCCAGGCGTTGATGGCGCTCGCCGACACGGCCATGGTGATCGCAATCCTGGCCGCGAGCCGCGGCTACCGGCCGATGACGACGGTCGACCAGACCACGCACTTCATGCGCGCGGTCGCCTCCTCCGACGTGCTGGCGGACGCGCGCGTGGTCCGGCTTGGCCGCACCATGAGCTTCGGCCGCGTGACGCTTGTGAGCGCGACCGACAACAAGCCGGTGGCGATGGTTTCGAGCGCCTTTGCGATGCTGTGAGCGAACAGCGCTCGCCGGAACGATGCCGGCCCATACCGAGCCGGTGGTCATGGTGAATCCATCGTTACGCGATGCCCCCTCCCGGACCGGTCAATCTTTAGTCGTCTGCAATTCGTTCAAACTAGGCTGGCGGCCTTGAGGAAATGGCAAGCCAATCAAGGGCCACGAGCCATGAGCGAAAATTTTGTCGAAAGACGAGCCCATGCCAGGCACCGCGTGTTCAAGGGCGGCAGGCTGGCGTTCAACTCCGGCGGCAGCATCGAGTGCACGGTGCGCAACCTCTCGCCGGGCGGCGCGCGCGTCGATGTGACATCCCCCGTCGCGCTGCCCGAGCAGCTCACGCTTCTGATCGACGCCGATCACTTCAAGCGGCGCGGCCATCCGGTCTGGACCCACGACACGCAGGTCGGCATCGCGTTCGATTGAACTGGCCGCGCGCGCCGCCGCCAGCGCCACAGCGCGGTCGCGAGCAGCACCAGAACAAGCAATGCGGCGGTCGCGCCGCCGAGGAAGCGGCCGCCCGGGCGGTCGATGGTGCGTGACCAGAGCGAGGGCGCTTCGCCCGCGCGCGCCAGACGAAACGCCACCACCGCATCGCCGATCGTGGTCCCCGCTTCCGAATGCCCACCGGCCGCGATTGCGACATATTGCTCGCCCTTCCAGAGATAGGTCATGGGATTGGCGACGCCCGGGACCGGCAGCCGGCCCTGCCACAGCTCCTCGCCCGATTTCGCATCGAAGGCGCGCAGGTAGGCATCCATGGCACCGGTGAACACGAGGCCGCCGGCTGTGACCGCAACGCCGTTCACAAGCGGCGTCCCCCATTTGAACGCCAGCCCAAGCGGCGCGCGATCCTCCGTCGTACCGACGCTCGAGCGCCAGAGAATCTTGCCGGCCTTCAGATCAGCCGCGACCAGCGCACCCCAGGGCGGCTTGTGGCAGAGCAGCCCGAGTTGCGACATCGCCACCACCCGTGTCATCGCAAAGGGCGCACCCAACTGCCGACCGAAATCGCTTCCTGGCGACGGCTTGAACCCATCGGCTTCCGTGCGCGGCATCAGCTTGATGATGTGGACGGCGTTGGTCGTGTTGGCATAGAGGATCTGGTTGACGGGATCGAAGGCCACGCCGCCCCAATTGACCCCGCCGCCGGTCATCGGAAATTCCAGCGTGCCTTGCGTCGAGGGCGGCGTATAAAGCCCGTCATTGCGCAAGGGCGCAAGCGCAGCCTTGCAGGACCGGCTGCCGATGCCGGGCGGAAAATCCAGGATGTCATCGGCCGAGAAGCGCTGCGGCATCAACGCCGGCACATGGGTCGGAAACGGCTGGGTCGGCGACAGCACCTCGCCCTCGGCGCCACCTTGCGGCGCGGCGCGCTCCTCGACCGGCCAGACCGGCTGACCGGTATCGCGGTCGAGCACAAAGACAAACCCCTGCTTGGTCGGCTGGATCACGACGTCGCGCATGCCCTCTCCGGTGTCGATGCGCGCCAGTGTCGGCTGCGCCGGCATGTCGTAATCCCAGACGTCGTGATGCACAGCCTGGAATGCCCAGGCGAGCTCGCCGGTCTCACTCCTGAGCGCCACCACCGAATTGGCATGTTCGTCGTTGCCGGGCCGCTTGCCGCCCCAGAAATCCGGGCTCGGCGAGCCGGTCGGCAGAAACACCAGGCCGCGCTCCTCGTCCGCCGAGAGCGGTGCCCAGACATTGGCATGTCCCGCCTCGATGCCGCCATGCTCGAGCGGATCCCAGGTCCAGCGCGGCCGACCGGTGCGCGCATCGAACGCCCGCACCGTGCCGAGCGGCGCGTCGACACGAACGTTATCCGCAATCGATGAGCCCACGACGATCACCCCGCGGCTGACCACCGGCGCCGAGGTGAACTGAAACTCGCCGGGCCACAAGAGCTTGATGCCGACATCGACCTTCACCTCGCCATGGTCGCCGAAGCCGTCGCAAGGCTCGCCGGTCCTGGCATCGAGCGCGATGATGCGCACGTCACTGGTGGCGGTGAAGATGCGGCTTCGGCAGACTGCACCGGACATCGCCTGCGGATCGACCCAATAGGCGACGCCCCGGCAATTGAAGCGGTTGGCCGGCCGCTGTGCCGTCGAGATTTTTGGATCGAACCGCCATTTTTGCAAGCCTGTCCCGGGATCGAGCGCGATCACCTCGTTGAACGGCGTGCAGAAGATCAGGCTGTTCTCGACAAACAGCGGTGTCGACTCGAACTTGCTGCGCGCCATGGCGGCTTCGGGGCGCGTCGCGAGGTCGCCGGTGTGAAACTCCCAGGCCCGCACCAGGTTGTTCACATTCGCAGGCGTGATCTGTGCAAGGCTTGAAAAGCGCGTTCCGCCGGCATCGCCGCCCCAATACTCCCAGGCGCGCAACGGTCGTACCACGATGCAAGCGAGCAACAGGCTCAGTAATGCGACGCGTTTGACATTCAAAAGATGGCAGCGGCGCCGTGCAGCCGTGAAGACGCGATCTGGGTCGAACATACCTAAAGACTCGCCGCGCGAGCCCCCGTCATTTTGCTCATTCGTGCAATCTCACCGGCAAATCCGTCTGTCCAGCCGCGCTGGGACGAATGGCTGTGCGGGCGTGACGAACCGTCGGCCACGAGACATGATAGCATGATCGCAGGCACCGGCCTTGCTGTTACGCCCCCTCACTTCGCCTTTTTGCTGTCCGGAGCACCAGGGCGCGCCACGCCCCAGGGATCGTATTTTTCCTTGGGCTCGGGAATTCGATCCAGCGCAGCCTTGTAGGCCTTTTCGTCCACCTGCGGCTTCTTCTGATCAGATTTCGCATCGTTGCCGCCTTGACGATGCCTGCCGCCGCCTCCACCCATTTGCGCCTGCACCGGGGAAAGCATCAGCATTGCAATTGAAACGACTGCTGCCGCCATCGCAAAAGAGCGCATCGCTATCGTCCTCCCCCTGCCGTCTCCGGGCCAAGATGTGTCTCGACCAAGGTTATCCCGCAACAGAATGGCGGCAAAGCATCCGCAAGGGGCCTTTCCATTAATTAATAACTGCAGTTTGCCCGCCTTCGGGAGATGCGGTTGGGCGAAGTCGAGCAACATTCCGCAAGAAAATACCTCAAGTTGTTCAGCAATAGTTGATCATGAAAGGCAGTCGCACGAAGTTGCAGCGCCATCTTTTTCCGTCATAGGACAAGACCTATGGGGTGGCCTCAGTTGCTTCGCTTGTGTCTGGTCGGCGGCATTGCACTGGCCGTGTCGGCTTGCGGCTTTGCCGACAGCCACGCCCCGGTGCCGTCGTTCATGCGCATCAAGGCTGCCGACCCGCCCCCGCCCGAGCCGGTGCCGAACGTCAGACAGCTTGTGCACGACAAGATCGACTTCGTGTTCGTCTCGAGCTCCTACCCGCACGATGTGCGGGTGTCGCGGCCGTTGCACGATCCACGCGGCCCGGGATGGACCGCCTGCGTCAAGGCCGAGGTGAATTCCGCCAACGGCCAGCCGATCGGCACCCAGACCTATCGCATCTTCATCAGCGAGGGCGACATCGTCGACCGCAGGCGCGTCGAGGCGGACGACAACTGCCTGACCGAAATTTACGAGCCGATCTGATCTCCCAGTCTCTCGCCGCGGCTCAGGCCGCGACACTGGCCTTTTCCTGGAATTCCTCGAATGCTGCGATGGCGTCCGCTGCATACATCAGCGAGGGTCCGCCGCCCATATAGACGGCCATGCCGAGCGTCTCCTCCACCTCTTCGCGCGTGGCGCCGAGCCGGACCAGCGCCTCGGTGTGGAAGCCGATGCAGCCGTCGCAATGAGCGGCAACGCCGAGCGCCAGCGCCATCAGCTCCTTGGTCTTCTTGTCCAGCGCGCCGTCGCGGGTCGCCGCCTGCGCCAGCGCCGAGAACGCCTGCATGGTATCGGGAATATCCTTGCGCAGTTTCCTCAGATTGCCGGAGATCGCCTTGCAGATCTCTGCGTAGTTCTTGTCCATGACAGGACCTTTCTATGCCGGTTTTGTGCCAGATTGTGAGTGGCGCGAAGGCTCGCGCAGCGCGATGTAGATGGCGGGGATGACGAGCACGGTGAGCAGCGTCGATGACGCGAGCCCGAACAGCAGCGAGATCGCAAGCCCCTGGAAGATTGGATCAAGAAGGATGGTCGCAGCACCGATCATGGCGGCGAGCGCGGTCAACAGGATCGGCTTGAAGCGCACCGCACCCGCCTGCAGCACGATCTCGCGCAATGTCTTGCCCTCGCCGTCGCTATGGCGGATGAAGTCGACCAAGAGGATCGAGTTGCGGACGATGATGCCGGCGAGCGCAATGAAGCCGATCATCGACGTGGCGGTGAACGCCGCCCCGAGAAGCCAGTGACCGATCAGGATGCCGATCAGCGTCAGCGGGATCGGCGTCAGGATCACGAGCGGCAGGCGGAAGCTGCGGAATTGCGCGACGACCAGCACATAGATGCCGAGAATGGCGGCGCCGAACGCGGCTCCCATGTCGCGGAACGTGACCCAGGTGATTTCCCATTCGCCATCCCATAGCAATGTGGGATGCGACTCGTCGGCCGGCTGGCCGTGCAGGCTGATCGCGGGCTTTGGCAACAAGCCCCAGTCATGCGCATTGATGCGATCGTCCACCTCGAGCATCCCGTAGAGCGGCGCTTCGAAACGCCCGGCGAGCTCGGCCATGACCATGTCGGCAAAGCGGCCGTCGCGACGAAAGATCAACGGGCTGCCCTGTTCCACGGTGGCCTTGACCACCTCGCCCAGTTCAACGACCGTCTTGCTGCCCGGCACCGTGTTGGCGGGCACGGGCGTAGACGCCAGCGCCTCGTCCCAGACCAGGTCCCGCTTCGGCAGCTTGATCGCGATCTCGATCGGGTTGCGGTCCTCGCCGCGATGCGAGTAGCCGATCGAGGCTCCGCCGAACAGCGTCTGTATCGTGTCGTACACGTCGCGCTGCTCGACACCGAAGAACTCGAGCTTGTCCTGGTCGATCGACAGCCTTAACCGCGGCCGCGGTTCGCCGATCGAATCGTCGACGTCGACAATGAAGGGCACGTTCGAGAAGATTTTCTTGACCTCGTGCGCGACCGCCCGCCGGGTCGCCGCGTCGGGACCGTAGATCTCGGCGAGTAGCGTCGCCAGAACCGGTGGTCCCGGCGGCACCTCGACCACCTTGATGCTGGTACCCTGCGGGGCGCCGACGGCCCTCAGGCGCTGGCGCAGCTCCAGCGCGATCTCGTGGCTGGCCCTCTTGCGGTCGCCGCGCGCAGTCAGATTGACCTGCAGCTCACCGAGCTCGGGTCGTTCGCGCAGGTAGTAGTGCCTGACAAGGCCGTTGAAATTGAACGGCGCCGGCGTTCCGGCATAGGCCTGCACCGAGGTGACTTCGGGCAGCTGGCGCGCGATCTCGGCGCCCGCAAACAAGGTGCGCTCGGTATCTTCGACGCTTGCGCCTTCGGGCAGATCGACCATGACGGCGATCTCGGACTTGTTGTCGAATGGCAGCAGCTTGACCGTGACCGACTTGGTCGCGAACAACATCATTGACAACAGCGTCGCGACACCGACCGACAGCAGGAAGATCCAGGCGGAACGCTTGCTGGCGACGACGCGCCTTGCGACCAGCAGGTAGACGCGACCGAGAATGCCATCACGATCGTGGCCGTGAGCTTGAGCCGCTTTTGCGTCCTTCGGCGCCAGGCGCAGCATCAGCCAGGGTGCCGCGACCATCGCGACAAAGAACGAGAACAGCATGGCAGCCGACGCATTGGCGGGGATCGGTGCCATGTAAGGCCCCATCAAGCCCGACACGAACAGCATCGGCAGCAACGCGGCAACCACGGTCAACGTCGCAACGATGGTGGGATTGCCGACCTCGGCGACAGCCTCGACCGTGGCCTGCAGCCGCGGCCTTCCGTCTGCCATGCCCCAATGGCGCGCGATGTTCTCGACCACGACGATGGCGTCATCGACAAGGATACCGATCGAGAAGATCAGCGCGAACAAGCTGACACGGTTGATGGTGTAGCCCATCAGGTTGGCGGCAAACAGCGTGAGCAGGATCGTGGTCGGGATCACGATCAGCGTCACCACGGCCTCGCGCCAGCCGATCGCAACAGCGATCAGCACCACGATCGAGATGGTCGCAAGGCCGAGATGAAACAGCAGCTCATTGGCCTTCTCGTTGGCGGTCTCGCCATAGTCGCGGGTGACCGTCACCTGGATATCGTCGGGAATGAGGTGCGACTTCAATTCGTCAAGCCGCTTCGAGATATCCTCGGAGACCACGACCGCATTGGCGCCCGCCCGCTTGGCCATGGCAACGCTCACCGCCGGCACGCGCTTCCAATTGCCCTGCGCGTCACGGGCATCGTTCCAGACGCGGTGCTCGGCGGTATTCGGCGCCACGACGACCGAGGCCACGTCCTTGACATAGACCGGCCGCCCGTCCCTGGTCGAAATCAGGAGCAGCCCGATATCGGGTATCCCGGTCAGGGTCTGACCGCCGGCCACGTTGCGAACGATGCCGGCATCGCGCACGGTCCCGGCAAGGAAGGAGCGGTTGGCGTCCTTCACCTTGGCGACCAGATCCTGCAGCGTCACCCCGTAGAGCGACAGCTTCTCCGGGTTCGGTTCGACCCTGATCTGTTGCGCGCTTCCGCCCGAGATATAGGTCAGCCCGATATTGTCCACCTTCACAAGCTCGGATCGCAGCTTTTCGGCGAGCTCGTAGAGATCCTTGTCAGTCCAGCGCTCCGCGGCTTCCGGCTTCGGCGAGAGGGTGAGCACTTTCACCGCGACGTCATTGATGCCGCGGCCGACGATCAGCGGCATCGGGATTCCGACCGGAATGCGGTCGAGATTGGCGCGGATCTTCTCGTGAACCCGAAGAATCGCATCGTCGAATTTCGTTCCGACGAGGAAGCGCGCGGTCACCATGACCCGGTCGTCCTCCGTCTGGCTGTAGACGTGCTCGACGCCGTTGATACCCTTGACGATCGCTTCCAGCGGCTTGGTGACGAGTTCGACGCCATCAGGCGCGCGCAGGCCGTCGGTCGTGACGAGGATGTCGACCATGGGCACACTGATCTGCGGCTCCTCTTCGCGCGGGATCGCGGCCAGTGCGATCAGCCCGACGATCAGCGAGGCCAGCAGGAACAGCGGCGTCAAAGGCGAACCAATCGTCGCCTTGGTGAGACGCCCGGAGAGACCCAGATTCACGGCTTCACCAGCACGTCGCCGGCGCGAATGCCGGACAGGATTTCAAGGCCATTGGGAAGTTCGGGCGTCGGACGAACGCGCCCGCGTTGTACCGGCACGCTGATGGTGCCGTCCGCCTGGCGGAGTTGCACATAATCGATGCCAAATCGCGTGGTGACATAGTCGGCCGGAATCACCATGGCTTTGCGCTGGTCGCCGGAAATCCATACCCGCAGGCGATCGCCGACGAAATATTCGCTGATGCCCTCGACCTTGGCGTCGGCGACGACGCGCCCCTCTTCGATCTGCGGATAGACAAGGTCGATGACGCCCCATCTTGCGGATTCATCTCCGAACTCGCCGCCGCCCAGGCGGATCCGGTCGCCGGCCTTCAGGACGCGCGCATGCTCTTCCGGAATCCTCAAGCGCAGCTTGAAATCCTGCTGCGCGATCGTCACGACGCCGTCGCCGGGCAACACCACCGAGCCGATCGCTACCAGCCGTTTCAGGACGCGCCCATCCTGGGGCGCCAGCACCTGGCCTTCGGTCTGCTGCTGCTGCACCACGGCGCGCTCCGCGGTCTTCGATCGCAGATTGTTCTGCGCGACGTTCAGCGCCGTGCGCGCCTGGTCCAAGTTGACACGCGGCAGCGTGCCGCGCTCGACCAGCCCCTCGGTCCGGTCGAAATCGATCTGCGCCTGGTCGGCCTGCGCCTGCAGCGCCTGGATCTGCGCATCCAGCGACTTCATCTGAAGCACGAGCTTCTCGTCGCCAACGACCGCGATCGCCTGGCCGCGCGCCACCGCGTCGCCCTCCCTGACATTGAGCTGGGCGATTGTGCCGCCGATGCGGCTGCGCGCCGGCACGACGCTGATGCTTTCGACGGTGGCGAACACCGCCTTCTCGTCAGCGACCGTGCGCTCGACGACATCAAGCGTTTCCGCATGGACTGCCGCCGTAAACAGCAGCAACGCCGCCGCAACGCCGAAATGTCTTGATCCCCGCATCATCAGGCACACTCTCTTTGAAGCGGCGCTGCTCGCGCCGTGGCATCTCAGCGCAACGATCTTGGGCGACATTGATCCTGCTCAACGCGCCGCTTGTCGTGCGGCCATAATTTACTTGCGCTTGCCGGCTTTCTGCGGCGCGCAATAGACTTGGTAGAGGGTCTTGAGCACTTCGCGCGCAGGATCGCTGGCGATGGAATAGTAGATCGTCTGGCCGTCGCGCCGCGCAGCGACCAGGCCGTCTTTTCGCAGCAGCGCAAGATGCTGCGACACGGTCGAGTCCCTTAAGGACAGGAACGCGGCAAGCTCGCCGACCGATCGCTCGCCATCAATCAGCTGGCAGATGATCAGGAGCCGGTGGCGGTTGGACAGCGCCTTCAAGAGATCGCTGGCCTGATCGGCCGCCTGCTCCATAACGTCGGTCTCTATTTTCATAGTTGCGTATATACGATAATTCGAATATATAGTCAAGTCGAAGAAGCCAAAGACCGGGCCAAAACCGGCAGGCGGACGCTCAACGGAGGAATCCATGGCTGAAGTTGTTGTTATCGGAGCCGGCCTCAGCGGCACGCTGATGGCTTACGAATTGCTGCCGCAACTGCGCAAAGACGATCGTCTTACCGTCGTTTCGCAGGGCGCGATCTACCATTTCGTTCCCTCGAACCCCTGGGTCGCGGTCGGCTGGCGCAAGCAGAGCGAGATCGAGGTGGATCTCGTCGACATCATGAAGCGCAAGGGTATCAACCTGCTGACCCAGGGTGCGCAACGCGTGCACCCCGCGGAGAACCGCATCGAACTCGGTGACGGCAGCTCGATCAGTTACGACTACCTCGTGGTCGCGACCGGCCCCGAGCTTGCGTTCGACGAGATTCCGGGCCTCGGGCCGCAGGGCCACACCCAGTCGATCTGCCATGTCGATCACGCCTCGCGCGCCAAGGAAGCATTCGAAAAGCTTGCCGCCAATCCCGGCCCTGTCGTGATCGGCGCCGTCCAGGGCGCCTCCTGCTTCGGGCCCGCCTACGAGTTCCTGTTCATCCTCGAGACCGAGCTGCGCCGCCGCAAGCTGCGCGATCGCGTCCCCATGACGTTCGTGACCTCCGAGCCCTATATCGGTCATCTCGGCCTCGACGGCGTCGGCGACACCAAGGGCCTGCTCGAGAGCGAGATGCGCGAGAAGCACATCAAATGGATCACCAATGCGCGCATCGACAAGGTCGAGCCCGGCAAGATGACGGTGGAGGAGTTTGCCAAGGACGGCGCGAATCGCAAGGCACATGAACTTCCTTTCGCCTATTCGATGATGCTGCCCGCCTTCCGCGGCGTCGGCGCCGTGCGCGGCATCGACAAGCTCACCAATCCGCGCGGCTTCGTCATTGTCGACAAGCACCAGCGCAACCCGGCCTTCCCGAACGTGTTCGCCGTCGGCGTCTGCGTGGCGATCGCGCCGGTTGGCGCGACACCTGTCCCGGTCGGCGTGCCGAAGACCGGGTTCATGATCGAATCCATGGTGACCGCGACGGCGCTCAACATCGGCGCCCTGCTCCGCGGTCGGCTGCCCGCGGCGGAGCCGACCTGGAACGCCATCTGCCTGGCCGATTTCGGCGATTCCGGCGTCGCGTTCCTGGCCCAGCCGCAGATTCCGCCGCGCAATGTCAACTGGTCGGCGAAGGGCGAATGGGTGCATTACGCCAAGGTCGCCTTCGAGAAATACTTCCTGCGCAAGATGCGGCGCGGCGAGAGCGAGCCGTTCTATGAGCGCTTCGTGCTCGACAGGCTGAACATCGCCAAGATCAAGGAGCTCAGGACCGGAACATGAGTGCAGGCCGACAGATCGTCTGTGGTCATTGCGGCCAGATCAACCGCGTGCCGGCCAACCGACCGGCAACGGCTGGTCGCTGTGGCGCCTGTCACAAGCCGCTGTTCGATGGCCACCCGATCGAGGTCAACGAACAGGGCTTTGCCCGCCACGTGGCGCACAGTGATATCCCTGTGCTGGTTGATGTGTGGGCGCCGTGGTGTGGTCCCTGCCGCGCGATGGCGCCGATGTACGAACGCGCAGCGACCGAGCTCGAGCCGAATGTACGGCTGCTGAAGCTCAATGCCGACGACGCGCCGGAGATCTCATCCCGCTTTGCGATCACGAGCATCCCGACCTTGCTGCTGATGCGCGGCGGCAAGGAGATTTCGCGAAAAGCGGGGACGATGGACGCGAGAAGCATTGTTGCATGGACACGCGACGGGCTGGCCCGGTCGTGAGGTTCAATCGATCACCACAGGAGCATATGATGAATGTTGATAAAGCCGTTCTGACCTTCGCCGGATTCGTCGTCCTCTTGGGACTGGCGCTCGGCTACTGGGTCAACCCGTATTGGTACCTGCTGACGGCCTTTGCCGGGCTGAACATGATTCAGGCCGCGTTCACCGGCTTCTGCCCGGCCGCCATCGTGTTCAAGAAGCTCGGCCTGCGTAGCGGCAACGCGTTTTCGTGAGCTGGCCTGCCAAACAGGACGGCCGCCTACGGTGGCCGTCGCCAGCTTCGGCGGAGCAGTTCAGGTCTTGATCCCGAACACCGAATAGGCGGGGCAAACCCGGATGACGCCAGTTGCCAGCAGCACGGCGCCCAAGACCGGGACGACGTATTTCAACGCGCCGAGACCGGCGAAGATTCCGCCAAGCTGCGGTACGAAGAACATGATCAGCAGCAACGCGCCGACCACGATCCGGATTGCGCGATCCACATTGCCCACATTGGTCATCAAAAGCTCCATTGTCCTGACGCCTCCAGCGTCGCTGGATGCGTCCACTCCCCAACTAAGCCAATCTACGATTTCCGGTCCGCGGGCCGCATTGAGCCAGCGCAAGGCCCCCCTTGACCCAGACCGTTCTTGCGCATCACGACGAGGGGACCATGCCGGGTCATTTGCCGATGGCCCTCGAATGCTCAACAGGCCGTTAACATTACCGGTCAAATTGAAGGCGCCCGCCAACCGAATCTTGCACCCGTTCCGCTAGGTTGCCGTCCGCCAATTGGGGACGACACAAAAAGACGGAAACGGACGTGGCCGAGATGACCGATCTAGCGATGGTCCGTCGCGCATCGCTTGCCGATGCCACGGCTGCGCGCGCTCGCTCGGACATGGCCTCGTCCCTTGTGCCGCTCGATGCGCTCGATTCGGCGCAATGGCAGGCTCTGAGCGCGCGCGCGATCGAGCCGAACGGTTACTATCTCGCCGACTGGATGCTCGCGGTGAATGCCACCGCTCCGGGGCGCATGGGCGCATCCGCGCTTGCATCGTGGGACAACGCTTCGCCGCATCGGCTGATTGGCCTGATGCCGGCGGTCTCGCTGTGGCGCGCCTTCAAGATCCCCTTGCCCGCTCTCGCCTCTGCCCATCCTTACGGCACGCTCTGCACGCCGCTGCTCGATGGCGAGCACGCCGAGGAAGCGGCGGCCGCCCTTTTGCAGTCCGCGCGCGGCGCCGGCGCTCATGCTTTGATCCTGCGCGAGATCTCGCTCGAGGGCGAGACCATGCGGGTGCTCAACGACGTCGCGTCACGCAATGGCCTGCGTCCGCGCGTGTTGCAATCGCATCGCCGCGCCGCACTCGACGCCACAGCCGATGCGGACGCGCTGCTGGGTGATGCGCTCGGCGGCAAGAAGCTCAAGGACTTGCGCCGGCAGCGGCACCGGATGGCGGAGCACGGCGCAGTCTCCTTTACGGTTGCCCGCACCTCGCAGGAGGTCGCCGCAGCAACCGAGATTTTCCTCAAGCTGGAAGCCAGCGGCTGGAAGGGCCAGCGCGGCACGGCGCTGATGCAGACCACGGGCGATGCCGCCTTCATCCGCCGCGCCACGGTCGCGCTCGCCGCGCAAGGCCAGTGCGAGATCGTCACGTTGCGCGCGGGCGAGACGCCGGTCGCGGCCGGCATCGTGCTGCGCCATGACAGGCGCGCGTTCTTCTTCAAGCTTGGCATCGATGAGCGCTTTGCGAAGTTTTCGCCCGGGGTGCAGCTGACGCTGGAACTGACCCGCCATCTTTGCGCCGATCCGCACATCACAAGCGCCGACTCCACCGCAAGCCCCGACCACCCCATGATCAACCCGATCTGGCGCGGCCGTTTTGCCATCGGCGACGTGCTGATTCCGCTGCGGCGGAACGATCCGGTGGTAGTGGCGATTCATGCCGCGCTGGTGGCGCGGCAGACGCTGCGGGAGCTGGCGCGTCGGGCGGTTCGTCTCGCGCGCGGACGAAAATAGACCGTCCGCCAGCTATTCCGCCGCTTGCGCGTTGACCTCTTCCGAGACCTGGCGGATGGCGCGCGCGAGCATCGCCGGGTCCTGCGCACCGGAGACCGCATATTTCTGCGCGAACACATAGGTCGGCACGCCCTGGATGCCCTTGTTGGCGGCGTCTTGCGCCAGCGCTGAGATCAGCTCGACGTCTTCATTCGTCGCAAGACGCCTGCGCACGTCGTCGGCATCGAGGCCGATCTCGGCCGCAGCCTTGACCAGCACCTCCGTATCGGTGAGATCGCCGCCGTCGCGGAAATACAACTCCATCAGGCGCTGCTTCATCTCGGGCGCCTTGCCGATTGCCTCAGCCCAATGGATCAGGCGATGGCAGTCGATCGTGTTGGGCTGGCGCTTCACATTCTCCGGGCGATAGATCAGCCCCTCCTCGCCCGCGGCGATTACCACGCGCTGCGCGATGCCGTGATAGGCCTCCACCGAGCCGAACTTGGTGGTGAGATAGTCCTCGCGGCTGATGCCCTCGCGCGGCACCCAGGGATTGAGGAAGAACGGGCGGAAATTCACCTCGACCGGCACATCCGGCACCAGCTTCAGCGCATTCTCGATACGGCGCTTGCCGATATAGCACCACGGGCACACCACGTCGGAGACGATGTCGATGGTCAATGGCTTCAGCGTGCTCGTCGACGTGCTCATGGGCCGATCCCGGGTTTGCAGGCGATCCAGTCAAGATAAGCCTCTTGAGGACCGAGACAAGCGCTTCTATCCGAGCTTCGCCGCCATTTGCCGCATCCGCGCGGCCGTCAAATCATCCGCCGGAAAGAACGTCTCCAGCGCTAGCTCCGACAGCGTCACGTCGACAGGCGTACCGAACACCATGGTGGTCGAGATGAAGCTCAGTACCTCGCCGTTATGCCTGAGTTTCAGGGGAATCGCGACATTGTTGTCCGGCGGCAGCGGTGCGGCGCGCGCCGGGATGGGAAAGGCCTTGAGGTCGTTGTAGAGCTTGATCAGTTCCGGATCGGCGGTCGCCTCGCATTGGCGGTGCAGCCGCTCCAGGAGATGCCCGCACCATTCGGCAAGATTGACCGTGCGCGGCGCCAGCGCCTCCGGGTGGAAGGCGAGCCTCAGGATGTTGAAGGGCTGCCCGAGCAGGCGCTCCGGGATGCCCTCGAGCAGCGGCGCCACCATGCGGTTGGCGGTGACGAGATTCCAGTGACGGTCATAGGCCAGCGCCGGGTTCGGTTCATGCGCCTTCAGCACGAGGTCGATCGCCTGGCGCGCGGATTTGAGCATCGGATCATCCAGCGAGCGTTGCGGAAAGGCCGGCGCGAAGCCGGCGGCGACGAGCAGCACGTTACGCTCGCGAAGCGGCACGTCGAGCCGCTCGGCAAGCCGCAAGACCATCTCGCGTGACGGAGCAGCGCGCCCGGTTTCGACGAAGCTCAAGTGCCGCGCCGAAATCTCGGCATCGACGGCAAGATCAAGCTGGCTCAGATGGCGGCGCTGCCGCCATTCGCGCAGGTGCTCGCCGACATGGACCGGACGGCTGCGTTCGCTGCGGGCATTCGAGGCATGGACATTCATCATGCCGCAAAACCTAGCATGCGGCCTGCGCCCCTTCCATTACCTCCGACGTAATCGAATAGCGCCGGCGAATGGATCATCTTGGCCGGCAATGGAGATGATCATGCGCCCGCGTTCGTACAATTCCTCAACCCTGCCCGGCCTCGCCCAATGGCTGATCGAGCTTGCGATCAGGCTCGTTGCCCGTTCGCTGCAAATGCCTGCGCCGCTCGTGCACGCCACGGCCGCCTTCGTCTATGCCAGCGTGCAGGAGGCCGATCGCCGGCTTCTCGCACTGTGCCGACTCCCCCGTTGATCACACCCTCACAGCAAAGGAGACCTGCCATGATCCGAATATCCTCATTCCTGCGCCGCGCCCTGATCGCCGATTGCGTCTTCAGCGGTGTCAGCGCGCTGGCTCTCGTCATCGATGCCGCGGCCTTGGCTGGGCTCACCGAGCTGCCCGAGCAGCTCCTGCGCGAGACCGGCCTGTTCCTGGTGTTTTACGCCGCCCTGGTCGGCTGGCTCGCCTCGCGTGCGGCGATGGCACGCGCATGGATCGTGCTCGTCATATCGGGCAATGCGGCATGGACGGTGGCAAGCATCGCGCTGCTGTTCTCCGGTGCAGTTCATCCCAACCTGTTCGGCGAGATGGTCGTCATGGCGCAGGCGGTTGCGACCGCGGTGCTGGCGGAGTTGCAATATCTGGGCTTGCGCCGGAGCGAAAGCGCGATCCTGGTCTGAGACGCCTAGCTCAGGAGCACGGCGGCGATCATGCCCAGCAAGGTCAGCACCAGTCCTGCGATGAGCATCGGCACCAGGCTGCTGCCGGAATAGGGATTGGCCGAGGTCTCGCCGGTCACGACGTATCTGGGGAATTTCATGGACACGCTGCCGTCTCCTTGCGATGGAACCTCTCGCCGACGCCGAGCAGGACGCCGTTGGCACCGGCAACCCCGAGTTCGAGGCTCGCCGCGATGCGCCTGGCGCGTTCAATGAAATGCGCTTGCGCGGCGGGCGGACAGACCTCGCGCGCTGTCGCTTCGAACAGCGCCAGCCAGCGGTCGAAATGGCTGGCATCGACCGGCAGCGGCAGGTGCTTGGGCATGGGCGCGCCGTGATAGCGGCCGCTCATCAGCGCGACCGACGACCAGAAGGCACACATTTGCGTCAGATGCGGTTCCCAATTGGTAATCCGCGCCTCGAAGATCGGACCCAGCATCTCGTCGCTGCGGACCTTTGCATAGAAGCGGTGAACCAGGCGCTCGATCATGGCCTCGGTGATGCCGGTCTTCGCCACGATATCCGCGGTGATCTGTTCCCGCCGTTCCGCTCCGGTCATGGCTGTCCTCTGAACACTTTTCTCTAAATAGGTATTTCATATGCCTATTTAGGGGAGTAAGACGGCTTTGCAAAGCCCCAATTCGACGGGATGGCATTTCGAGGGCAAGCCATGCGCCTGACGACGTTCACCGATTTTGCCCTGCGCGCGTTGATGCGGCTGGCGGGCGAGCCGGCACGGACGCTCTCCACCAATGAGATCGCGGCGGAGTTCGGCATCTCGCGCAATCACCTTGCCAAGGTGGTGCGCGATCTCGCCGACAACGGCTTTATCTTGACCCAGCGCGGTGCCGGCGGCGGCTTCAGCCTGGCGCGGCCGGCGGCCTCGATTACGCTGGGCGAGGTCGTGCGGGCGCTGGAGGGCACAAGCGCATTGGTCGAGTGTTTTCGCGAGGACGGCGGCGGCTGTGCGCTGACACCGCGCTGCCGCCTGAAGACCAGGCTGGCCGCGGCGCGCGAAGCTTTCATGCGCGAACTCGAAAAGACGACGCTCGCGGACTGCGCCTATACCGGAGCGCCGCGGCGAAGCACGGCGGGATGAAGGGGGCGCTACCTGGACAGCTCTGGTTTTGGCGAGCCGAGCGAACTGATCCGGCTCTGCACAAACCCATCGTGCATCACCTCCTGCACCAAAGGTTCGGCAGCGGCGGCAGTGCCCGCGCCGTCCCGCGCGCACCGATCGGCCAGTTCGCAGAACAGGCAATTCCGCGCCTGGATTGAGCTGCTGCGACATGCCTGTCGCAGCGTCCGAAGCGGCTTCCATAGATATTGACTGCCCATGGGGGCTCCGTCGCAATCGAATCAGTCTCGCAATATTAAAAGATTAGCCCGGGCGCATGAGTGGCGGTTTGATCCGCATCAAGGCTTGCGGATAATCGGAAACAGTGTCTGTCGATTCGGTCGACGGGAGAGAAGTTCAAGCCACGACGCGGTGGCCATTGAGACGCCTGGCCTTGCCGTTCGCCTTTTTTGCCTTGCCGCCCGCCTTACCGCTCGCCTTTGCCTTTTGCTTGGCCTTCTCCTTCGCGAGTTTCTCGGCCTTGCGCTGCGACTTCCTCTCCTGCTTTTTCTCTTCTTTGGCCTTCAGCCGCGCGCGCTCGGCGCGGGCCTCGGCGCGCTTCTTCCTGCGCTTCTTCTCGCAGGAATCGCATTTGCAGCCGATCGGCTTGAGATAGGCTTTGAAGTAGTCGGTGCCGTAGTCGTAGTTGATCTCTTCGCCCGGCTCGATGTTCTTGATGGCGCGGATATAGACCTTGCGCTTGCGCGGTTTGACATCGGATTCCGCATTCGGCCTGCAGGCATGATTGATGTAGCGGGCGACGTTTTCGCGGATCGAGCCGTCGATGGTCCAGCGGTTGGTCAGCTCGAACAAATATTTGTTCTCGATCGCG
Organism: Bradyrhizobium sp.; assembly: GCA_035652015.1. Lineage (GTDB taxonomy): Bacteria > Pseudomonadota > Alphaproteobacteria > Rhizobiales > Xanthobacteraceae > Bradyrhizobium. The sequence continues at coordinate 14,996 of DASREP010000071.1, read as the reverse complement.
TCCTCGTCCTCCTTCTTCGAATCCAGAAGCGGCCCGAAATAGCGGATGATCCGGGTGCCCTTCTTGATTGGTTTGGTGGCGAAGAGGCCAAGCCCGGTACGGGAACGGCCGATGCGGTAGGGTTTGTTCGGAATCGCAGGCATGAGAATGGTTTGGCACACGCGCACAAGGGCGACAGATGCGGGCTGTTCTAGAACGATTCAGACGAAAAGTCAGGCTTTCTCAAGCCTCGCCGTGAACCTTCCCCAGATTGCTTACGTAAAGAAGCGGAACAGGATCGCTTGCGAGCTCCGCCGCCTGATGCCCATGGCGGACCCCTAATCCTTCATCACCGTCGTCTTGAGCATCGCATCGAGCAACTGCTCGGTGCTGCAGCCCTCGGGCAGACGGTCGACGATGTCGCCCAGGCGCCCGTCAAGGAGCAGCATGGTGAAGCCATGCACCAGCGACCAGGCGCGGGCGATCGCAGCCGCCTGGTCCAGCGTCAGCGCATCCCCGGAGATTTTCTCCTGGCGCTTGGCGGCGATCGCGCCGGCCAGCCCCGCAAACGAGGCTTCCGCCGCCTCGTGCAATGACGGCCGCGAATAATCCAGCCGCTCTGTGCGGAACATCAGGCCGTACATCCCGGGATGCGCCTGGGCATAGGCCACATAGGCCTTGGCCCGCGCCATCGCCCGCTCGTTGATCGACAGTTCGCCGCCGCCGCAGGCCGCCGCCATCGCGGCGTTGAACTGGCGAAAGCCGATCGCGGCGAGTTCGCTCACGAGCCCCGTGAGATCGCCGAAATGATGGGTGGGCGCGGCATGCGACACGCCGGCCTCGCGCGCCACGGCCCGCAATGTCAGGCCCGGCAGCCCGTCGCGCTCGAGCACGCGCTCGGCCGCTTCGAGCAGCGCGTCGCGCAACGCACCGTGGTGATAGGGAGCGGTCTCCGCGCGCGATGTCCGGCGCCCGCGCCCTGCGCGGGACGAGGCGGTGCGGCCGGCCGCTTTGCGGGGGCGGGGGTGTGTCTTGGCTGGGGCTTGCTCGGGCTTTCTCATGACAATCACCTTATACGACACGATTTTTACACCGTAAAGATTTCGCTTGACCGCATCCACCACAATCTTTACGTTGTAAAGATAAACAGGAGGCCGCCCCAATGAAGCAGGACATGACGAGCCGACCGCCGCGATCCAATATCGCGCCGATTCCGTTCGAAGCCGATGCACCGAACCTGAAAATATCAGGCGAATTGCCGCACGAACTCAATGGCACGCTCTACCGCAACGGCCCCAACCCGCAATTCGATGCGCCGGGCGCGCACTGGTTCGTGGGCGACGGCATGCTGCACGCCTTTCACCTGGACAACGGCCGCGCCTCCTATCGCAATCGCTGGGTCCGCACCCCGAAATGGCTGGCCGAGCACGACGCCGGTCGCGCGCTGTTCGGCGGCTTCGGCCGCAAGCTTGCCGATGCACCCGCTGACGTGACCGATGGCGGCGTTGCCAACACCAACGTCCTGTTCCATGGCGGCCGCCTGCTCGCGCTGGAGGAAGGCCATTTGCCGACCGAGATCGAGCCCGGGACACTCGCGACCCGCGGCTATTGCAATTACGACGGCCGCGTTGCGGGTCCCTTCACCGCCCATCCCAAGATCGATCCGTTGACCGGCGAGATGGTGTTCTTCGGCTACAACGCCTCCGGTCCGTTCACGCCCACCCTCTCCTACGGCGCGATCGGCGCTGACGGCCAGGTGAAACGCTTCGACCGCTTCGAGGCACCCTATGCGAGCATGGTGCACGACTTCATCGTCACCGAGAATCATCTGCTGTTTCCGGTGCTGCCGATCACCGGCGATCTCGCGCGCGCCATGAGCGGCAAGCCGGCTTACGCCTGGGAGCCCGACAAGGGCGCCTATGTCGGCGTGATGAAACGCAATGGCACGGCCAACGACATCACCTGGTTCCGCGGCGAGGCCTGCTACGTCTTCCATGTCATGAACGCTTGGGAGGACGGCAGCCGCATCGTCGCCGACGTGATGCAGTTCGAGGAGGCGCCGCTGTTCCCGCATCCCGACGGCACCCCAACGGACCGCACAAAATCGCGTGCCCGGCTATGCCGCTGGACGTTTGATCTCGCCGGCAACACCGATCGCTTCACGCAGACCTATCTCGACGACATGACCGGCGAATTCCCGCGCGTCGACGACCGCCGCGCCGGCCTGAAGAGCGATCACGGCTGGTACGCCTGCGCCAATCCGGATGTTGCCGCCGACGGGCTTGCGCTGTCAGGCATCGTCCATGTCGACGGCGAAGGCAGGCGCCGCGGCCGCTATTTGCTTCCCGCTGGCGATACCATCTCCGAGTCGGTTTTCGTCGCCCGCGAGGACAAGGCGGCGGAAGGCGACGGCTTTATCCTCGCCGTGGTCTGGCGCGCCCGCGACAATGTCAGCGACCTCGCGGTGTTCAATGCCGGAGATGTCGCGGCAGGCCCGCTTGCGCTGGTGCATCTCGGCCACCGCGTGCCGGACGGCTTTCACGGCAACTGGGTCGGGACGATGTGACGCCAGGCCCCCCGCTTCTCAGTCATGGCTGGGCACATGTCCCGGCCATCCACGTCGCGCCGCGCGTGCCGAACGATGTGGATCCGCGGGACGAGCCAGGCTTGTCCCGGGGATGACGACCGAGCAAGTGGCCGGATTTTCCGTAACCATTTGAAAACCGAACCCTTCACCCGCGCCTCACGTTATTTTGACAGTGTCAAGATTTAACTTGACGCTGTCACATCCGCACCCTAGAAATTTTGCCAACGTAAAGATTAGCCTTCCGAGGCTGGCCATGACCATTTTCCTGATTCTCGCGCCCTACGGCGCCTTCACCTTTCTGATGCTCGTGGCCCCGCCCGTGGTGAGCGTGTTTGCGGCTTCCTTGATCGCGCTGGCCGTGATCGCGCTGGATGCAATCCGCGGACGGTCGCTGAAGATCTTCGGCGCGGGAGGCGCGCTCGTGTTCGCCGCCATCGGCCTCTATCTCGCCCTTGTCGAGCCCTCGCTCGCCGCCTCCAAGGTCAGGCTCGCGGTCGACACCGGCATCTTCATCGTCTCGGTCGGCTCGATGCTGCTCCGCTTTCCCTTTACCCTGCAATACGCGCTGGAAGCCGTACCGGCCGAGACCGCCGCGATACCCGGCTTCCTGCGCGCCAATTACATGATCACCGGCGCCTGGGCGACTGCCTCGCTGCTGATGATGCTGTCGAACCTCGCGTTGCTCTATGTGCCGGGCCTGCCGCTCTGGACCAGCCTGTTGATTGCCTTTGCGGCCCGCAACAGCGCGCTTTATTTTACAAGATGGTACCCGCAATATCGCGAGCGGAAACACGGCGCACCGGCCGCCGCGCTGCCCGGCGCGAATTGAAATCCGTAAATTTAGAAAGCCTGTTTCGGGGAGCGACGATGAAGGACGTGCTGTTGCGGCTTGTGACCGATTTCCTCTCCACCATCGTCTTCCTGCTGGTTTATCTCGCGACCGGCAATATCATCCTGGCGACGGCAATTGCGGTTGCAGGCGCGATCGCACAGGTTGCTTACGCGCGCCTGACCGGCAAGGTGCTTGGCTTCATGACCTATGCGAGCCTTGGGCTCGTCATCGTGCTGGGCTGCGCGACCATCCTGACCAATGATCCCCGCTTCGTGCTGGCCAAGCCCTCAATCGCGCATTTTGCCATCGGGCTCATCATGCTCAAGCGTGGCTGGATGCTGCGCTACATGCCGCCCCTGGTCGCCGAGACCATCCCCGAATATGTCACTGCGGCAGGCTTTGCCTGGGCTGGACTGATGTTCGTGCTCGGGCTCGGCACCATCGCGGTCGCGATGACCGGCGACATCAAGCTGTGGACGATCTATGTCTCGGTCGTGCTGGTCGCGGCCAAGGTCGGAGCCTTCGCCATCCAATATGTCCTCTTCCGCCTGATCGTCACCAGCCGCATCCGTGCAGCCCGTGCCGCCGCCGGTACCTGAAAAGAAACTGCATCAGAACGATTTGGGCCGCCGAGCAAGATCGGCTATAGGCAAGGCGGCAAACGCGTAAGCCGCCTGGGCCCTGGTCGGGCCAGCGGCGATCATTTGAGACTTTGAGGAGACTGTAATGGCCGTCGACGGAAACTGGACTCTCACCATGACCACGCCGATGGGCGAGCGCAATGCGACGCTAAGCCTGAAAAGCGCCGGCGGAACGCTCACGGGCATGCAAGGCGCCGAGGGCAACACGGCCGAGATTTTCGACGGCACCGTGAACGGCGACGACGTCGCCTGGAAGGTCTCCATCACCAACCCGATGCCGCTGACGCTCGAGTTCACCGGAAAGGTCTCCGGCGACGACATCTCAGGCGAAATGGGCATCGGCCCGATGGGCAGCTTCCCGTTTTCCGGCAAGCGCGCGTAAAGCACCGCTTCACGCCGGACGTGTGGGCACGATCGCGATCGGGTTGAAGGTATAGACCGCCTCGCCGTTCTGGTTGTAGGCGGTCCATCTGATGCGGGCGATGCCTTGCGGCTTCGTTCGCGACGGCACCAGTTCGACGACCTCCCCTTCCAAATGCAGGCGATCGCCGGGACGGACCGGCTTCATCCAGCGCAATTCGTCGACGCCGGCGCCGAACAAGGGATGCGGCCCAAACGGCCGGGCCGTGATCGCAAGGCGCATGGCAATCGCGGCGGTGTGCCAGCCCGAGGCGGCGAGCCCGCCCAGGATGGTGTTCTCCGCCGCGACCTCGTCGAGGTGAAACGGCTGCGGATCGAACTCGGCGGCAAAGCGCAGGATGTCCTCCCTGGACACCGTCGTCGTCTCGCTAGAAAAGCGCATGCCGACCTTCAGGTCGTCGAACCACTCGACCATCCCGTCCTCCGATTCAACGACCTTCCAACATGCCAGGGCGCGCTAGCCGAGGTTCAGCTCCTTGAAGAAGTCGTTGCCCTTGTCGTCGATGATGATGAAGGCCGGGAAATCCACCACCTCGATGCGCCAGATCGCTTCCATGCCGAGTTCGGGATATTCGACCACCTCGACCTTCTTGATGCAGTGCTCGGCGAGGTTCGCCGCGGCACCGCCGATCGAGCCGAGATAGAAGCCGCCATATTTCTTGCAGGCATCCCGCACCACGCCTGCGCGGTTGCCCTTGGCCAGCATCACCATCGAGCCGCCGGCCGCCTGGAACTGGTCGACGAAGGAATCCATGCGGCCCGCGGTGGTCGGGCCGAACGCGCCGGAAGCGTAGCCCTCGGGCGTCTTGGCGGGACCGGCGTAATAGATCGGGTGGTTCTTGAAATAGTCCGGCAGCGGCTCGCCTCTCTCCAGCCGCTCGCGCAGCTTGGCGTGTGCGGAGTCGCGCGCGACGATCATGGTGCCGGTCAGCGACAGCCGCGTCTTCACCGGATATTGCGACAGAGTCGCCAGGATCTCCTTCATTGGCTTGCCGAGGTCGATCTTGACCACCTCGCCGCCGAGCGACTGCTCGACCGCCGGCAGATATTGCGCGGGATTGTGCTCGAGCTCCTCGAGATAGACGCCATCCTTGGTGATCTTGCCGAGCACCTGGCGGTCGGCCGAGCAGGACACGCCTAGCCCGATCGGCAGCGAGGCGCCGTGGCGCGGCATGCGGATGACGCGCACGTCATGGCAGAAATACTTGCCGCCGAATTGCGCGCCGACGCCGAGCGACTGCGTCATCTTGTGAATTTCCTGCTCCATCTCGAGATCGCGGAACGCGTTGCCGTCGGCCGAGCCGTGGGTCGGCAGCGCATCGAGATAGCGCGCGGAGGCAAGCTTCACCGTCTTCATGCAGAGCTCGGCCGAGGTGCCGCCGATCACGATGGCGAGGTGATAGGGCGGGCACGCCGCGGTGCCGAGCGTCAGGATCTTCTCCTTCAGGAACGCCAGCAGGCGATCCTTGGTCAGCACCGACGGTGTCGCCTGGAACAGGAAGCTCTTGTTGGCGCTGCCGCCGCCCTTGGCCATGAACATGAACTTGTAGGCCGAGTCTACTTCTGGAGAGCCACCCTCGGCGTAGATCTCGCACTGCGCCGGCATGTTGTTGGCGGTGTTCTTCTCCTCATACATCGAGAGCGGCGCGACCTGCGAATAGCGCAGATTGCGGCGCAGATAGGCATCGCGGGCGCCTTGGGAGAGCGCGGCTTCGTCCTCGCCGTCGGTGATGACGTTGCAGCCCTTCTTGCCCATGATGATCGCGGTGCCGGTATCCTGGCACATCGGCAGGATGCCGCCGGCGGCGATGTTGGCGTTCTTCAGAAAATCCAGCGCCACGAACTTGTCATTCGGGCTCGCCTCGGCATCGTCGAGGATGCTGCGCAGCTGCTTCAGATGCCCGGGCCGCAGGTAATGGTTGATCTCGCCAAAGGCCGCCTCCGACAGCGCCCGCAGTGCCTCGGCTGACACCACCAGCATGTCTTTCCCAAGCACCTTCTCGACCCGCACCCCCTCGGTCGAGACCTTCTTGTAGGGCGTGGTATCCGGCCCCAGCGGAAACAGCGGCGTGTGCTTGTAGGGCGGAACGGGCTTGCTCTGGTCGGGAAAGGCGGTGGGAGCGTTCATGGGGTGGCTCGTGGGTTGAAGGGGCTGGAAGCGGCCGTTTCAGGCGCCCGGCAGATGGAGCCGTTCTAAGCACTTTTGCCGGAAAAGGAAGGTGTGAGACGTCGGGTCAGGAATCCCGCTTCGGAGTATCGGCCTTGCGGTCCCGCGCCCCATGGACGACGGCGAGCACAGTGATCAAATCGGCTGGTTCGTCGACCATGTAGACGACGATATAGCGCCCTTCAACGAGTTCTCGTGTCCCCTCGATCAAACCGGGCCTGCCGATGTGAGGAAGACCGGCCACGGCAAGCCGATTGATACGCGCACGAATGCGATGGACCAGTTCAGCTGCCGCCCGGGGGCTATCCTTCGATACCCACTCGAAAATGCTCTCAAGATCGGCGGCGGCTGCCTCGTGGATGACGACTTTCATTCGCCAAGCAGACGACGCATCCGCTCGTTGAATTCGTCCAGCGACAAGCGCCGCGCGTTCGGGTCGGACTGCCGCCGCCGAACCTCGGCCACCTGCTCATCGGTCAGCTGATAGATGCTCTCGTCCTGGGCCTCCATCAGCATCAGCACCTTTGCCGCATCCTCCTGCCGCTCGTCCGGCCAGGTCAGCACGCGATCCAGAACGGCCTTCACCTGCTCTTTGCTCATCCCACAAACATAGCACACATGCACCGCCTGAGAAAGATCGGCTCACGACAGTGCAAATCACGGGACGACAAGCTTTGCTGGTCGCGCAAAGGCGCTTGACAGGCCTGATAGACTACCATCTCGGCCGGGTGCAACACAGCTTCCGGCACAGAGATCGGGAAATATCGCTATGGCTACTTTCGTCCTCATTCCAGGTGGTTGGCGCGGCGGCTGGACGTTCGCCGATTTCGTCGCGCGGCTGAGGCGCGCCGGACACGAGGCCCATGCCGTGACGCTCAGCGGCCTCGGTGATCTGCCGGACCGCGCCGCCAAAGCCGTCAATCTCGACACCCATATCGATGATGTGCTCGAGCTGCTCTCCGTCGAGGACCTTTCCGAAGTGATCCTGTGCGCCCACAGCTATGGTGGCATGGTCGCGACCGGGGTTGCAGACCGCGCGCCGGAGCGGATTGCGGCCCTCGTCTATCTTGACGCCTTCGTGGCCGAAGACGGTCAGTCCTGGTGGGACCTCGCCGGCGACCATTTCCGCAGCATTGCCATCCAACGCAGCCGGCATGACGGCCTGACCGTGCTGCCGCCGGAGGGGCGCGATCCACGCTGCCGGCCACATCCAATCGGCTCGTTCCTGCAGGCGATGCGGCAAACCAGGGCGGCGCCACAGGTTCCGCGTGTATTCGTCTATGCGACGGGATGGGACGCCACCCCCTTTACCGAACAATACCAGCGCCTGCGCAACGACCCCGCCTGGACCGTACACACGCTCGATTGCGGCCACGACGTGATCAGCGCCGCACCTGACGAGATCTTCGCCATTGTGACTGATGTTGCGCGGCGCGCGGCATTGGCTTGACCGCGTGTGGTTTCAACGCGCTCTTGCGCAAATCGCCCCTTCACGGTTCAATAGCGGCTTCTCCCGAGGTTTTCATTATGACATTCCGACGACCGTTTCGCCGCTCGATCCTGCTTGCCGCTGTTCTCGCGACAGCGGCAGCTTCTGCCTCCGCCCCTGCCCGTGCCGATCACTGCGATGACAACGCAGCCGAGCTTGCGCGCGCGATCGACGGGCTCAAGGTCAACTTCAAGGCGGCCAATATCATCTACCTGACCCATCCGGCGGCGAGCGAATTGTCGCTGGGCTGCCGCGGCAGCGACTATGCGAGCGAGCTCTATGCCAAGACCGATCGCAAGATCCGCCCCGCCTTCTTCGACCTTGTCGCTTCGGCCACGGCCGTGATCTTCACCTTGCCAAAGGACGACGCCGCGACCGGCACCGCGCGCTGCCTCAAGCGCATGGGGCTTCTGCACGGCGACAAGGTCACGATGCGCTACAAGCGGCTGGATCTGCAATGCACTCGCAACAAGACCGACGCGGCTATCGTGGTCCGCCGCGGCCTCGACCAATAGGCGCTCGCACCCCAGCGGCCGGCGGATTCCCTGGCGATAGACATGGTAAACTGAATCTTCACTCCTTCCACCGATGGTTGCCCGGGCAATGAGGCCTGCCATTTGAGGGGGCAAAATCGATGGACGTTACCGGCATAAGCGCGTCTTCCGGACTGCATGCCGTATCAGGCGCGAGTACCGCGGGTCCGCCGCAGCAGAAGATGTCGGACCTGTTCAGCTCGATCGACACCTCCGGCAGCGGCAGCATCACGCAAGCGCAATTCGATCAGGCCTTCCAGACCAAAAACCCGCCAGCGGTGTTTCAGAACCAGGGGGCGAACACGATCTTCTCGGCGCTCGATCCGAACGGCACGGGCAGCGTTTCCCGCCAGGATTTCGTCTCGGGCATGTCGAAGCTGATGGTCTCGCTGCGTGCCGACAGCAGCAGCCAGACGGGCGCACAGGATTCGCTGACCGCGAGCCTCTCCGCGCTGAACCAGATCGATCCCTCATCAGCATCCTCGACCACGCCGGGCAGCCTGGTCAATCTGCACGCGTGACGGCGAGCGGCTCGGTCGAGCTGCACTGCCCCTGCTCATCAACGACGATGTGACGAACGCCGAGCCTGCGCAGCCAGCCCGGCCCGGTGCTTCCTCGCAACATCGCCGAGGTGGACAGGCTTCCGGCGACCAGACAGCGATCCGCGATCACAGTGACTGATGCGAGTCCCTGCGCCGGCCATCCCGTGCGCGGATCGAGGATGTGGCAATAACGCCTGCCGTCGACCATGATGAAGCGCTCGTAGTCGCCGCTGGTGGCGAGCGCCCCTTCGGCAAGCGCGACCTCCGCCACCAGCACATCGGGATCGCGCGGATGTCGGACACCGATCCGCCACGGCCTGCCGCCAGGCTGCGGCCCGATCACGCGGATGTCGCCGCCAAGATCGACAAAGCCGCTGACAGCACCGAGATCGAGGCAGGTCTCGGCCGCGCGATCGGCGGCATATTCTTTTCCGAGGCCACCGAAATCGAGCTCCATGCCGGCAATCGCAAACGACAGCTGCCCGTCTGACAGCGCGACCTTGTCGAGCCCGATGCGCGGCAGCAGTCGATCGATGTCGCGCTGATCCGGCAGGCGCGGAATCGAGAAATCCCAAGCTTGGCGCAGCAATCCCGCGGTGATGTCGAACGCGCCCTCGCTGCTGCGGAAACAGGCTTGCGCATAGGCAACGAGCCCCGCGGTCTCCGCATCGACATCGATGCTGCCGCCCCGCGCTGCGACCGCATTGATCCGCATCAGCTCGCTCTCCTCGCGATAGCGCGAGTAGCGTGCCTCGATCCGCCTGACCTCGGTCTCGGCGGCGAGCGCAATCGACGCCGCGCCGCTTCCGGCCTCGACATGAATGGCGCAGGCCGAGACCATCGCTTGAAAGCGGTGGGTGACGAGGGACACGATTCACCCCTCCTTTGAGCCCTTCTTATAGGCCGCGGGCGCTCGAATCGGTCGGCCTGTATGCGGTCTTATACGGCGCCCTGAGGTTCCTGTTCACCATTCACGTGCAGCTCGCGCCAGATCGATCGCATTTTAACGATCGGATTCATCCGCCCTTCGGCTGTGCGGCAGCAACATCCAGACAACAACAGGAATTCTGCCAGGAATGATGTGATGGATATTTCAAGCGTGACGTCCTCGGTCCCCGTCAGCCAGCCGGTGAAGGACACCTCGACCTCGTCCAACAGCAACACGGCCAACAGCAACAGCAGCGCGAACGCCTATACGCCGCCTCCGCCGCCGCCGCTGCCGCCCGGCCAGGGCGTCCGCGTCGACCAATTGGCGTAAGCAACCTCCTCGTGCGCCTCGCGGCGGGCCCACGCCGCAAACTTGCCGGAAAGACGGCCGACCATGCTCCGCGCTCAGGGAGCCAGGCCATGCCCGACATGAGGACGTTCACTGGCGGCTGCCATTGCGGCCAGGTGCGGTTCGAATGCACCACCGACCTGTCCATGGTCACGGCGTGCAACTGCTCGATCTGCACCAAGAAGGGCCTGCATTTCACATTCCTGGCCCCGACAAGCTTTCAGCTCCGCGCCGGCGCAGAGGTGCTGAAAGAATATCTGTTCAACCACCGCGTCATCAAGCACCAGCTCTGCGCCGATTGCGGCGTCGACGTGTTCGCGCGTGGCAAGAGGCCCGACGGCACCGACGTGGTGGCGCTCAATGTCAGCTGCATCGACGGTATCGAGCTGTCAAAGCTCGCGATGATGCCGGTGGATGGGAGGAATAGGTGATGATTGCACCGTCATTCCGGGGCGCCCGCAAATAGCGGGCGAACCCGGAATCTCGAGCTTGTGGCGCGAAAAGCTGCACAGCTTGCGGCGCGAGATTCCGGGTTCGCGGCTGTCGCCGCGCCCCGGAATGACGCCACTCACTAGCCATCCAGCTCCTTGTAGCGCCGGAAGATGCCGCTTTCGTTGAACGGGATGCGGCGCTCGCTTGCGAGATAGGCCTTGATGTTGGGCCGCTCCGCGACGCGGTCGCGCAAGGCGACGAGGCGCGGGATATCCTCCTCGAAAGCCTGCATCCGCTTCGGGAATGCATAGCGCAGGCCCTCGACGATCTGGAACAGCGAGAGGTCGACATAGGTCAGTCTGCGCCCGGTGATGTAAGCCGCACCATTGGCTTTCACGAGATCCTCGAAATAGCCGAGATATTTCGGCACCCGCTCCTTCCAGAACTCCTCACTGCGCTTCTTCGCCGGGGCGCGCTGATCCTCGTAATAGAGGGTCGGTCCGAGCGGGTGATGGGTGTCGTGAATTTCCAGCACGAAATCCGCGATAGTCAGCTGCAGTTGATGGACCCAGAGCTTGCCTGCCTCGGTCTTCGGCGCGAGGCCATGGCGCGCGCCGAGATAGAGCAGGATGTTGGCGGTCTGGCCGATCACGACCTTGCCCGCCTTCAGGAACGGCGGGGCGAAGGGTGGCGTGCCGCGCTTTTGCTCCATCAGCTTCATCATCGCGCTCATGCCATTTGGCTTGCGCGCGACGTCGACATAGTCGGCACCGGCATCTTCGAGCGCGAGGCGGACATATTCGCCGCGGCCCTGAATTTCAGCCCAGTAAAAGAGCTCGTAGCGCATGCAATGTCCTTCCGCACGGCAAACATCCGATCACGCGCATGACGGGGATCGGCTTCCATGCGGATGAATAGCACGGGCGCGCGCAGACCAGACCCGCAAAAAAGCGAAAGGCGCCGCGGCATCAACCGCAGCGCCCCTTTCGAGCTGGTTCAAACGATCAGTTGGTCTGCTGGATCGCCGAGAGCATCCAGTCGCCGCCGCGCGGGCGGACGAAGGTCCAGACCTCGACCGCCTCCTGCGGCTGCTCGCTGCCGCCGACCAGCCTGCCGGAGGCGCGGTCGAGCATGCGGTCAACCATGGAGAAACGCATCGCCACGCTTGCATAATCGGTGTCACCCTCGCGCCAGGCTTCGGACAGGTCGCCCTGCAAGAGCTTGGTACCGGAGACCTTGTTGATCTGGTTGCGGGCGCGGTTGTCGGCCATGTCGCGCTCGAAGAAGGCAACCATTTCCGGCGTCGCGAGCCGGCTCAGCCGCGCCATATCCTCATCCGACCACGCGGCCTGGGTCTCGCTGAGCAGCCGTTCGAAGGCCTGGTAATCGGCGGGCTGGATCTGCAGCGGTGTGCTGGCGGCGCCAAAGCCGAAGCCGCCCATCCCGGTGCGGAAGTTCGGCGCCGTCGTGGGCCCTCCGCCGGCATAGGCCGGCTCGGCCAGGTTGCGGCGCTGCCACCACGACATCGCCCAGCGCACGACGAACACGATCAGCGCGATCTGCAACAGCAGGCCGAGGATCGAGGAGAAGCCGCCGAGACCCGAGAACAGGCCGCCGCCGAACAAGAGGCCGAACAGGCCAGCACCGATGAAGCCCGCGGCGAGACCGCGCAGCAGGCCGCCGCCGGGCCGGTTGAAGAAACCGCCGCCCATGCCGGGTCCGTAGGACGGGCTCGAGGGCTGCGCAAAGCTGCGGTTGAACGGCGAGGCCGTGCCGGGCGCGGTTGACGTGCTCGGCGGCATGGAGAATGAGCGCGAGCCGCGCGATCCCGACGAAAAACCGCCGCCGATGCGGGCGTCGGCCGGCGTGATCGCCGACAATGTCGGGATCGCCAGCGCCAGCGTCACGGCGATGACCTGGACGGCCCTACGCATGGTTGTCGAGAAATTCATGTTGTTTCCCAAGCCCCTGAAGGGGGCAACGCACCTAAGATGGGCGGACTTGCCCAAAAGTGAAGCGGGTTCCGGGGTTAATGACTGCGGCGCGGCGTCGCGGGGATGCACCGACTTTACCGTTGTTCCGTGATTCCCCGCTGCTTCGTCGTCCCGGCGAAGGCCGGGATCCATACCGCGGAATCTCTGGAAGGGGCAGAAGGGTCGTTGTCCTTGGCCAAACAACCGCCTGTGGTTATGGCTCCCGGCCTGCGCCAGGACGACGGAGAGACTTTGCTCGGCGCCCTACTGCACCGCCATCGTCTCCTTCACCGCGGCGACCAGCTGGCTCAGCGTGAATGGCTTTGGCAGGAACGCGAATTGCTGGTTCTCGGGCAGGCTCTTTTCGAACGCATCCTCCGCATATCCCGAGACGAAGATGATCTTCACCTCCGGATTGCGCTCGCGCATCGCCTTGAGCAGCGTGGGCCCGTCCATTTCCGGCATCACTACGTCGGACACCACGAGATCGACGTTGTCATTGTTTTCTTCAAAGACCTCCATCGCCTCGACGCCATTCGAGGCCTCGATCACGCTGTAGCCGCGCGAACGCAGGCCACGCGCATTGAGCGAGCGCAGGCCCTCCTCATCCTCGACCAGGAGGATGATGCCCTGTCCGGTGAGGTCGGTCCGCGGCTTGGCGGGCTCGGCAGCCGGCTCCCGCGCCGCGCCGTTGGCGCCGGCCGCTTCCGCCTGCGGCTCGGCCTGCAGCTCTTTCTCCACCTGATGGCGCGGCAGGAAGATCGAGAACGTCGTTCCCTTGCCCTCCTCCGAATCCACATAGATGAAACCGCCGGTCTGCTTGACGATGCCATAGACGGTGGAGAGCCCGAGCCCCGTGCCCTTGCCTACCTCCTTGGTCGAGAAGAACGGCTCGAAGATCTTGTCGCGGATGTCGGCGGGAATGCCGGTGCCGGTATCGCCGACATCGATCCGCACATATTCGGCTGATGGCATGCCCTTGAAGGCGAGCTGGGCGCTTTCCGCCGCCGTCACATTGCAGGTCCGCACGGAGAGCTTGCCGCCGTCAGGCATGGCGTCGCGCGCATTGACCGCGAGATTGACGATCACCTGCTCGAATTGCGAGACGTCGACCTTCACCGGCCAGAGATCGCGGCCGTGCACGAGGTCGAGCTTCACCTTCTCGCCGATCAGCCGGCGGAGCAGCATGGTGAGGTCGGAGAGCGCGTCGCCGAGGTCGAGCACCTGCGGCCGCAGCGTCTGCCGGCGCGAGAAGGCAAGCAGCTGGCGGACGAGCGTGGCCGCACGCGTCGCATTCTGCTTGATCTGCATGATGTCCTGGAACGACGGATCGGTCGGCTTGTGCGCGTTGAGCAGGAAATCATTCGCCATCATGATGGCGGAGAGCACGTTGTTGAAGTCGTGGGCGATGCCGCCGGCCAATTGGCCGACCATGTCCATCTTCTGCGACTGGTTGATCTGGTTCTCCAGCGCGCGACGCTCGGTGGTCTCGAGCATGTAGACGATGGCCGCCTCGGTCTCGCGCTCGCCCTCCTCCACCGCAGTGACGAAGAACTGACCCCAGCGCTCCTTCGCACCCTCCAGCATCACTTCGACAGGGGCGATATTGCCCTGGCCCTCGGCGGCCCGGTTGATCGCGGCGGTCAGGAGATTGTGGTCGCGCGCATTGACCGCGCGGAAGATCAGCTTGCCGACCAGACCGTCAAGACCGAGACCCTGCGCCAGCTTTGCGAACCGCGCATTGGCCCGCACCACGTGCCCGCCGCGATCGACGGTCGCGATCGCCATCGGGGTGTGGTCGAAGAAGCGCATGAAGCGCACCTCGGCGGCACGTTCCGGATCGGCGCGCTCGTCGCGGGCGCGGCTGATCACGAGCGTGCGCGACGGGCCGGCAACGCCGTCGGCGCCGAAGGCGAGCTTGTGATAGAGCCGCACCGGCATGGTCTTGCCGGTGCGCATCTTCAGGTCAATGTCGAACACCTCGGTCTTGACCTCGCCGGGGACAGCGACGATCGAGGTCAGAAGCGAGGCGCCGTCGCCGGAGACGATGTCGGTGAGCTTGAGGCCGCCCGATCCGATCTCGGCGAGGTCATAGTCCAGCCAGTTCGCGAGCGTTGCATTGACA
>DASREP010000070.1:0-10208 GCA_035652015.1 Bradyrhizobium sp. | reverse complement strand
GAAAAGATGGACGTCCTGCTCGTTCTTCAAGAGCGCGCCGTGGAGCGGCGGGATCAGCTTGCGCGGGTCGCGCTCCCGGAGCATTTCCGGCGTGATGTCCTCATTAAGGAGTAACTTCAGCCAGTCGAGCAATTCCGAGGTCGAGGGCTTTTTCTTCAAACCCGGCACCTCGCGAACCTCGAAGAAGATGCGAAGCGCTTCCTCGACCAGGCGCTTCTTGATATTCGGAAAATGCACGTCGACGATCCGCCCCATGGTCTCGGCATCGGGAAACTTGATGTAATGGAAAAAGCAGCGGCGCAGGAAAGCGTCCGGTAATTCCTTTTCGTTGTTGGAGGTGATCATCACGATCGGGCGAAGCTTGGCCTTGATGTTCTCTCCCGTCTCGTAGACGAAGAACTCCATGCGATCGAGTTCGAGCAGGAGGTCGTTGGGAAACTCGATATCGGCTTTGTCGATCTCGTCTATCAAAAGCACGGGTCGTTTTTCGGATGTGAACGCATCCCATAACTTGCCGCGCTTGATGTAATTCGAAATGTCGGAGACGCGCGCATCGCCCAACTGGCTGTCGCGCAGGCGCGACACCGCATCATATTCGTAAAGCCCCTGCTGCGCCTTGGTGGTGGACTTGATATGCCAGGTGAGAAGCGGTGCGCCGATCGCTTTCGCAACCTCCTCGGCAAGCACGGTCTTGCCGGTGCCCGGCTCGCCCTTGATCAGAAGCGGCCGCTCGAGCACGATCGAGGCATTGACCGCGACCTTGAGATCTTCGGTGGCGACGTAGTCCTTGGTACCGGTAAATTTCATAAAACAACGTGCCCCGTGCTGGCTCCAACATGAAACGACCGCCCTCCGGCGGCCGCTGCTCGTAATGTAGTCGAAAAACCCCGCAGGTCCAGACCGCTACCAGGCCCGCCAAGCCGCCCTGATCAGCGCTAGGTGGCCTTGACGGATGCGGGTTACCGGGCAATCTGAGGGGTATGTTTTTACAATTCTTCACCGCCCTGCGCGACGCCCAGGTCCCGGTTACCTTGCGCGAATATCTGACGCTGATGGAGGCGATCGATGCCGACCTCGCCGAGCAGTCGGTCGAGAATTTCTATTACCTGTCGCGCGCGGCGCTGGTGAAGGACGAGCGCAACCTCGACAAGTTCGACCGCGTGTTCGGCACCGTGTTCAAGGGGCTGGAAAACCTGCTGGAGGCGATGCTGAAGGCCGAAATCCCGGAGGAATGGCTAAAGAAGCTAGCGGAGAAATACCTAACGGAAGAGGAGAAAAAGCAGATCGAGGCGATGGGCTGGGACAAGCTCATGGAGACGCTTCGCAAGCGCCTCGAAGAGCAGAAGGGCCGGCACCAGGGCGGCAACAAATGGATCGGCACGGCTGGCACGTCTCCTTTTGGCGCGCATGGCTACAATCCGGAAGGGATTCGTATCGGCCAGGAGAAGAACCGTAATTTCCGCGCGGTGAAGGTGTGGGACCGCCGCGAGTTCAAGGACCTCGACGGCAACGTCGAACTCGGTATCCGCAACATCAAGATCGCGCTCCGGCGCTTACGCAAATTCGCCCGCACCGGCGCGCCGGACGAACTCGATCTCGACACCACGATCAAGGAAACGGCCAATCACGGCTATCTCGACGTGCACATGCGTCCCGAGCGGCGCAACGCGGTCAAGGTACTGGTGTTCTTCGACATTGGCGGCTCGATGGATTCCCATGTCGAGCAGGTCGAAGAACTGTTCTCGGCTGCCAAAAGCGAATTCAAGCATATGGAATATTTCTATTTCCACAACTGCCTCTATGAGGGCGTTTGGAAGCAGAACCGTCGCCGCTTCACCGACCGCACCCCGACCTGGGACGTGCTTCACAAATATCCGCACAACTACAAGGTGGTGTTTGTCGGCGACGCCTCGATGTCGCCTTACGAGATCATGGTGCCGGGCGGCTCGGTGGAGCATGTCAACGAGGAGGCGGGCTCGGTCTGGCTTGATCGCGTCATCCGCACCTATCCGCATACGGTCTGGCTCAATCCTGTTGCACAGAAGCATTGGGACTATTCGGAATCCACCACCATCATCCGCCGCATTTTTGCGAACCGCATGTTCCCGATCACCATCGAGGGATTGGAGGGTGCGATGAAGGAGTTGGTGCGGTAGCGTTGGCCGCACGCGCCGTCCACACGCTCGTCATTCCGGACAGCCCGCAGAGCGGGCTGATCCGGAATCTCGAAGTCGTCGTATGCGGCTCGAGATTCCGGGTTCGCTTGCTTCGCAAGCGCCCCGGAATGACGGGCAAGAAAACGAGTAGCGAAGAGGGAGAGCAAATGCCCCAGACCATCCACCGCGGCATCAAGGCCCTGATCGACGAGGCCAATGCCGAGATCGAGACCTTGAGCGCCACTGATGCGATCAAGATCGCCCAGGGCGGCGACGTTGTCATCGTCGACATCCGCGATCCCCGCGAGATCGAGCGCGACGGCAGGATCCCCGGCGCGTTCTCCTGCACCCGGGGCATGCTGGAGTTCTGGATTGATCCGCAAAGCCCCTATGCCAAGCCGATCTTCCAGGAGGACAAGAAGTTCATCTTCCATTGCGCCGGCGGCTTACGCTCCGCGCTCGCCGCCAAGACCGCGCAGGACATGGGGCTGAAGCCCGTCGCCCATATCGCCGGCGGCTATGCGGCCTGGCGCGACGCCGGCGGTCCCACGGAGAAGTGGGAGCCGAAGAAGAAGGGTTGATCCACTCTTTACCCCCGTCATTCCGGGGCACGCGAAGCGTGAACCCGGAATCTCGCGCCGCAACTTCTGACTTCCGGGTTCGCTCGCTATTTCGCGAGCGCCCCGGAATGACGAACAAGGAATGACCATGACCGCCACCACCGATCCCCTCGTCACCACCGACTGGCTCGCCGCGCATCTGAACGATCCCAACATCCGCATCGTCGACGCCACCTTCAAGATGCCTGGCGTGCTGCCGCTGCCGAAGGACGACTATCTCGCCGCGCATCTTCCGGGCGCCGTGTTCTTCGACGTCGATGCCGTGTCGGATCATTCCAACCCGTTGCCGCACATGTTTCCGAGTGCGGAGCAGTTCGGCAGCGATGTCGGCGCGCTCGGCATCGGCAACGACGATACGGTGGTGATCTACGATGCCGGCGGCTGGGTCGCCGGCCCGCGCGCCTGGTGGATGTTCCTCGCCTACGGACATGACAAGGTGCGCCTGCTCGACGGCGGCCTGAAGAAATGGCGCGCGGAGGGACGCAAGGTCGAGGGCGGCGAGGTGACGCCGAAGCCCGCGACCTTCAAGGCGACCTTCGATGCGAGGCGCGTGCGCTCGATGGAGCAACTGGTCGCCAATCTCGCCTCGCATGCCGAGCAGGTCATCGATGCGCGCGCCGCCGATCGCTTCGAGGGCCGCGTGCCCGAACCGCGGCCGGGCCTGCGCTCGGGGCACATCCCGGGCGCCCGCAGCGTGCCCTACAATCAGTTGTTCGATGCGGCGACCGGCACGATGAAGCCGCTGTCTGACTTGCGTGCGGCCTTCACGGGCGCCGGCGTCAAGCTGGATGCGCCTGTTGTGACCAGCTGCGGCTCCGGCGTATCCGCGGCCGTCCTGACGCTCGCGCTCTACCGGCTCGGCATCGCCAATCCCGCCATCTACGATGGCTCGTGGTCGGAGTGGGGCAAGCTCGACGGGCCGCCGGTCGCGACCGGGCCGGCCTGAGCCATGGCGTATTCGAGCGAAGTGATGACCGGTTAGCGTGAAGAGAACGCGTCAGAGCAAAACCCCGGAGCCCGTTCTGTTTCAACCAGAACCGGACATGCTTGAAGCGCGATCAGCGTGTCCGGGCGTTCGCGTTGGCCTGAGCGGGCTGGACGGATGGGAAGCCCTGGTTGGGCGCGGCGAACGGATTGGCGGCTTGTTGTGCCTGCAACGCCTCCCGCGCCTGCCTGGCGCGCCGCGCAGCGGCAAGACGCCGGCGCCGCGCCCGCTCCTCGGCCCGCTCCTTGTCCTTTTCCTTCTTCACCTCGTTCGGATCGGGACCGGCACGAACCACCTTCCCCGGCGCGGGCTCCTCGATCACGATGGGGGGACCGCCGAGGGTTGCGATTCTGGCCGTGCCGGGATTGGCCGTGCCGGGATCGGCCGCGGCCGGCGCGCTCGGTTGTTCGGGAGCGGCCGGGAACGCCTCGCCGCTTGTGGTTGACGCGGCTGAGGGCTCGTCGGCGGGAGCCGGCGGTGAGATCGCTGCTGCAGCGGGCGCCGGAGCCGGCGTGGGGGCTGGCTCCGCAGACGCTGTCTTGGTGTCAATGGCGGGCGCCTCGGGGATGGCAGCAGGCTGCGCCGTCGCGGGCGCGTCCTCATGTGCGGCCTCCGGTCCGGCCGGCGCCACCGCGACGACCGCAGGCGTTTCCTGGACGTCGGGCTTCGGCAAGTCCGGCGCGACCCCAGACTTGGCGTTATCAGGCTTGGCGCTATCAGACTTGGCGCTATCAGACTTGGCAACCGCAATGGTATCGACCTTGGCAGTCTCCGGCGGGGGAGCGGCTTGCGAATCCACCGCCGCTGTATTCGCCGCCTCCGAGGGAGCGACTTCGGCGGGTTGGGCGGGTGGGGTCACAGGGGCCGCATCAGCCTTCGGCGCTGGAGGTTGGTCGACCCGCAGCATGGCCAGGACAGGCGGCGCCATCTCGCCCTGCTGGGCCGCCGAGGTATCCGGCGCCGGGCGCCACGATCCGCTCTCCGCAAACTGCTCATGGGCGGCCCGCAGCACGGCCGCTGCTCCGAGGCCAAACACCAGAACCGACATGGACAGGAGAATGGCGGCGAACAGGAAACGAAAGCCGGGCAGCATGGGAAACAGATTCCGCCTTGCAAGCGAGGGCCTTGCGAAGGCCTCAAAGCCATCAGGGAACGCGGTGACCACAGGATTGGCCACATTCGCTTTCGCCACAGGCGGACGTTTCGAAAAGCGAATCAGGCTCGTTCAAGGATACCGCAAGGCGGTTCGGTCGTTCGTGAAAAATCGAAGGCGATGAACGGAGTTTGGAACCAGTAGAAGCATTTTTCTCCGCCTGCGGCTTCCCGGCAACGGCGTTGAAAGAACGTCACATTTTGCCTGAATGGGGGCGGCTATCGTGGAATTGTCTTGAATGCGCCGCTATCTTCCGTCATCCAACAGTCGACGGTGCGGTGCCGACTTAGGGT
Source organism: Bradyrhizobium sp. (assembly GCA_035652015.1). Taxonomy (GTDB): domain Bacteria; phylum Pseudomonadota; class Alphaproteobacteria; order Rhizobiales; family Xanthobacteraceae; genus Bradyrhizobium. The sequence goes on along the minus strand of DASREP010000070.1, from coordinate 5,001 downwards.
CTCCACAAGACTTAGGGTCTACAATGGCTTCGGGTCTATAGCGGCCGGGTCCATAACGGTCGGGGTCTATACAAGGGCAATGATGATCAAACGCATTCTGACGATCTGTGCTGCCGTGGCGGCGGGCGCGGCAATGATCCCGCTTGCACAGGCCCAGCAGGCCTATCCGGTGCCTCCAGGCGCGACCTATTCGCCGGTGCCCCAGCCCTATCCGGCCGGTTCGGCCCCTAATTTCGATTCGCTTGACGATGAGGACGCGCAGCCTGGTGCTCCGCTGCCGCCGCCTGGGCCAGGTCAGGGGCGTGCTCAAGGGTATGGCCAGGGACCGGTCATGGCGCCGGACGATCCGCGTTACGGCCGCCCGGTCTATTCCGACCGCAGCATGCCCTCCGGGCCCGTGATGTCGCCCGATGACCCGCGCTATGGCCGCCCGGCAGGGCCCCCTCCCGCCTATGCCAATAGCGCCGAGCCCACCGGCCCGGTGATGTCGCCTGACGATCCCCGTTACGGGCGCCCGGCTGGCCCGCCACCGGTCATCTATGCCGATCGGCCCGCTCCTGGTCAGGAGGCCTATGTCGATCCCAATGCGCCGCGTCCGCCCGAGGGCGTCGCGGGTCAGGGCAGTGTCACCGGCGCGGTTCCACCGGCTGCCACCGGTCCCGATGGCCGGCCGATGACGGTTGCAGCCCTTCCGCCGGAAGAGCAGCCCGAATCCGGTCCCGCACAGCTGCCGCCGAATTTGCGCCGGCAGGAGGTCGATTTCGTCACCAAGGAGCCGGCGGGGACCATCGTTGTCGATACCCCGAACACTTACCTCTATTACGTGCTCGGTGGCGGCAAGGCGATCCGCTATGGCGTCCGCGTCGGCCGTGATGGTTTCACCTGGACCGGCGTGCAGAAGATCACCCGCAAGAAGGAATGGCCGGACTGGTATCCGCCGAGCGAGATGATTGACCGCCAGCCCTATCTGCCGCGCTTCATGGCCGGCGGCCCGGGCAACCCGCTCGGCGCGCGCGCGATGTATCTCGGCAGTACCGTCTACCGCATCCACGGCACCAACCAGCCCTCGACCATCGGCAAGTTCGTCTCGTCGGGCTGCATCGGCATGCTCAATGAGGACGTCTCCGACCTGTTCGATCGCGTCAAGGTCGGCACCCGGGTGGTCGTGCTGCCGGGCAACCCGCCGGCGGGCACCGCAACGGCGTCCGCCCAGCCGGTGCCGGGCCAGATCCCGCCGCCCCAGGCGGCTCAGATGTCCGGCCCGGTCCCCGGCACGCAGCCGACCGTGGTGCCGCCCCTAGGCGCCCCGGTGACCGTGCGCTAGGCGCCGGTCGCGATCTCGAGCCAAATCACAAAGGCGACTGCGGTGGCAGTCGCCTTTTTTGTGCGGTCGGTCCGCCAGCGTTCGCTCAGGCCAGCCGTCTCGGCGGCTCGCCCTTGAACCAGGCGTCGATGGCCTCGACCATCTGGCCGTAATGGGCGCGCAGCGCGTCGGTCGAGACGTAGCCGAGATGAGGGGTGATCACCATGTTGTCGAGCTTGCGGAAGGGGTGATCCAACGGCAGCGGCTCGACCGAGAAGACATCGACACCAGCGCCGGCAATGCGCTTCTCGCGCAGCGTCTCGAGCAGCGCCTGCTCGTCGACAATGGGCCCGCGCGAGGTGTTGACGAGATAGGCGGTCGGCTTCATGCGCGCGAGGTCATCGCGGCTCACCAGGCCACGCGAGCGCTGGCTGAGCACCACGTGGATGGTGACGATGTCGGCGGTCGAAAACAGCTGCTCCTTGCTGGCGTAGCCGACGCCGACCTCTGCGGCTCGCTCCGGCGTGAGGTTCGGGCTCCAGGCGATCACCTTCATGCCGAAGGCCTTGGCAATCCCTGCAACCTTGCTGCCCAGCTTGCCGAGGCCCACCACGCCGAGCGTCCGGCCTTCGATCTCGACGCCCGGAAATGTCTGCCACAGCTCGCCGGCATGCATCTGCATGTTCTGCCGCCCAATGCCGCGGGTCAATTCCAGGATCAGGCCCATGGTCAGCGCCGCCGTTGGGTCCTGGCCCCACTGCGTCCCGCAGACCACGATGCCGCGCTCCTTGGCAGCCTCCATGTCGATGGCGGCATTGCGCATCCCCGACGTGAGCAGCAGCTTCAGCTGGGGCAGTTCGGCAATGAGCGTGCGCGGAAACGGCGTGCGCTCGCGCATGGCGCAGACGATCTCGAAATCCTTCAGCGCGGACGCCGCTGCAGCCTCACTCTGGAAGTGATGGTTGAAGACCGTGACGTCGACGCGGTCGGCGATCCTGTCCCAGTCCGCGACGTCGAGGGCAATGTTGAAATAGTCGTCGAGAATTGCACAGCGCAGCCGTGTCATTGCGAGGATCCGATCATGGCGAGGGTGACGGCGGAACGGCCGTCCGGGCAGGGGTGCCATGGTCGCGCGCCGGAAGTTGGCGCGCAAGCGGCCGGCTGCTTCAAAAAGTGCTGAAAGGCGCGCCTTGCCTCAGATGTCGCGGGGCTTGAGGCGAAACGCGGCCGCGTCGCCATATTTGGCGCGCCAGGCCGGGCCGGGGCCGCGCATGTAATGCAGTTCCGGGCGGTAGGGATGGAAGGCCTTGGCGACGAATTCGCGCCAGAAGGTCTTGAGGCCGGCGAGGGCACTGGAATGCCCGTTGCTGGCTTCCGTGGGGGAAAGGCCGGTGGACGTGATGGTGGCCATGACGCAGGCTCGCTGTTTTCATTCGCGGCTCTGGCCGCGTTAAGCGCGGTTTTCCGCGCCGAAAACCAGCTTTGGCCCAATTTATTAAAAACTAGTTTCAAATGGACTGATTCGCCGCAGACATGGTGTCGGCTCCGTATTCATCCGTGGTGAAGGAACGGAAAACGGCCCGCCTACGGTTGCCCTTTGCCGGCCCCACGGCTACATCAGCCGCAGCAAATTTCCGACAATTCTCAAGGTTTCCGTAAAGGAACGCGATGGCGCGCCAGTTCGTCTATTTCATGCAAGGCCTGTCCAAGACCTATCCGGGCAACCGAAAGGTGCTCGATAACATCCATCTGTCGTTCTATCCCGACGCCAAGATCGGCGTGCTCGGCGTCAACGGCGCCGGCAAATCGACCCTGCTCAGGATCATGGCGGGCCTCGACAAGGAATATACCGGCGAGGCCTGGGTCGCCGAGGGCGCCCGCGTCGGCTATCTCGAACAGGAGCCGCAGCTCGATGCCAAGCTCACCGCGCGCGAGAACGTCATGCAGGGCGTCGCCAAGCAGAAGGCGATCCTCGACCGCTACAACGAGCTCGCGGTGAACTACTCCGAGGAGACCGCCGACGAGATGACCAAGCTGCAGGACGAGATCGAGGCCCAGGGCCTGTGGGATCTCGACAGCAAGGTCGACCAGGCGATGGACGCGCTGCGCTGTCCGCCCGACGATGCCGATGTGACCAAGCTCTCCGGCGGTGAGCGCCGCCGCGTCGCGCTGTGCCGCCTCTTGCTCGACCAGCCGGAGCTGTTGCTGCTGGACGAACCCACCAACCATCTCGACGCGGAGTCGGTGAACTGGCTCGAAGGCCATCTGCGCCAATATCCCGGCGCGATCCTGATCGTCACCCACGACCGCTACTTCCTCGACAATGTGACGGGCTGGATCCTCGAGCTCGACCGCGGCAAGGGCATTCCCTACGAGGGCAACTACTCCTCCTGGCTGGGACAGAAGCAGAAGCGGCTGGCGCAGGAAGGCCGCGAGGAGGCGGCGCGCGAGCGCACGCTCGCCCGCGAGCAGGAGTGGATCGCCGCCTCGCCCCGCGCCCGCCAGGCCAAGTCCAAGGCGCGCTACCAGCGCTACGAGGAGCTGCTCAAGCAGGCAAACGACAAGCAGACCCAGACCGCGCAGATTATCATTCCTGTCGCCGAGCGGCTCGGCAACAACGTCATCGATTTCGAGCACCTCAGCAAAGGCTTCGGCGATCGCGAACTGATCGAGGACCTCACCTTCAAGCTTCCGCCGGGCGGCATTGTCGGCGTGATCGGCCCGAACGGTGCCGGCAAGACCACGCTGTTTCGCATGATCACCGGGCAGGAGAAGCCGGACAAGGGCACGATCACCATCGGTGAGTCCGTGCATCTCGGTTATGTCGACCAGTCGCGCGATGCGCTCGACGGCTCGAAGACCGTGTGGGAGGAAATCTCCGGCGGCAACGAGCTGATCCTCTTGGGCAAGCGTGAGGTCAATTCGCGCGGTTATTGCTCGTCCTTCAACTTCAAGGGCGCCGACCAGCAGAAGAAGGTCGGCTCGCTCTCGGGCGGTGAGCGCAACCGCGTGCATCTCGCCAAGATGCTCAAATCCGGCGCCAACGTGCTGCTGCTCGACGAGCCGACCAACGATCTCGACGTCGACACGCTGCGCGCGCTCGAGGAGGCGCTGGAGGATTTCGCGGGCTGCGCGGTGATCATCAGCCACGATCGCTGGTTCCTCGACCGCATCGCCACCCATATGCTCGCCTTCGAGGGCGACAGCCACGTCGAATGGTTCGAAGGCAATTTCCAGGACTACGAGAAAGACAAGATGCGGCGCCTCGGCCAGGACTCGATCATCCCGCACCGGCTGAAATACAAGAAGCTGACGAGGTAGGTTCATCCATGCGGCGCGTGGCGCTCATCGCGGCGGTGATTGCATCCCTTTGCGGATTGTCTCCCGCGCGCGCCACTGACGCCGCCTTCACGCAGTTCATCGCCTCGCTCTGGCCGGAGGCGGAAGCGGCGGGCGTGTCGCGCACGACGTTTGATCGCGAGACGCGCGGGCTCGAGCCCGACTACAAATTGCCCGACCTGATCCTGCCCGGACGGCCCGCGACCGGCGCGCCGGCCCAGGCCGAGTTCGTGCAGGTGCCGGCGGACTATATCAATGAGGGCGCCATCGCGCGGCTGGCGGAGCACGGGCAAAAGCTCCTGCAGCAATATCGGCCCTCGCTCGATGCGATCGAAAAGCGCTTCGGCGTGCCGGCGACG
>DASREP010000069.1:0-2520 GCA_035652015.1 Bradyrhizobium sp. | reverse complement strand
TGGAGCGATTTGCGCCGCCGAATCGATCCGGTCGATCGGCGCTGCTATGCGTTCTTTCACCCCGCACTGGTCGACGAACCCCTGATTTTCGTCGAGGTGGCGCTGACGGAAGAGATCCCGGGCGCGATCGCCCCGCTGCTCGCCGAGGATCGCGATCCGGTTCCGGTCGGCAGCGCGCGCACCGCCGTGTTCTATTCGATCTCCAACACCCAGCGCGGTCTGGGCGGAATTTCCTTCGGCAATTTCCTGATCAAGCAGGTGGTCGAGGAGTTGCGCCGCGAACTGCCGTGGCTCGACAATTTCGTGACGCTGTCGCCGGTGCCGGGCTTCATGAAATGGCTGAAAACGACGGCCTACCTTCCCGTCACCGAGGAGGAACGCCCTGTCCTGCAACATCTGGACGAACCGAATTGGTGGCAAGATCCGGAACTGGAAAGCCAGTTGCATTCGATCGTCGAGCCCTTGGCGGCGTATTACTTCCTCAAAGCGCGCAACCCCAGGGGCCGGTTGCTCGATTCCGTTGCTCGCTTCCACCTCGGCAATGGGGCGCGGCTCGAGCAGATCGATTGGCTCGGCGATGTCTCGCCGAAGGGATTGCACGAGTCCGCAGGATTGATGGTGAATTACCTCTACAGCCTCGACGATATCGAGAAGAATCACGAGGCCTATGCCAACCAGGGCACGGTCGCGGCCTCCAGCTCGGTGCGAAAGCTGCTCAAGAGCGAGGGCCGCAGGCTCTTGGACATGCGGCTAGGGTAGCGAGAGAATGCGCATTGCCCGCCACACCGTCATTGCGAGCGAAAGCGAAGATTCCATGGGGAGTGGATAGCGACCAAGTCTGAAGCCAGACTGAGGTTGCAAAACCACTCAACCTGGAGACAACGATGTTGCTCGATCATCTTTCCGACGGACTGACCGCTATCCGCACGCAGTTTGGCGCAATTTTTGTGTCGTTGGAACTGAGTCGTTCGAATTGGCTGATAACGTCGCTTTCGCCCGGCAAAGGCGAGAAGATGTCCAAGTATGGCATCACGGCCGGCGACGTTGTCGGCTTGATGAAGCTGTTGGCAGACCACAAGCGCAAGGCGGAGGCCAGGACCGGCGAGAGCTATCCGATCATCACGATCCAGGAAGCTGGGTTGGACGGGTTCTGGCTGCATCGTGTTCTGCAACAGAACGGCATTGAGAGCCATGTGGTCGATGCCGCCTCGATCGCGATGCCGCGGCGGCGCCGGCGCGCCAAGACGGACCGGCTTGACGGGGAGACGCTGCTGCGGACGCTTCTTGCCTACAAGCGCGGCGAACCCCGGGTCTGTGCGATGGTGGTGGCGCCCTCGCCTGAAGAGGAGGATCGGCGGCGGATTTGTCGCGAACGGCAGGCCTTGATCGCCGAGCGCATCACGCATGTGAACCGGATCAAGGGTCTTTTGTTCGCGCAGGGGATATCCGATTACGAGCCGCTGCGGCGCGATCGGCGGGCGCGGCTTGAGGCCTTGCGCACCGGCGACGGGCGGGAGCTGCCGGCGCATTTGAAGGCGCAGATCGGCCGCGAACTCGATCGGACCGAACTGCTTCTGGAACAGATCAAGGCGGTCGAGACCGAGCGGGATGGCCTGCTGGCGGCGGCGAGAAGGCCTGCAAGCGAAGAGGCCGCGCCGGACGTGGTCACGATGCTGCTCGCCTTGAAGGGAATGGGCGCCAACTTCGCTGCCGTGCTCTGGTCGGAGGCGTTTTACCGGCAGTTCTCCAACCGCCGTCAGGTCGCCGCCTATGCGGGCCTTGCGGCGACGCCCTGGCAAAGCGGAGGCATCCGGCACGAGCAGGGCGTGTCGAAGGCCGGCAATCCAAGGCTGCGGACCACGATGATCCAACTCGCCTGGCTCTGGATACGTCACCAGCCGCAGTCGGCCCTGACGCGCTGGTTCAAGCAGCGAAGCCTGCAAGGCCGCAAGCGCGCGATCGTGGCGCTGGCGCGCAAGCTCCTCGTGGCATTGTGGAAGTATGTCACCCAGGGCGTCGTTATCGAGGGAGCCGTGATGAAGCCCGCCGCCTGATCCTGGACCGCACCGAGCGGCATGCTTCGCCGCCCGCACACGACGAAACAACCATAACCCATCTGCCGAGACCCGATCGGACTCGGAAGATCCGGGCGGACGAACCGATGGATTGCATGGCTTCAAACGCCGCAACGAAGAATGGCCTCGTCCTCTCGAGCCTGCCCGCCGCAAGCGGAATCCTGGTGCAGTCGCCGCGCGCGACGACCGAATGTGAGTTTGATCTGGCAAGCAACCCAGATCGCCGAACCGGCTCGAACCTTGGATCGCAAATGCGAGGATTGCAGATGCCCTGACCAAACCGCCAATACCACAAGCCCCTATCGGTCCCGACGGACCAAGCATGATGGCGTGCTCGCTCAACTCAAGGCCAAGCCGCTGCGCGGCGCCCCGCAAAGGGCCGGCCTTGACTTGACCTGCGCGCGCCATCTTGCACAGCCTGCGGTCGGGACGAAAAGGTGGCCGC
>DASREP010000068.1:0-88209 GCA_035652015.1 Bradyrhizobium sp. | reverse complement strand
GACCTCGGTGCGCCAGCCGCGTTGTTCCTGATGCGCATAGTGCTCGCGCGAACCCTTGCGGGCCTGAATCTGCTTCACCGCCGGCGAGAAGGCCACATCGCTGGCATAAGTGTGAGTGTCTGACATCGTACTATCTCCCGGAGCAGGCTTACGACCCGCCCTCGCCGCTCAAAGTGGAGCTTTTCGGCGCTAAAACAATCGTCCCCGTTGACAGTTCATCGTTGCAAATAGTGAAATAAAGCCATGGACCGGATCGAAGCCATGCAGACCTTTGTGACGGTGGCGGACCTGCAAGGTTTTGCCCCCGCCGCGCGTAAACTTGGTCTGTCGCCGCCGGCCGTGACGCGGCTGATCGCAGCACTGGAGGAGCGGCTGGGTGCGCGGCTGCTGCAGCGGACCACGCGCAAGGTCGCGTTGACCGACGCCGGTGCGCGCTATCTCGAACGGGCGCGCCGCATCCTCGCCGATATCGAGGAAGCGGAGCTTGCCGCCGAGAGCGAGCGCACCCGCCCTACGGGACGGCTCGTCGTCTCGGCGCCGGTCGGCTTCGGCCGGCTGCATGTCAGCCCCGTGATGTCGGCCTATCTGAAGCGCTATGGTGATGTCGCAGGCGAGTTGCGGCTGGAGGACCGCATCGTCAACCTGGTCGAGGACGGCGTCGATCTCGCAGTGCGGATCGGGCATCTGCCCGACTCCTCGCTGGTGGCGCGTCAGGTCGGTGAGATGCGGCGCATCGTGGTCGCTTCGCCCGCTTATCTGAAGGCGCGCGGCGAGCCGAAGACGCCCGAGGCGATCACGGACCACCAGATCATCCAGTTCGGCGGCTCTGCGCTGACGGCCGATTGGCGTTTCGCCCGCGACGGCGAAGAGCTTCGCATCGCCGTCGCGCCGCGCTTCACCAGCAATGTGGCGGATGCCGCGATCCAGCATGCGATGGCAGGCGGCGGGCTGACGCGCGTGCTGGCCTACCAGGCGGCGGACGCGATCCGGCGCGGTCGGCTGAAACTGGTGCTGCGGAAGTTCGAACTGCCGCCGCTGCCGGTGCAGATCGTCTATCCGACCTCGCGACTGTTGTCGGCCAAGGTGCGCGCGTTCATCGATCTGGTGGTGGAGACCACGGATTGGAGGTTTGGGTAGCGGGCGGTCGTTCCGGGGCACGCGAAGCGTGAACCCGGAACCTCGAGATTCCGGGTTCGGTGCTGCGCACCGCCCCGGAATGACGATGCCAATAACGGCATCACCCCTGCTTCGGCACCACACGAAACGTGCCGTTCGCCCGCGCGATCACCATATCATCGGCCTTGATCAGAGCCTGGGCGAAGCAGATGGTGCTGCCGGTCTTGATCACCTCGCATTCCACCGCAAGCCACTGGCCGATATCGGCGGAGCCGACATAATCGACGGCAAGCGAAATGGTGACGAAAGACGTCGCCCAGCCCGTCGCCTGCGCGCAGCTATAACCCATGGCGTTGTCGGCAAGCGCGGCGATCAGCCCGCCATGGATCAGCCCGCGCGCGTTGGTGTGCGGTCTTGCCAGGCGCAGCCCCATGGTAACGGCCTTGGCGGTGCGTCTGGAGTAAAGCGGCTCCCAGGGATCTGTGAACGGGCTCTTGCGGAAATGCGGCTCGAAACCGGCGGGAACGGTGCCGGAGGTTATCTCTGTCATGGATAGCTCATGCGTCGGCGAAACATGCCGCCATTGAACGCGAAGCCTGTGACGTTTTCATCGCCTACAAAGTTTTAAACGGGATTTGCGCGGGTGTTTGAACGGGCGCACGTGCTCATTGCAAAGGGTGTAGGCTACGGGCGGATCTCTATCACCGTCACCCTGAGGTCCCGCCGCAACGCGGCGGCCTCGAAGGGCGACGGCCCGGCTGCAGCCGCGGGGCCGTGCATCCTTCGAGGCTCGCTGCGCTCGCGCCTCAGGATGACGGTTCGAAGCTTCACGGTGTTGCAGCTTGGCGGATCGTCAAAACGGCAACCCCACATAATTCTCCGCCAGCGATGTCATTGCAGCCCTTGAGCTGCAGACATAATCAAGCTCGGCAAGCTGGATGCGCGCGCCGATGGTGCCTGTGTCCGGAAATTTGTGCAGCATCGAGGTCATCCACCAGGAGAAGCGCACGGCCTTCCAGACCCGCGCCAGCGCCGTGGCCGAATAATTGTCGATCCCCGCTGACGAGTTCTCGTCGTAATATTCGCGCAACGCAGTGGCGAGGTAATGCGCATCGCTGGCTGCGAGGTTCAAGCCCTTGGCGCCGGTCGGCGGCACGATGTGGGCGGCATCGCCCGCCAGGAATATCCGGCCGAACCGCATCGGCTCGGCGACAAAGCTGCGCAGCGGCGCAATGCTCTTTTCGATCGACGGCCCGGTGATGAGCTCGTCCGCGGCCTTCTGGTCGATGCGCCGCTTCAGTTCGTCCCAGAAGCGATCGTCCGGCCATTGGTCGACATGATCATCGAGCGAGCATTGCACATAATAGCGGCTGCGGTGGGTCGAGCGCATGGTGCAGAGCGCAAAGCCGCGGGCGTGATTGGAGTAGATCAATTCATGCGAGACCGGCGGCGTTTCCGAGAGGATGCCGAGCCAGCCGAACGGATAGACCCGCTCGAAGGTCTCGATCGCCGAGCGCTTCACGCTGGCGCGGCTGATGCCATGAAAACCGTCGCAGCCGGCGATGAAGTCGCATTGGATCTCATGGGTCACGCCATCCTTCTTGTAGGTGAGGCGCGGATGATCGGTGTCGAAATCGAGCGGCGTGACGTCGGCGGCCTGGTAGACGGTGGTGAGGCCTGCTGCCTGCCGCGCGTTCATCAAATCGAGGGTGACCTCGGTCTGGCCGTAGATCATCACCGTCTTGCCAGTTGACGCTTTCATGTCGATCCGGTGACGGGCGCCGCCAAAGGCGAGCTCGATCCCGTCATGCACCAGGCCCTCCTGGTGCGCGCGGCTGCCGACACCGACCTCGTCGAGCAGCTTGACGGTGCCTTCCTCCAGCAGCCCGGCGCGAATGCGGCCGAGCACATAATCGGCGGTCTGCCGCTCCAGGATGATGTTGTCGACGCCGTATGTCTTGAGCAGCTGACCCAGGAGCAGTCCCGCCGGCCCCGCGCCGATGATTGCGACTTTTGTCCGCAATACTTGCTCCTCCCGATGTTATAGGCTTCAAACGGTAGCTGAGCGCGCGCGGTCGCAAAGCCGCCAGCTTGCATTGATAATTATATCATATAACAATGTGTGCAAAGGGGCCGTCCAGCCGGAAATCGAAGGACGAAGCCCTACCAAAGAGGGAGAGAATACCGATGAGGAAGACCTGGTTGGCGCTGCTGCTGGCGGCGAGCCTGACCCCTGCGTTTGCGACCGAGCAGACCATCAACCTGAAGATCTCGCACTGGGTGCCGGCCTCGCATCCGCTGCAAAAGGCGCTGGAGGATTGGGCCGCGGCGGTCGAGAAGGAGTCAGGCGGCACCATCAAGTCCACGGTGTTCCCGGCCCAGCAGCTCGGCAAGGCCTTCGACCATTACGACATGGCGCGCGACGGCATTGCCGACCTCACCTATGTCAATCCCGGCTATCAGCCCGGCCGTTTCCCGATCATTGGCGCCGGCGAGCTTCCCTTCCTCGTCGCCAATGCCAAGGGCGGCTCGGAGGGGCTGGATGCCTGGTATCGCAAATATGCGGCCAAGGAGATGAGCGATGTGAAATATTGCCTCGCCTTCGTCCATACGCCCTCGGCGTTCCACACCCGCACCAAGAAGGTCGTGGTGCCCGACGACGTGAAGGGCATGAAGATTCGCCCAGCCGATGCGACCATCGCCAACTTCGTTACCCTGCTCGGCGGCACCAACGTGCAGTCCTCGGCGCCTGAGGTGCGCGACATCATCGAGCGCGGCGTCGCCGACGGAGTCACGTTCCCGGCCGGCTCGCTGCTGCTGTTCGGTGTCGACAAGGTCACCAAGTATCACATGGACGCGCCGCTCTATGTCACGACCTTCGTGCTGGTGATGAACAAGGACAAGTATGACGGGATGTCGGATCGCCAGAAGAAGGCGGTCGACGACAATTGCAACACCGAAACCGCCGGCAAGGTCGGCGCGCCCTGGGGCGAATTCGAGGACGCCGGTGTCGACAAGATCAAGGCCGAGCCGGGGCAGGAGGTCTACAAGCTCACGCCCGAGCAGACCGCGGCGTGGAAGAAGGCCGCCGAGCCCCTGGTGAAGACCTGGGCCGACGGTGTCAAGAAGACCGGCGTCGATCCGGACAAGGCGCTCAGCGAGCTGAAGGAGTCGCTCGCGAAGTACAACGCGCTCGCGCAGTAAACGAGGCCCACGCTCCAGCGGAATGAGCCTTGTTTGAGTTGGCCCAAGCCGCACGCTCGTTTCACCTCTCCCTTTGGGAGAGGTGAAGAACGGCGAGACCGTTCAATCTTGTCTACGCAGGCTGAGAAGGCGACATGAAACGCGCTTGGATGGATCGCTTCATCGACGGGATCGAGTGGATCGCGGCCGGCTTTGTCGGCATTGTTGCGCTCGATATCTTCATCTCGGTGCTGCTGCGCAACACGCTGAACTATTCCATTCCGGATTCCTTCGACATCGGGCGCATGCTGCTCGGCATCCTGATCTTCTGGGGCATCGCCGCCACCTCCTATCGCGGCACCCACATCACCGTCGACCTGGTATGGGCCAATGTCGGGCCGCGCTACCAGCGTTTCATCGACGTGTTCGCGACGCTGGTGCTCTTGTTCGTGGTAACGGTGCAGACCTGGACCTTGTTCGACAAGGTGCGCGGGACCTACAAGGACCATGTGCTCACCTTTGACATGCACATGCCGACCTGGCCGTTCTTTGCGGTGGCCTGGATCGGCGACGTCTCGGCAGTGATCCTGATCGCGATCCGCACCTATCGGCTGATCTTCCATCCCGAAGAGATGCATGATCCCGAGATCAAGGCCACGGAGTAATCGTCTTGCTCAGCACCAACGCCGTCGCCGTCCTTGGATTCGTCTCGCTGTTTGCGCTGATGCTGCTGCGCGTGCCCGTGGGCATGGCGATGGGGCTGGTCGGCGTGTCCGGCTTCTCCTATCTCGTGGGTGGGACGCCGGCGCTGAAGCTGGTCGGCCAGACCTCGATGCGCACGGTTACCGACTACACCTTCGGCGTCATCCCGATGTTCCTGTTGATGGGCACCTTTGTCAGCAATTCCGGCATGAGCCGCGAGCTGTTCCGTGCTGCCAACGGCTTTGTCGGACATTTGCGCGGCGGCCTTGGGATTGCGACGGTTGCCGCCTGCGGCGGCTTTGCCGCGATCTCCGGCTCATCGGTTGCAACCGCTGCGACATTCTCCGCCGTCGCCTATCCCGAGATGCGGCGCTTCGGCTATCCGCAATCCTTTGCCACCGGCGTGATCGCGGCCGGCGGCACGCTGGGCGCCATGCTGCCGCCTTCCACCGTGCTTGCGGTCTACGGCATCATCACCGAGCAGGACATCGGCAAATTGTTCATCGCCGGCATCATTCCGGGCCTTTTGGCGATGAGCATGTACATGATCACCATCGGCCTGATCGGCCGCATCGCGCCCGGCTTCCTGCCGCAGGGCAAACCATTGCCCTGGCGCGAGCGCTTTGCCGGCTTGAAGGACATCTGGGCGCCGGTGCTGCTGTTCATCTTCGTGATCGGCGGGCTCTATGGATTGCCGTTCCTGCCGCGCTTCACGCCGACCGAAGCCGGCGGCGTCGGTGCCTCCGGCGCATTCCTGATCGGCCTCGTCACCGGGCGGCTGAACAAGGAGAAGATCCTCACCTCGCTGCTGCAGGCCACCCGCACCGCGGCGGCCGTCTTCACCGTGCTGATCGGCGCGCTCATTTTCGGCTATTTCCTCACGGTGACGCAGACCCCGCAGAAGGTGACGGAATTCCTGACCTCGCTCGGGCTCGGCAGCTACGGCGTGCTCGCCGTGATCATGCTGATGTATCTGGTGCTCGGCTGCCTGATGGACGCCATGGCCATGATCATCCTCACCGTGCCGATCATCTTTCCTGTGGTGATGCATCTCGGCTTTGATCCGATCTGGTTCGGCGTCATCATCGTGATGACGGTCGAACTCGGCCTGATCCATCCGCCCGTCGGCATGAACGTGTTTGTGATCAAGAGCGTGGTGAAGGACGTGTCGTTTGCGACCATCTTCAAGGGCGTGCTCCCCTTCGTCGCCACCGACCTGGTGCGCCTGGTGATCCTGATCACCTTCCCGCTGCTCGCGACCTGGCTGCCGCAGCACATGGCGCCGTAAACAAATGTCGATCCGTCACGTCACGATCTATCACCGTCACCCTGAGGTGCCGTCGCGCCAGCGGCGGCTTCGAAGGGCGACGGCCCGGCTGCAGCAGCGGGGCCGTGTATCCTTCGAGGCTCGCTCCGCTCGCACCTCAGGATGACGGGTCGAAAAGTTTCGCGTTCGGTTAGGAGGCTGGTGTCGATGAATCCTGTACTTGAAACCCGATACGTCTTCACCATCACCGCGCACATCGATCCTGTCGTCAGTGCCGGCGATATCGGACATGGCGTGCGCCGCATCGTGCCGATCATCGGCGGTGAGGTGCGTGGGGAGATCAACGGCAAGGTCTGCCCGTTCGGTGCGGACTTCCAGATCATCCGGCCCAATGAGTTGATCGAGTTGGAGGCGAAATATGCGCTTGAGACCGACGATGGCGCGATCATCTATGTCGAGAACAAGGGCATCCGCTTCGGGCCTGCGGAGCTGCTGCAAAGGCTCAAGCGCAACGAGCCGGTCGACCCGAAACTCATCTATTGCCGCACCTCGCCGAAATTCGAGACGGGAGCTGCGCAATACGCCTGGCTGATGCAGCACCTCTTCGTCGCCTCCGTCGCCCGCCACGCCGAGCGCGTGGTGATCGACGTGCATAAGGTATTGTGAGCTGCACCCTCTTTCCGCCCGTCGTCCCGGCCTTCGCCGGGACGACAGCGAGGGAGCATATTGACTCCCGCCAAAATCGTTATAAAACATAACTATTCTAACCAGGACACAATAAGCCGATGGGAAACGCCACTGCCGCCGACGCGGAACGGGCCGCGCTGCTCAGGATCGAGAGGAGCGGGGCCGTTTTGACGGTCGCCCTGAACCGGCCTGCCAAGCGCAACGCGCTCAACGACGGCATTATCCTTGAGATCGGCCAATGCTTTGCCAACCTCCCCGAGGATATCGGCGCCGTGGTCATTCACGGCCTTGGCGACCATTTCTCCAGCGGCCTCGACCTGTCCGAACTGACCGAGCACGACGCCACGGAAGGCCTGCGCCACTCGCAAATGTGGCACCGGGTGTTCGACCGCATTCAATATAGCCGTGTTCCCGTGATCGCCGCGCTGAAGGGCGCGGTGATCGGCGGCGGCCTGGAACTGGCCTGCGCCGCACATATTCGCGTCGCCGAGCCGTCGGCCTATTTCGCGCTGCCGGAGGGGCAACGTGGTATCTTTGTCGGCGGCGGTGGCTCGGTGCGGCTGCCGCGGCTGATCGGCGTCGCACGCATGACTGACATGATGCTCACGGGCCGCGTCTACTCGGCCACCGAAGGCTCCGCTTACGGCTTTGCGCAATATCTCGTCGAAGAGGGCGGGGCGCTCAAGAAGGCGCTGGAACTTGCCGAACGCATCGCCTCCAATGCGCCGCTGACCAATTTCGCCGTGCTGCAGGCGCTGCCGATGATCGCGGAATCCAACCCGCAGACCGGGTTGTTGATGGAGTCGCTGATGGCGACGGTGGCGCAGAGCGACAAAGAGGCAAAAAGGCGCATTCGCGCCTTCCTCGAGCACAAGACCGCCAAGGTGAAACCGGGGTCGAAATGAGCGCACAGCAAACAATCGCGCGCGAGGCCGAGAGCGCTGCCCGCGCCGGCACCAGCCATTCCTTGCGCGCAATCTCGTTCGGCGATCCCGCCGTCTCGATCGACCGCAAGCCTGACGGCACCACCTATCTGCGCCCGCTTCGCGCGCTGCCGGATTATCCCGTCCGCATCACCGATCGGCTGCATCATTGGGCCAGTATCGCGCCAGACCGTGTCTTCATGGCCGAGCGCGAAGGCGGGCGTGGCTGGCGCGAACTCAGTTATGCGGAGCTGCTTGCCGCGAGCCGGCATATTGCATCCGGCTTGCTGGCGCGCGGGCTGTCGGCAGAAAAGCCGGTCGTCATCCTCTCCGGCAATTCCATCGATCATGCGCTGGTCGCCTTCGGTGCGCTCTACGCAGGCATTCCGTTTTGCCCGGTCTCGGCGGCCTATTCGCTGGTCTCAAAGGATTACGGCAAGCTCGCCCATGTGATGAAGCTGCTGACGCCGGGACTGGTGTTCGTCGACGACGCCGACAAGTTTGCCGACGCGCTCTCGGCCAACGTCTCGCTCGGCACCGAGATCGCGGCGGCCTTCGGCCACGTGCCCGGCCGCGACGTCACGCTGCTCGCCGACCTGATGGCCACGCCATTGCACCCGAACCTCGATGCGGTACATGACAGGATCGGCCCCGACACCATCGCAAAATTCCTGCTGACGTCGGGCTCGACCGGCAATCCCAAGGCCGTCATCAACACCCAGCGCATGATTTGCGCCAACCAGGTGATGATCCGCGAAACCTTGTCGTTCCTGAAGGACGAGCCGCCCGTCATCATCGACTGGCTGCCGTGGAATCACACCTTTGGTGGCAACCACAATATCGGGCTGACACTCTATAATGGCGGCTCGATGTATCTCGATGCGGGCAAGCCGGTGCCCGGCGGCATCGAGGAGACCGTGCGGAATCTGCGTGAGATCTCGCCGACGGTCTATTTCAACGTTCCCAAAGGCTACGAATCGCTGCTGCCGTATCTGCGCGAGGATGCGAGCCTGCGCGACAAGTTCTTCGGCAGGCTGCATGCGATGTTCTTCTCCGGTGCCGCGCTGGCGCCGCACATCTGGAGCGGCCTTGATGAGCTCTCGGTCGAGGCTACCGGCGCACGGGTGCCGATGCTGACCGGGCTTGGCGCCACCGAAACCGCGCCGTTCTTCATGTCGGTCAATCCGCGCACCAGCCGCTCCGGCCATGTCGGGCTGCCCGTGCCAGGCAATGAAGCCAAGCTGGTGCCGAACAACGGCAAGCTCGAGGTGCGCGCCAAGGGACCCAACGTTACGCCGGGTTATTGGCGCCAGCCGGACACGACCAAGGCCGCCTTTGACGAGGAAGGCTTTTACAAGCTCGGTGACGCCCTTAAGCCAGCGGATGCGAACGATCTCCATGCCGGCTTCGATTTCGACGGCCGCATTGCCGAGGATTTCAAGCTCGCCTCCGGCACCTGGGTCAGCGTCGGTCCCTTGCGCGCGCGCTTCATCGCCGCCTGCGCACCGCTGGTGCGCGACGTCGTGATCGCCGGCATCAACCGCGACGAAATCGCAGCGCTGGTGGTGCTGGATCTCGACGGCTGCCGCCTGATCAACCCGACGCTGCCGCCGGACGATCTGAAGATCACCGCGGCCGATCCGCTGGTGCGCGACGCCTTCCGCGAGCGCTTCGAGCGTTTTCTCTCGACCGCCACGGGATCGTCGACCCGGGTCACGCGTGCCGTGCTGTTCGACACGCCGCTGTTGATCGACCGCGGCGAGATCACCGACAAGGGCTCGATCAACCAGCGCGCGGTGCTGGAGCATCGCAAAGATCTGATCGAGGAGCTCTATGCGGCGCCGCCGCCGGATCATGTCATCACTCTGAGCTAGACAAAATTCAAAGGAGATCGTTATGCAGTTGAAGGATCAGGCCGCCATCGTCACCGGCGGCGCATCGGGTCTCGGCGCCGCCACTGCGCGCAAGCTCGCCGCACAAGGCGCAAAGGTTGCCGTATTCGATCTGAACGCAAAGCTCGCCGAAACGGTCGCCGCCGAGATCGGCGGCGTCGCGGTGACCTGCGACGTTTCGGATGCGGCATCCGCGGAAGGTGCCGTGGCGCAGGCCGAAAAGGCCCATGGCGTCGCCCGCGTGCTGGTGAACTGCGCCGGCATTGGCGTGGCAAAACGCGTGATCGGCCGTGAAGGGCCGATGGCGCTGCCGGACTTCGAGAAGGTGATCAAGGTCAATCTCATCGGCTCCTTCAACATGCTGCGGCTTGCGACCGCCCCCATGTCCAAGCTCGAGCCGCTCGCCACCGGCGAGCGCGGTGTCGTGATCAACACGGCCTCCGTTGCCGCCTATGACGGCCAGATCGGGCAGGCCGCGTATTCGGCTTCCAAGGGCGGCATTGTCGGCATGACGCTGCCGATCGCGCGCGAGCTCGCGCAATTCGGCATCCGCGTGCTGACCATCGCGCCCGGGCTGTTCCTGACCCCGCTGCTCGCCAACCTGCCGCAGGAGGCGCAGGATTCGCTCGCGGCCGCAATTCCCTTCCCGCGCCGCCTCGGACAAGCCGACGAGTTCGCCTCGCTCGCGCTGCACATGATCGACAACCCCTATCTCAACGGCGAAGTGGTCCGTCTCGACGGCTCGCTGCGCATGGCGCCGAAGTGATGGCGTGATGCTGGGTGCTCGCCATGAACTCGCTTTCACCTCTCCCCGACGGGGAGAGGTCGATTTGCTCCCGGCGATGCACAGCATCGTCGGGCGCAAATCGAGTGAGGGGCCGCAGCTCACTCGAGGGACCTTAACCCCTCACCCGGATCGCATCTTGCGATGCGATCCGACCTCTCCCTTTGGGAGAGGTGAAAAAGGGAGCTAGTCGCGCATGTTCGTGCACCGGCGGGATGTCCAGATCCAGTGGGGCGATTGCGACCCCGCCAATATCGTGTACTACCCGCGCTACTTCGCCATGTTCGACGATTCCACCTCGATCATGTTCGAGGCGGCCGGCTTCTCCAAGCAGGACATTGTGAAGCGGTATGGCCTCGTCGGCATCCCCATGGTGGACACCCGTGCCAAGTTCTACATCCCGTCGACCCATGGCGACTGGATCACGATCGAGAGCCGCATCGAAAGCTTCAAGCGATCCAGCTTCGAGGTGACCCACAAGGTCTTCAAGGGCGAGGCCTTGGCGATCGAGGCGTTCGAGACCCGCGTCCTGGTCGGCCGCGATCCCGAAAATCCCGATAAGCTGAAATCGGCGCCCATGCCGCCGGAGATCGTCAAGAAGTTCATGGAGGGGTGAGTTTAGCTACTGTCGTAACCACCGTCTAAAGAGTGGGTTGAAATGCGGAGCAAGTTTTGCTCTGGAACAAGAATAATGATCGCAGGGAGGAACATATGAAGACGCATTTTCTCGCCGCCGCAGCGCTTGCGACGGTTTTGGCGCTGTCGGGCAGCCCCGCCAGCGCCCAGACCAGTGAAATCACCATCGGCATCACCATCACGACCACGGGCCCGGCGGCGGCGCTCGGCATCCCAGAGCGCAATGCGCTGGATTTTGTGCCGAAGGAGATCGGCGGCGTGCCGCTGAAGGTGATCGTGCTCGACGACGGCGGTGATCCGACGGCAGCGACCACCAACGCGCGGCGCTTTGTCACGGAGTCCAAGGCCGACATCATCATGGGCTCATCGACCACGCCGCCATCCGGTGCGGTGTCGGATGTCGCCAATGAGGCCGGCGTCCCGCATTTCGGTCTGGCGCCGTTCCCGATCACGCCCAAGCGCGCCAAATGGTCGGTCGACATGCCGCAGCCGGTGCCGATCATGGGCAAGGTGCTCTATGAGCACATGAAGAAGCACAATGTGAAGACCGTCGGCTATATCGGCTATTCCGATTCCTACGGCGATCTCTGGTTCAACGATTTGAACAAGCAGGGCGTGCCGATGGGCCTCACCGTTGTCGACGAGGAGCGCTTCGCACGTCCCGACACGTCGGTCACGGGGCAGGTGCTCAAGCTGGTTGCCGCCAATCCCGATGCCATCCTGGTCGGCGCCTCCGGCACGGCGGCCGCGCTGCCGCAGACCGAATTGCGTGACCGCGGCTACAAGGGCCTGATCTACCAGACCCACGGCGCAGCCAGCATGGACTTCATCCGCATCGCGGGTAAGGCGGCCGAAGGTGTCATCATGGCCTCGGGGCCGGTGATGTCGCCGGAGACGCAGCCGGACAGCGCGCTCACGAAAAAGCCCGGGCTTGCGCTCGACACCGCCTATGAAGCGAAGTATGGCCCGAACAGCCGCAGCCAGTTCGCCGGGCATTCCTACGATGCGTTCGAGGTCTTGAAGCGTATCATCCCGGTTGCGTTGAAGACCGCAAAGCCCGGCACGCCGGAATTCCGCGAGGCGATCCGCCAGGCCCTCCTCACCGAGCGCGAGATACCCGCAAGCCAGGGCGTCTACAATTTCACCGAGACCGACCGCTACGGCCTCGACGATCGTTCGCGCATCATCCTGACCGTCAAGGACGGCAAGTACGTCCCGGCCCAGTGAGGCGCGCGCGGTTTCCGTCTCCATCGCAACCGGGGTTTGCCCCGGTTGCGTATCCTTGAATGCGCAGGTCGGAAAGCCCCGACTTGCGGCGGGAGAGGGGGCGATCGCGTCGACGAGTCTAAGCTTCGGCCTTGTGCCGCGCGGATCGCTCAAGCGATGGCCCCGCAAATGCACCGCCGTCGGCAATGCTGGGGCTCCGCCGGCTCCCGGCGAGCGTCTTGAGCATGCCAAGCAGGCCAGCGGGCTCGTCCGGCGGGGCGGATTCGAACGGGTCGGCGAAGAAGGTCGCGCCGGCGTCTTCTACCCGACCTGCCAAGGCGCTCACCATGCGGGGCGATCCGCAGGCATAGACGATGTCGGACGGCGCGAGGCGCGGCAGATGGTCCTCGATGCGCCCGATGCGCAGGCTGGGATAGGGGCTCGGCCCCTCGTCGATGACGGGGATGACGGTGACGTTGGGCAATCGCGCCACCAGCCCCAGCGCGCGCCGCATATAGAGTCCTGAGAGCCGGCGCGCCCCTGCGATAACCACGATAGGGCGGTCGCGGTTTTCGCGCAGCGCCATGCAGGTGATCGCCCAGATCGGCGCGAAGCCGGTGCCGCTTCCGGCCAGGATCAACCGGCCTTTGCCGCCTGGACGGAGAAACGCCTGGCCGAACGGACCCTCCATCCGCAACCGGTGTCCGGACCTGATGGTGGTGCCGAGTGCCGAGGTCACGCGTCCGCCGCGCACACGCTTGATGTTGAGATGAACCAAGCGGCCGCCGATCTGGCCGTCCAGCGAGGCCGTTGCGCTATAGGCGCGTGCCGGAAAGCCGGCGAACGTGAACCGGAAATACTGTCCAGGGAGATAGCAGACGCTCCGTTCCGGTGCGATCTTCAGCTCGAAGATGTCGGGTGCAAGCTCGCGAAGGCCGACGAGCCTTGCCGGCGTGATGTCGATGTCGGGCACATCCTCCACCTCGACCACAAGATCGGAGACCACGCGCGCCTGGCAGGCATGAACCATTCCCTGCGAATGAGTTTCGCCGCAGATGGTCTTGCCCTTGGCAACGCGCACCATGCAGGAGCCGCAGCTCCCGGCGCGGCAGTCGTGCGGGATATCGACGCCGTTGGCGAGCGCGCTGTCCAGCAGCACATCCCCGGCGCGCGCCCGGAACGTGCGGCCATTCACCGTGACATCCCGGTATTTGCTCATCGTTCACTCCTTGATTGGGTAAGCAACTGACGTCTGGTTTGGATGGCTGGTTTGGTTGGCGCGCTGGATCAGGCCTTGACCGGCGAAACGCGGATCAGGTTCTTCTTTTCGGTCGTGTCGAAGCGGGCGAACCAGTATTTCGAAGCCATGACCGGCCTCGTCAGCCAGCTGGCCTTCGGGGCGCGGAGCACCAGGAACCAGAAGAAGAACGGCGTGGTGATGAGGTGCGAGACCGTCGGAAACCAGTCCGGCAGCAGGAAGGCCGGTCCGGGCAGGCGGTACCAGTAGTAGGTGCTGATCGCGGCGGCCGCGAAGATCCGATGCATCATGGTGCGCGCCTCCTGCCTGTCGTGCAAGAGGTGCTCGCCGATCCTGAACAGCAGGTAAGTGACGAGCGCGGCACCAAATGACCAAGCATAGGCCGCGAATATCTCGGGCATGCCGACATCCTGCGGGGCATGATCCGGGACCTGGTACCATCCCCACACGAACCCCGGAAAGCTTCCCACCACGAAATTGCCGAGCCATTGCTGAATCCTGGTCGGACCGGTCTGGGTCGGCGTCATCTCGGGCGTGGAGTCGGGACACGGATTGCTGCAGGCCTCGCACAGATTGCAGCGCGCATTCTTGAACGACACGGCGGGATTGGTTCCGTAGAGACGTTCGACCGGATGAATCGGGCAAAGCGAGGTGCACCATCCGGAGCGCATCTCGAACAACGAGCCCATGGTGAATGCGACGCAGGCCGCTGACAACAGCATGATCGCGGTCATCGTGCCGTCCGCGTTCAGGCCGATGCGCCGCATCGGCACCACGATGAACAGCAGGACCACGCTGGTCGTGCCTAGTGCCGCGGCGCCCCATTCAGGCATCTTCATGTTCTGCGCGATGCCGAGCTTTTGCGGCAGCATATGCGTGGTCGCCATGGGACAGATGTTGCGCCACAGGCCGGGCGCGATCGTCACCAGGGCCGGGGCGACGGGTATCAGCAGATTCCACATCAAGGCAAGGCCAACGGTCGGCCAGAACAACAACAGACCGACGAGCACAACGCCGATGACAAACAGCGCCGCTTGCAGGCCAACCCAGACGCGCCGGGCTTCCGGGGTGACCGTGCGGCTGCTGGCAGCCGAACCGGAACTATATCTCGTCGCCGCTACGCGTACCTCCATGGTCGCTCGTCGCGATGACGCCTGATCTCGCCGGGAGGAAGCATGTTGGTAGTTTTGTCGAGTTGCACTGTTTTGCATTGCTTTCCGTGACAAGCTTTATTGTTTGAACAGGGCGCGAAGCTCCAGCCGCCCGCAAGCATTGCGAGCGCTGGAACGTGCGCGTTCGGTTAGGTGACGCAATCGTTACCGGCGGGTTGTGGCGGTTTTATTCGGCCACTATGGACATCCGAAGGCCATGCTGCGTCGCGCATGCGGCCACCGGCGGCGCCGGTCCTGCGCGGAGAGCGCCGTTGTCATGACGGCTGTCGCCTCAGGGAGTTGCGCGCTCCCTGGGGGGATGTGAAACTATAGTGCCGCCGCGCTTGTGCAGAGAGCGTCTCTCTACTCCAGCCCATAGTGCCGGTGACATGAGGCGCAGATGCCGTCGAGCCGGTCGCTGATCTCGCTGACTGATTTCAGGTCATGGGCTTCGGCGGCCTGGTAGGCCCTGTCGGCGGCTTCGGCCAATTTTTGGACATAAAAATTCCACTGCGCGTCCTGGGCCCGCCCGGGAATCATCAGCGCGTTGGTGGCCTCGGCCAGCGTCGCCGCGCCGCTAATGATCCGCTCCCAATCGCCGTCGGTTTTGGGCGACAGGTCGTGCTCGCCGTTGGCGTCGATCACCGCGCCGTTGACGCTCCAGACGATCTGTGCCGCCGGCGTCAACACATGCTCCATGAAGGTCTTCATGTCGACATGGGCCTTGAACGGCGGCATCGCCGCGGTGCTGTCGGACATCGAGGGTGACACAGAAAGGCCGGAGAGGGCCACGGCCGCGAACACGCTTGCGGAAAATCGAGCCTTGCGCATCGCTACAACACGTTCATGGTGAAGCCGATCCAGCGTCCGCAGGCGACCACTGCGATCCAGAGCAGGATCGACAGCCCGCCCGCAATGCGCGCCGGCAGCGGCGGCCGCGCCTCGCGCTCCCATTGCGGCATGTCCTTGGCCATCTTCTTGGCGCTGATGGCGTGGAACACGATCATGTTCAGCCCCGCCGCGCAGATCAGGATGATCTTGGCGTCGAAATAGCCGTTGGCGAGATATTTGGTCGCGTTGGAGATGAACAGCAGGAAGCCGGACGTCGCCGCAATCGCGAACGCGCCCCAGGTCACCGGCAGGATCGCCGTCGCCAGCCGGCTCACCGGACGCCCGGCCGAGGCGAGACCCAAGAGCCGCAGATCGAGCGCGACGATGGTGCCGACCACAAGACAGATCGCGACCACATGCACGGATTCGATGAAGGGAAACAGCGTGTCGTTTTCGCGGATCGCCGTCGCAATGCCGCTGTCCTCGAACAAGCCAACAAGATCCGACAGCTGCGACATCATCCGGCCTGCGTGTAGGCGATCCAGCGCCCGGCGAACAGGATGCCGCACCAGACCAGCACCGAGACTGTTGCAAGCATCTGCCCGGTGAGGTGGCGGCTGCGATCCTCAAAAGTGCCGGGCGAGGCCCGCACGGTGCGCTGCAGGGTCGCCGTCAACAGGATGGCAACGATCAAGAGCGCCATCTTCAGATAGAAGGTGGTGTTCACCAGCGAGCGGCGCGGCTCGCCGATGATGAGCAGGCTTCCCGTGATCAGCAGGACGACGAGCAGCGGCCAGATCGGCGGCAGGAACCGCCGCATCACCTCGGACAAGGGCTCGTCGCGCTCGAACAAGCGGAAGATCCGCAAGTCCACCAGCACCGCCGAGGAGAAGGCGACCGCCACGCAGAGAATGTGGATGGTCTGCAGGGTCGGGATGATCCAGGTGACGGTCTGGATGGTGTGGCTGAGCGAGGTTGCCGCCAGCCATTTCGAAAACCCGGTCAGCAGGGCTTCCATGTGAGCTTACTGCTCTTGCGGCATCAGCGTGTAGGTCAGCTCCCTGCCGTCAGGCAGCGTCACCTTGCGCAGGAAGCCGCCCTGCTTGCCGTCGCGCAGCGGCAGATAGTCGAATTTCGCGTGATCGCCCGGATTGAGCGAGCGCTTGGTCCAGCCCGAGCGGGTCAGCACGCCGGGGCTCGACACCTCGAACACCCAGGTGCCGGCTTGCGGCCCGTCCTTGGCGTCAGTCTCGACCACGAAGCTGATATGCGGGTTGGTCCAGTTGACCTGCTTGACCGTGCCTTGCACGCTCTGCGGATGGTCGCTGTCATAGGCGGCGTTGGAGTGGTGCGCCAGCGCGAGGCCGGTCGTCCCCAGCACCAGGCAGGCAGCAAGCAGCGTAGCCTTCGGCGACATTGCGATCATCCCTTGTTATTGCGCGATCTATTTCGCGGTGTGAACCGTCCCGTACGCGCCTTGCGCGTTGGAGACAAAAATGTCGTTGCCGTGCTCGTCCTTGCCCGGCAGCAGATCTTCCTGTTCGCACTCGCCCTCGGTGATTTCATAGTGACGGTCGGGATAGCGGCGGAAGATTCGCGTCGTCTTCCAGGTCTGCGTGAGAACGTTCGGCGCGCTAACCTCGAGATCGTCATGCATGACATTCGGCTCGGTGAGATGAATGTGCTCCAGAATATGCATGTCGCCGTTGTTGGGAATGCCGACCGCTTCGCTGATGGCGATATAGGCCTGCGGCATGATTGCGCTGGTTTCGATGTCGAGCGTGTCGCCGTTCCAGTGGCCGATGGAATAGCCATGCAGGGACGGATCGGGATCGTCAGGCAGCTTGCGGCCGTCGAGATAGATGCGCCGCAGCCGGTTGCCGTCGACCTCGCCCAGCATGGTGATGCGACCGGGCGTGACCAGGATTTCAAACGGGTTATGCGTGATCAGCATCCAGCTCGGCATGCCATGCGGCAGGCAATGACTTAGGACCAAGAACGGCCGCCCGGCTTTTTCCTCGGCGATGAGATGCTGAACCTGCTTGAGAATTTCCGGCTTCCAGGGCGGCAAGTTCGCCGTTTCCTGGCGTTTCTGGTCCCTGATGTCAGGCAGCCAGACGCCGGAGAGATCGGGCTCGGCATGCGCGCGCGAAGCCGCTGCTCCGAGAATAGCCGAAACAGCACCCGCGATCGCGAGCGTCTTCAGCAACGTCTTGATAGGCATGCGACCTTCCACCCGATGTCGCGGCCAGCATAGGTTGTGCAAATGCGAAAGAAAAGTGGTCGGTCGTACAAGAGCTTCAAAATTGCGCGAACCGCAATGGTGCTCGCACCTCGCGCCGGCTTGACGGACCGAACTGGGAACTCTTTCGCCGGCATGATGACGCAAGTCCAGTGCGCGCGGCGCACATTGGTGAATTTGGGAAGATCTGCTCGCAAGCGGCAGCGCCCGGCATGGTCCCACCAGGGTGGGCAGCGGCGCCTGGCGTTTCCCCGGATGTTCAATTTGATGTGAATATGATGATTGACATCTTTTGCTAAGACCAACCGTTCCGCGCGACCGTTACGTCGCGTGGACCAGACAGCAGGAGGGAGAGGGCACATGGCCTTTACCGTCAATATCAATGGAAGTCCGCGCAGTGTCGATGTCGACGGTGACACGCCGCTGCTCTGGGTGCTGCGCGACGTGCTCGGCATGACCGGCACCAAGTTCGGCTGCGGCATGGCGCTGTGCGGCGCCTGTACCGTGCATGTCGACGGCACCGCCGTCCGCTCCTGCATCACGAGCATCGACAGCATCGGCGACTCCAAGGTCACGACCATCGAGGCGATCGGTGCGACGCCGGCCGGTGCGAAGATCCAGCAGGCCTGGCTGGAGCACGAGGTGCCGCAATGCGGCTACTGCCAGTCCGGGCAGATCATGTCGGCCGCGGCGCTGCTCGCCGACAACCCGCACCCGACCGACGCAGCCATCGACGACGCCATGAGCGGCAATATCTGCCGCTGCGGGACCTATGTGCGGATCCGCGACGCGATCAAGCACGCCGCGCAGAGCAACGGAAAGGCGGGTTGATCATGATCATCGATCGTTCCGTATCGGATGCATCCGACAGCAATCTGTCCCGACGCAGTTTTCTTGCCGCCAGCGCCGCCGCCGGCGGAGGTCTCGTGCTGGGTCTCAGCCTGCCGATTGGCGCTGCCGCCGCCGCGACAGCTGACGAGTTCGCGCCGAACGCCTTCATCCGCATCGGCAGCGACGGGCAGATCGTCCTCACCATGCCCTATGTCGAGATGGGTCAGGGAACCTATACCTCGATTCCGATGCTGATCGCCGAGGAGCTCGGCGTCAGCCTGAGCCAGGTCAGGCTGGAGCCCGCGCCGCCGAACGAGAAGCTCTACGCCAATCCGCTGCTCGGCGTGCAGGCGACCGGCAATTCGAACGCGATGCGCGGCGCGTGGAAGCCGATGCGCCAGGCTGGCGCGACCGCGCGGCAGATGCTGGTCGAGGCAGCTGCGAAACGCTGGGGCGTCGATGCCAAGAGCTGCCGCGCGCAGGACGGCGAGGTGATCCATGCGCCGACCGGCCGGAAGCTGGGATATGGCGAACTCGCCGCCGCGGCCGCGAAGCTGCCGGTCCCCGCAAATGTCGCGCTCAAATCACCCGATGAGTTCAAGCTGATCGGCACGCCGGCCAAGCGGTTCGATACGGCCTCGAAGATCAACGGCAGCGCGCAGTATGGCATCGATGCGCGCCCGCCCGGCGTCAAGTTCGCAACACTTGCGCAATCGCCCGTTTTGGGCGGCCGCGTGAAGAGCATTGATGATGCGGCAGCCAAGGCGGTCAAGGGCGTGCGCCAGATCGTGCGGCTCGATGACGCCGTCGCCGTCGTCGCCGATCATATGGGCGCTGCCAAGAAAGGCCTCGATGCACTGAAGATCGAATGGGACGACGGCCAGAACGGCGCGCTCGCGACCGCTGATATCGCCAAGGAGCTCGAGCAGGCCACGCTCGGCTCGGGCGCGGTGGCGCAGACCATCGGCGATACGGAAAAGGCCATGGCAGGCGCGGCGACCAAAGTGGAGGCGATCTATCAGCTGCCGTTTCTCGCGCATGCCACCATGGAGCCGATGAACTGCACCGTGCATGTCCGCAAGGACGAATGCGAGATCTGGCTCGGCACCCAGGCGATCGCGCGCGTGCAGGCGCTGGCGGCGAAGGCCGCGGGCCTGCCGGCAGACAAGGTCATCGTCCACAATCATCTGCTCGGCGGCGGCTTCGGCCGGCGCCTCGAGGAGGACGCGGCCGTCCGCGCGGTCGAGATCGCCAAGCAGGTCGACGGTCCCGTGAAGGTCGTCTGGACCCGGGAGGAGGACATCCAGCACGATGTCTACCGTCCCTACTGGTTCGACCGTATCTCCGCCGGTCTCGACGAGCAGGGCAAGCCGGTCGCCTGGAAAAACCACTTCGCCGGCTCCTCGGTGATCGCGCGCTGGCTGCCGCCGGGTTTCAAGGACGGGCTCGATCCCGATTCGACTGAAGGCGCGATCAACCTGGTCTACGACTTCCCGAACTTCCACGTCGAATATTCGCGGGTCGAACCCAAGGGCGTCACGACGGGCTTCTGGCGCAGCGTCGGTCCGTCGCACAACGTCTTCGTGGTCGAAAGCTTCATCGATGAGCTGGCGGCCGCGGCGAAGCAGGATCCGGTCGCCTATCGCCGCGCGCTGCTCGGCAAATCGCCGCGCGCCATGGCCGTGCTCGATCTCGCTGCGGAAAAGGCTGGCTGGGGGCAGACGCTGCCCAAGGGCGTCGGCCGCGGCGTCTCGCTGCAATTCGTGTTCGGCAGTTACCTCGCGCAGGTCGCCGAGGTCGAGGTGGCGAAGGACGGCAATGTCCGCGTCCGCCGCGTGGTCTGCGCGATGGATTGCGGGACCGTCGTCAACCCCAACACGGTCGAGGCCCAGCTCATGAGCGGGGTAACCTTTGGCGCCACCGCTGCGCTCTATGGCGAGATCACGCTGAAGAACGGCCGTGTCGAGCAGACCAATTTCGACACCTACCAGATGATCCGCATGAACGAGGCGCCGGCGGTCGAGGTTCACGTCGTCAAGAGCTCCGAGCCGCCGGGCGGCATGGGCGAGACCGGGACCTCCGGCGTCGTTCCCGCCATCGCCAACGCGATCTTTGCCGCAACCGGAAAGCGCCTGCGCAGGATGCCGGTCGATGGCAACGTATTGAAGCAGCCGGCTTGAGAGACGAGGCAATCCCGACCGACGCGCGCTGACCGCCGCTATGTCGGCGGTCAGCTGTCGCCCGCGTGCTGGAAGCCGAGATAGCTCGCCGCCACGCCCTCGTGCCGCTCGATCTCGCTGGCTGAGCCTTGCAGCACGAACTCGCCGAGCTCCATGACATAGGCGCGGTCGGCGATTTTCAGCGCGGCCTGCGCGTTCTGCTCGACCAGCAGCACCGAGACGCCCGCGCTGCGGAGCTCTGCGACGGTGCGGAAGATGTCGGCGACGATGATCGGTGCGAGCCCCAGGCTCGGCTCGTCCAGCATCAGGAGTTTCGGCGCGCCCATCAGTGCGCGGCCCATGGCGAGCATCTGCTGCTCGCCGCCGGACAAGGTGCCGGCCAGCTGCTTGCGCCGCTCCTTCAGCCGCGGAAACAGCGCGTAGACCCGCTCGAACGAGGCGCTCGTCGCCGATTTCGGGCTTCGGAACGCGCCGAGCAGCAGATTGTCCTCCACGCTCATGCTCCAGAACAGCTCGCGATGCTCAGCGACCAGACTGAGACCAAGGCCCACGCGGTCCTCGATCTCGAGCAGCGCCAGATCCTGCCCCGCCAGCGACACGGCTCCCTTCAGCGGCAGCACGCCCATGATGGCGTTGAGCAGCGTGGTCTTGCCGGCGCCATTGGCGCCGATGATGGTGACGATCTCGTCCGTGCCGACCTCGAGGGACACCGAACGCACCGCTTCAACCTTGCCATAGGCGACATGAGCATCGGCAACTGTCAGCAGCGCGCTCATGCGGCGGCTCCGAGATAGGCCTTGATCACTTCCGGATTGCTCTTGATCGCGGCCGGCGGCCCTTCCGCGATCTTGGTGCCGAAATCGAGCACGACAATGCGGTCGGCGAGGTCCATGACAAAGCCCATGTCGTGCTCGACCAAGAGCACCGACATGCCGCCGTCGCGCAGCTGGCGCAACAGCGCGGCGAGCCGCTGCTTCTCCATGTGCCGCAGGCCGGCGGCCGGCTCATCCAGCAGCAGCAGCATGGGGTCGGCACAGAGCGCGCGGGCGATCTCGACAATGCGCTGCTGTCCGAGCGAGAGCGAGCCGGCCGGCTGGTCGATCTGCTCGGAAAGGCCAACGCGCGCGATCTGGCGCGCGGCCTCGCTCAGCAGCTTTGCCTCATCGGTGCGGTCAAGGCGGAACATGCTCGACAGTGGTCCCGAAGCGCCGCGCAGATGCGCGCCGATCGCGACATTCTCCAGCACGGTCATGTCAGGCACCAGCTTCACATGCTGGAAGGTACGGGCAATGCCGAGCTTGACCACCTCCTGCGGCGGCGGATTGCGCAGCCGCTTGCCATTGACCGAGATCGCGCCTGAGGTCGCGGAGAGCACGCCGGTGATCAGGTTGAAGGTGGTGCTCTTGCCGGCGCCGTTCGGCCCTATCAGCGCCACGATCTCGCGCGCCTGCACGTCAAAGGAGACGTCGTTGACCGCGATCACGCCGCCGAACTGCTTGCGCGCCTTGTCGACCTGGAGCAGCACGCCGGATTCAACGGCTGCCTGCGCCCGCGACGGCAACTGCGGCGAGGCATCGGCAAGCTTGGCATCGGGCTGCTGGATCCTGGACTTGAACGGCAGCAAGGATACAAGCAGCGGCCAGACGCCTGACGGTGCAAGCTGCAGCAGCGCCACCAACAGGATGCCGAACACGATGATCTCGAGCTGACCCTCGCCATGCAGCAGCAGCGGCAGATAGCTCTGCAGCACCTCCTTCAACACCACCACGATCGCCGCGCCGAGCACCCCGCCCCAGACATAGCCGGCGCCGCCGACCACCGCGACAAAGAGATATTCAATGCCGGCCTGCGCGCCGAACGGCGTCGGATTCACCGCGCGCTGGAAGTGCGCATAGAGCCAGCCCGACAAGCCCGCCAGCACCGCGGCGTGGATGAACACCAGGATTTTTGCCCTCGGCGTCTCGATGCCGAAGGCTTCGGCCGCGACATGCCCGCGCCGCAGTGCGCGGATGGCACGGCCCGTGCGGGAGTCCAGGAGGTTCATGGTGAGCAGCGCCGCGATCAGGACCGCGGCCCAGATCGCGTAGTAGATCGTGCCTGGATCGAGCATCTTGAGGTGTCCAACCGCAAGCGGCGGAATCTCGGAGATGCCGTCATTGCGGCCGAGGAATTCGAGCTTTGAAAACAGGTAAAACAGGCCCAGCCCCCAGGCCAGCGTGCCGAGCGGCAGATAGTGACCCGACAGCCGTACCGTGACGAGCCCGAGCAGCACCGCCGCGATGCCGCTGACAAGCAGTGAAGCGGGCAGGGTCAGCCAGGGCGACAGGCCGTAGGCCGTGGTCAGCACCGCCGTCGTATAGGCGCCGAAGCCGACGAATGCAGCCTGGCCGAACGAGGTGAGGCCGCCGACTCCGGTGAGCAGCACCAGCCCCATGGCGACCAGTGCGGACAGGCCGATATTGTCCAGCAGCACGATCCAGAACGGCGGAATCCCCGGCACGAACGGAATCGTCGCCATGACAATCGCGAAGATGAGGATGGGAAGGCGCTCGCGCATGGCTAGTCCTTCTCTTCCTCGACCGCGGGCGCCGCGAGCGAGCGCGCCAGCAGCACCGGGATCAGCAGTGTAAAGACGATGACTTCCTTGAAGTTCGAGGCATAGAACGAGGAGAAGGCCTCGACGATGCCGACCACCAGCGCGGCGATGGCGGTCAGGGGATAGCTGACGAGGCCGCCGATGATCGCGGCAATGAAGCCCTTCAGGCCGATCAGGAATCCGGTGTCGTAATAGAGCGTGGTGATCGGCACGATCAGGATGCCCGACAACGCGCCGATCACGGAGGCGAGCAGGAACGCAATCTGTCCCGACAGCGAGGTCCGGATGCCGACCAGCCGCGCGCCGAGCCGGTTGACCGCGGTTGCGCGCAGCGCCTTGCCGTAGACGGAAAGGCCGAAGAACAGCCAGAGCGCCACGATGAAAGCGATAGTGAGCGAGTACACTGCGAGGCTCTGCCCGGTGAAGCGCAGCGGGCCGAGCGTCGCCGCGGTATCCGCAAGCGTGGGGCCGCGCTGGCCTTCGGCGCCAAAGAACAGCAGGCCCAGGCCCTGCATCGCGAGATGGCAGCCGACGGAGGCGATCAGCAGCACCAGCACCGAGGTGTGTGCCAGCGGTTGGAAGGCGATGCGGTACAGGAAGACGCCGATCAGGGCCACGATCACCAGCGCCAGTGCGACATTGACCAGCACGGGCGGATGGCGGCCGACCAGCGCGAAGGTTGCAGCCAGCACGATCCCAGGCAGGATGAGGTTGGCCGCAACAGCGCGCAAGACGAGGCGCAGGCGCAGCGCGCGCCGCGCCGCAAACAGGTCGAGGGCGAACGCCGCGATCCCCATGACAAAGGCGAGCTTGGCCGTGCCCGGCATCTGGCCGGCGCAGAGCGAGGCATAGGTCAGCGCGCCATAGGTGACGAACTCGCCCTGCGGGATCAGGATCACCCGCGTCACGGCGAACACCAACACCAGCGCCAGCCCCAGCAGGGCGTAGATCGCGCCGTTGGTGATGCCGTCCTGAACCAGGAACAGCATTATCGTGGTGTTCAAGTGTTGACGCTCCCCCTTCGCGGCCGCCCGCGCGAGCGGGGTGGCCGGTGTGTCACGGCAGTTGAAAAGGCCTTATGACATTTGATATGGTGCATAACAATTATCAGATATAATCTCAAGGCCGCCGCTGACTATGCTGTCCCGGCGACCGCGCCAAGACCTGAGCCAACACCCGAGCGGGACTGCGAGCACAAGGCGATGACCGTTTCCAAAGCCGCCATTGCCAGCACCGCCCGCGTAAGGACTGCCCCTGCAAACACTACCCCTGCAAACACTACCCCTGCAAAGCCCATCACTGCCAAGATGCCCGTTAACAGGAACGCCACCAAGCCCGCCATTAGCAAGACTGCCAATAACAAAGACGCGATGGCCGACCCGGCAAAAGTAGGCAAGGAACCCGGGGAGGCGAGCGAGGCCGCGGCCCTGCAGCTCGGCGAGCTCTCCGAGCTGCTCGGTTATGCGATGAAGCGGGCGCAGCTGAAAGTGTTCGAGGATTTCCTGCGCTGCGTCGCGCCGCTGCAGCTGACGCCGGCGCAGTTCTCGGTGCTGCTGTTGCTGGACAGGAATCCCGGCCGCAACCAGACCGAGATCGCGAGCACGCTTGGCATTCTCCGGCCCAACTTCGTCTCCATGCTCGACGGCCTGGAAAGCCGCGGCCTGTGCGAGCGCGTGCGCTCCGCGAGCGATCGCCGCTCGCATATCCTGCTGCTCACCGACAAGGGCCGCGCCGTGCTGGCGCGGGCGAAGAAGCTCGTGGCCACCAAGCACGAGGCGCGGCTCAACGAGCTGCTCGGCCCGGCCAACCGCGTGGCGCTGCTCGAGATGCTGGCCAAGATCGCGGGCGAGCTTTGAGCGGCACTACGGAGGCGTAGGGTGGGCTAGCGAAGCGTAGCCCACCATCGTTGCGGCCAGGAAGGCCGTGGGTTACGCGTCGCTAACCCACCCTCGGACCGCGCAAGCCCGCACATTTTGATCCCCCTCAACATTCGACCGCGAGTCGCGGCGCAATTTGGCTTTCCGTCATTCCGGGGCAGGCGGAACGCGTGAACTACGGTGCGCAATTGCGCACCTGAGAATCTGGCGTCGCAACCTCGAGATTCCGGGTTCGCCTCTCCGAGGCGCCCCGGAATGACGGCGTTTGTCGCAATGGATGATGTATAAAACCATCTAACTGATGCTTTACACATCATTATAGATGTGAAATGATTGCATTCTCTCAAAATCCCGGGGGCCGTTTCCCGTGATCACCGCTGCGCAGCTGCGAGCCGCACGCGCGCTTCTTGGCATCGATCAGCGCGAGCTCGCGCAGCGCTGCTCGCTGTCGCTGCCGACCATCCAGCGCATGGAAGCCTCCGAAGGCGTGATCCGCGGCAATGTCGATTCGCTGATGAAGCTGGTCGAGGCGCTCTCGGCTGCCGGCATCGAGCTGATCGGCGAGGGCGCGCCCTCGAGCGGCAGCGGGCGCGGCGTCCGGTTGAAGTCGGCTGCGAGCAATGACGGACGGACGGCTTAAGATGAGCGCGCGGGCCACGATGATGATGAGGGCGTGGCGATGATCGTGCTGGCGCTTGCCTGTGTGGCCGTGCTGCTTGCGCTTTCGCCGTTGGCCATTGCGCTTGCGGCGCAACCGCGTGGCTCTGGTCTCATCTATGGCGCGAGCTTCATCATCAGCCTCGCGCTCTGCACCATCGCGCTGATCGACCTGCTCGCTCCCGCGCGGCCGGTATTCAGCCTCGTGCTGCCCATCGGCCTGCCCTGGCTGGGGGCGCATTTCCGCATCGATGCGCTGTCGGCGTTCTTCCTCGCTGTGGTCAATTTCGGCGGCGCTGCTGCGAGCCTGTTTGCGCTCGGCTATGGCCGGCACGAGGAAGAGCCGGCGCGTGTGCTGCCGTTCTATCCCGCCTATCTCGCCGCCATGAACATCGTGGTCATGGCGCACGATGCCTTCACATTTCTGGTTGCCTGGGAATTCATGTCGCTCGCCTCCTGGGCGCTGGTGGTGTCGCATCATCGCGATGTCGAGAACATCCGGGCCGGCTATGTCTATCTCTTGATGGCAAGTTTCGGCACGCTGGCTTTGCTGCTGGCCTTCGGCGTGCTCGCAGGGGCCGGAGGTCATTATGATTTCGACTCGATCCGCGCCACGCCGCTGACGCCGTTGCTTTCGGGCGCGGTCCTGCTGGCGGCGCTGCTCGGCGCCGGATCCAAAGCCGGCCTGGTGCCGCTGCATGCCTGGCTGCCGCTGGCCCATCCGGCTGCGCCGAGCCATGTCTCGGGCCTGATGAGCGGGGTGATGACCAAGGTCGCCGTCTACGGCTTCGTCCGCATCGTCTTCGACCTGCTCGGACCGCCCGAATGGTGGTGGAGCATTGTCTTGCTCGCGATCGGCGGACCCTCGGCGACGCTGGGCGTGCTCTATGCGCTGATGCAGCGCGACATCAAGCGCGTGCTGGCTTACTCGACGATCGAAAACATCGGCATCATTTTTGTCGGCCTTGGGCTCGCGCTCGCGTTCAAGGCCGAAGGCATGGCCTGGGTCGCCGCGCTCGCCTTCACGGCGGCGCTGCTGCATGTGCTCAATCATGCGGCGTTCAAGAGCCTGTTGTTCTTCGGCGCAGGCAGCCTGCTCAATGCGACTGGCGAGCGCGACATGGAAAAGCTCGGCGGTCTGATCCACCGCATGCCGCAGACCGCGGCCGCGATGCTGATCGGCTGTGTCGCCATCTCCGCGCTGCCGCCCTTCAACGGCTTTGTCTCTGAATGGCTGACCTTCCAGGCCATTCTGCTGTCGCCGCAACTGCCGTCCTGGGGACTGAAGCTGATCATTCCAGCCGTCGGCGGCCTGCTCGCACTCGCCGCGGCGCTGGCGGCTGCCTGCTTCGTCAAGCTCTATGGCATCAGCTTCTTGGGGAGGGCGCGGAGCGCGGCAGCGAGCGAGGCAAAGGAGGTCGACGCCTTCTCGCAGGTCACGCTGTTTGCGCTCGCGGCATTCTGCCTGGTCGCCGGGACCCTGCCGGGGCTTTTCATCGACGCGCTGGCGCCCGTGGCAAAAACCATGGTCGGCAATTCCATGCCGCAGCAGGCCGGACTGCAGTGGCTTACCATCGTGCCGATTGCGGAAAGCCGCAGCTCCTATAACGGGCTCTTGCTGTTCGCCTTCGTGCTGCTGTCGGGCTCGATCGCAGCCCTTGCGATTCATCGTCTCGCCTCGGATCGCTTCCGCCGCGCGCCCGCCTGGGACTGCGGCTTTCCCGATCCAGATCCTGTCATCCAGTACACCGCCTCCAGCTTTTCGCAGCCGATCCGCCGCGTATTCGGCAGCACCATCTTTGCCGCGCGCGAGATCGGCGAGATGCCGCCACCCGGATCGAACGTGCCGGCGCGCTTCGTCGTCGACATGCATGATCCGATCTGGGAAGCGCTTTATGCGCCGATCGGCAAGGCGATCGGCTTCGCCACCGAGCGCATCAACGTCCTGCAATTCCTGACCATCCGCCGCTATCTGACCCTCGTCTTCGTGGCGCTGATCGTGCTGCTCGTGGTGCTTGCGCTATGAGGATGATCCACGATCTCGTCTCGCAAGGCGCCGAGATGCTGCTGGTGCTGCTGCTGGCGCCGCTACTCACCGGTTTTGTCCGCAAGGTGAAGGCGCGACTCCTGCGCCGGCAGGGTCCACCGCTGCTGCAGCCCTATCGCGATCTGGTCCGCTTGCTGCGCAAGGACGTGGTGCTCGCCGTCAACGCCTCCTGGCTGTTCCGCGCCATTCCCTACATCATCTTCGCCGGCACCTGGGTTGCGGCCTCGCTGGTGCCGACCTTCGGCAGCGGGCTCATGTTCTCCTGGTCGGCCGACCTGATCGCCATCATCGCGCTGCTCGGCAGTGCGCGGTTTTTCCTTGCACTGGCCGGCATGGATGTCGGCACCGCCTTTGGCGGCATCGGTTCCAGCCGCGAGGTGATGATCGCCTCGCTTGCGGAGCCGGCGATCCTGATCACGGTCTTTGCGGTTGCGATGATTGCCGGCTCGACGCAACTCTCCACGATCGCCGAGTTCATGGGCTCGAGCGCAGTGGGCCTGCGCGTCTCGCTGGGCATGGCGCTGGTCGCGCTGATTATCGTGGCGATCGCGGAAAACGGCCGCATCCCCGTCGACAATCCGGCGACGCATCTGGAACTCACCATGGTGCACGAGGCCATGGTGCTCGAATATTCGGGGCGGCATCTCGCGCTGATCGATCTGTCCTCGCAGCTGAAGCTGCTGCTTTATCTCTCGATGATCGCCTGCATCTTCATACCCTGGGGCGCCGCGGCGCCGCAGGCCACCATCCTGTCGCTGGCGGTCGGCGCGCTCACCTACATGGTGAAGCTCACGGCCTGCGCGCTCGCGCTTGCGGTGTTCGAGACGTCGATTGCCAAAATGCGGGTGTTCCGGATCCCGGAGTTTCTTGGCGCGGCCTTGATGCTGGCGCTGCTGGCAACCCTGTTGCGCTTCGTTTCGGGGAGTCTATAGGCATGCAGCACAGCCTCGAATTCGATGTCGCTCATCTGCTCGCGGGATCGCTGGTGCTGGCGAGCTTCATGATGCTCTACCAGGACCGGCTCTATTCGCTGCTCAACGTCTACGCGCTGCATGCGATGGTGCTGGCCCTGTCGGTGGCCTGGCAGGCCCTTGTGCAGAACGCGCCGCATCTCTATGTCACGGCGTTCATTGCGCTGACCTTCAAGGCCATCATCATTCCGGTGGCGCTGCACCGGATCATCGTGCGGCTCGGCATTCACCGCGAGATCGAGACCGCCGTCGGCGTCGGGCTGACCATGATGGCCGGCATCGGCCTTGTTGCGCTCTCGATGGTGGTGATGCTGCGCGTCACGCCGGGTGCCGATGCGCTGGCGCGCGAGGACCTCGCCTTTGCACTCTCCGTCGTGCTGCTCGGCCTGTTGATAATGGTCACCCGTCGCAATGCGGTGAGCCAGGTCGTCGGCTTCATGTCGCTGGAGAACGGCCTGGTGCTGGCTGCGACGGGTGCCAAGGGCATGCCGCTGGTGGTCGAGATCAGCGTCGCCTTTTCGGTGCTGATTGCCTTCATCGTGATCGGCATCTTCCTGTTCCGCATTCGCGAACGCTTCGACAGTGTCGACATCCAGGCACTGGATCGCTTCCGGGGAGAGCGCCGATGACCGTAGACGCGCTCGCCGCCATCCTCTTGATCCCCGCGGTATCGGCCGCGATCCTCGCGCTGATGCCCGATTACCGGCTGACCGCAACGCTGAATGTCGTTGCCGCGCTATTCACCTTCCTGACCGCGCTCTCCTTGTTCGTGGTCGAACCGGTGTCCGGCCAGTATCTCCTGGTCGACGATCTCAACAAGGTGTTCATCGTGCTGACCACCTTCGTCGGCTTCACCACCAGCGTGTTCAGCGCGAGCTATATCGGCCATGAGATCGAGACCGGGCGGCTGACGCCGGCGTTCCTGCGCTTCTATCACGCCATGTACCAGACGCTGATGTTCGCCATGAACCTCGCGCTGGTCGCCAACAATATCGGCCTGATGTGGGTCGCGGTCGAGGTGGCGACGCTCACCACCGTGCTGATGGTCGGCATCTACCGCACCCATGAGGCGCTGGAGGCCGCCTGGAAATATTTCATTCTCGGCAGCGTCGGCATTGCGCTCGCGCTGTTCGGCACCATCCTGGTCTATATGGCGGCGCGCCCGGTGATCGGCGAAGGGCTCGATGCCATGACCTGGACCGTGCTGGTCACGCGCGCCGCGGCGTTCGATCCCGCGCTGCTCAACGTCGCCTTCGTGTTTCTGCTGCTCGGCTACGGCACCAAGGTCGGGCTCGCGCCGCTGCATGCCTGGCTACCGGATGCCCATGCCGAGGGCCCGACGCCGATCTCGGCGGTGCTCTCGGGGCTCCTGCTCAACGTCGCGCTCTATGCGCTGCTGCGCTTCAAGATGATGCTGGCGGTGTCGGTCGGCACCATCGCGCCGGGGCCGCTGATGGTGGTGATGGGCCTGATTTCGGTGATCTTCGCAAGCCTCATGCTCTACCGCCGCCGCGACATCAAGCGGATGTTCGCCTATTCGTCGATCGAGCACATGGGCATCATCGTGTTCGCCTTCGGCATGGGCGGGCCGCTGGCGAATTTCGCCGGCCTCCTGCACATGACCATGCATTCCCTGACCAAGTCGGCGATCTTCTTCGCGGTCGGTCATGTCGCGCAGGTGAAAGGCACTCAGAAGATCGCCGATATCGGTGGACTCACGGTGACAAATCCCGTGCTCGGCTGGGGCCTGATGCTCGGCGTCATCGCCATCGTGGGGCTGCCGCCGCTCGGCATTTTCATGAGCGAGTTCCTGGTGGTGTCCTCGACCTTTGCGCGCGCGCCGTGGCTTGCGGCGATCCTGGTGCTGGGCATCCTGATCGCGCTCGGCGGCCTCTTGATGCGCATCAATCTCGTGATGTTCGGCGCGCCGAAGGGCGTGACCAAGCCGGCCGAAGCCTCCTATGTGCCGATGTTCACGCATCTGGCGCTGGTGTTCATGGCCGGCGTCTACCTGCCCTCGGCGCTTGTCTCGGGCTTCCAGAACGTCGCACGTCTGTTGGGGTGATGGGCATGGCGCTGCTCGACCGCATCCCACATCTCACGGTCTCTCCGGCGCACCGGCCGTGGCCGCGCGCCGAGGTCGGCGAGGAGGGCTGGCGCAAGGCGATCGACCTGCTCGCGGGCGGCGAGCTCACGCTGCTCGGGCTGTGGGGCGAGGCGGCCGCGGTGCATATGGCGCTGCTCAACGAGCCAAACGAGATCGCTGTGGTCAGCCTGGATTGCGCGAACGGACAATTCCCAAGCGTCGGCGCGCGCCATCCGCCGGCACAGCGGCTGGAGCGCACGATCCGCGATCTCTTTGGCGTCGAGGCGGTCGGCGCAATCGACGTCCGCCCGTGGCTCGATCACGGCGTCTGGGGTGTGCAAGCGCCGCTTGGGGCTGACAGGGGCGCGCGCGAAGCAGCAGCGTACAAGTTCCTGCCGGCCAAAGGCGAGGCGCTGCACCAGATCGCCGTCGGCCCCGTGCATGCCGGCATCATCGAGCCCGGGCATTTCCGCTTCACCGCCAGCGGGGAATATGTCGTGCGGCTGGAGCAGCGGCTTGGCTATGTTCACAAGGGGACCGAGCAGCTGATGCAGGGCGCATCGCTGGAAGCTGCTGCCAAGCTCGCGGGCCGCGTCTCCGGCGACTCGACAGTCGCCTACGCCTTCGCATTCGCGCGCGCGGCAGAGGCGGCGCTCGACATCGAGGCGCCGCCACGGGCGCAGTATCTGCGGGCGCTGATGGCGGAGCTGGAGCGGCTGGCCAATCATTTCGGCGACATCGGCGCGATCTGCAACGACGCGTCGTTTGCGCTGATGCATGCGCAGACCGGGATTTTGCGCGAGCGCGTGTTGCGTGCCGCGGACGCGGCGTTCGGCCGCCGCCTGATGATGGACCTGATCGTGCCGGGCGGCGTCGCGCGTGAAATCGCACCGGGCGGCGCGCGCGAGATCCGGGCGCTGCTCGCTGAAATCCGAAAGGTCTTTCCGCGCCTGGTCGAGCTCTACGACAACACCGCCTCGCTACAGGACCGCACGGTGACGACGGGCATCGTCAAGACCGAGTATGCGCGTCAGTTCGGCGCCGGCGGCTATGTCGGCCGCGCCGCAGGCCGGCATTTCGATGCGCGGAAAGCTCTCGGCTATGCGCCCTACGATCAACTGACGTTCGATGTGCCGGTGCTGGAGGCCGGGGATGTCAATGCCCGGGTCTGGATCCGCATCCGCGAGGTCGAGCAGGGCCTTGCGCTGATCGAGCAGATCCTCGATCGGCTGCCGGGCGGCGTCATCGGCGCTGAGGTGAAGGTCGCGGCGGCAGGCGAGGGGCTTGCGGTGGTCGAAGCGTTTCGCGGCGACGTGCTGGTGTGGCTGCAGCTGGATGCGACAGGTCGCGTCTTGCGCTGTCATCTGCGGGATGCCTCCTGGTTTCAATGGCCGCTGCTGGAGGCTGCGATCGAAGGCAATATCGTCGCCGACTTCCCGCTCTGCAACAAGTCGTTCAACTGCTCCTATTCGGGCGTGGATATCTAGGGGGCGGCACCATGCGAAAGACCCTGCTCCAAAGCCTCACCCATGGTCCCTTGACCGAAGCGCCGCAGGCGCCCGATGAGGCCGCGCTGGCGGAGCTCGCCAGGAATGTGGAGAAGGCGGCGCAGGCGCGGCTCGGGCGCTCGTTGTCGATCCGCGAGATCGACGCGGGCTCCTGCAATGCTTGCGAGCTCGAGATTCACGCGCTCAGCAATGCTTTCTATGATCTCGAGCGTTTCGGTTTGCGTTTCGTCGCCTCGCCGCGTCACGCCGACGTGCTGATGGTGACGGGCCCGGTGACAAAGAACATGCGCGAGGCGCTGTTGCGCACCTATGACGCCACGCCCGATCCGAAATGGGTGGTCGCGGTCGGCGGCTGCGCGGCCGATGGTGGCATGTTCCGCGGCAGCTATGCTTGTGTCGGCGGTGTATCGGACGCGGTGCCGGTCGACCTGCACATTCCCGGCTGCCCGCCGTCGCCGACGGCGCTGCTGCAGGGGCTCTTGGCGTTGCTGCAGCATGTGGGTGGGTAGGCTCGCGATAGGCGATCGGGTGTGTGTCGGTCATTCCGGGGCGGTCCGTAAGGACCGAACCCGGAATCTCGAGATTCTCAGGTGCGCAATTGCGCACCATAGTTCGGTACTGCGCACCGCCCCGGAATGACGCCTTCGGCGTCACTCCACCAAGATCACCCTGATGTCATTCACGTTGGTCAGCGTCGGACCGGTCTGCAGCAGATCGCCGGTCTGTGCGAAGAACCCCGTGGCGTCATTGTTCTCGAGAAAGGCGCGCGGGTCCAGGCCCAGCGACTCCATTTTCGCAAATGTCGTTGCGTCGATCAGCGCGCCGGCGGGATCGCTTGCGCTGCCGCCGCCACCATCGGCGCCGTCGGTGTCGCCGGCAAGCGCGGCGATGCCGGTCGTGTTCTTCAACAGCTCAGCCAGCGCCAGTGCGTATTCCTGGTTGGGGCCACCACGACCCTGGCCGCGCACGGTGACCGTGAGCTCGCCGCCGGAGAGGATTGCGATGTGCTGGCCCCTGGCGCGCGCCTCGAGCGCGATCCGTGCGTGAGCGGCCGCGACCTCGCGCGCCTCGCCTTCGAGATCGGCGCCGAGATCGATGATGTCGTAGCCGGCTGCCTTGGCGCGGGCAATCGCCGCATCGAGCGAAGCCTTCGGTCGCGCGATCAGTTCGAACCGGGCATGGGCAAAGGCGGGATCGCCGGGCTTGCAGCTTTCGTTGGCGGGATTCTCCAGCGCGCGCCGGATCGCATCGTCCACCTGCAAGCCATATTTGGCGATGATGCCGCGGGCATCAGCGAGCGTGGTTGGATCGGGCACCGTGGGACCGGAGGCGATCGCGGAAGCGTCATCATGCGGCACGTCGGAGATCGCGAGCGTGACGATGGCGGCCGCGCGCTGGCCGGCGCGCGCCAGCCGCCCGCCCTTGATTCGCGACAGATGCTTGCGCACCGTGTTGATCTCGCCGATCGGCGCACCGGAGCGCAACAGCGCGCGCGTCAGCGCCTGCTTCTGCGCGAATGTGATGCCTTCGACCGGCGCGATCCAGTTGGCCGAGCCGCCGCCGGAGAGCAGCACCAGCAGCAAATCGTCGGCCTGCGCGGTCTCTGCCAGCTGCAGCGTTTCCGCCGCACCCTTCAGGCCCGCTTCGTCCGGCATGGGATGGCCCGCCTCTATCACCTTGACGCGACGCGTCGGCACGCCATGGCCGTGCCGCGTGGTCGCGATTCCCGAGAGTTGCGCGGGATCGAGCTTGAGCGCGTCGAGATAGTGGTGCTCGGCGGCGGCGGCCATCGCAGCGGCGCCCTTGCCGGCGGCGAGGCAGATCACGCGGCCCAGCATGCGCCCTTTGGGCACGGCCGGCAGATGCGGGGCAAGCACGACGTCAGGATGTGCGGCCGCAATCGCGGCATCAAAGATCGCGCGCAGGAGAGGGCGTCGGTCGGTCATGGTGTCCAGCGAGATGGAGAAGACATAGCGTGCTTATCCCTCCTCTCCCCGCAAAAGAAAACCCCCGCAGCCTGACTGCGGGGGGAACCAAAGCGCGAGCAGCTGGAAAGCTAGCCGCCGACATCGCCGGAGATGACGTCGCCAAACATCTCCCACCTCTCGCCCTTGAACCGCATCAGCTGGAGCTGGCTGATCGGGGCGAAATCGGTCGGCGAGGTGTTGATCGTGATGCCGGGCAGCAGCACCTCGGTGCGGAAGTCCTTGAGATTGGCCGCCTGCTTCATGACGTTTGCGCGCGTGAGATCGTCACCGCATTGCTTGAGCACCTGGACCAGCGTCTGGGCCACGCCATAGCCGACAATGGTGCCGCCATCGAGCTTGTTTCCTTCCGGAAAGTCCTTCGCCATGAAGTCGAGGAATTCCTTCATTCCGGGGTCGTTGGCCCATTGCGGGTCGGAGACGTCCTTCACATAATTCGCGGAAATGATGCCTTGCGAGTTGTCAAATCCCGCCGGCTTCATCACGGCGCCGACCGAGGCGCCGACATTGTTGAGAATGTGCAGTGCCTGCCACCCGATCTCATGGACCTTCTTGATCGCCTGCGCCGAGAATTTCGGGGTCGTGATGTTCACGAACACATCGGCGCCGGTGGATTTCAGCTTGACGATGTGATCGTCGATCGAGGGCTCGGTGGTCTCGTAGCTTTCCTCTGCGATGATCATCGAGGCGGCCTTGGCGCCCAGCCCGTCCTTCAGGCCCTTGAGATAATCCTTGCCATAGTCGTCGTTCTGGTAGAGCACCGCGATCTTCGCGTCCGGCTTCTCCTTCAGGATATATTTGGCGTAGATGTGCGACTCGCTCTGGTAATTGGGCTGCCAGCCCATGGTCCAGGGGAAGTCTTTCGGGTCGTTCCACTTGGTGGCGCCGGTGGCGACGAACAGCTGCGGCACCTTCTTGGAGTTCATGTATTTGTGGATCGCCGAGTTCGGCGGCGTGCCCAGCGAATTGAAGATCAGGAGCACCTCGTCGCTTTCGACCAGCTTGCGCGCCTGCTCGACCGTCTTGGGCGGGCTGTAGCCGTCGTCATAGGAGATGAAGTTGATCTTGCGGCCATTGATGCCGCCGGCGTCGTTGATCTTCTTGAAGTAGGCCGCCTCGGTCCGGCCGATGACGCCATAGGCCGATGCGGGCCCGCTATAGGGCATGATGTTGCCGATCTTGATCTCGGTGTCGGTGGCGCCGGTGTCGTACTTCTTGTCGGCGGCCAGCGCACCGCCGCCTGCTGCGGCAAACAACGCAAGCGCGGTCGAGGCTATGGCCAGCCTCCTGGTAATAACGGGCATTGGGGTCCTCCCTAAAAGAAATGCGTATCTTTCGGCTTTCTTCACGGAAAGCTCTTCTGGTTGGGCGACAGTCCATACCATTTTGCAAAAACCGTCAAACGGAAAGCCCCTGCGGGTGGCCGCAGGGGCTGCTGCTTTAGTAGCCAGATGAAGTTAATGCCGCGGCGTCAATCGCTGACGTCCGAGGAGATGATGTCGCCGAACCGCTCCCAGGTCTCGCCCTTGAACTTCTCAAGTTGCAACTGCGAAATCGGCGCAAAGTCGGTCGGGCTGGTGTTGATCTTCACGCCCGGCAGCAGGCCGCGCACCGTGTAGTTCTGGAAGCTCGCGGCCTGCTTCATGATGTTGGCGCGGGTCAAATCGTTGCCGCACCGCTTGAGCACCTCGACCATGGCCTGCGAAACGATGTAGCCAAACATGACGTTGGCATCGGCCCGATTGGCTTCGGGATAGTACTTGTCCAGAAATGCGTTCCAGGCATGGACGTCCGCGTCGTCCTTCCATTGCACATCCGTCGGATCCTTCAGCCACGCTGAGGAAATGATGCCTTGCGCGTTGTCAAATCCAGCCGGCTTGATCGCAGAGCTGATCGAGGCGCTGACGTTGTTAAGGAAA
Organism: Bradyrhizobium sp.; assembly: GCA_035652015.1. Taxonomy (GTDB): domain Bacteria; phylum Pseudomonadota; class Alphaproteobacteria; order Rhizobiales; family Xanthobacteraceae; genus Bradyrhizobium. The sequence goes on along the minus strand of DASREP010000068.1, from coordinate 51,674 downwards.
TGCACCGGCTTCCATTCGATCTCCGCGGCCTTGCGGATCGCCTGGGCGGCAAACTTCGGAATCGCCACATCGAAGAACACGTCGGCGCCGGACGCCTTCAGCGTCAGGATGTGGGAGTCGATCGTGGGCTCGGTGGTCTCGTAGCTCTCCTCGGCGACGATCATCGAGGCGGCCTTGGCCCCGAGGCCGTCCTTCAGGCCTTTGACATAATCCTTGCCGTAGTCGTCGTTCTGGTAGAGCACCGCGATCTTGGCGGTGGGCATGTTCTTGAGAATGTATTTTGCGTAGATCTGGGCTTCGCTCTGGTAGTTGGGCTGAAAGCCCATGGTCCAGGGGAAATTCCTCGGATCGTTCCACTTGGTGGCGCCGGTCGCGACGAACAGCTGCGGCACCTTCTTCTCGTTCATGTATTTATGGATCGCCGAGTTCGGCGGCGTGCCCAGCGAATTGAAGATCAGGAGAACCTCGTCGCTCTCCACCAGCTTGCGCGCCTGCTCCACCGTTTTCGGCGGGCTGTAGCCGTCGTCATAGGAGATGAAATTGATCTTGCGGCCGTTGATGCCGCCTTCCGCGTTGATCTTGTTGAAATAGGCGGCCTCGGTCTTGCCGATCACGCTGTAGGAGGATGCCGGTCCGCTGTACGGCATGATGTTGCCGATCTTGATCTCGGTGTCGCTCGCGCCGGGATCGTACTTGTTCTGTGCCAAGCTTGCAGAGGAGGTCGTGGCGGCGAGCACGAGGGCAGCCGCAAAAGTGCCCCATCGCCAATCGAAAGCGCGCATATGGTTCTCCTTGGATCTGTTTGACTGTGTCTCCTATGGTATTGGGAGCGTCTGCTGGCGCTCCAATCTTGTTGGAGGCGCGTTGAGCACCTCGCTTTGTCGGGAAGCGTTCACTGACGCGTCCACTTTTTTGCGGCTCGCCGTCCCCGTGACGCGCCTTAGGCACATTCAACACCCGTTGGCGGAGACCAGCAACAAAAAGCCCCCTGCACACGGGCGGCGCAGGGGGCGGAATTTAGTCTAAGGCCGCCGACGATTTCGCGGTCTCCAGGGTTAATGGTGCTCCAAGTTCAACCTGAGCTCTATCAGAAGCGAAGATGCACCTCTCCCCGCTGGGGAGAGGTGCATCGGGCGCGCCGATCCTGCGTTGAATACTGCAATCGTCAGTTGCTCAGCTCGTCGGTGATGATGTCGCCGAACAAATCCCACTTCTCGCCCTTGAACCGCATCATCTGTAGCTGCTTGATCGGGGCATAGTCGGTCGGTGAGGTGTTGATGGTGATGCCGGGCAGCAGCGTGTCGGGGGCGAAGTTCTTCAGGTTCGCCGCCTGCTTCATCACATTGGCGCGGGTCAGGTCATCGCCGCACTGCTTGAGCACCTGGATCATGGTCTGTGCCGCGCCATAGCCATAGACCACCGAGCCGTTGAGCCGGTCGCCGTCGGGATAGTATTCCTTCAGGAAGGCGTAGAATTTCTGCATGCCGGGATCGTTGTCCCACTGCGGATCCGAGCCGTCCTTGGCATAGGTTGCCGACAGGATGCCTTGCGAGTTCTCGAAGCCTGCGGGCTTGATCACGCCGCCGACGGACGCCGAGACGTTGGAGACGATGTGCAGCGGATGCCAGTCCATCTCGGCAAGCTTCTTGATCGCTTGCGCCGCGAATTTCGGCGTGGTGATGGAGATGAAGACGTCGACACCGGCGGCCTTGAGCTTGACGATGTGGCCGTCGATCGAGGGCTCGGAGGTCTCATAGCTCTCTTCGGCCGCGATCAGCGAGGCCTTGGCGCCGAGACCGTCCTTCAGCCCCTTGAGATAGTCCTTGCCGAAATCGTCGTTCTGGTAGAGCACGCCGATCTTGGTGTCGGGCTTCTCCTTGAGCAGGTATTTTGCGTAGATGTGGGCTTCGCTCTGGTACGAGGGTTGCCAGCCCATGGTCCACGGAAAATCCTTCGGATCGTTCCACTTGCTGGCGCCGGTCGCGACGAACAGCTGCGGGATCTTCTTGGAATTGAGATATTTCTGGATCGCCGAGTTCGAGGGTGTGCCGAGCGGGTTGAACATCAGAAGCACCTCGTCGCTTTCGACGAGCTTGCGCGTCTGCTCCACCGCCTTGGGCGGACTGTAGGCGTCATCGTAGGAGATGAACTTGATCTTGCGGCCGTTGATGCCGCCCTCGGCATTGATCTTGTTGAAATAGGCCTCCTCGGTCTTGCCGATCACGCCGTAGGCCGACGCGGGCCCGCTATAGGGCATGGTGTTGCCGATCTTGATCTCGGTATCGGTCGCGCCGGTGTCGTAATTCTTTTGCGCAAGCGCGGTGCCGGAGGTCAAAACAACCGCCGCCATTGCAAGCGCAGCGATCTTCAGTCTTTCAGCAAACATCATGTCTCCTTGGTTGGTGTGGATGGTCCTTGATTGATGGATTGACCCGCGAGCTCCGTTCACCTCTCCCCAGCGGGGAGAGGTGGTCCTTCGTCTGTCGCCAAATGCTCAATCCTGGTTCTACCGTTTCCGGTACTTCGCGACCGTCTGCTGGCAGAAGATCGCGACCTGCCGCGCGCCGTGCGGCACCAGGTAGATGACGATGAACAAAAGCACCCCGAATACGGCTCCGGAGAGGCCCTTGGAGACGCTCTCGGCCATGTTCGGGACAAAGATGATGAAGGCCGCGCCCACGATCGAGCCGGGCAGCCAGCCGACGCCGCCGACCACCATGCCGAGGAACAGCTGGATCGCGAGCGTGATGGTGTAGCTGTCGGGGGCAACGAACTGCACGACGATGGCACCGAGCGAGCCGGCGACGCCGGTGATGCCGGCGGACACGCCGAACGCTAGCGTCTTGTACAGCGCGACATCGACGCCCATCGCCGAGGCCGCGATCTCGTTGTCGCGAATGGCCATGAAGGCGCGCCCGGAACGGGAGCGCAGCAGGTTCACCGAGGCGATGTAAATCGCGATCGTGATCACCAGGGTGAAATAATACAGCCACATGTCCTGCGACATCGGCAAGCCAAACGGCGCGTCGGGTTTGGTGACCACCAGTCCCTGCACGCCGCCGGTCCAGGGCTCCAGGAAGTTCAGCTTGAGCAGCTGCGGCATCGCGGTGGCGAGCGCAAAGGTCGCGAGCGCGAGGTAGACGCCGGATAGCCGCAAGGCCGGCAGGCCGAACAGGAAGCCGAAGCCGAAACACAGGATGCCCGAGATCGGCAGCGTCAGCACATAGTTGACGTTATACGTCTCCATCAGGATCGCGGAGGTGTAGGCGCCGACCGCATAGAATGCGCTCTGGCCGAGCGAGAACTGGCCAGAGCCGCCGGTCAGGATGTTCAGCGCCAGCACTGCCAGCCCATAGATCAGCAGCATGGTCAGCTGGAAGATGATGAAGTTCTTCACCACCAGAGGCGCCAGGATCAACAGCCCAAGCACCACAAGCGAGGTGCCGGAGCCGAGGGTCATTGCGCGCTTGGGAACCGCCTCGACGGCCGGTGCGTCCGTGACGACTTGCTCGAGAGCAGTGCTCATGATCAGACTCGCTTCACGATGGCACGGCCGAACAGACCGGCGGGTTTGACGACGAGGACGGAAATGATCAGCGCAAGCGCGATCGGCAGTTTCAGCTCATTGCCGACACCCGGGATGTAGGTGCCGGCGAGATTCTCGAAGATGCCCACCAGGAAGCCGCCGACCACGGCGCCGAACGGGCTGGTCAGTCCCCCGAGCACAGCGGCGGCAAAGCCGTAGATCAGGACGCCCAGCATCATGTTCGGCTCAAGGAAGACGACCGGTGCGATCAGGATGCCGGCGACCGCGCCGATTGCGGCCGCCATGCCCCAGCCCAGCGCGACCATCCAGCTGGTGTTGATGCCGACCAGCCGTGCCGATTCAGGCAAGGACGCGGCCGCGCGCATCGCCAGTCCCACCCTCGTGTACTGGAAGAAGAAATAGAGCCCGAGCAGCATCAGCAACGTGACCCCGATCATGCCGGCCTGGTGGGTCGAGATCAGCTGGCTGCCCAGGAAGGGGGCGGAGCCGAACGGGGTCGGGTATTGCTTGATCGTGAAGTCCCAGATCAGGCCGGCGGAGGAGTTGATGATCGAGTACAGCGCGATGAAGCCGGCGACCTGGGTCAGAATTGGCGCCTTGACAAGCGGCCTGAACATGACCCGTTCGATCGCGATCCCCGCGACGAAAGAGAAGGCAATTGTGAGCACGAAGGCGACCCAATAGGGCAGGCCCCATTGCATCAATTGCCAGGAGATGAAGGTCGAGAACATCGCCATCTCGCCCTGCGCGAAGTTGAGATGGTCGATGGCCTGGTAGATCATGACCACCGCGAGCGCCATGCAGGCGTAGATCGCACCGGTGGAGATGCCAGCCAGGATTTGGTTGGTGAATAGCTCCATTGCCCTACGCTCCTTCAGTAGCCCAGATAGGACTTGCGGACGTTTTCGTCGTTGGCGATGTCCTGGGCCGCCCCTGACATCACGATGCGGCCGGTTTCGATCACATAGGCCTGGTCGGCGAGCTCCAGCGCGAGCTGCGCGTTCTGCTCGACCACCAGGATCGAGACCTTCTCCTCGCGGTTGATCTGGCCAAGAATCTTGAAGAGGTCGCGCACCACCAGCGGCGCGAGCCCGAACGACGGCTCGTCGAGCAGCATCAGCCGCGGCCGCAGCATTAGCGCGCGCGCCACCGCGAGCATCTGCTGCTCGCCGCCGGAGAGCGTGCCGGCCTGCTGGGTGTAGCGGGCCTTGAGCACCGGGAAATAGGCGTACATCCGCTCGATGTCGGCGACGATGCCGGCCTTGTCGCGCCGGGTGATGGCGCCGAGCTGCAGGTTCTCCTCCACCGTCATGGTGGTGAAGGTGCCGCGGCCCTGCGGCACGTGCGCGATGCCGAGCCGCACGATGTTCTCCGTCGAGCGGCTCGAGAGCGGCTGGCCCTCGAACTCGATCGCGCCGGTCGAGCGCACCATGTTGCAGATCGCGCGCAAGGTGGTGGTCTTGCCGGCGCCGTTGGCGCCTAACAGCGTGGTGAGGCTGCCTTCGTTGAGCGAGAAGGTGAGGCCGTGCAGCGCCTGCACCTGGCCGTAATAGGCGCGCAGGTCCTTGACGTTCAGAAGCGTCGTCATTGCTCCTTGCTCCCGAGATAGGCCTTGATGACATCGGGATCGGCTTGCACCTGGGCGGGCGTGCCTTCCGCCAGCTTGCGGCCGAAATTCAGCGCCACGACATGGTCGGCGATCGACATCACGAGACCCATGTGATGCTCGACCAGCAGCACGGTGACGTCGCGCTGGTCGCGGATGCGGCGGATCAGGTCGCCAAGCACATGGACCTCTTCATGGTTGAGGCCGCCGGCGGGCTCGTCGAGCAACAGGATCTTGGGGTCGGCGGCGAGCGCGCGGGCCAGCTCGACCCGCTTCTGGGTGCCGAACGGCAGGCCGGCCACCGTGGTATGCGCGACGCTCTCGAGATCGAGATAGGCGAGGATCTCATGCACCTTCTCGTTCACAGCCGCTTCGCTGCGGCGAACCCAGGCCAGGCGCAGCGAGTCGCTGATGATGTCGCTCGAGGTCTTGGCGTGCGCGCCGACGCGCACATTGTCCATCACCGAGAGGTTGGCGAACAGCGCGACGTTCTGGAAGGTGCGGCCGATGCCGATCTCGGCAATCTTGTGCGCCGGGCGCTTGAGGATGCTCACCCCCTCCATCAGGATATCGCCTGACGACGGCTGATAGAGCCGGGAGAGGCAGTTGAACAGCGTGGTCTTGCCAGCGCCGTTGGGCCCGATCAGGCCGAGCACCTGCCCCTTGTGCATGTCAAAGGAAACGCCGTTGAGCGCGACGATGCCGCCGAACACGACGCTGACGTCGCGGACGGCGAGCAGGGGATCCCGTCCCTGCGCGAGTTGCGGCTGCGTCATCGTGTCTCGCCCGTGTGCCAGCGACGGACGGGACGGGCGGACGACAATGCCAAAGCCTGCCTGCGGTTGAGCCTACCTGATCCCCTCGGCCACACGTGCAATTCTCCCTCCTGGTTTTCCGTTCTTGCTTTGTTGTTTTTTTGATTGTGTCGGTTGCGGTGCGATGCCGCCCAAGGCTTGTTCAATGTTCCTTACCATTGCGACAAGGCGCGGTCCAATATCGTTGAGCAGGCGTTCTTCCGTGAAGCGGAATGCCGGCGCACCACAGTTAAACGCATAAGGGCCCGTTCCGTCATTTAACTTTAGTGCAACACCGACCGCATGGACGTCGTCCTGCCACTCGCCGGCGGACATCGCAAAGCCATGTTTGGCGATCGTTTCGCCCGCGCGCTCGATACCGTCGCGCAATTTGGGCCAGCGGCTGCCGTAATGCTCGCGCAGCTCGCGCAACAAATTGGCGCGCTCGTCGTCCGGCAGTGCCCAGATATAGGCACGGCCCATCGCTGTGGTTGCGATCGGGATGCGCGAGCCGACGTCAAGTTGAACGCCAACCGTCAGTTCGCTGCGCGCCTGGCCGAAATAGATCATGCTGTGGCGGTCGCGGCCGCCGACTGCACAGGCGCCGCCGGTCTGCCGCATCAGGTCCTGGCGGAACGGCTCGGACAGGCGTCCGACCCCCAAATTCGCCAGCGCAGCATAGCCGAGCGCCATCACCGCAGGCGCCAGCCTGTACTTTTCAAAGCGCGGGACCGGCGTAAGATAGCCGAGCTTGGTCAAGGTGTAAGTGAGCCGGGAGACGGTCGGCTTCGGGAGGTTGGTGCGCGAGGCGATCTCCTGATTGCCCAGAAGCCCGTCATTAGGTTGAAATGCGCGCAAGACTTCGAGCCCACGGGAGAGCGCGACGACGAAATTGCGATCGGTCGCTGGTTTCTTCCCTGTACGCTTCATCGATGGCTGCTACTTGCGTGGAGGCGTTGACAACCGACGTGCTTCAAAATAACCCTCACGTCAAGATGTGGAATTAAATTCCGCAGTGCGAAATTGAAGATTGGCCGAAGCTGGGTTAACAACCGCCCAGGCGCAGGCCAGCAACAAGACAAGCCAAGAAGCGCAAACCACAAGCGCAAGACAAAGCCAAGGAGCGTAGCGTGAGCGAAGTCGTCAAGCTCGAACGTCATGACATCATCGCCATCGTCACGGTTAACTCGCCGCCAGTGAATGCACTGAGCGCGGCGGTGCGCGGCGGCATCCTCGAATGCGTCAATGCCGCGGTGGCTGATCCCGAGGTCAAGGGCATCGTGCTGACCTGCGCCGGCCGCACCTTCATCGCGGGCGCCGACATCACCGAGTTCGGCAAGCCGCCGAAGCCGCCGGCGCTCAACGACGTGCTGTCGGCAATCGAGAATTCGCCCAAGCCGGTCGTTGCCGCGATCCATGGCACCGCGCTCGGCGGCGGCCTCGAGGTCGCGCTCGCCTGCCACTTCCGCGTCGCCACCAAGGATGCCAAGCTCGGCCTGCCCGAGGTGAAGCTCGGCCTCTTGCCCGGCGCCGGCGGCACGCAGCGCCTGCCGCGTGCGGTGGGCCCTGAACTTGCCGTGAAGATGATCGTCGGCGGCGATCCGATCGGAGCCAGCGAAGCGCTGAAGAACGGCCTGATCGAGGAGGTCATCGAGGGGCCGGCCGCCGGCGGCGAGAGCTTTGTGCGCAAGGTGCTGGCGGAGAAGCGCCCCTCGCGCAGGCTGCGCGATGATGATTCCAAGCTCGCGGCGGCCAAGGCCGACCGCTCGATCTTCACCAACGCGGTCGCGGCCATAACCAAGAAGGCGCGCGGTCTGGAAGCGCCGTTCGCGGCCGCCGACGCCGTGGGCTATGCCATCGACCTGCCGTTCGACGAAGGTCTTAAGAAGGAGCGCGAGGGTTTCCTGAAGCTCGTGGCCAGTGACCAGTCCAAGGCGCAGCGTTATGCCTTCTTCGCCGAGCGCGAGGCCGCCAAGATCGCGGGCGTGCCCGACGGCACCAAGGGCCGCAATGTCGGGCGTGTCGCCATCATCGGCGCCGGCACCATGGGTGGCGGCATCGCAATGTCCTTCGCCAATGCCGGTATCCCCGTCACCCTGATCGAGACCGCCGAGGAGCAGCTCAAGCGCGGCATGGGGATCATGCAGAAGAACTGGGAGGCGACCGCGGCGCGCGGCGGCATCCCGGCGGATGCCCCCGCCAAGCGCATGGCGCTGATCGACGGCAAGGTCGGCCTGGAGAACGTCAAGGACGCCGACCTGATCATCGAAGCGGTGTTCGAGACCATGGCGGTGAAGAAGGAGGTGTTCGGCAAGCTGGACGAATATGCCAAGCCCGGCGCGGTGCTCGCCTCCAACACGTCCTACCTCAACATCGACGAGATCGCGAAAGTGACAAAACGTCCGCAAGACGTGCTTGGCATGCACTTCTTCTCGCCGGCCAATGTCATGAAGCTGTGCGAGATCGTGCGCGCGGAGAAGACTGCGCCCGACGCGCTGGTCACCGCTGTCTCGATTGCGCGCAAGATCGCCAAGGTCCCGGCCGTGGTCGGCGTCTGCGACGGCTTTGTCGGCAACCGGATGCTGGCGCAGCGCGGCAAGCAGGCCGAGAAGCTCCTGTTCGAAGGCGCGCTGCCGCAGCAGGTCGACGCGGTCGTGACCAAGTTCGGGATGCCGATGGGCCCGTTCGCGATGGGCGATCTCGCCGGTCTCGACATCGGCTGGCGCTCGCGCAAGGACCGCGGCATCAAGAGCGAGATCGCGGACGCGCTGTGCGAAGCCGGCCGCTTCGGCCAGAAGACCGGCAAGGGCTATTACAAATACGAAGGCGGATCCCGCTCGCCGCTGCCCGATCCCGATGTCGAAAAGCTGATCGACGAGACCTTGACGCGCCTCGGGCGCAAGCGCCGCGCCGTGAGCGACGAGGAGATCCTCGAGCGCATGATGTACCCGATGATCAACGAGGGCGCGAAGATCCTCGAGGAGGGCATCGCCGCGCGTCCCTCCGACATCGACGTGGTCTGGCTCTATGGCTACGGCTGGCCGATCTATCGCGGCGGCCCGATGTTCTGGGCGGACCAGGTGGGATTGAAGCACATCGCGGACCGGTTGGCGTTCTACGCCAAGGAGACGAACGATCCCTCGCTCGAGCCGGCGCCGCTGCTGAAGCGGCTGGCCGCTGAGGGCAAGGGCTTTGCGTCATTGGCAGCTGCGTCGAAGGCTGCGTGATGTTTGGTCGTCGCGATCTCTCCGTGATTCGCGGCACGCTCTCTCCATTCCCTCCCCCCTCTTGTCCGCCGAAGCCCGCCTTCTGGCGAAGGCGGATGCGGGGGAGGGCCAGGGAGGGGGGTAAGCCCCGGGTTCGGTGCTTGTGGTACCCCCTTCCCCAACCCTTCCCCGCAAGGGGGAAGGGAGCCCATCCAGCTGTGCCCGCCTTACAAGAAATCGCGGCCGCGCCGCGGAGTGCGAAACGTTGATGACCCATCCCGGCGAGCAGTATTATCCCGACGGCGTGCATTGGGACGATGAGATCGCCCAGGGCACCGTGCCCGGCCTGTTGGCGGAGGCCGCGGAGAATTACGGCCCGCGGACGGTGATCGAATTCCGCGAGCGGCCGATCGCTTATGCCGAGCTGGAGGCGATGGTCGAAGTCGCCGCCTCAGCTTTCCTGCGTGCGGGCTACGGCAAGGGGACGTCCGTCGCGCTCTTTCTTGGCAACACGCCCGATCATCCCGTCAATTTCTTCGGCGCGCTGAAAGCGGGCGCACGCGTCGCGCATCTGTCGCCGCTGGATGGCGAGATCGCGCTGTCGCACAAGCTCACGGACTCCGGCAGTCGCGTGCTGGTCACCAGCAATCTCGCCGCGCTATTGCCGGCCGCGCTGAAGTTTCTGGAGAAGGGCCTGATCGACCGGCTGATCGTCTGCGAGGACGATCATTGGGGCGCCATCGGCACCAAGCAGACCCCGCTGCCGGACAATCCCGCCGTCATCACCTTCAAGCAATTCATCGATGGCGCGACGCCGCCTGCGGCCTGGCCCGCGTTGTCGCCCGACGATGTCGCGTTGCTGCAATATACCGGTGGCACCACCGGCCTGCCGAAGGGCGCCATGCTCACCCACGGCAATCTCACATCCGCGGTGTCGATCTACGACGTCTGGGGCCGGCCGGCGCGCGCCAAGCGCGGCGATGTGATCGAGCGCGTGATCTGCGTGCTGCCGCTGTTTCACATCTATGCGCTGACTGTTGTACTGCTATCCTCGATCCGGCGCGGCAACCTGATCTCGCTGCATCAGCGCTTTGATGCGGAGGCCGTGATGCGCGACATCGAGGTCAAGCGCGCCACCGTCTTTCCCGGCGTGCCCACGATGTGGATCGCAATCGCTGCACTGCCCGATCTCGACAAGCGCGATTTCTCCTCGCTCAATGTCGCGGGCTCCGGTGGTGCGCCGCTGCCGGTCGAGGTTGCAAAGATCCTGCAGGCGCGGGTCGGCATGAAGCTCCGCAGCGGGTGGGGCATGACCGAGACCTGCTCGCCGGGCACAGCCCATTGCGACAACGGTCCGGACAAGCCGGGCTCGATCGGCATGATGCTGCCCGGTATCGAGCTCGACGTGGTCGCGCTCGATGATCCGACGCGCGTGCTGCCGATTGGCGAGGTCGGCGAGATCCGCATCAAGGGGCCGAACGTCACCAAGGGTTATTGGAACAAGCCCAAGGAGAGCGCGGAGTCCTTTGTCGGCGACCGCTTCCTCACCGGCGACATCGGCTATATGGATGCGGACGGCTATTTCTTCCTGGTCGACCGGAAGAAGGACATGATCATCTCCGGCGGCTTCAATGTCTATCCGCAGATGATCGAGCAGGCGATCTACACGCATCCATCCGTGCATGAGGTGATCGTGATCGGCATTCCCGATGATTACCGCGGCGAGGCGGCCAAGGCCTATATCAAGCTGCGCGAAGGTGCAAAACCGTTCTCGATCGACGAGCTGCGCACGTTTCTCACCGGCAAGCTCGGCAAGCATGAATTGCCGGCGGCGGTGGAGTTCGTCGCCGAGCTGCCGCGCACGCCGGTCGGAAAGCTCTCGCGCCACGAATTGCGCCAGCAGACCAGTTCACACCCAACGCAACCAAAACAGCAACTCGCAACAGGAGGTCGTTCATGACCGATGCCGTCATCGTTTCCACCGCCCGCACCCCGATCGGCAAGGCCTATCGCGGCGCCCTCAACGCCACCGAGGGCGCGACCCTGCTCGGCCACGCCATTGGCGAGGCGGTGAAGCGCGCCAACATCGACCCCAAGGAGGTCGAGGACGTGGTGATGGGCGCGGCCCTGCAGCAGGGTTCGACCGGCGGCAATATCGCGCGCAAGGCGCTGCTCCGCGCCGGTCTTCCGGTGACGGTCGGCGGCACCACCATCGACCGGCAGTGTGCCTCGGGCCTGCAGGCCATCGCGCTCGCGGCGCGCTCGGTGATCTTCGACGGCGTCGAGATCGCGGTCGGCGGCGGCGGTGAATCGATCTCGCTGGTGCAGAACGACAAGATGAACAGCTTCCATGCGCAGGATCCGGCGCTGCTCGAGATCAAGGGCGAGGTCTACATGCCCATGATCGACACCGCCGAAGTCGTGGCCAAGCGCTACAACATCTCGCGCGAGCGGCAGGACGAATATTCGCTGGAGAGCCAGCGCCGCGTCGCCGCAGCCCAGCAGGGCGGCAAGTTCAAGGACGAGCTCGCGCCGATCACCACCAAGATGGCGGTGACCGACAAGGCGACCGGCGCAGTCTCCTTCAAGGAAGTGACGCTGTCGCAGGATGAAGGCCCGCGCCCCGACACCACGGCCGAAGGTCTTGCCGGGTTGAAGCCGGTGCGCGGCGAAGGTTTCTGCATCACCGCGGGCAACGCCAGCCAGCTCTCGGACGGTGCATCGGCCAGCGTGATCATGAGCGACAAGGAAGCGGCCAAGCGTGGGCTCAAGCCGCTCGGCATCTTCCGCGGCTTTGTCGCGCATGGCTGCGAGCCGGACGAGATGGGCATCGGCCCGGTCTTCGCCGTGCCGCGGCTCTTGAAGCGCCATGGCCTGACCGTCGACGACATCGGCCTCTGGGAGCTCAACGAAGCCTTTGCGGTGCAGGTGCTGTATTGCCGCGACAGGCTCGGCATCGATCCCGAGAAGATCAATGTTGATGGCGGCGCGATTGCGGTCGGCCATCCCTACGGCATGTCGGGCGCGCGCCTGACCGGTCACGCCTTGATCGAAGGCCGCCGCCGCAAGGCGAAGTATGCGGTGGTGACGATGTGCGTCGGCGGCGGCATGGGCGCAGCCGGCCTGTTCGAGGTGCTGCAGTAACCGTCGTCGTCGAGGTGCTGCAGCAGATTCCGTCGTCCCGACGAAGGATAGATACACGCTTAAAAGGAGCATCCAATGGATCTCGCTTTCACCAAGGAAGAACAGGCGTTCCGCGAGGAAGTCCGGCAGTTCTTCCGCGACAATGTTCCGCCGGAGACACGGCGCAAGCTAGTCGAGGGCCGGCATTTGTCCAAGGACGAGATGGTCACCTGGTGGCGCATCCTGAACAAGAAAGGCTGGGGCGTCTCGCATTGGCCGAAGGAATATGGCGGCACGGGCTGGACCTCGGTGCAGCACTACATCTTCAATGAGGAGCTGCAGAGCTATCCGGCGCCGCAGCCGCTCGCCTTCGGCGTCAGCATGGTCGGCCCGGTCATCTACACCTTCGGCAATGAGGAGCAGAAAAAGAAATACCTGCCGCGCATTGCCAATGTCGATGACTGGTGGTGCCAGGGCTTCTCCGAGCCCGGCTCGGGCTCCGACCTCGCCTCGCTGAAGACCAAGGCCGAGCGCAAGGGCGACAAATGGATCATCAACGGCCAGAAGACCTGGACTACGCTCGCGCAGCACGCCGACATGATCTTCTGCCTGTGCCGCACCGATCCATCCGCGAAGAAGCAGACCGGCATCTCCTTCATCGTGTTCAGCATGAAGTCGAAGGGCGTCACCGTGCGTCCGATCCAGACCATCGACGGCGGTCATGAGGTCAACGAGGTGTTCTTCGACGACGTCGAGGTGCCCTACGAGAACCTGATCGGCGAGGAGAACAAGGGCTGGGACTACGCCAAATTCCTGCTCGGCAATGAGCGCACCGGCATCGCCCGCGTCGGCGTCTCCAAGGAGCGGCTGCGCCGCATCCGCGAGCTCGCCTCCAAGGTGGAATCCGGCGGCCGGCCGATCCTGGAAGATTCCGCGTTCCGCGAGAAGCTGGCGGCCTGCGAGATCGAGCTCAAGGCGCTGGAGCTCACGCAATTGCGCGTCGTCGCCGACGAGGGCAAGCACGGCAAGGGCAAGCCCAACCCGGCGTCCTCGGTGCTCAAGATCAAGGGCTCGGAGATCCAGCAGACCACCACCGAGCTCCTGATGGAGGTGATCGGGCCGTTCGCAGCTCCCTACGACGAGCATCCCGATAATTCCAACGAGGCGATGGACTGGACCGCGCAGATCGCGCCGAGCTATTTTAACAACCGCAAGGTCTCGATCTACGGCGGCTCCAACGAGATCCAGCGCAACATCATCTGCAAGGCGGTGCTTGGGCTTTAGGTCTCTCTCCTCCCTCTCCCCGCCCTTCGCGGGGAGAGGGTCGGGGTGAGGGGCTCTATCCGCGCATTCTGACGCAGAGGAGCGTGCGGAGAATCCCCCTCACCCGGATCGCATCTACGATGCGATCCGACCTCTCCCCGCAAGCGGGGCGAGGTAAGGGGGCCGGCTCTGGGGCTGCCAGTTAGTTAAAGGAAACCAGGAAAATGGATTTCGATTTGTCCGAGGAGCAGCGGCTGCTCAAGGAAAGCGTCGACGGGCTTCTGACCGACGTCTATGATTTCGAGCAGCGCAAGAAATACATGAAGGAGAAGGGCGGCTGGAGCAAAGGCGTCTGGTCCAAGCTCGCCGAGCAGGGCCTGCTGGGCTTGCCGTTCTCCGAAGCCGACGGTGGCTTCGGTGCAGGCGCCGTCGAAACCATGATCGTGATGGAGGCGCTCGGCAAGGCGCTGGTGCTGGAGCCGTATCTGGCGACGGTGGTGATCTGCGGCGGCTTCCTGCGCCATGGCGGCTCGGGCGCACAGAAGGCTGCGCACATCCCCGGCATCATCGACGGCAGCAAGACGTTTGCCTTCGCCCAGCTCGAGAAGAACTCGCGCTATGATCTGTCGGACGTCACCACGTCGGCAAAGAAGAAGGGCGAGGCCTACGTGATCGACGGCGAGAAGTTCGTCGTCCTCAATGGCGAGAACGCCGACACGCTGATCGTGACCGCGCGCACCAAAGGCGGCCAGCGCGACAAGAGCGGCATCGGCGTCTTCCTCGTCCCTGCCAACGCGAAAGGCGTCACCAGAAAGGCGTATCCGACCCAGGACGGCTTGCATGCCGCCGACATCACCTTCACCGGCGTCGAGGTCGGCGCCGATGCTGCGATCGGCGATCCGGAAAACGGACTGCCGCTGATCGAGCGCGTGGTGGATGAGGCCCGCATTGCGCTTTGCGCCGAAGCCGTCGGGCTGATGGATGAATCGCTGAAGACCACCGTCGAATACATCAAGACACGAAAACAGTTCGGTGTCGCCATCGGCAGCTTCCAGGCGCTGCAGCACCGCGCCGCCGACATGTTCGTGGCGCTGGAGCAGGCGCGCTCGATGTCGATGTTCGCGACCATGGCCGCCGATTTCGACAATGCCAAGGAGCGCTCAACCGCGGTCGCCGCGGCCAAGGTGCAGATCGGCAAGTCCGGCAAGTATATCGGCCAGCAGTCGATCCAGCTCCATGGCGGCATCGGCATGACCATGGAGGCCAAGATCGGCCATTACTTCAAGCGGCTGACCATGATCGAGAACACGTTCGGCGACAGCGAGTATCACCTGCGCCGGGTCAGCGAGAGCGGCGGGCTGGTGTAGCCACTTCCGTCATTCCGGGGCTCGCGAAGCGAGAACCCGGAATCTCTTAAGCCCACAATCTCTGGATTCCGGGTTCACGCGCTTTCAGCACGTGCCCGGAATGACGGAAGAATGATGATCGTCATTGCAAGGAGCGTAGCGACGAAGCAATCCAGGGCAACGCGACGACTCTGGATTGCCGCGTCGCTTCGCTCCTCGCAATGACGCGGAGGAGGAAACAAACATGAAGAACACCCCGTTCGATCTCACCGGCCAGGTTGCCGTCGTCACCGGCTCGAGCCGCGGCATCGGCCGCGCGTCGGCTGAATTGCTGACACAGCTAGGGGCCAAGGTCGTGATCTCCAGCCGCAAGGCGGATGCCTGCGAGGCGGTTGCGGAGGGCATCCGCAAGGCCGGCGGCGATGCGCATGTCATCCCCTGCAACATCTCCCGCCGCAACGAGGTCGAGGCGCTGATCGCCGGCGCCACCAGCCATTACGGCAAGGTCGACATCCTCGTCTGCAATGCCGCCGTGAACCCCTATTATGGCCCGCTGCTCGACATCACCGACGAAGCCTTCGACAAGATCATGAGCTCCAACGTCAAGAGCAATGTCTGGCTCTGCGCGCAAGTCATCCCGCAGATGGCCGCGCGCGGCAAGGGCTCGGTCGTCATCATCTCCTCCATCGGCGGATTGCGCGGCTCGACGGTGATCGGCGCCTACGGCATCTCCAAGGCCGCCGATTTCGCGCTGTGCCGCAGCCTTGCCGGCGAGTGGGGTCCGAAGGGCGTGCGCGTCAACTGCGTCGCGCCGGGCCTCGTCAAAACCGACTTCGCCCGCGCGCTCTGGGAAGACGAGGAGCGGCTCAAGCATCGCTGCGCCACCACGCCGCTGCGACGCATCGGTGAGCCCAATGAGATCGCAGGTGCAGTCGCCTATCTCGCCTCCGATGCCTCGACCTTCATGACCGGGCAGACGATTGTGGTCGATGGCGGCGTGACGACGGCCGCGGTGTAGCGCTTTGCCGTAGATCATCCACAATGTCGTCCCGGCGAAGGCCGGGACCCATACCGCGTTGTCTTTTCCGGGACTTGCGGTGCCAGTTACGCTGTACTTCGCATAACTTCTTCCCTGGGGTTATGGGTCCCGGCCTTCGCCGGGACGACGGCGGAGCTTGCGGGAACATATTGACCTTCCGCGCCCAATCCCCTTTCCTTGCGCCCCGACACAACAAGCCTCCCGGAACGGGACAACGCCAAGGTAACCACCATGTCTTTCGTGCTGGCCATCGATCAGGGCACCACATCCTCGCGCGCCATCGTGTTTCGCAGCGACATCTCCATTGCGGCGGTGGCGCAGCAGGAGTTTCCGCAGCATTTCCCGGCCTCCGGCTGGGTCGAGCACGAGCCGGAGGACATCTGGACCACGACCGTCATGACCTGCCGCGACGCGCTGGAGAAGGCGGGCCTGAAGGCGCGTGACATCGCCGCGATCGGCATCACCAACCAGCGCGAGACCACCGTGGTGTGGGATCGCGCGACCGGCCAGGCCGTGCACCGCGCCATCGTCTGGCAGGACCGCCGCACCGCCGACATCTGCGCGCAATTGAAAGCGGAGGGGCATGAGCCGCTGGTGTCGCAGAAGACCGGCCTGATCATCGATCCCTATTTCTCCGGCACCAAGGTCGCGTGGATCCTCGACCAGGTGCCGGGTGCGCGCCAGCGCGCCGAGCGCGGCGAGCTGTTGTTCGGCACGGTCGATTGCTACCTGCTGTGGCGGCTCACCGGCGGCAAGGTGCACGCGACCGACGCCACCAATGCCTCGCGCACGCTTCTGTTCAATATCCACACCGGCGTGTGGGACGACGAACTCCTGAAGATCCTGCGCGTGCCGCGCTCGATGCTGCCCGAGGTCAAGGATTCCTCGGCGCGCTTCGGCGAGACCGTGCCGGATCTGCTTGGCAGTGCGATCGCGATTTCAGGCATTGCCGGCGACCAGCAGGCCGCGACCATCGGCCAGGCCTGCTTCACGCCGGGCATGATGAAGTCGACCTATGGCACCGGCTGCTTCGCGCTGCTCAACACCGGAACGACGCCGGTCGCCTCGAAGAACAAGCTGCTCACCACCATCGCTTACCAGCTCGGGGGCAAGCGCACCTACGCGCTCGAAGGCTCGATCTTTGTCGCAGGGTCCGCGGTGCAATGGCTGCGCGACGGGCTCGGCATCATCAAGCAGGCCGCCGAGACCGGCCCGCTCGCGGACAAATCCGATTCCACCCAGAGCGTCTATCTGGTGCCGGCCTTTGTCGGCATGGGCGCGCCCTATTGGCGGCCGAATGCGCGCGGCGCGCTGTTCGGCTTGACGCGCAACACCGGCCCGGCCGAGCTTGCGCATGCGACGCTGGAGAGCGTCTGCTACCAGACCTACGATCTCTGGCAAGCGATGCGCGCCGACTGGCCGGAGGCGAAAGCCGAGAACATCGTGCTGCGCGTCGACGGCGGCATGACCGCTTCGGACTGGACCATGCAGCGCCTCGCCGATTTGTTGAACGCCCCCGTCGATCGCCCCATGATCCAGGAAACAACTGCGTTGGGCGCCGCCTATCTCGCCGGCCTCTGCGCCGGCGTCTATCCCGAGCCCGCCAAATTCGCTGACAATTGGCGCCTCGAACACCGCTTCAAGCCCAACATGAGCCAGGCGACGAGGGAGCGGAAACTGAAGGGCTGGGCGCGGGCGGTGAAAGGCGTGCTGGCGAGCGATGAAGGGCAGGGGTAGGGCTCCTTGTCCGCGCCTGCAGTTCGTCGGCGTCGCCGCACACACTGCCGTCATGCCCGGGCTTGTCCCGCCTGCGCGGCCGAAGCCGCTTCGGCGGGGCGAAGGCCCGGGCATCCACGTCTTTCCGCCTGCGTGGCCCGACGTGCATGGCCGGGACAAGCCCGGCCATGACGCGTTGAGAGAGCAAGCGCGTTGGCCTGCCGCCTCGGATCAGTCTGCGCCTTGCCCGCTCTCCTCCTGCACCGCGAGCAGCGCCTTCAGCGTATCCTCGCTGAGCTTGCCGGTGGTGGAAGAATTGCGCCGCTCGACGGCTTCGACCGGCCGTGAATGCTGCGGCTGGGCGGCGTTGTAGACCCGCGCGGCAACTCCAGTCTCGTCTGTTTCCTCCGCCTCGTCCGCGGCGCTCGCGCCTTGCGCATAACCGACGCGGCGGCGACGCTTGGTCTCCTTCGGCTTGGGCGGCTCGGGCGTATAGACGATCGGCGGCAGGGTGACGTGATGGCGCGACATGGATTCGCTTCCCAAAGGGCCAGCTGCCATCCAGCGGGTGATTCGCGCTCGTGCGCCAGTTACGATTCCGTCATCACGTGATGACTGAGGACAATTGCCTGTGGAGCCGGTAGAGTTTTGCCGCCGCGGCTCGCCTGGCGGGCCCGGTGACTGCCGTGAGGCCAGCAACAGAAAGCGTGAATCAGCATGTTCCTGATCGGCCAATACGACTCCCCCTTCGTCCGCCGGGTTGCGATCGCGATGCGGCTCTATGGGCTCAAGTTCGACCACAAGCCATGGTCGACGTTTGGCGATGCCGAGAAGATCGCGCCCTACAATCCGCTCCGGCGGGTACCGACGCTGGTGCTGGATGACGGCGAGACGCTGATCGATTCCACCGCCATCATCGATTATCTCGATGAGCTGGCCGGGCCGGAGAAGGCGATGCTCGCAGCCCGCGGCATCGAGCGGCGTCAGCACTTGCGCATGATTGCGCTCGCAACCGGGCTTGGCGACAAGTCGGTGAGCCTGGTCTACGAAAGCGCGCTGCGCAAGGAGAAGCTCGCGCTGTGGGTCGATCGCTGCGAGGCGCAGATCAAGGGCGCGCTCGACGCGCTGGAGCAGGCACGCGTGGCGGCAACGACGCCTTATCTGTTCGGCGAACGCATCGGCCATTCGGACATCGCGGTGGCCTGCGTGCTGCGCTTCACGGTGGAAGCGCATTCACACCTGTTCACGCGCGAAGCCTATCCGGCGCTATCAGCACATTCCGCGATGTGCGAGGCGCTGCCGGTGTTCAAGGATATCGTGCAGCCGTTATCTCCGCCGAAGCGGTGACTTGCTGTCGTGCCGGCGAACGCCCCATAGCGCGCGTCGCAACGTCATTCTCGCATCTTCGTCGGATGCTCGAACCGACGGCCCGGTAGGTTTACGGGAAACGTGCCGGGCTGTCTCTCTGGAGCCGATCAGCGTTGCATCGAGCTCTGCTAACCAGTCAACGCTGCTATCGCTGCGTATCTGGCCGGTGGTCTCTTCGAGCGCCCGCCTGTGTCAATGCGTCCTGTGCGCTGTGCGCTTCGAGCGTGTGGGGAGGTATGCCAAGGCCTGACTGCCGCCACCGACACAATCAATCTTCATCGACTGGCAAGCAGCGTATTCGGCGGCAGAATACACCACGATCGACCGATGCGCCGCTGCTTTGCCCGGAAATGGATTAAGCTCACAGATTCCTGTGCGACCTGACTTCATGGCGTCGCATTGCTCCTTGCTTTGAAATCCGCAGCTCATAAGCTCATGTTCGTTCTTGCGGCACCAATCTTCCGCACTCGCCTTCGGCATTGTGGCGACGACAGAGATGACTGCGGCCAGCGCTGTCATTGAAACAGCGGTTAGGGTTCGCGAAATTGATTTCATTGCCCTGACTCCTTGTTGTAGCGATCCCATCGAACGGGACGCCAAGAGAACGCCGCCACCTCTACGTTGATGGCAGCGGGACCATGTTGCTCTGCATCAAGAGCCGCAGTTATTTTCCTTGTCGCATGATGTTCATATTTGTTTCACAGAACTAATTCGCGTTAGAGAGCGCGGCGCGTGCAACGACACGGCCGCTCAATGATGACGCTTCGCCGCGGTAGCAAACATCGTGAGATGACGCCCAATCTTGGAGTCAGATCGTCTACAGAACTGCACGTTGCGCCGTCGCGACTCGAATAAGCTGAATGCGTGGCCGCAAAGACGCCTTACCTGTTCGGCGAAGCGGATCAGCCATTCGCACATCGTGCTGGCACCGTGCCGCGCATCAATGTGATGTGCTTTGTGACTGCCCGTCGCGTTAATCTGCCGCAGTGGCTTCGCTTGCGCCGTCGGGCAAATCACCGCCACCTTTTCCGCACCCCGCCTCGCTTGCAGAGGGACGTTTCGCGATCGTCACGAACGTGAGGCGGGATTGCGGTGGACGCGGATGTGCCTGTTGACGAGCGGCATGGAAGCGGACGGCGAAATCGCGTGGTCCTGGCGCCCCAAAGGCTGGCGCTAATGCCGACGATGCGCTAGCGCATCGCGGCGGACGGTGGCAATCGGCAAGGTTCACCGAGGAGAGCGCGCTATAAGCCGTAAACCACTGCGCAGGGAAGGCCGGCGTGATGTCGGCTGTACCTGTGGTCACGCGCCCTTCGCGCACTGTTTTCGGCGCGAGGGCCCCGGGTGCAGCGGTCACCCGGCCTTCCCTGCGCCCTCTGTATCTTGAGAGGGCGGGCATCATGCAAAGCTCGGGCGAATTCCGTCGCGAGAATGACGACGTATGTCTCCCCGTCGTCCCGGCGAAAGCCGGGACCCATAACCCCAGGCAGCATTTGTCGCGAAGGACGGCGTTACTGAAACCGAGTCTCAGCCGAGAGCACAACGCGGCATGGGTCCCGGCTTTCGCCGAGACGACAATGTGGAGGCGGGCGTGCAGCTAACCCCGCGCCGCCTTCTTGCGCCAGGCGAGGTGCACGGCGCAGGTGCAGCCGGGCGGGTGCGAGGCGATATCGTTGGCGGGCGTCGCTGCCGGCGCTGTGGTCGGCATCGCCTGCTGCACGGCGCGGTCGGTTGCGGAGCGGTCTTGGGTGGGGATGTAGTTCAGGATCGGCGCGAGCCAGCGCTCGATTTCCGCGACCTCCATGCCCTTGCGTGCGGCGTAGTCCTCGACCTGGTCGCGCTCGATCTTGCCGACACCGAAATAATAGCTCTCGGGATGGGCGAAATAGAGCCCCGACACCGACGAGCCCGGCCACATCGCATAGCTCTCGGTCAGCGTCACGCCCGAGTTCGCCTCGGCATCGAGCAGCGCGAACAGTGTCTTCTTCTCGGTGTGATCGGGCTGCGCGGGATAGCCGGGCGCGGGGCGGATGCCCTGGTACTTCTCCAGGATCAGCTCCTCGGTCGACAGCGCCTCGTCCGGCGCATAGGCCCAGAACTCGCGGCGCACGCGCGCATGCATGCGCTCGGCAAAGGCTTCGGCCAGCCGATCGGCCAGCGCCTTGCACAGGATCGAGGAGTAGTCGTCATTGGCATGCTTGAAACGGTCGGCGATCGCGTCCTCGCCGATCCCGGCGGTGACCACGAAGCCGCCGATATAATCGGGCACGATCCCGCGCGGTGCGATGAAGTCGGACAGCGCCGCGTTGAAGCGGCCCTCGCGCTTCTCCAGCTGCTGGCGCAGCGTGTGCAGCGTCGCGATCTTCGTTGTCCGCGCCTCGTCGGCGTAGACGGCGATATCGTCACCTTCGGCATTGGCCGGCCAGAAGCCGACCACTGCGCGCGCGGTGAACCATTTCTCCTTGACGATCTGGCCGAGCATCTTGCGCGCATCGTCATAGAGCGAGCGGGCGGCTTCGCCGACTTTTGCGTCGTCGAGAATGGCCGGGAAGCGGCCGGCGAGCTCCCAGGTCTGGAAGAATGGTGTCCAGTCGATATAGGGCACCAGCTCGGCGAGATCGTAGTCGGTGAAAGTCCGCGTGCCGAGGAAGGTCGGCTTCTTCGGCGGCCTCGCCGCGAAATCGATCTTCACCGCATTGGCGCGGGCGTCCGCCAGCCGCAGCCGCTTCTTGTCGGCCTGCGCGCGAAAATGCGCTGCGGAAATCTTGGCGTATTCGGCGCGGATCTCCGCCGCATAGGCCTCGCGCTTGTCGGACAACAGCGAGGATGCCACGCCCACCGCGCGGCTCGCGTCATTGACATGCACCACCGGACCCGCGTGGTAGTTCGGGTCGATCTTCACGGCCGTGTGCACGCGGCTGGTGGTGGCGCCGCCGATCAAAAGCGGCACCTTCAGGCCCTCGCGCTGCAGCTCGGAGGCGAAGAACGCCATTTCGTCAAGGGACGGCGTGATCAGGCCGGACAGCCCGACGATGTCGGCCTTCTCGGCCTTGACGGTCTCGACGATCTTGGCCGCCGGCACCATCACGCCGAGGTCGATCACCTCGAAATTGTTGCACTGGAGCACGATGCCGACGATGTTCTTGCCGATGTCGTGGACATCGCCCTTCACCGTCGCCATCACGATCTTGCCGGCCGACGAGCGCTCGCCGGCGCCGCTTTTGTTGTTCGCCTTCTCCGCCTCCATGAACGGCATCAGATAGGCCACCGCCTGCTTCATCACGCGCGCGGACTTCACCACCTGCGGCAGGAACATCTTGCCGTCGCCGAAAAGATCGCCGACCACGTTCATGCCGGCCATCAGCGGGCCCTCGATCACGTCAAGCGGACGCTGCGAGGCAGCACGCGCCTCCTCGGTGTCTTGCTCGATGAACTCGGTGATGCCATGCACCAGCGCGTGGCTGAGCCGCTTGCCGACCGGCCATTCGCGCCAGGCGAGATCGGCCTCCTTGGCCTGTGTCTGCTTGCCGCGGAATTTTTCCGCCAGTGCCAGCAAGCGTTCAGCTGCACCTGGATCGCGGTTGAGGACTACATCTTCGCACACCTGACGCAGCTCGGGATCGATGTCGTCATAGACGATCATCTGCCCGGCATTGACGATGCCCATGTCCATGCCGGCCTTGATGGCGTGATACAGGAACACCGAATGCATGGCCTCGCGCACCGGCTCATTGCCGCGGAACGAGAACGAGAGATTCGACACGCCGCCCGAGACATGCGCGCCCGGCAGGTTCTGGCGGATCCAGCGCGTCGCCTCGATGAAATCGACGCCGTAATTGTTGTGCTCCTCGATCCCGGTGGCGATAGCGAAAATATTCGGATCGAAGATGATGTCTTCCGGCGGGAAGCCCACGCGCTGCACGAGGATGTCATAGGCGCGCTTGCAGATCTCGGTCTTGCGCGCAAAGGTGTCGGCCTGGCCCTTCTCGTCAAAGGCCATCACGACCACTGCCGCGCCATGCCGCCGCGCGATGTTGGCCTCGTGGATGAACTTCTCCTCGCCCTCCTTCATGGAGATGGAGTTCACGATCGGCTTGCCCTGCACGCATTTCAGGCCGGCCTCGATCACGGTGAATTTCGAGGAATCGACCATCACAGGCACGCAGGCGATGTCGGGCTCGGCGGCGACGAGGTTGAGGAAGGTCCGCATCGCGGCTTCCGAGTCGAGCAGGCCCTCGTCCATGTTGACGTCGATCACCTGGGCGCCGTTCGCAACCTGGTCCCGCGCCACCTGAAGGGCCGCGGTGTAGTCGCCGGCGGTAATCAGCTTGCGGAAACGCGCAGAGCCGGTGACATTTGTGCGCTCGCCGACATTGACAAAGGGAATCGCGGGCGTGAGCTCGAACGGCTCGAGGCCCGAGAGCCGCAGCCGCGGCGCGATTTCTGGCACGAGGCGCGGCTTGTGCGGCTTAACCGCGGCGGCAATCGCGGCGATATGATCCGGCGTGGTTCCGCAGCAGCCGCCGACGATGTTGACGAGGCCATCGCGCGCGAACTCGCCGATCAGGCGCGCCATGTACTCCGGCGTCTCGTCATACTGGCCGAACTCGTTGGGCAGGCCGGCATTGGGATAGGCGCAGACCAGCGTGTCCGCGATGCGGCTGATATCGGCGATATGGGCACGCAGATCTTCCGCACCGAGCGCGCAGTTGAAGCCGATGGTGATGGGCCTGGCATGGCGCACCGAGTTCCAGAACGCTTCCGGCAGTTGTCCCGAAAGCAGGCGGCCGGACTTGTCGGTGATGGTGCCCGACACCATCACGGGCACGTCGATGCCGTGCGCTTCGCAGATCTCGGCGATGGCATAGAGCGCAGCCTTGGCGTTCAGCGTGTCGAAGATGGTCTCGACCAGCAGCAGGTCGACGCCGCCGTCGAGCAGGCCCCTGACCTGCTCGCCATAGGACTCGCGCAGATCGTCGAAGCTCACCGCGCGATAACCGGGATTGGCAACGTCGGGCGAGATCGAGGCGGTGCGGTTGGTGGGTCCGACGGCGCCGGCCACGAAGCGCGGCTTGCCGTCCTCGGCCTGCACGCGCTCGGCTGCCGCGCGCGCCAGCCGCGCGCCATCGCGGTTCATCTCATAGACGATGTCGGCGAGGTCATAGTCGGCCTGCGCGATCGAGGTCGAGGAGAAGGTGTTGGTGGCGACGATGTCGGCGCCGGCGCGCAGGTAAGCGGCGTGGATGTCCTCGATCGCCTTGGGCTGGGTGAGGATCAAGAGATCATTGTTGCCGCGAAGGTCGCGATGGAAATTCGCAAAGCGCGCGCCACGGAAGGCGGCCTCGTCGAACTGCAGGGCCTGGATCATGGTGCCCATGGCGCCATCGAGCACCAGGATGCGCTTTCTCGCTTCGTTTTGCAGGGCAACGCGCTTGGAAGAAACCGGAACAGACATCAGGCAGCCTCACGCGCTTGTTTGGGGCGAATGCCAAGCAGATGGCTGATGGCAAACACGAGATCAGCGCGGTTCATGGTGTAGAAATGGAAGGTGTCGACGCCATGCTTGTTGAGCTTCTGCACCTGGCCGGCGGCAACCGTTGCGGCCACCAGCTTGCGGGTGTCGACATCGTCGTCGAGACCGTCGAATTTCTGCGCCAGCCAGTCCGGCACGCTGGTGCCGGCGCGGGTGACGAAATTGCGGGCCAGCTTGAAATTGTGCATGGGCATGATGCCCGGCACGATCGGGATCTCGATGCCGCGCGCGCGCACGCGATCGAGATATCGGAAATAGAGGTCATTATCGAAGAAGACCTGGGTGATCGCGCGCGCGGCGCCGGCATCGACCTTGGCCTTCAGCGTGTCGATGTCGGCGTCGAAATCGCGGGCCTCGGGATGCTTTTCGGGATAGGCCGAGACAGACACCTCGATGTCGGGATGGCGCTTCCGGATGCCTTCGACAAGCGCGGGCGAGGTCTGGTAGCCGTCGGGATGGGCGATGAAGGGCGTGCCGATGCCGGCGGCGGGGTCGCCGCGGAGCGCCACGATGTGCCGGACCCCGATCTCATGATAGCGGTCGACGATCTCGTCGATCTCGCCTTTGGAGGCGCCGACGCAGGTGAGATGCGCAGCCGGCCGCAACGCGGTCTCGCCAAGGATCCGGGCGATGGTGGCGTGGGTGCGCTCGCGCGTGGAGCCGCCAGCGCCGTAGGTCACCGACACGAAGTTCGGCGCCAGCGGGGCCAGCTTCTTGATGGTCTCCCACAGGTTCTTCTCCATCTCCGCGGTCTTGGGCGGGAAGAACTCGAAGGAGATCTTGGGGGCTGGCAGCGCGCGAGCCGCCTCGGTGGCGGGGGGCGTCAGCTCGGACATCGGACCACGGACTCCACGGTTTCGGGACAGTCAGGTTTAGGTTGGGAGGTGCTAAAATAGGCCAAAGCAGTGGGCAGAAGTAGCTTGTTATTCATGGGAAGTTGCCCATTACACTGGAATAGTAGGTCTCTTATTTTGCAATGCGGGCCACTGATTGGGCGACTTATTGATGGAAATATCCAATAGGATCAGCAATGTTTCTGCTATGTTCGCAAAAATCTTGTGTGGGCAAGTCTTATACAGATGAGAAATTTGTGTGATAATTCCCACTTTCGCTTGCCTTGCGAGCCCGCGACCGTCCCCGCGGCCGGCGCGGAAGACCCCTTCGCGGAACGCTTATTGCCGGCCCCATGGCGTGCATTAGGTATGGCACAATGATCCCGCTCTCGGTCCTCGATCTCTCCGTCGTCACCACGGAAACCCGCCCGGCGGCGGCGCTGCGCCAAAGCATCGACCTTGCCCGCCATGTCGATGCGCTCGGCTATGTCCGCTACTGGCTGGCCGAGCATCACAACCTTGCCTCGGTCGCCAGCCCCGCGCCCGACGTGATGATCGGGCAGATCGCAGCGGTGACGCAGCATATCCGCGTCGGCTCCGGCGGGGTGATGCTGCCCAATCACGCGCCGCTGGTGGTGGCCGAGCGGTTCAAGATGCTGGAGGCGCTGTTCCCCGGCCGTATCGATCTTGGCCTCGGCCGCGCGCCCGGCACCGACGGCGCCACGGCCTATGCGCTGCGCAGCCGGCTCGACCGGCGCGAGGGCGATGATTTCCTGGAGCGGCTGCATGAGCTCGTGCTGTGGGAGACCCGCGATTTCCCGCCGGGACACCCCTACAACAACGTGGTGGCGATGCCCGACGACACGCCGCTGCCGCCGATCTGGCTGCTCGGCTCGAGCGACTATTCCTCCGAGCTTGCCGCCCAGGTCGGGATGGGATTCGCCTTCGCACATCACTTCGCAAGCCATGACGCGGTCGACGCGATGCTCGCCTATCGCAGCCACTTCAAGCCATCGGGCTTCCGGCAAACGCCGCACGCGATCCTGGCGGTAGCTGTGGTGACGGCGGAAACTGATGCCGAGGCCGAGCGCCTCGCCTCGTCAGCCGATCTCAACCGCCTGCGACGCGACCGCGGCCAATATTCGGCGCTGCCGAGCCCGGACGAGGCGCAGGCCTATCCCTATACGCCCGCCGATCGCGCCGCCATCGCCCGTAACCGCTCGCGCCTGTTCGTCGGCAGCCCGTCGACGGTCGTGCAGAAGCTGCAGCCACTGATCACGGCGAGTCAGGCCGATGAGCTGATGGTGATCACGGCGGTCTACGACCACGAGGCAAGGAAGAAGTCGTACAGCCTGCTCGCTGAGGCGTTTGGACTGGCGAAGGTCGGCGCGTAACTGGCGTCGCGGACAACTCTCGTCGTCCCGGCGAAAGCCGGGACCCATAACCCCAGGGCGCAGTTGTCGCGAAGAAAGGCGCAACAGCCAGCTCGTGCCACAACAATGGCCTGTGGTTATGGGCCCCGGCCTGCGCCGGGGCGGCGGCAATTACGCCTCGCGCTCGCTGAACGTCGCGCGGAAGGGATGGGCGGGATAGACGCCGACGATGCGGAGCTCGCGCGAGAAGAATTTCAACTCCTCCAGCGCAAAGGCGAGGCCCCGATCATCCGGATGGCCGTCGACATCGGCATAGAACTGCGTGGCGAAGAAATTGCCGTCGACCATGTAGCTCTCGAGCTTGGTCATGTTGACGCCATTGGTGGCAAAGCCACCCAGCGCCTTGTAGAGGGCGGCGGGCAGGTTGCGCACCCGGAAAACGAAGCTCGTGACCAATGGCCCCGAGCCCTGCGGCGCCCACTTCTCCTCGCGCGCCAGCACCACAAAGCGCGTGGTGTTGTGGGCCTCGTCCTCGATGTTCTCGATCAGGATGTCGAGGCCGTAGATCTCGGCCGCAAGCCGCGAGGCGATCGCGGCCGTCGTCTTGTCGCCGCGCTGGGCGATGTCGCGGGCGGCGCCGGCGGTGTCGCCCGATACGATCGGCTTGATACCGCGCTCGCGGATGATGCGGCGGCACTGGCCGAGCGCGTGGACATGGCTCTCCACCGCCTTGATGTCAGCAAGCTTCGCCCCGCGCGGCGCCATCAGCTGGTGATGAACCGGGAGGAACCACTCGCCGATGATGTAGAGGCCGGAAGCCGGCAGCAGGTGATGGATGTCGGCGACGCGCCCCGCCACCGAATTCTCGATCGGGATCATGCCGAGCTCGGCTTCGCCCGAGGAGATCGCCGACAGCGCGTCCTCGAATGTCGCGCAGGGGAGCGGCTCCGCATCGGGATAGGCCTCGACAATGGCGATATGGGAATTGGCGCCCGGCTCGCCCTGGAACGCGATTTTCAGCTTCTGGGTCATGATGCGCCTTGTAGCAGCAGCCTAGGATTTGGCCAGTATCTGGCGGGCGGTCTCGAGGTCTGCAGGGGTGTCGACCCCGCGGGGGACCGTGTCGACGATGGTGATGTCGATCCGCATGCCCGCCTCCAGCGCCCGCAGCTGCTCGAGCTTCTCCTGCAATTCCAGCGGCGAGGGCGGCAGCTTGACAAAGCGCTCCAGCGCGGCGCGCCGGTAGGCGTAGAGGCCGATGTGGTGGTAGCGCGGTCCGTCGCCATAAGGCGCGGTGGCGCGGGTGAAATAGAGCGCGCGCATGCGCCGGCCACCGAGCGGGCTGCCGACCGCCTTCACCACGCTCGGCGCGGAATCCTCCTCCGCGGTGTGGATCCGGGAGGCAAGGGTTGCGATGTCGACCGCGGGATCCTCGAGCGGCGGCAGCACGTCGCGAATGTTCTCGACCGAAATGGTCGGGAAATCGCCCTGCAGATTGACGACGATCTCGGCCTCGCCATTGGGATCGAGCTTGCAGGCTGCCTCGAACACGCGGTCCGAGCCGGAGGGGTGGTCGGGACGGGTCATGACGGCCTCGCCGCCATGGGCTCTCACAGCTTCAGCGATCGCCGCTGTATCGGTTGCAACCGCCACGCGTCCAATCCGGGCCTCTTCCGCCCGCCGCAGCACATGCACGATCATCGGCACGCCTGCGATATCCTTGAGCGGCTTGCCGGGTAGACGGGTTGCGGCCATGCGGGCGGGGATCAGCACCAAAATACGTCTGTCGGGCATCCGAAACGGGGGCTCCTCGTTGGCCTGAAACGGGTGGGGACGGCACATGAGCCGGAGCGCTTATACGGGTTGCCAGAGCACGGGCAAACCGATATCTGATCGAGGCTGTTTCCCGGAAGGGGTGGTGCCAACGCGCTGGTCCGGGGCTCAGATCTAGGGAAAAGGCCGCTATAGCCGGCCTCATCACAGCTTTTGGGCTTGGGGCGGAATTCGACATGGACTCCTTCGAACTCAACAAGATTCTCGGCGCGATCCTGGCCAGCTGCCTTGTGCTGCTGGTCATGAACTTTACCGCCAATGCGCTGTTTGCCCCGGTCGAGCCGGCCAAGCCCGGTTTCGAGATCGCGGTCAAGGAAGAGGCCGCCGGCGGCGCCAAGGAAGCCGCGCCCGCGAAGGAAGAGCCGATCGAGAAGCTGCTCGCGACCGCCTCGGTGCAGAAGGGTGAAGCGGCGGCCAAGAAGTGCCAGGCCTGCCACACCTTTGCGAAGGGCGAGCCGAACCGGGTCGGTCCGAATCTCTGGGGCATCGTCGGCGACCACAAGGGCGAGGGCCGCGGCTTCAACTTCTCCGCCGGCATGAAGGCCAAGGGCGGCACCTGGACCGACGACGACCTCAACCAGTTCCTGACCAATCCGAAGGCTTTCGTGCCCGGGACCGCGATGGGCTTTGCCGGTATTCCGAAGGAGAGCGAGCGCGCCGACGTGATCGCCTACCTGCATACGCTCGCGGACACCCCGGTTCCGCTGCCGACGGCATCCAAATAGCCAGCTTGCAACGACGTGTTCCGTTTCGACGGCCGGGTCCAAAGCCTGGCCGTTGTTCGTTTCAACGCCTCGCAGCCTTGTGACCTGGGCTGCCGGGACCTTTCGCCGCATCAAGGCATGCTATGATGAGGAAAAAGCAACGTTACCGGTCGAATCCTTGCCGTATATTGCGGTCCAGATAGCCGCAATTAGCGAAGGGTCTTCATTTTGCGCATTTCCCGACGACAGCTTCTGCAAGGCACGGCCATTGCCGCCCTCACTCCCGCGCTCGGCCACATCGCGGGTCGCGAGATCATCCAGCCGGCAGCCGCGCAAGGCGCAGGCGAGCTTCCGTGGCGACACGCGCTGTCGCTGTTCGGTGACGTCAAGTATCCGGCCGGCTTTAAGCATTTCGACTACGCTAATCCGGGCGCCCCGAAGGGCGGCACGGTGCGCATGTTCGAGCTCGGGACGTTCGACAATTTCAACATTGTGGTCAACGGCGTGAAGGGATCGCTCGCCAACGGCGCCCGTATGATTTTCGAGTCGTTGACGACGGGCTCGCAGGATGAGCCGGCAACGATGTACGGATTGCTCGCGGAGGCCGCAGCCTTCCCCGACGATTTCTCCTACGCCATCTATCGGTTGCGCGCCGCGGCGCGCTGGCACGACGGCAAGCCGGTCACTCCGGAGGATGTGATTTTCTCCTTCGATGCGCTGAAGAAGAACAGTCCGATGTACAGCGCCTACTACCGGCACATCACCAAGTGCGAGCAAATCGGCGATCGCGACGTCAAGTTTTCGTTCGATTCTCCGGGAAATCGCGAACTGCCGACCATTGTCGGCGAGTTTCCGATCCTGCCCAAGCATTGGTGGGAAGGAAACGATGCGCAAGGCAACAAGCGCGACATCACCGCGACCACGCTGGAGATCCCACTGGCCTCGGGGCCCTATCGTATCAAGGAGTTCGTTGCGGGCCGCTCGCTTGTGCTGGAACGCGTCGCCGATTATTGGGGCAACGACATTCCGGCGTCAGTCGGACAGAACAATTTCGACCAGATGAGATTTGAATTCTTCCGCGACGATACCGTCGGGCTCGAGGCATTCAAGGCGGATCAGCTGGACTGGTTCGTCGAACGCAGCGGCAAGCAGTGGTCGACGGCCTACGATTTTCCGGCGGTAACCGAAAAGCGCGTCATCAAGGAAAAATTTCCCGACTTGAGCTCTGGGCGGATGCAGGGCTTCGCGCTCAACCTGCGCCGGCCGCTGTTTGCCGACGTCAGGGTCCGCCGCGCGTTCAACTATGCCTATGATTGGGAGACCTCGGATCGGCAGCTCTCGAACGGGGAGTACCATCGCGACAGCAGCTATTTCGACGGGATTCCCGAGTTCATGGCCACCGGGCTTCCGGAGGGGCAGGAGTTGCAGATCCTCGACACGGTGCGCGACAAGGTGCCCGCCGAACTGTTCACGACGCCCTACAAGAATCCGGTTGGCGGTAGCGAGGAGGCCTCGCGCACCAATCTGCGCGAGGCTGCACGTCTGCTCAAGGAAGCAGGATTTGAGATCCGCAACCGTCAGCTGACCGATCCCGCAGGCAAACCCGTCAGCGTCGAGTTCCTTTCTCAGGATACGGCCGACGAGAGAGGCGTGCTCTTCTACAAGCCCTATCTGGAACGTCTCGGGATAACCGTGAACGTTCGCACCGTGGATAGCGTGCAATACCAGAATCGCCTGCGCAGCTTCGATTTCGATATAACCACGGCGGTATGGGTCCAATCGCTGTCGCCGGGTAATGAGCTGCGCGATTACTTTGGATCAGAGGCGGCGGATCGGCCCGGTTCGCGCAACCTCGTGGGCATCAAGAATCCTGCGATCGATACCCTGATCAACCGCATTGTCTTCGCAAAGGATCGCGCCGAACTGGTCGCGGGCTGCAAGGCGCTGGATCGGGTGCTGCTCTGGAATTATTACCTCGTCCCGCAATTCGCCGCCGGGTTTGAACGCACTGCGCGCTGGGATCGCTTCGGTCATCCCGACCCGCTGCCCAAATACGGCCTTTCCGGCTTCCCGTCGCTTTGGTGGTGGGATGCCGAGAAGGCAGCCAAGATAGGCAAACGCGCTTGAAGACATTGCTCCGTCTGCCCGCCCTGTCGCGCCGGCACGTGCTTGGCCTTGGTGTTGGCGTTGGCATCGGCGCGGTGGCCGCGCCCTTGCTTCGCGCCGCGCGGGCCAGCGAGGCCGGCACCGAAGCCCACGGCATGTCGGCCTTTGGCGATTTGAAATACCCGGCCGATTTTCATCATTTCGAGTATGTGAACATCGATGCACCGAAGGGCGGCACCATGTCCACATTGCCGACAGTGCGAGCAAACAACCAGTCTTACCAGACCTTCAATTCCCTGAATGCCTTCATCCTGAAAGGTGAAGGCGCGCAAGGCATGGATCTGACATTTGCGACATTGATGGCGCGCGCCGGCGACGAGCCTGACGCCATGTACGGCTACGCCGCCAAGTCGCTGCATATATCCCCCGACAAACTGACCTATCGCTTCATCATGCGCCCCGAAGCCCGTTTTCACGACGGTTCGAAAATGACCGCGCGCGATGTGGCGTTTTCGTTGCAGACGCTGAAGGCAAAGGGTCATCCCCTGGTCGTGCTGCAGATGCGGGACTTCGTCAGCGCGGAAGCGCATGACGACTCGACCGTCGTCGTGAAATTCGCCGAGAAGTACGCGCGTGACGTGCCGCTTTATATCGCGAGCCTGCCGATTTTCTCGCAGGCCTATTACACCAACCGAAGCTTCGACGAATCCACGCTTGACACCCCCCTGGGCTCGGGACCCTACAAGGTCGGAAAATTCGAGGTCAATCGTTATATCGAATTCGAGCGCGTCAAGGACTGGTGGGCGGCCGACCTGCCGGTCAACCGCGGCAGCTTCAATTTCGACATCGTGCGCTATGAGTTCTATCGCGACCGCGACGTTGCGTTCGAGGGGTTCACTGCGAAGAACTATCTGTTCCGCGAGGAGTTCACGGCCCGGATCTGGGCCACGCGCTACGACTTCCCCGCCGTGAAGGACGGGCGGGTCAAGCTCGAGGTGCTGCCGGACGACACGCCGTCGGGTGCGCAGGGATGGTTCATCAATATGCGCCGCGACAAGTTCAAAGATCCGCGCGTACGCGAAGCCCTGATCGACGCCTTCGATTTCGAGTGGACCAACAAGACCATCATGTACGGCGCCTACGCGCGCACGGTGTCGCCGTTCCAGAATTCCGACCTGATGGCGAAGGGATCGCCCTCGCCGGATGAGATCAAGCTGCTCGAGCCCTTCCGCGGAGAGTTGCCGCAGGAGGTGTTCGGCGAGCCCTTCGTGCCGCCAGTTTCCGACGGATCGGGGCAGGATCGCGCGCTGTTGCGGAAAGCCTCGCAATTGCTGCAGCAGGCGGGGTGTCCGATCAAGGACGGCAAGCGGGTGCTGCCGAACGGGGAGGTCTTCAGGATCGAGTTTCTGGCCGACGAGCAGTCGCTCGAGCCGCACCACGGGCCTTACATCAAGAATCTCGCAACCCTCGGCATCGAGGCGACGTTCCGCCTGGTCGATGCAGTCCAGTACCGCGCCCGGGTCGAGGATTTCGATTTCGACATGGCGATGGAGCGCTTCAGCATGTCAGCGACGCCGGGCGATGGCATGCGATCGTTCTTTTCCTCCAAGGTGGCCAACACTAAGGGAAGCTACAATTTGGCGGGTATTGCCAGTCCCGTGATCGACGCTTTGATCGAAAAGATCATCGCCGCGGACAGTCGCGCCGATCTCACCACGGCCTGCCATGCCTTCGACCGTGTGTTCCGCGCCGGACGGTACTGGGTGCCGCAATGGTATCGGCAGAACCATCCGCTGGCCTATTGGGACGAGTTCTCCCATCCCAAGAGCCTGCCGCGCTACCAGGTCGACAACTATTCGTCCGGCGTCGGCGAGCGAACGCTCTGGTGGTACGATGCCGCCAAGGCCGCCAAGCTTGAGCAGGCGAAGTAGGTCATGAGCGCCTATATCGCCCGCCGCATCCTCCTGATGATTCCGACCCTGCTCGGGATCCTTTTCGTCTCCTTTGTCGTGGTGCAGTTCGCGCCCGGCGGGCCGGTGGAGCGCGTCATCGCGCAGCTCTCCGGTGCTGACACCGGCGGCACCTCGCGCATCTCCGGCGGAGGTGGCGATTTCGGTGCGCGCGGGCAGGGCCAGATCGGCGCGGCGGCGGATGCGGTCAATTCCAAATATCGCGGGGCGCAGGGGCTGGATCCCGATTTCATCAAGAGCCTGGAGAAGCAGTTCGGCTTCGACAAGCCGGCGCCGGAGCGTTTTGCGCTCATGGTCTGGAACTTCGCGCGGTTCGATTTCGGCAAGAGCTATTTCCGCGACATCAGCGTGATCCAGCTGGTCAAGGAGAAGTTGCCGGTCTCGATGTCGCTCGGCATCTGGATGACGCTGCTCACCTATCTGATCTCGATCCCGCTCGGCATCCGCAAGGCCGTGAAGGACGGCTCGAAATTCGACACCTGGACCTCGGCGGTCATCATCGTCGGCTTCGCGATCCCCGGATTCCTGTTCGCGATCCTCCTGATCATCCTGTTCGCGGGCGGCTCGTTCTTCAACATCTTCCCGCTGCGCGGCCTCACCTCCGACGGCTGGTCGCAGTTTCCCTGGTACTGGAAGATCATCGACTATTTCTGGCATCTCACGCTGCCGCTGATCTCGATGGCGCTCAGTGCCTTCGCGACCATGACGCTGTTGACCAAGAATTCGTTCCTGGATGAGATCCGCAAGCAATATGTCATGACGGCGCGCGCCAAGGGCTGCAGCGAGCGACAGGTGCTTTACGGCCACGTCTTCCGCAACGCCATGCTGATCGTGATCGCCGGCTTCCCCGGCGCCTTCATCAATGCGTTCTTCTCGGGCTCGCTGCTGATCGAGACCATTTTTTCGCTCGATGGCCTTGGCCTGCTCTCCTTTGAAAGCGTGCTCAATCGCGACTACCCGGTCGTGTTCGGGACGCTGTACATTTTCTCGCTGATCGGGCTCGTGGTGAACCTGATCTCCGACCTCACCTATATGTGGATCGATCCGCGGATCGATTTCGAGGCGCGGGAGGTCTGATGACGATTCTCGCGCCGCCCCCGGTCGAAACAACGACCCCGTCCCCTGTCGGCGAAGCCGTGCCGCCGACGCGCCAGCGGTTCCAGCCTTCGCCGTTGAACCGGCGGCGCTGGCAGAATTTCAAGGCCAACCGGCGCGGCTACTGGTCGT
The DNA here is from genome assembly GCA_035652015.1 of Bradyrhizobium sp. Classification (GTDB taxonomy): domain Bacteria; phylum Pseudomonadota; class Alphaproteobacteria; order Rhizobiales; family Xanthobacteraceae; genus Bradyrhizobium. The sequence continues at coordinate 17,087 of DASREP010000068.1, read as the reverse complement.
TCTGGATCTTCCTGGTCCTGTTCTTCATCTCCCTGTTTGCCGAATTGATCGCCAATGACCGGCCGTTCCTGGTCAAGTACAACGGCCATCTGTACTGGCCGGCCTTCGTGACCTATGCCGAGACCACCTTCGGCGGCGACTTCGAAACCGCGGCCGATTACCGCGATCCCTATTTGCAGAAGCTGATCAAGGACAAGGGCGGCTTCATCGTCTGGCCCTTGATCCGCTATTCCTACGACACCCACAATCTCGATTTGCCAACCCCGGCGCCGTCGCCGCCGACCTGGATGCTGACGGAAGCGCAATGCAAACCGGTGGTGGAGAAGAAGGGCCTGAAGAGCTGCCGCGATCTCGAATACAATTGGCTCGGCACTGATGATCAGGGCCGCGACGTGGTGGCGCGGCTGATCTACGGCTTCCGCATCTCGGTGCTGTTTGGCCTCTCCCTCACCATCATTTCCTCGATCATCGGCGTCGCCGCCGGCGGCGTGCAGGGCTATTTCGGCGGCTGGATCGATCTCGGCTTCCAGCGTTTCATCGAGATCTGGAACGCGATCCCCTACCTCTATCTGCTCCTGATCATCTCCGCGGTGCTGCCGCCGGGCTTCTTCGTGCTGCTCGGCATCATGGCACTGTTCTCTTGGGTCTCGCTGGTCGGCCTAGTCCGCGCGGAATTCTTGCGCGGGCGCAATTTCGAATACATCCAGGCGGCTCGCGCGCTCGGCGTCTCCAACGCGGTCATCATGTTCCGCCATCTGTTGCCGAATGCGATGGTGGCGACCATGACGTTCCTGCCCTTCATCGTCTCCTCCTCGGTGATGACGCTGACCGCGCTCGATTTCCTCGGCTTCGGTCTGCCGCCGGGCTCGCCCTCGCTTGGCGAGCTGTTGTCGCAGGCCAAAGCCAATGTGCAGGCGCCGTGGCTCGGCTTCACCGGCTTCTTCTCGGTGGCAATCATGCTGTCGCTTCTGATCTTCATCGGCGAAGCGGTGCGTGACGCGTTCGATCCGCGCAAGACATTCAGGTGAGGCCGCGCATGGACGCCATCAACCAGCCGCTGCTTGCGATCCGCGACCTCTCGGTGGCTTTCCACCAGCAAAGCGGAACCTCGCTTGCGGTGGACAAGATTTCCTTCGAGATCCGGCGCGGCGAGTGCGTCGCGCTGGTCGGGGAATCCGGCTCCGGCAAGTCCGTCAGCGCACTCTCGATCCTGAAACTGTTGCCGTATCCGATGGCCTCGCATCCCTCGGGCAGCATCCGTTTCAAGGGACGCGAACTCCTCGACCTCTCGGAGAACGACATCCGCGAGATCCGGGGCAATGATATCTCGGTGATCTTCCAGGAGCCGATGACCTCGCTCAATCCGCTGCACACGGTGGGTGCGCAGATCGGCGAGACGCTGCAGCTGCACCAGAGGATTGGCGGGGCAGCCGTGCGGGCGCGCACGCTGGAATTGTTGCGGCAGGTCGGCATTCCCGATCCGGAGACGCGGATGGGAAGCTATCCGCATCAGCTCTCCGGCGGCCAGCGCCAGCGCGTCATGATCGCTATGGCGCTCGCCAACGAGCCGGATCTTTTGATCGCGGACGAGCCGACCACCGCGCTTGACGTCACCGTGCAGGCGCAGATCCTGGCGCTGCTCGCCGATATCCGTGCGAGGCTCGGCATGAGCCTGCTCTTCATCACCCATGACCTCGGCATCGTGCGTCGCATCGCCGACCGCGTCTGTGTCATGAACGGCGGCAAGATCGTTGAGCAGGGGCCCGTCGAGCAGGTCTTCACCGCGCCCAAGCACCCCTATACCCGCGCACTGCTCGCCGCCGAGCCGAAGCCCGATCCCGCACCGCCGCGGCCGAACGCGCCGGTGGTGATGTCCGCCGATGACCTGAAAGTGTGGTTTCCGATCAAGCGCGGGCTGCTCCGCTCCGTGGTCGGACACATCAAGGCGGTCGACGGCGTCAGCCTCGCCGTGCGCAAGGGCGAGACACTCGGCGTGGTCGGCGAATCCGGCTCCGGCAAGACCACGCTGGGACTGGCGTTGTTGCGGCTGATCTCCTCCGACGGGCCGATCGTGTTCCTCGGGAACGACATCCAGGGACTGCGCTTCAAGGACATGCGGCCGTTCCGCCGCGACATGCAGATCGTGTTCCAGGATCCGTTCGGCTCCTTGAGCCCGCGCATGTCGGTCGGCGATATCGTCGCTGAAGGCTTGAGCGTGCATCAGCGCCAGCTGGACGCGGCCCAGCGCGAGGCGCGGGTGGTCAAAGCGCTGGAGGATGTCGGGCTCGATCCCGAGACGCGCAATCGCTATCCGCACGAGTTCTCCGGCGGCCAGCGCCAGCGCATTTCGATTGCGCGCGCGGTGGTGCTGGAGCCGAGCTTCGTGGTGCTGGACGAGCCGACCAGCGCGCTCGACATGCTGTTTCAGGCCCAGATGGTCGAGCTGCTGCGCGAGCTGCAGCGCAAGCACGATCTCACCTACATGTTCATCTCGCACGATTTGCGCGTGGTCGCCTCGCTCGCCAGCCACCTGATCGTCATGCGTCACGGCAAGGTGGTGGAGGAGGGGCCGGCGTCGGAATTATTCAAGGCTCCGAAGACCGACTACACCCGCGCCCTGTTCGCCGCCGCCTTCCGCCAGGAGACCGCGGGCAACGGCGCAGTGGCGACCTAGAGTCTTTTGACCGCCGTCACCTCGCTGCCGCTGGCCTTGATGCGCGCAATCGCAGCGTTGGTGTTTTCGATCGCGGTCGCCATGTGAAAGGCGTTGGCATGCACGACGGTGGCGGCATCGCGGACGATGGCGACGTGGCCTTTCCAGAAGATGAGATCGCCGCGCTGCAGCTGCGCTGCTTCATCCGCATCGAGCGCCCGGCCAAGCTCGACTTGCTGCATGTCGCTGTCGCGTGGACAGCTCCTGCCGGCGGCTAGCAGCGACAGCTGCACCAGGCCCGAGCAGTCGATGCCGAGGCAGCTCTTGCCGCCCCACAGATAGGGCGTGCCGACGAAGCGCTCCGCCACTGCAACGAAGTCCGGCGCGTGCACATCGAGCGCGGCGAGATGAATCTTCGGCACGAACCAGCCCTCGCACGTCACCGCAAACATTCCGTCTTCGCGTGTGACCGTGATGCGCGACTCCATCACCAGTGCATCCGACGGAGGCAGCTTGATCGAGGGGCCGGGGAAGGCGAAGGTGCGGAGCGCCGTGACCTTGTGGGTCGGCATCATCGGGGCAGGCCGCGCCAGCGCGGCGTCCGGCAGCCACCCCACATAGCCGTCTGAATCGAGCTGGCCCCAGGCCCAGCCCTCGCCGTTGCGATCATAGATGGTGACGCGCTCGCCCTTGAGCGCCTGCGTCGCCTGTTCGGCATCCGCGGATGGTCCCAGCCGCAGCGGGGCCAACGCATCAGTGATCTCGAACGTCTCGCCCTCGACGAAGCGCGCCGCCTGCACTCTGCCCTCGAGGTGCTTCGCGGCGATGTCGCCGCGGGCCGGCGTCAGACGCGGATCAAGCATAGCGTTCCCCGAGCAGCCGGAACATTGCGCGCGCGGCCTGGCATTCGCCGCCCTCCGGACGTCCCGGCTTCGCTGAAGGCGTCCAGGCAAAAATGTCGAAATGCAGCCAGCTTTTGGCATGCTCGACAAAGCGCTGCAGGAACAGCGCGCAGGTGATGGAGCCGGCAAAGCCGCCTGACGGCGCGTTGGTGATGTCGGCTGTCTTCGCATCGAGCCAGCTGTCGTAAGGCGCCCACAGCGGCATGCGCCAGAGCGGATCGTTTTCCTCGCGCGCGCAGCGTGCAACGTCCGTCGCAAGCGTCTCGTCCTCGGTGTAATAGGGCGGCAGATCGGGACCCAGCGCCACCCGCGCCGCACCGGTCAGCGTGCCCATGTCGATCAGCAGCTCCGGCTTCTCCTCGTCTGCAAAGGCCAGTGCGTCCGCAAGGATCAGTCGCCCCTCCGCATCGGTGTTGCCGATCTCGACCGACAGGCCCTTGCGCGAGCGGAAGATGTCGAGCGGGCGGAAGGCGTTGCCGGCGACCGCATTCTCCACCGCGGGGATCAGGACCCGCAGCCGCAGCTTCAGCTTCGCATCCATCACCATCTGCGCCAGGGCCAGCACATTCGCGGCCCCGCCCATGTCCTTTTTCATGTTCAGCATGCCCGCCGACGGCTTCAGATCGAGGCCGCCGGTGTCGAAGCACACACCCTTGCCGACCAGCGTCACCTTGGGATGCGAGGGATCGCCCCAGCAGAAATCGATCAGCCGCGGCGCGCGGGTCGAGGCCATGCCGACCGCATGGATCAGCGGAAAGCCCCGTTCGAGTTCTTCGCCCATGATGCAGTTGAAGCTCGCCCCATACCGCGCAGCGACATCGGCCGCCGCCTGCGCCAGTTCCGCCGGTCCCATGTCGTTGCTGGGCGTGTTGATGAGGTCCCGCGCAAGCATCGCGGCTTCCGCGATACGGCTGACTGCGGCGACGTCGATGCCGTCGGGCGGCACCAGTTTCGCAGCCGGAGCATCCGTCTTGCGGTAGCGGCCGAAGCGGTAGCTGCCGAGCGCGAAGGCGAGCAATGCGAGGCGCGAATCGTGCGGCGCGTTGGCAAAGCGGTAGGTCCCGGCGGGCAACAGGCCGGGCAGGCTGCCGACCCGGAACGGATCACGGGATCTGGCGTCGGCCTGTTCCAGGCCGAACAGGACCTGCTCCACCGCGCCATCTGCGCCCGGCAGGGTCAGGCAGGCGCCGGGCTTGCCGGCAAAGCCGTTGCCGTCGGCGAATTGCCGCGCTGCGGGCGCGAGGCCGCCGCGGATCGCCTCCCAGCTCGATTTGGTCACAAACGTGATGGGAACAGCGGCGGCTGTTGTGGTCTCGAAGGGCATTGGCATGGGTGGCTCATCTCGAAAGCGGCGGCGCATGGATCGCGCCTCGGCTTGAAGACTTCGCAGAGTTTTGCCACGCCCGCAATCCGCAAGCCCTGCGCCGGCTGCCGTGATCCGCCGGGCCTTGCCGGGGCGAACGGCGGATATGCTAGATTCAGGCAAACAACGTCGGAACATCAGGGGAAAACGCGATGGACGTGGTGTTGGCTATCCTGTCTTTCATTGGCCATGCGATCGAGGCGGTGCTGAACTATGTCGAGACACATCACTGGATCTTCGGGCTCGCCGCGCTCGGCTATATCTTCTACCTGCACGACCGCGCCCTGCATGCCCGTTTCGATGCCCTGGACAAGCGGATCGACGAGGTGAGAAAGCGGCTCGCCATCGAATATTGAGTGCGCCGAGGCTCGTGTTCGTCCCGGCGGGCAATGCCGTCGCCTGAAGGTATTCCCGTCATCATCGCTGCCTCATTAACCGCCCGTTAGCGTTAACGGTTTATTGCTGAGGCGTTCGGATCGATCCGTTCGCTTTAGAATCTCTTCGCATGCGTCAGCAGTTACGTCCCGCCCGGCTTCTCGCGTCCGCGGCCCTGACCGTGGTCCTGGCCACAGGTCTCGGCGGCTGCCAGACCATGTCCGACATCACGGGGTCGATCACCCCGTCCTCCCGGAGCGAGCCGGCGCCCGACGCCGATCCGCGCGCGGCGGAGCAGGCGCTCGGCGACCGCTACCGCGCCAATCCCAAGGACGCCGAGGCGGCGCTGGCCTATGGCCAGGCGCTGCGGGCCAACGGCCAGCGCGCACAAGCTGCCGCCGTGCTCGAGCAGGCCACGATCGCCAATCCCGGTTACAAGCCGCTGCTCGCCGCTTACGGCCGCGCGCTCGCCGACAATGGCAATTTCCAGCAGGCTTTCGACGTGCTCACGCGCGCGCATTCGCCGGCCAATCCCGATTGGCGCATCCTCTCGGTACAGGGCACCTGCCTCGACCAGATGGGCCGGCATGAGGAGGCGCGCCGCTACTATGAGAGCGCGCTCAAGATCGTGCCGAACGAGCCCTCGGTGCTGTCCAATCTCGGCCTGTCCTACATGCTCGCGAAGGACCTGCCCAAGGCAGAGCAGGTGCTGCGCCAAGCCTATGCCGACCCGAAGGCGGATGCGCGGGTACGGCAGAATCTCGGCCTCGTGGTCGGCCTGCAGGGCCGCTTTGCCGAAGCCGAAACCATCGTCAAGGCTGACCTGCCACCGGACGAAGCCGCCGCCAATGTCGCCTATTTGCGCGGAGTGCTGAAAGGCAGCGGCGATGCCCGCGCCTCGGCCCGCGGCGGCAGCGTGCCGTTCGCGGATTTGAATCGGCCGGATTAGCGGCGGCAGGCCGCGATCGGCATTGTCTCCCCTGCCATTCGAATCATTGCCATCATGTTTTGATTGAGTGCAGCCTGCCGCGCAAATGGTTGACCCAGGTCAAGCACATGCGCAGCGCCGGGTCCTATTTTCCAGGACCTACTTCGCGGGTGGCTCATGTTCACCATCGGCTATGTCCTCGCCATCGTCGTGGCGCTGATCCCGGCCCTGTCGCGCTATGCGTCGACCGGCCATTTTCCGGCCATTCCGCCGCGTCGCGTCATCCTGCTGGCCGCGATCGTGCTCGGCATCGTCGGCCTCGAAGCGGCGCTTCGCATCTCGCTCGACTATTACTGGTTCACCGAGCTCGGCAAGACGCAACGCTTCCTGCTGGCGCTTTACTATCGCGCCGCGATCTTCTTTGCGGTTGCGATTGCCGTCGGCTGGTTTGTTGGAGCGAATCTGAGTGTGATGTGCCGTTCGGTGTGGCCGTTTGCGCCGGCGCTGCTGTGGGTCGTTGCACTCGTGTTCGCGATCGTGCTGGCGCGCTTCGCCGTGTCGCTCTGGATCCCGCTGCTGGCCTATCTCGGCGCAACTGATACCGGCATCACCGATCCCGTTTTTGGCAAGGACCTCAGCTTCTATCTATTGCAGCTGCCGCTTTACCAGGATGTGATCGGCGGCACTATTTTCGTCCTGCTCTTCCTATTTGCGGTCTGGGGCGCCGTCAATCTGCTGTCGGGCGGTTCGCCAGGCGCGCCCGCCAGGCCCGTGATGCATCCGCGCGGATCGACCGCGCTCGCCCATTTTCTCCAGAATGCGAATTGGATACCGGGGGCCGCGCATGCGCCCGCCTCGATCCCGCGGCGAAGAGCCATGCTGCTTGCGGCACTGCTTTGCATCGCGCTCGCCGTGAGCAGGATGCTCGATCGCTATCATCTGGTCGTCGATGGGCATTCAAAGGTGCTGGCCGGCGCATCCTTTGCCGACATCCATTTCTGGATTCCAGGCTATGATCTCACCATCGCCGCGTGGCTGGCGCTGGCCGGTCTGTTGATCGCTGCCGCTCTGGTCGGGCGCGTCTCGGCTTGGTTCGCCGCGCGGCCCACCCGCTGGCTCGTGCCCTGCGGCCTGTTCGTTCTGGCCTATTTCGGCGCCTATGCCGTGCCGGTGGTGCTCGAGGAAATCTATGTCGGGCCGAACCAGATCACGCTCGAGCAACCTTATCTGACGCGCAGCATTGCCGGCACAAGGCGCGCGTTCAATCTCGACGCGCCCGCGCTGGACGAGCGCGAATTTGCCGTCTCGGCCGATTCTCTCACCGCCGCCGACCTGAAAACGAACACGGCAACGCTCCGTGACGCCAGGATCTGGGACTGGCGCGCGCTGGAGCCGCAGCTGCAGCAGATCCAGGGCCTGCGCCCCTATTACCGGTTCTCCGGCGTCGACATCGATCGCTACATCATCGACGGCAGCGAACGCCAGGTGATGATCACGGCGCGGGAGCTTGATGTCGACCGCCTGCCGGAGCCCGCAAAGGTCTGGGTCAATCTCGCGCTGAAATACACCCATGGCTACGGCGCTGTCGTGGTGCCCGTCAACGAGATCGACGCACGCGGCAACCCGGTGCTATGGGCGCGCGACATTCCGATTCGCGCCAAGGATGGGCTCGCCGTCACCCATGGCCAGATCTATTTCGGCGAGGCGACGCGCGAGCGCGTCTACGTCCACACCACCGAGCAGGAGTTCGATTTCCCGCAAGGCCAGGCCAATGTCGAGGCCACCTATGCGGGCGAGGGCGGCATTGCGATATCGGATCTGTGGCGCAAGATCGTGATCGCCCATCAGGTCGATGGCCTGCGGCTGTTCATCTCGCAATATTTCACGCCGGACAGCCGCATCCTGCTGCGCCGAAACATCGTCGAGCGCGCGCGGACGCTCGCACCGTTCCTGACCTTCGATCGCGATCCCTACATCGTCGCTGACGGCGACCATTATTCCTACATTCTCGACGCCTACACATCCTCGGACAGCTATCCCTACAGCCAGGCCTATGACGGCTCGGTGCGTGCCTTCTACGGACAGAACTACCTGCGCAATTCGGTGAAGGCGGTGATCGACGCCTATAACGGCTCGGTCACCTTCTATGTCTTCGATCCCCACGATCCCATCATCAATGCCTATAGGCGCATGCTGCCCGGCTTCTTCAAGGACGCCGCTGAGATGCCGGCCAGCCTGCGGCGGCATATCCGCTATCCCGAGGACATCTTCACGGTCCAGGCGGAGATGTACGGCACCTATCACATGACCAATCCGATGACGTTCTACAACCGGGAAGACCGCTGGGACGTCCCGCGCGAATTGTTCCGCGACCGCGAGATCGAGATGCGGCCCTATTACGTGACCTCGCAGCTCCCCGCTGCAGCCAGGCCTGAGTTCATGCTGATGCTGCCGATGGCGGTCGCCGGCAAGAACCAGATGGCCGGCTGGCTCGCGGGTCTCTGCGACGGCGAGAACTACGGCAAGCTGGTGGCCTTCCGTTTTCCCAAGGGAACGTTCATCGACGGCCCCGCCCAGATCGAGGCCCGGATCAATGCTGACAGCCGCTTCTCCGGCAATCTCACTTTGTGGGACCAGCACGGCTCGCAGGTCATCCGTGGCAATCTCATTGTGCTGCCGCTCGGCAGCAATCAGCTGATTGCGCTCGAGCCGATCTATATCGAGGCGGAGCAGACCCGCATTCCCGTGCTGGCGCGCGTGGTGCTTGGACAGCTGTTGCCCGACAACCGCCGCATCGAATGGGCGCCGACGCTCAACGAGGCCGAGGAGTTCCTGGTCGGCACATCCCTGCAGCCGCCGGCCGCGGCGGCGCAACCAGCAGCCTCAGGCCTGTCGCCCGATACGCTGGCACAGGCACGGGACGTGTTCGAGGAGATGAAGCGGCAATATGCCAGTGGCAACTTCGCCCGTTATGGCGAACTGCTGCAGCAACTGGGCAAGCTGCTCGCGCCACCGCAACGGTGAGGTTGTGCATTCCGATCCAACCTTGGCGATGGCTCACCGCATCGCACGTTTGTCGCCGCACGCACGCTTGTCGTCGTCCCGGCTTTCGCCGGACGACGCGGGGAGCTATCTGATTCAAATATCAAACAGCCAGCAGGATGAGCGTCTGCATTCTCGCGACGAAATTCGCCCGAGCTTTGCAAATTCATCACCCTCTCACTAAGCAGAGGGCGCAGGGAAGGCCGGGTGACCGCTGCACCCGGGGCCCTCGCGCCAAAAATGGTGCGCAAAGGGCGCGTGACCACAGGTACAGGCGGTATCACACCGGCCTTCCCTGCGCAGTGGTTTACGGCTTATAGCGCGCTCTCCTCGGTGAACCTTGCCGATTGCCACCGTCCGCCGCGATGCGCTTGCGCATCGTCGGCATTAGCGCCAGCGTTTGGGGCGCCAGGACCACACGATTTCGCCGTCCGCATCACGGGCCGCTCGTCAACAGGCCCATCCGCGTCCACCGCATCCCCGCCTCACGTTCGTGACGTTCGCGATCGCCCCTCTGCAGGCGAGGCGGGATGGCGGTAATGAATACTGATTTCCGGAAATTTGCAACCGGAATATTATGGCTGCCAGATCTTGAACGCGTCAGGGTGTTTGATTCTACTCGCCAAATTCCAATTTATGCACCCGAAACATCGCAACCGCACTGGCGCATCTCGGCGCAATTAGGAGGCCACATCGAACCGATCCCGCTCGACGGGCGAATCAGTTGGTATGTCGGAATGTTTGCCCCGCCTCATGCATGTCGCATTGCGGCGAGTGCGTCAGGCGTTCCCTTGAGAAGACCTAAAGGCCCCGGTCTTGCCGCTGAGCAGGCGGCGGGAGTCGCCCTTGCCTTCGAAGGTCCTTCGAAGGGGAGAGCCGCAAGGGGCTGGCTCCGAGGCTCTTTTGTTGCAGTTTAGAAACTCATAAACCTGTGGTTCCATTGGCAAGGGAAATCTCCACGCGAGCAGATCGAATCGCAGCTTTCAGGTTCTCGCTGACTCCACGGATTTACGATGAACATACAAGAGCTCCCCGACTATTTCGCACTTCAACACCTCTCTCAATCGCTGTGGCGAAACGGCGAAAGCCGCGGAGCTGCCTTGTTTGTTGGTGCAGGTTCGAGCCGTTTTGCTGAGCTGGCGGCGGCGGATACGACCAAGCCGCCACTCTGGAGTTCACTAAGAGCGGCAATGGCTGGGGTAATTTATCCCGGCGCTTCCGAAGGGGATATTCCAGCCGACCCGCTCCGCCTCGCTGAGGAATATCGCGCCCTCCTGGGTCAAGCTGCGCTCGATGACTTCATACGACATCAAGTGCCCGATCATGCTTGGAAGCCTTCCGAAATTCACGCGCGCCTGCTTCGTCTTCCGTGGGCTGATGTGCTTAGTACGAACTGGGACACGCTCTTGGAACGGGCGGCGCGGTCAGTTGGCGATCGCGAATATGAGGTAATCTCGGTTATCGAAGACATTGCCCGAGCGAAGTCTCCCCGAATTGTAAAGCTCCACGGAAGCTTACCGGCTGGTCCGTTCATCTTTGCTGAGGAAGATTACAGAACCTATCCCACGAAACATGCGCCGCTCGTAAACTTGGCCAGGCAGGTGTTCTTAGAGAACGAGTTTTGCTTGTTAGGTTTCTCGGGGACTGATCCCAACTTCCTGCAATGGTCCGGTTGGGTGCGCGACCATCTCGGAGAGTCGGCGCGCCGCATCTATCTAGTTGGAGTTCTCAACTTGCGCCCCGCCGCGCGTCGCCTCCTGGAGGATCGCAACGTCGCGCCGATTGACTTTGGCCCGTTAGTTAGACCACTGGAACACGACCGCCAGCACCTCGAGGCCATCAAGCTCTTCCTTGCCTACTTGGAAAACTCAAAACCTAGGCCAATATACGATTGGTCAGCAAACTTAGAGGTTTTGCCGCGAGCCACAACGCAAGAAGAAATCGAACGTCCCTACAAAGACAAAGCCTATGCGGCGAGCTTGCTAGACATGGCCGCGACAACATGGGAAGCGGAGCGCAACCGGTATCCAGGCTGGATTGTATGCCCCTCATCCAAGCGGGATAGTCTGAGGACCGCAACCAGCGTAGTGCCGATGCCATTGGCCGAGGTACTCGACCATCTTCCGGAAAAGCGTCGTCCCCGCATTCTCTACGAACTCGCTTGGCGGTTTGAAGTCTCATTTTGGCCGGTCCCAGATTTCCTTGTAACACCTCTGCAAGGTATAGCCGCTCCGACGGCGAACTCAGGCCTCTCAGGCGAGGAGCATTTGGAGGTTGCCGTATTGCTTCTCAGGAATGCTCGAGAACATTCGGACCAATCCCGCTTCGATTCCCTGCTCAGTATAATCAAAGACGTTTCAGATCCAGGTTCCGATGCGCGCGCAACTGCAATCTACCAACAATGCCTATGGGCCAGAGACCATCTCGACTTTGCACGATTAGCTAGCCTGCTTCCCGAGTTAACAGGAAACGACCCTATTTGGGGTCTTCGCCGAGCAGCTTTGCACTGTGACCTCGGAGAATATGAAGACGCTGATGCACTCGTTATCCGCACACTAGATGATCTTCGGTCGCGGCAACAACTTGATCGGCGCTCCTTGTGGGTTCTCTCTCGGCGCGCGTGGGCCCAATTTCTTGACGGAGCCGCTGTCACGGGAGGCAGATCCAGCAGAATCCAACCTGCCATACCAGTGCCAGGCCGGGATGAATGGCCGCTAGAGTTCAAGGCCATGAAAGCCGATCCCTGGGATGAACTGAGGGCTGTTGAAGATGAGATTGACGCGGCTCACCGGGAGAGCGCTCAACCAAAGGAGCCGATCAAGCCGCACTTTGAGGCAGGCGTCTACTCCGAGACCGACGGCGGCTTGCGTTTTCGTAGCTGGTCAATAACGCCGCCGGGATATGCGCTGGAACGTCTAGAGGAAACGGCTGGAATACCGATCAACTTCGAAATGGCAAGCATCTTAAGGACCGCGTCGGAACGCTACGTAGAACTACAGTTCGAGCCTTCAACGAATTGGTACCTGAGACTTATCCGGGTATTGAGGAGCCATTCCGACAATTTGATAGAGCGCTATTTCAATCGCATCTCGATCGCTAGGTTATCCAGTGAGACCGTTTCTGTCCTTCTCGCCGCGACCGTTGGGGCGACATACTTTTGGCGACAACGCAGCATTCGGATTGACTCAAAAACAGGACAAAAACGCTTTGGTCACGGCACGATCGCTCGGATACAACTCTATCTTGAGATAGTCTCCCGGCTGGCAGTCCGCGCGAGCGAAGCTGATGCGCGGAAGCTGTACGCCTTAGCCATCGAGATCGGCAAGGACAACGATCACCGTCACTGGTGGCTGTTCGAACCGCTGGATCATCTCTTACTGCGGAGCGCAGAAGCCCTACCCAAATCGCTAAGAGGCCAGTTGGCAATTGATGCCATCGAGTTTCCGCTACCAAGCGAGATAGGCATTGCCGAATTTGTACATGACTGGCCAAATCCGGTGGCCCACATCGCGAGAGCGCCGATGGTGAAGCCGCCAGATACTTCCAGGTGGTCTCGAAGGATTGGAGAGCTGATTGAGGCCGCACGGATCGGATCTCCATTCACCAGGCAAGATGCCTCGAAGAGGTTATTTCATCTCTTTGAGGATGGCCTTTTGTCTGCGCATGAGCAGCAGGCATTTGGAGCGGCCTTGTGGGAGCAGCTTGATCCCGCAACTGGCATTCCGCGCGACACTGAGCTACTCGCCTTTGTCTTTCTGCGCTTGCCGTCGCCTGACCACGGCGCTATCCAGCGTTATTTTCTTGAAAAAGTATTCAAGACGCCGACCGTTCAACTTACCGGCACGACCCTTCTGGAACTGATCGGAGCTGCCACGGCCAGGGGGGATCGCTTCAAGCCGTTTCTCCCTCCGAGAGAGGAAGCCCTCAGAATTCTGGACGGTTTGCTAAGTTGGCGGCCAGTCGATCCTCCACCATTCGAGCTTGACAAAGGCAAACCGCGACGAATTGCTCGTCGGATCGGACCAACGATCGCTCTTGCGATCGCGCCCACGCTTCAACCAGCCGACTGGACCGTGGATCGCACAGACAAGCTATTCCAACTTATCGAGAGTGGTGCGGCGCCCTCAGCAATGGAGGCTCTCCCCCTTCTTACTGCACAAACCGGGCGGTTCATTGAAGAAGCCGCGAACCTTGTACGACGTTCAATCTCAAGTCGCGGCCTCGATAATGTGATTGGGTCGATGGATGCTATTCGCGTGTGGTTAGAAGACTCTGAGCATGGTTGCCATCCACTGCCGCGCAGCATTATCGAACAGGTCGTCTGGGCTTTGAACATGCGGCAGGAAGCCGGCTTACCTAGTCTGCTCTGGTCCGTGACCCAAATGCTCGCACACGGAATGCTCACCACGGACGATCAGGGGCGCATCGTGGACGCCCTGCAGGATCTCCTGACGGAGACAAGATACGCCCGCGCCGATATTGGGAGCCATTGGAGTGTTTCACTTTCTTTGATACGAGCTGAGTGTGTTCGGCTCGCACATGCACTCTCAAAGTCAGGGCTGCAAAGCGCGATCGTTTCTGATTGGTTGGACGTCGGACGGTCCGACCCACTTCCAGAGGTTAGATGGGCTCTCAGCGACGAGGAACAGAGTTGAAGGACTTGAAAGACTAAGGGATTTACGTTGCTGCAACGCGGGACCCTCACTGCATCGCGGCGATCTTGATATAGGTCGGGCCGAGAATGACCACGAACAGCACCGGCAGGAAGAACAGGATCATCGGCACGGTGAGCTTGGGCGGCAGGGCTGCCGCCTTCTTCTCGGCTTCGTTCATGCGCATGTCGCGGTTTTCCTGGGCCATCACGCGCAGGCTCTGGCCGAGCGGGGTGCCGTAGCGCTCCGACTGCATCAGGGCGAGACAGACCGATTTGACGCCCTCGAGCCCGGTGCGCCTGGCAAGGTTTTCGTAGGCCACCTTGCGGTCCTGCAGATAGGATAGTTCGGCGGTGGTGAGCGTGAACTCTTCCGACAGCGCGATCGATTGTCCGGCGATTTCGCTCGACACCTTGCGGAACGCAGCCTCGATCGACATGCCGGACTCGATGCAGATCAGGAGCAGGTCGAGCGCGTCGGGGAAAGCGCGCTTGATCGACAGCTGCCGCTTGGAGATCAGGTTCTTCAGGAACAGCATCGGCGCCTGCAGGCCGAGATAGGCGGCGCCGACGCACATGAGGATCTTCATCGTGAGCGGCTTTTCCAGATGCGCGATCACGAACACGTAGACCACGGACAGGATCAGGAACACGATCGGCGCCACCAGGCGCGCGAACAGGAAGGTGACGTAGGGGGCCTGGCCGCGATAGCCGGCCTGGGTCAGCTTGTCGCGGGCGGATTCCTGGGCGAGATATTTGGTCAGGTTGAAGTCCTCGACCACCTTGGAGACGAGCTGCTTCGGCGTCTGGCGCAGCGCCACCTTCTCGGACCTGTTGAGCCGTTCGCGCTCGCGCTGGCGAATGCGCTCGCGCTCGTTCGCCACCGCCTTCATGCGCTTTTCAAGCCCTTCGCCCGCGAACAGCGGCATGATCAGCGTGTAGGCGGTGACGCTCGCGGCGATCGCTGCGAGCAGCATGGTCATGAAATGCGCGTCGTGGAGCTTTGTGGCCACCAAATCGAACATGCGGGTTACGCCTCTAGAAGTCGAAGTTGATCATTTTCTTCATCACGAACACGCCGACCGACATCCACAGCACGCAGCCGACCAGCATCACCTGGCCCGTCGGGTGGGTCCACAGCAGCGAGATGTAGTCGGGCGTGGTGAGGTAGACGAGCACCATTTCGATCGGCGGCAGCGAGCCGATGATGCCGGCGGAGGCCTTGGCTTCCATCGACATCGCCTGGATCTTCTCGGCCATCTTCTTGCGGTCGCGCAGCACCTTGGAGAGGTTGCCGAGGGCTTCCGAGAGGTTGCCGCCGCTCTTCTGCTGGATCGAGATCACGATGCCGAAAAAGTTGGCCTCCGGCACCGGCATGCGGTCGTAGAGCCGCGCGCAGGCCTCGCCCAGCGGCATGCCGATCGCCTGGGTCTCGATGATGGCGTTGAACTCGCTGCGCAGCGGCTCGGGCGCGTCGGCCGCCACCACCTTGATCGATTCGAACAGCGGCAGGCCGGCCTTGATGCCGCGCACGATGACGTCGACGGCATCGGGCAGTGCCGCCAGGAATTTCTTCTCGCGGCGCTTCTTCAGGAAACCAAGAGACCAGCGCGGCAGGCCCAAGCCGGCGGCAAAGCCCAGGCCGGCCGCGCCGAGGATGCCGCCGCCTCCGAACAGGACTGCCAGGAAGGCCGCCGCGGCCATGATGGCCGATACGATCCAGAAGCGCTGCGGCGTCCAGTTGAGGCCGGCCTGTTGCAGACGCATGTTGAGCGGAACCTTGCTCGCCTTCTGGTGGCGCGCCTCGAGGTCCTTCAGCGAGCTTTCCACCTGCTCGCGCCGCGAGCGCTGGCTCTTGTCGACCTGGCGCTTGGCTGCGGGTTCGGGCTTGGCGATCGTGGCGCGGCGGCTTTCCGCCTGCTTCTCGCCCGACAGCAGCGGATAGACGAAGACCCACGCCACGCCGCCAACGGCGGTTGCGGCGAGAAAGCCGAGCGCGAGCATCTGCGTGTTCATGTCTCGGTCCTTACTTCGGCGGCGTCCAGCGCGGCTGCCAGCCGCTTCTCCTCGTTGTAATAGCGTGCGCGCTCCCAGAAACGCGGCCGGCCGATCCCGGTCGAGCGATGGCGGCCGATGATCTTGCCGTTGGCGTCTTCGCCGAGCAGGTCATAGACGAAGATGTCCTGGGTGATGATGGTGTCGCCCTCCATCCCCATCACCTCGGTGATGTGAGTGATGCGGCGCGAACCGTCGCGCAGGCGCGCGGCCTGAATGATGACGTCGATGGACGCGCAGATCATCTCGCGGATCGTGCGCGAAGGAAGGGAGAAGCCGCCCATGGTGATCATGGATTCGCAGCGTGACATTGCCTCGCGCGGGTTGTTGGCGTGCAGGGTTCCCATTGAGCCGTCATGGCCGGTGTTCATGGCCTGCAACAGGTCGAATGCCTCCGGCCCGCGGACCTCGCCGACGATGATGCGTTCGGGGCGCATACGCAGGCAGTTGCGCACCAATTCGCGCATGGTGATCTGGCCCTCGCCTTCGATGTTGGGCGGGCGGGTTTCCAGCCGCACCACGTGGGGCTGCTGTAGCTGCAGCTCGGCGGCGTCCTCGCAGGTGATGACGCGCTCGTCGTGCTCGATATAGTTGGTGAGGCAATTCAGAAGGGTGGTCTTGCCCGAGCCGGTGCCGCCGGAGATCAGCACGTTGCAGCGGACGCGGCCGATGATCTGCAGGATCTCGGCGCCTTCGGGCGTGATCGCGCCGAACTTGACCAGCTGGTCGAGCGTCAGCTTGTCCTTCTTGAATTTGCGGATGGTGAGCGCGGGGCCGTCGATCGCAAGAGGCGGGACGATGGCGTTGACGCGAGAGCCGTCGGCGAGGCGCGCGTCGCAGATCGGCGAGGATTCGTCGACCCGGCGGCCGACCTGGCTGACGATGCGCTGGCAGATGTTGAGCAGCTGCTGGTTGTCGCGGAAACGGATGCCGGTGCGCTGGATCTTGCCGCCGACCTCGATGAAGACGGTATTGGCGCCGTTCACCATGATGTCGGCGATGTCGTCGCGCGACAGCAGCGGCTCAAGCGGGCCGTAGCCGAGCACGTCGTTGCAGATGTCGTCGAGCAATTCCTCCTGCTCGGCGATCGACATCACGATGTTCTTGATCGCGATGAT
>DASREP010000067.1:0-23225 GCA_035652015.1 Bradyrhizobium sp. | reverse complement strand
GCCACAACCAGTTGCCAAAACTCGTGCTCGGTGTGACATTCAACGACGGGATCGAGGTCATCGCTAAACCGACTGACCGTCAGCCCATAACCGCCGCCGCCTGACCGGCCAGGCCGTCACCAAAATTTAGCGATAGCTCTTAAGCGGGACATCCAGTGATCCGCCGCGTATTCGTATATAACGTCAGTCTCTGGAACGCCGGATCACCCGCTTTCGCGGCCGATGACAGCTGGCAAAAACAAAAGCCGCGCTCCCATCCCCCATGGAGCGCGGCTCTTGCTTAGCCGGCATCGCTAACACATGGGCATCGCGAAATGCCCGGCGCCGGTCAGAACTTGTATGTCACGCCCGCGCCCACCAGCCACGGATCGATGTGGGCCCGACCGGTGACGGGGATGGCGTTGTTGACCACGGCCGAATAGTTCGGCTGCAGCCACAACTTCTTGACGTCGACGTTGAGGCCCCAGTGCTGGGTGAGCATGTAGTCGAAGCCGAACTGCACCGCGGCACCCCAGCTGTTCGAGATGTGCAAGCTGGTCGTGGACAGCACGCCGAACGGCGGTACGCCCCAACCCGCATTCGCTGCAGACTGGTTGTAGAACACGGTGTAGTTCACGCCCGCGCCGACATAGGGCTTGAACGCGCCGAAATCGGTGAAGTGATACTGCAAGGTCAGGGTCGGCGGCAGCAGCCAGGCCTTGCCGATCGGCATTGAGTTGAGCGAGCCAGTGCCGGTGATCTCATGGCGGGTCACGCCAAGGATAAGCTCGGCCGCGATGTTCTTGGTGAAGAAATAGCTGATGTCGAGCTCCGGCACGACCGAATCGCCGATCTTGAGCCCGGAATTCGGCGACGACAGCGCCGGAATGCCGAAGACATTGACACTGCTGTTGCCGTCCGGCAGCACGCCGAGCGCGCGCAGGCGGATCATCCAGGGATTCCACGCCTCCACCGGCGGCGGCGGTGCCTTCTTGTAAACCGGAAGGTCGGCGGCCTGCGCCCCCGTAGCCAGTACCAGCGCCGATGCTGCGCCTAGCAGAAATTTCTTCATTTCAGTCCCCATTGACTTCGTGCGGGCGCAGAAACTTGCGCGACCCGCCTCTCAGAGCAGGTTCCGGGGGCTTTTGGATTTGACTTCGATCAAATGTGACCTGAATGCGCCACGATGTTGCCGCACAGCAACAATCAATGCGAACGATTGGCGGCGAAGCTATTCCTGCGTCCCGCCACGCTCACCCATGCTTTGCCGTCCGTGGGCGATCTCAGTTCGGGTGGTTCAGCATGTATTCGCCGAGGTCGCGCTGCTTCTTGTCGGCGCGGGTAACCGCATCGCTGCGCTGGACGTCGCGGTCCTTGCGGCAGGCGACATATTGCGGCGAGCCGGTCGGGCCGCCATGCGACCGGCAATAGGCATCGTCATCCTCGCTCAGCCCAGCGGACATCGGAGCCTCGTTGCGCGTGGCACAGGCGGACAGCGTGAGCGCAGTGAAGGCAAGCGCGAGCAGGTATCGGGTGGAGCGCATCCAGGGGTCCAGGCATGATCGGTCTGCACTCAGTAGCGCGGATTGAGGAATTTGTAAGTCCCTCCAAGCACCGTCATTCCGGCACCAATGTCATTCCGGGGCGCCTCGAAGAGGCGAACCCGGAATCTCACACCACAACCTCCAGATTCCGGGTTCGCCATCCAAGTCGGCTGCTGCCGACTTGGATCACTTCAAAGAACCGAGCTCGGGTAAACCCGAGTTCGGGGCGCGCGCCCCGGAATGACGGCGTATCCTCACACCCTGCCCTTCAGCGCGGCGCCGATTTCGTCCAGCACCTTGGGGTCCTCGATGGTCGCCGGCATGCTCCAGGTCTCCCCATCGGCGATCTTCTTCATGGTGCCGCGCAGGATCTTGCCCGAGCGCGTCTTGGGCAGGCGGCCCACGGTGATGGCGAGCTTGAAGGCTGCGACCGGCCCAAGCTTGTCGCGCACCAGTGCCACGATCTCCTTCTCGATCTCATTCGGCGCGCGCGTCACGCCCGCCTTCAGGACCAGGAAGCCACAGGGCACCTCGCCCTTGATCGCATCCTTGACGCCGAGCACGGCGCATTCGGCAACATCGGGGTGGGAGGCGAGAATCTCCTCCATGCCACCGGTGGAGAGCCTGTGCCCTGCGACATTGATGATGTCGTCGGTGCGGCCCATGACAAAGATGTAGCCGTCCTCGTCCTTGAAGCCGGCGTCGGAGGTTTTGTAGTAGCCGGGAAACTCGGTGAGATAGGCTTCGGTGAAGCGCTCCTCCTGCTGCCAAAGTGTCGGCAGGCAGCCCGGCGGCATCGGCAGCTTGATCACGATCGAGCCCATGGTGTTGGCGGGCAGAGGTTTTGCCGACTCATCCACCACGTCCACCTGGTAGCCCGGCATCGGCACTGTCGGCGAGCCATGCTTCACCGGCAGCATGCCCAGGCCCATGGGGTTGCCGGCAATGCACCAGCCGGTCTCGGTCTGCCACCAATGATCGATGACCGGCACCTTCAACTGCGCCTCCGCCCATTCCACGGTCGGCGGATCGGCGCGCTCGCCGGCCAAGAACAGCGTGCGGAAGCGGGACAGGTCGTACTGCCTGATGAACTTGCCTTCGGGGTCTTCCTTCTTGATGGCACGGAACGCGGTCGGCGCGGTGAAGAAGGCGACCGCCTTGTGCTCGGAGATGACGCGCCAGAACGCGCCGGCATCGGGCGTGCCGACCGGCTTGCCCTCATACATCACCGATGTCGCGCCATGAAACAGCGGCCCGTAGACGATGTAGCTATGACCGACCACCCAGCCGATGTCGGAGCCGCACCACCAGACCTCGCCGGGATTGACGCCGTAGAGGTTGAACATCGACCATTTCACCGCGACCAGATGCCCGCCATTGTCGCGCACGACGCCCTTCGGGATGCCTGTGGTCCCCGACGTGTAGAGGATGTAGAGCGGATCGGTCGCGAGCACGGGCACGCAAGGGGCGGACTTTCCCGCAAGCAGCGCCTTCTTGCGCAGGCTCGCCCAATCGAAATCGCGACGCGGCACAAGATCGCATTCGACCTGCGGCCGCTGCAGGATGATGCAGGCATCGGGCTTGGCCGAGGCGAGATTGATCGCCTCATCGAGCAGCGGCTTGTAGTGCACGATACGGCCGGGCTCGATACCGCAGCTGGCGGAAAAGATCAGCTTCGGCCTGGCATCATCGATGCGGGTCGCGAGCTCCTTGGCGGCAAAGCCGCCGAACACCACACTGTGCACCGCGCCGATGCGCGCACAGGCGAGCATCGCCACCACCGCCTCCGGCACCATCGGCATATAGAGGATGACGCGGTCGCCTTTGGTGACGCCGAAATCGGTCATCACGGCCGCGAGCGTCGCGACCTCCTTGAGCAGCTCGGCATAGGTGAACCGGCTGACCGTGCCCGTGAGCGGGGAATCGTGGATCAGCGCCAGCTGGTCGGCACGGCCGCGTTCGACGTGGCGATCGAGGGCGTTGTAGCAGGTGTTGACCACAGCACCGGTGAACCAGCGGCCGTAGGGTCCCTGTGAGGGATCGAAGACCGTCGTGGCGGGCTCGATCCAGTCGATCTCCCGTGCGGCGTCCGCCCAAAAACCTGCGGGATCGGCCAGTGAGCGGGCATAGACCTCGTGATATCGGCTTTTTCCCTGAACGTTCATGGCGTCTCGTCTCCCGCGTATCTTGCGATTATGTTGCCCTGACCTGACCGGCCGCGCTCGCTTCTGGCCATGATCAGGATCAATTGGCTTTACGATTTTGCGGCATTGTCCGAGGGATGCGCCTTCGATTCAAGCCGAAAGACGTGCGCCGTTCGGCTATTGGGGCTGGATCGACCGGAGGTCGTCGAGCCTTGCGCGCATCGCCTTCTCGAGGTCGTAGCCTGCCTTGCCGAAGGAGGCGTTGCGCGTGGCGATAAATTGCTCCTGCTGGCGCTGGAGCTCGCGCGTCGCGCTGGCTCCGGATGCCGCACGCAACAGTTTCGCATTCACGGCGTTGATTTCGCGATCGAGGTCGGCGAGACCGGGATTAGCGCAGATCGCCTTTTCGACCGGGCGGCGGGCCGCCGCGCAATCAAAGCTCGGCTTGCCGGCAAGCGCCATCATCGCGCCCCGACGCTCAAGCTCCAATGCCAGCCGCCTGAAATTGTCCTTCGCGGCCACATGATTCGGATCGAGCTTGAGGGCGGCGGAGAAATCGGCGACCGCCTTGGGCCGGTCGCCTGTCTTCCAATAAAGCTCGCCGCGAGCATTGAAGATATCGGCGAGCGTCGGATCGAGCCGCAGCACGGCGCCATAGTCGGCGATCGCACGGTCGGCCTGGCCCTGCCGCGCCAGCACGCCACCGCGCGCCGTCAGCGCCTTGATGCGATCGGCCGGGGCCGTGTTGTCGTTGTCGATCAAGGCGCCGCAATCGGCGATGATCCTGTCCTCAATGCCTGTGGCAATCGCGGCAAGGCAGGGCGCCGGATCGACCGCCGGCGCATTGTCCGCCCCCGTCCCGGCCGCATGCGCGGGCGCAAGCAAGCTGTGCGGGAAGAGCGCCACCACGGCAGACACTAGTAGGGCTTGCAACGCGAAGCGCATTTCTGGAACCACACACGACGCTCTGCCACGGCACGGGTTGCACGGCAAATCCGCCTCGATCATACACGTAGATCTTGATGCCAGGTTGCAGACCCAAGCCAGCGCCTTGCCTTTCTCATGGACTTTCCAAATTGACCACCTTCGAATGGATCATCGGCCTGCTGCTCGCGGCGGTCGCGCTCTCGGCGCTGGCGCGGCGGCTTGGCGTGCCCTATCCGACCTTTCTTGCCGCCGGCGGCGCACTGCTCGCCTTCGTGCCGGCCTCCCCGTCCTGGACGCTCGATCCGAGCCTGGCGCTCGCGCTGTTCGTTGCACCCGTGCTGCTCGATGCGGCCTATGACACCTCGCTGCGGGACTTGCGGGCCAACTGGCTGCCGGTCTCGATGCTGGTCGTTGCCGCCGTCGCCGTCACCACCGTCAGCGTGGCGGTGCTGGTCCATCATCTGATGCCCGACATGTCCTGGGCCGCGGCAATTGCGCTCGGTGCCATCGTGGCGCCGCCGGATGCGGCCGCCGCGACCGCCGTGCTGCGCCAGGTCAATCTGCCCTACCGGATCATGAAGGTGCTCGAAGGCGAGAGCCTGCTCAATGACGCGAGTGCGCTTCTGATCTACCGCATCGCCGTCGGCACCGTGGCCGCGCAGCACCTGAGCTGGACTGCGTTCTCCTCATCGGTGGCGCTGGTGCTGGTCGGCAGCGTGATCGCGGGCTACCTGTTCGCCAAGCTCTGGATCTTCGCCACCCCGCGCTTCGACGATGCGCCGAGCGCGATCATCATGCAATTCGTCGGCACCTTCACGGTGTGGATCGTGGCCGAACGGCTCGAACTGTCGGGCATCCTGACCATGGTGGTCTACGCCGTCGCGCTGTCGCAATGGGCGCCGGCGCGAACCTCCGCACGGCTGCGGGTGCCGTCCTACGCGGTGTGGGAAACCGTGGTCTTCATCCTCAATGTGCTCGCCTTCATCATGATCGGGCTGCAGTTGCGGCCGATCTGGAGCCGGCTCGATGACGCGGTGCGCTGGCAATATAGCGAGATCGCGGGGCTCGTGCTCATCACCGTCATCCTGGCCCGCATCGGCTGGGTCGCGATCTATCAGCTGATCGTGCACACGCTGTCGGCGCTCGGCCTCGGGCGCACCAACGAAGCCATCGCGACGCCGAGCTGGAAAGGCGGGGTCGTCGCGGCCTGGTGCGGCATGCGCGGCATCGTCACGCTCGCGACAGCCTTCGCACTGCCGGATGGTTTTCCCTATCGCGACCTGATCCTGCTGACCGCCTTTGGCGTGGTGCTGGGCTCATTGGTGCTGCAAGGATTGACGCTGCGGCCGCTGATCCTGGCGCTGAACCTGAAGAGAGATGATGTCGTCGCCAACGAAGTCGCCCGCGCCCACGGCGCCGCCTATCGTGCCGCACTGGAGGAGATCGAGGGCGATCCATCGGAAGAAGCTGAGCTGTTGCGGCTGGAATATCGCGGCATCCTGCTGCAGGCCGAAGGCGATCCCGACGGCGGCATCGCATCGAGCGAACTGCCTGCCGACCCCTTGCGCCGGCGCGCAATCGCCGCCGCGCGCAAGGCCATCTTGAATCTGCGCCAGTCCGAGGCGATCGGCGACGATGCCTTCCATCAGCTGGAGGAAGAGCTCGACCGTGCCGAGCTCGGAGCCAATGGGTAACCGGCGGCGTCCTCGCGGGGCTCGATCTGCAGTCGGTCCTGTGGCACCGTGATGGCGCAAACGACGCACCGAGGTGACTCAAGACTTGCGTATCCATGCCGCCGCCCTGCTCTATTTCGATGCCGTGCGCCGTGCCGGCTCGATCCGCGAAGCCGCGCGGCGGCTCAATGTCGCGTCCTCCGCGGTCAACCGGCAAATCCTCAAGCTCGAGGCCGAGATCGGCGCGCCGCTGTTCGACCGTTTCCCTGACGGCATCAAGCTGACCTCGGCGGGCGAAGCGATCGCGCGCCATGTGCTGGTGGTGCTGCAGGATCTCGACCGCGCACGCTCGGACATCGAGGGGCTGAAGGGCGCCCGCATCGGCCATATCGCGATCGCCGCGGTCGAAGGCGCCTGCGGCGCGCTGCTCGCGGACGTGATCCGCCGCCTGCGCGAGCGCACGCCGCGCGTCACTGTCGCAGCCGAGCCGATGGGATCGCTGGCGATCCCCAAAGCGGTGCTCGACGGCGATGTCGATCTCGGCATCGCCTTTGCGCTGCCACGCCATGCCGAGCTCCGCCAGGTCGCGGTCGGCCGCTTTCGCCTGGGCGCCATCATGGCGCCGGACCATCCGCTCGCCTCGCGCACAAAGGTCTCGCTCTCGATGTGCTTCGATTATCCCGTCATCATGCCGATGGGCGAGCTTTCGATCGGGCAGTTGCTGGCGCCGGCATTGGCGCGGCTCGCGCGCAATGTGCGGCCCATCATCCGCTCGTCCTCGATCGAATTGATGCGCGAGCTTGCCGAGCGCGGCATCGGCATCGCGTTCCAGACCAGGGTCGGGCTCGACAAGCACATCGCGGAGAAGCGGCTGGTGCATGTTCCGCTGGATGCGGGCGGGCCGATCTGGAGCGATCTCGGCGTCTATGTCCGCGCCGGCCGTGCGCTACCGGCGACCCTTGATCTCGCGCTCCATATCCTGGCCGAGGAGCTGCGTGAACGGGAGGCCATTGACGCCTCGGTTCCCGCATAAGCCTTTGCAACAGCTGCCTTATGTTCAGGTTGATGCCGATTCGGCATCGGCTTGCGCGAAATTCTCTGCTTTCTCGCTCGCGTCGGCGTCGCTAGCGTCGGTGCGGCCACAGAGGAGATCGCGCGACAATGGCGTCAGCGCAATTCAAGTACCGCGTATGCGCAGCATGACCAGCGCCGGCAGTGATCCCGCCATCCTGATCCACGGTGCCTGGCAGGGCTCCTGGGTCTGGGACCGCCTCATCCCGCTGCTTGCGCGCAGCGCCGGCATCGTGCCGGTTGCCGTCGATCTACCCGGCAATGGCAAGGACGGCACCAGGCCCGCCGACGTCTCGCTCGACATATATGTCAGCCATGTCGGCAGCGTACTGAAACGGCTCGGCCGCCGCGCCAGCCTGGTTGCGCATTCGGGCGGCGGCATTGTCGCCTCCGCGGTGGCCGAGCGCTATCCCGAACAGATCAGCCGCATCGCCTATGTCGCCGGCATGATGCTGCCCGATGGCATGGCCTTCGCCGACCTGGTCGCGGACGCCAGGCGCGAGCATCCTGACGCGGCCGGTGTCGGGCCGCATCTGGTCTGGTCGCATGACCGGCTGACCAGCCGCGTGCCGATCCAGGTCGCGCTCGCCTATTTCTTTCACGACTGCCCGACCGCGGAGGCCGCGCTCGCCGCCCAGAAATTGACCCCACAGCCGGATCGCGGCCGCGCCATCCGCGCCCGGCTGACAACGAAGCGTTTCGGTCGCATCCCGCGGCTCTATGTCGAGGCGGAAGCCGACCGCGCCGTGATCCCGCCGCTGCAGAGGCGCATGCAGGCGCTGGTGCCCGGCGCCGATGTCGTGACACTGCCGACGGGACACGCGCCGCATCTCGCCTCCCCTCGGCTGCTCGCGGACGTGCTGACCCCGTTCCTGACCGGCAGCGAAGATGGCCCGGCCTTTGCAAAGCGCCAGGGCGAACGCGATCTCGAACACAGCGATACCGCGAGCGGGGCGCGCCAGCGCGTCCGCACCCGCAAGTGATTTTTCTGAAACGCTTAAGCCCGCGACCTGCAGGAGCCCATCTCATGAAACGCCTGATGCCATTGTCCGCCGCCGCCTTGCTGGCGCTGAGCTTTGCGAACGCCGCGCATGCTGCTGAGGCCGTGACCTTCATGCTCGACTGGCTGCCCGCCGGCGACAAGGCTGCGGTCTATCTTGGCGTCGAGAAAGGCCTGTTCGAAGCCGAGGGCATCAAGGTTACGATCCAGTCCGGCCGCGGCTCCAGCGATGTGGTCACAAAACTCGCGACCGGCTCGGCCGACATGGGCACCGGCGGGCTTGCGGCGCTATTGCAAGCCAAGGCCAGCGACAACGTTCCGGTGAAAGCGGTGATGTCGATCTACACGCTGCAGCCGGATGCGATCTTCACCACCAAGGAAAACAGTATCAACAGCCTGAAGGACCTCGAAGGCAAGACGGTCGCGACCGCGACCTTCTCGTCCTCCAACGTGTCATGGCCGCTGGTGTTGAAGGCGAACAGCGTCAATCCCGACAAGATCAAGTTGCTCAAGGTCGATCCCGGCGCCCTCGCCCCGATGCTCGCTGCGGGCAAGGTCGACGCCACCATCAACTGGGTGACGGTTGCGCCGGCCTTCGCGGGGCCGCTGAAGGAAGCCGGCAAGTCGTTCAAGGAGCTGCCGTGGTCAGCCTATGGCTTCGACGGCTATGGCCTCTCCGTTTTCGTCTCCGACAAGATGATCGCCGAGCGTCCTGAGACGGTGCGCAAGTTCCTGAAAGCCTACAAGCAGGCGACCGAGCTCGCGATCGCCGATCCGATGGCCGCAGCAAAGGCGCTGAAGGCGATGGTGCCGGAGGTCGATGCCGACACCGCCGCCGAACAGTGGAAGGCCTCGATCCCGCTGATGGTCAATGATCTCTCCAAAAAGGACGGCCCCGGCGCGTTCGAGCCGAAACTATTGGCCACGACCTGGAAGTGGGTCGCCGAAGCGCAGAACCTGCCGCTGGACAAGCTCAATCCGGAGACGGCGGTGAGCCGGGAGTTTTTGAAGTGACGATGTGGTCCATCTCAGGAATGGAAAAAGCGAACTCGACTCTCTCCCCGTCATCCTGAGGCGCGAGCGCAGCGAGCCTCGAAGGATGCACGGCCCCGCTGCAAGAGCGGGGCCGTCGCCCTTCGAAGCCTCCGCTGCGCTACGGCGCCTCAGGGTGACGGTGATAGTTGGACGCGCGTGGCTCTAAGGTATCCTCTCGGTGAAGACTTCGAATGTCTCCCGACCAACCCAAAGGCTATCAATGCCCCCCAGCCTGCCTGTGATCACCTTCTCCAACGTCGGCCAGAGCTTTGTCGGCCGCGACGGCAAGCCGATCGTCGCGCTCGATGATCTCTCCTTCGGCATCGGCCGGCATGAATTCGTCGCCGTGCTCGGCCCTTCCGGCTGCGGCAAGTCGACGCTGCTGCGGCTGATCGCGGGGCTGATCCGCGCCACATCAGGCAAGGTCGAGATATTCGGCCAGGAGGTGACCGAACCGCGCGACGAGATCGGCATCGTATTCCAGAAGCCGACCTTGCTGCCGTGGTTCGACGTGCTCGGCAACGTCACCTTCCCCATGCGCCACAAATACGGCTTTGTCAGCGAGGTCGAGCGACAGCGCGCCCGCGAGCTGCTGGCGCTGGTCGGCCTGTCCGATTTCGCCGCGCGGCGGCCGGAGGAATTGTCGGGCGGCATGCAGCAGCGCGTGGCGATTGCGCGGGCGCTGCTGCTCGATCCCGACATTCTCCTGATGGACGAGCCGTTCTCCGCGCTGGACGCACTGACCCGCGACGAAATGAGCTTTGAGCTCCTGCGGATCTGGACCGAGCGTCCCAAGACCGTGCTGTTCATCACGCACTCCATCCCCGAGGCGCTGTTGCTCGCCGACCGCGTCATCGTGATGACGCCACGTCCCGGCCGCGTCCGCGAAATCCTGCAGGTACCGCTGCCGCGGCCGCGCTCAATGAAGACGCTGGAGGAGCCTGCGTTCCATGAACTCGCCAACCACATCCGGGGCGAGCTGTTCAGTCGACCCGTCGCGGCATGAGGCGGGCTTGCCGATGATGCGCCCGTGAAGCACTTCAAGCACAGCCGGCTCGTGCTTCTGCTGGATCGCTTTGCGCCGCCGCTCGCGTTTGCCGCATTGCTTCTCGTCTGGGAAGCCGTCGCGCGACTGTTCGCGATCCCCTCCTTCCTGCTGCCGGCGCCGAGCGCCATCGTGCAGGCGCTGCTCGCGACACCGCTTCCGGTGTGGCTGGGGCATATCTGGGCAACGCTGCGCGTCGCGCTGATGGGCTATGCCTTGGCCATCCTCGTTTCGGTGCCGCTTGCCGTCGGGCTTGCGTCCTCGCGCCTGCTGTCGCGCACGCTCTATCCCATGCTGGTGGTGGTGCAATCCACCCCGGTCGTGGCGGTGGCGCCGATCATCGTTGTGACGCTCGGCGCCTCCGATCTGCCGCGGGTCGTGATCACCTTCCTGATCGCATTCTTTCCGATCGTGGTCTCGACGGTGACGGGCCTGCTCGCGACGCCCGACGAGCTGGTCGAGCTGTCGCGCTCCCTGCGCGCAGGCCGCACCCGCGAGATCTTGCACGTGCGCCTGCCGTTCGCGCTGCCCTATCTGTTCTCGGCGCTGAAGATTTCCACCACGCTTGCCGTCGTTGGCGCCGTGGTCGCCGAATTCGTCGCCGCCGAAAAAGGGCTCGGCTTTTTCATTGCGTTCTCGACCTCGTTCTTCAAGATCCCGCAGGCCTTTGCCGGGCTGGTCGTGCTGGTCGCGATCAGCCTGATCCTGTTCCGGCTGGTCGGGCTGGCACAGAAGGTCCTTGCGCCGTGGTCGCTGCCGAAATCCGAACGATAGACCGGCCGCATTGGGCGTCGCATTGATCGTTGCCGCATAACCGCCGATAACAGGTGTCCAGGCGAGTTCCCGGGTCGATCTTCATGGCATCGGCGCGTGCGACGATCATAACAGTCACGATGCTGCTGGCCTCTTCGGACGCCTTTGGCCAGCAAACGATCGTGCCCGGAACGATGCCGCGCATTGGCGATGTCGATACGCGCTTTCAGTCCTACAATCTGGAGATGGTGACGGTCACAGGCGGCCCGTTTTGGAAGCCCTATGGCGCAGGGCGAGATGGTGAGCTGCATGCCGAGCGGCCTCCCATCGATCTTGCCAATCCCCGCCTGCGCAAGCTCGCGGCGGCACTGGGTCCGGCTTACATGCGGGTCAGCGGCAGCTGGGCCAACGCAACCTATTTTGCGGATACGGATGCAACCAGCGGCCAGCCGCCACCGGGCTACAACAGCATCCTGACGCGCTCGCAGTGGCGCAGCGTGATCGAGTTTGCGACTGCAGTCGATGCGCGGATCGTGACATCTTTGGCCGTGAGCCCGGGGAGCCGCGATGCCAGCGGAGCTTGGAGAGCGGAGCAGACGGAACAACTCCTCGCCTACACGCACTCGCTCGGTGCGCACATCGCTGCTGCGGAGTTCATGAACGAACCTGACCTGGCGCCACAGAACGCTGTGCCGTCAGGATATGATGCCGCGGCTTATGGGCGTGATTTCCGGACTTTTCGCGAGCTCATGAAAACGGCGTCACCGGAGACGCTCATCGCCGGCCCCGGCAATATCAGCGACAGTACGGCCACCGCATCCCGCCTGGGCCCGCGCGATCTGCTTGCAGCCTCTGGCGGAGGCCTCGATGTGGTCTCCTATCACGATTACGGCACGGTCTCGCCGCGCTGCGGCGGCCGCGACCGTCCTGCGCTGGCGCTGACGGACGCGTGGTTTTCGCGCACCGAGAAGGCGCTCGCCTTGTATAAGGCTCTCCGCGACCAATATGCGCCGGGCAAGCCGATCTGGCTGACCGAGACAGCGGATGCCGCATGCGGCGGCAATCCATGGGATGCCACCTTTCTCGACAGCTTCCGCTATCTCGACCAGCTCGGCCGGCTCGCGAAATCAGGCGTCAGCGTCGTCATGCACAACACGCTCTCGGGGAGCGACTATGGCTTGCTCGACGAGAGAACCTTTGCGCCGCGGCCGAATTACTGGGCGGCGCTGCTGTGGCATCGCCTGATGGGGCCGATCGCGCTCAATCCTGGAACAGCAGGGCAAGACGGCCTGCATGTCTATGCCCATTGCGATCCCGAAAGGCCGGGCGGCGTAACCGTCCTCGCAATCAACGCCGCGGACAGGCAGCAAACGCTGACCATTCCACTAGCGGCGAGGCGCTACACACTGCAGGCATCCCATCTGCGCAGCGGCACGGTCCAGCTCAACGGCACAACCCTTTCCTTGCGCGAGAACGACGCCTTCCCGGAGATCGCCGGCGTTCCGACGACGGCAGAAGCGGTCGTCTTCGCGGCGCATAGCATCACCTTTGTCGCGATTGCCAACGCTGCGAATCCGGCATGCCACTAGAAATGTGCTGATGGCATGAGGGGTACGCCTTCAATCACCTTGCGGCGGCGCTCGCTTTGGCCTCAGTCTCCATGTGCAAGGACGGCCAGCAGGACCCTTCATGCCACGCGTGACCATCATAGAGACCGGGATCGTCCCGGCGCGATCCCGCGAACGCCATGGATCGTTTCCCCAGATGTTCCAGCGCATGATCGGCGCTGCGGATGCCTCAATCGATTTCGGCGTCGTCAGCGTCGTCGCAGGCGAGCCGCTTCCTGAGCTGACGGCCCTGGAGGCGATCCTGATCACGGGCTCGCCAGCGGGCGTCTATGATGAGTTCGACTGGATCGCGCCGCTGGAGGACTTTGTACGCAAGGCTCATGCGAGCAGGATTCCGATGGTCGGAATCTGCTTCGGCCACCAATTGATGGCACAGGCGCTCGGCGGCGTGGTGCGGCAATCGGAAAAAGGCTGGGGCATCGGGCGGCATATCTACGATATCGCGCCTGGGAACGGCGTCATCGATGGCGAGCACATCGCGCTCGCCTGCTCGCACCAGGACCAGGTCATCGAGCCGCCCCGCGGGGCGAGAACCTTCATGTCCTCCGATTTCACACCGCATGCCGGGCTGCTCTATGCCAACGGCACAGCGCTATCGGTGCAGCCGCATCCGGAATTTTCGGTCGAGTTCGCTCATGCGTGCTGTGAGGTGCGCGAAGGCAAGGCGCCGGACGACGTGGTGGCAGCGGCAAAGGCATCGCTCGAGCTGCCGCTGGAGAATGCGCGGCTGGGTGAGGCGATCACGCGATTTCTCGTAAGAGGTTCGACGCTCCGAGCCGCCCAACCATCACCGTCACGCTGAGGTGCTCGCGAAAGCGAGCCTCGAAGGGCGACGGCCCCGCTGAACCACGCGGGCCGTTCCTCCTTCGAGACGGCGCCTACGCACCTCCTCAGGATGACCGCCCCTTCACACCCGCGCCATATCCAGCGGCGGCGACACCTCCGCCGGGATTGGACACCGATAGGGATGGCGCGCGGTGCGGGCGGCGTGATCGGCTTTGGCGGCATCACGTAGCGCAGCGTCAGTCAGGAGCTTGCACGCGGTTGCCGCCATCACCTTGGCGACGTGCACCATGCCCTTGTGCGCGGCGGGCATCTTGCCTTGCGCCACCACTTGCCAGGTATGCAGCGGCGTGCCGATCGCCATCATCGCACCGTGGGCCTGCACCGTCGGCACCGCCCAGCTGACGTCGCCGACATCGGTCGAGCCGCGCATCAGATTGCGCGGCGCATCCAGCGGAATGATCTTGTCGCACAGCGGCGCATCGCCGCGCGGCTGCCCGACGGTGCGATAGACGCTCTCGATGTCATTGTCCGTCAGCGTGTCCTGGATCTGCTTGGCGAACTTGCGGTCGGCGGCATCGAACGGCGGCGGGCCGAGCTGCTGCAGTACGTCGTGCATGGCCCGCTCCAGCGGCGCGTTGCCAAGCAGGTTCGACACCGCACTAATGATCTGGGGCTCGACCCGCGTCTCGGTCATCAACGCGGCGCCCTGCGCCACCTTCTTCACCCGCTCGACCAGCTCCTGCATGCCGGCGAGATCGCGCGCCCGCACCGAGTAACGCACCTTCGCCCGCGCCTGCACCACATTGGGCGCAATGCCGCCGGTCTCGAGCAGCGCATAACGGATGCGCGCATCGCTCGGCATGTGCTCACGCATGTAATTGACGCCGACATTCATCAGCTCCACCGCATCCAGCGCGCTGCGGCCGAGATGGGGCGAGGCCGCCGCATGCGAGGCGCGGCCATGGAAGGTGAAATCGATGCGCGTGTTGGCGAGCGACACCGCCGGCATCACCTCGCAGAAGCTCGCCGGATGCCAGGAGATCGCGGCATCCACATCGTCGAAAGCGCCGTCGCGCACCATAAAGGTCTTTGCCGCTCCACCCTCTTCGGCCGGGCAGCCATAATAGCGCACGCGGCCCTTGAGGCCGTTCTGCGCCAGCCAATCCTTCACCGCGACCGCCGCCAGCATGGCGCCGGCCCCGAGCAGATTGTGGCCGCAGCCATGACCATTGCCGCCGTTCTCGAGCGGCCGCGGCTTGGCAACGCCCGCCTCCTGCGACAGGCCGGGCAGTGCGTCATATTCGCCGAGGATCGCGATGACCGGGCCATCTTCGCCGGCCTCGCCGATCATTGCGGTCGGAATGCCCGCCACGTTGCGCGTGATACGAAAGCCCTGCCGCTCCAGCTCGGCCGCATGCTCGGCGGCCGACCGCGTCTCGGAATAGCACAGCTCCGGCGTCCCCCAGACCCGGTCGGAGAGCGCGATCAGCGGCTCCTGCTTGGCATCGACAAATTGCCAGATGTCGCGGCTGTCGTTCATGGGTCGGATGTCTCCTTATAAAAACCGGCGCGAATGTCTAGCACATCAGCGTGCCATTTCCTGTGCCGCGAGAGCAATGCTAGCGCGCGTTGAGTGCGGAGCACGCGAGAGTTGAACCACGTTGATCACCGAAGCGACGAGCGCAAACACCAAACGAGACCGTCGCAGAAATTTCATAGCTTACGCGCTTGACGCGCGTCGCCATTTGTGATGTTCTCCTTTTGTTCCGATCGCTCTTTGGTTGTGTCTTGGGGGAAGTTTATGGATCAAGTGTGTGCCGGTGAGCCTATTCAGCTTGTTCTTCACGATGACGACAACACGCCGAGCGACTTCGTTTTGGAGCTCCTCCGCAACGTATTCGGCCATCCTGAGAAGGATGCCATCGCGCTTACGGTGCTGAGCGAGATTCAGGGCAAAGTTGTCTTCGGCCCATATCCCCCAACAGTCGCTCACGCCCTCTTGGCAGCAGCCCAGGAACGGATTCGCCAGAGCGGACACGACGTGCTGATCACAACGGCAACTTCGGCCCGCACAAGCGGCAGCTGTGATCTGTGCGGCGCGCCAGCGCCGGCGACAGAGGCCGAACTGGCCACAAAGACAGTCTTTCTCTGTGAGGATTGTGTCAGATCGGTCATGGGCGCGGCCGAACAATCGCCGCATGGAATCAAATACGTCAATGATGCCCTGGACCGGCATTTCGCTGGTGTCCCGCGCCACGAGCTGACCACCACGACCCGAATGTTTCCGGGCCACATGCGCGCGGATGTTCAGGTGGCTGTCGAAAAGCTGTTTGCATCCCCAACTCGATTCTTTGGTCTTCATGAGGAATACCGTCACGAGACGCTGACTATTGCACGCTGCATGCAAGGGGGGCGATATCCGCCCGTTGTCGCGCCGCCGCAGTTCCAGGAAGTGGATGTCGGTGATGGGGCGCCAGTGCAGTGCCTCGAAAATGGACTATGGCTGAGCCGAGTGGATGAGGTCCGCTACGGCCTCCTACTGAGCCTTGATCGCGATCATGACCGCGGGACCTCCGTCCGTGTCGAGATTCTCGTTCCTGCTGGGGCACGGGGCCAAGCCTTCGTGCAGCGCTGTTTTGGCGAGTTGGAAAGAGCGGTCCACGCGGCGCGCTCCTATCGGGGCAAGATCCTGTCGTTTGACGGCGGAGCGAACTACCGAGGCCGCGCGCGAGGCATCATGGTGCACAGATTGCCGCCGGTTGCACGCGACGAAGTGATTTTGCCCGAGGCGACCTTGAAACTGCTCGACCGAAATGTGCTGGACTTCATTGCCAAACGCGACGCGCTGCGTTCGTTCGGCCTCTCGACGCGGAAGGGTATCTTGCTCTACGGCCCACCCGGAACCGGCAAGACACACACCATCCGCTATCTCGCGACCAATCTGCCGGGCCATACCACGCTGATCATCACCGCCGAGCAGATGGGATTGCTCGAAGCCTACATCAACCTGGCGCGACTGCTCCAGCCGGCCATGGTGGTGATCGAGGATGTCGATCTCATCGCACGCGCACGTGATCAGATGGCAGATTCTTGTGAAGAATCGCTGCTCAACAAGCTGCTCAACGAGATGGACGGCTTGAAAGAGGACGCCGATATACTGTTCGTCCTCACCACCAACCGTCCCGAGGCGCTCGAGGCTGCGCTGGCCGGCCGTCCCGGACGAATCGATCAGGCGATCGAGGTGCCACTGCCCGACGCGACCGGTCGCGGCAAGCTGATCAGGCTCTATGGCAGGGGCCTGCCGCTGGACGAACCGATCGTCACCGAGGCCGGGCACCGCACCGAGGGTGTCAGCGCGGCGTTCATCAAGGAGCTGATGCGGCGCATCGCGCAGTCGAGCCTTGCCCGCGATGGCGGCAATTCGGTCACGTCAGATGATATCGACGAGGCGCTCGATGACATGCTGTTCACCGGCGGCCGGCTGAACGTGAAGCTGCTCGGCGGCGCGCAGGAGATGGCGGTGTCGCCCGGATGAACGCGAACCAGGCGGCGCGTGCCGTGCTATTTATACGTCCGCTTGTACATCGCGCGCATATGCTCCTCGACGGTGACAGGCGGATATTTCGCCTGCTCGCCGGCTGCCAGGCAGGTCGGGATGCACTCGACCTTGTGGGCGTAGTTGCCGGTATAGAAAAACGGCACCGAATAGCGCTCCCTGCCCGAAGTGTTGACGACACGATGCAGGGTCGAGCGGTAGCGGTCGTTGGTCCAGCGCGCGATCATGTCGCCGAGATTGACCACATAGGTCCCGGGTAGCGGATCGGCATGGATCCAGCCGCCGCTCGCCTGGTCCCAGACCTGCAGGCCGCCGATCTCGCCCTGCCGGAGCAGCGTGAGCCCGCCGAAATCGGTGTGGGCGCCGGCGCCCATTTGTGCGGGATTGCCGTGCGGGGGCTGCGGCGGATAATGCAGCAGCCGCACGGTGCCCATGGCATCGCGGCAGTAGCCGGCGAAATAGTCCTCCGGCAGGTCCAGCGACAACGCGATACCACCCATCATGCGCGCCGCAAGCGCCATCATGACATCGAGATAGGCCTGCATCACCTGCCTGAAGCGGGGCTGTGATGCCGGCCATTGGTTGGGGCCGTGATTGAACAGGCCGGCGAGCACGCGCGGATCGTCGGCTGCGTGCTCGGGACCGATATAATAGCCCTCCTTTAGGTCCGGCGGCGCGCCTGGCTCCAGGGTCTGGCCCTGCAACGGCTCATAGCCGCGATTGGCCTTCGAGCGGGACTTGTCGAGCTGGGATTTGACGTCGGGGGGAAGCGCGAAGAAGGAAGCCGCCTCGGCGAAGACGTCGCCGACCAGGGCCTCCTCGACACCGTGGTTGGAGATGTAGAA
Organism: Bradyrhizobium sp.; assembly: GCA_035652015.1. Lineage (GTDB taxonomy): Bacteria > Pseudomonadota > Alphaproteobacteria > Rhizobiales > Xanthobacteraceae > Bradyrhizobium. The sequence goes on along the minus strand of DASREP010000067.1, from coordinate 5,239 downwards.
GAAGCCGTTGTGCAGGCAGGCTGTGCGCAGCTTCGCGGCAACGGCCTTGCGATCAGACAGGTCAGGCGAGGACAGGCCGCCGATATCGATGACCGGCAGGCTCGTTGCCGACACGCGTGCTGCTTCAAGCATGTTGAGCGCTCCTCCATCGCGGCTGCAAATCGTCGCTCCCGTTTGGTAGCGCTGCGACGAGGGAGATGGATGCTCAAATAGTCATCAGAAACATGATCGGTCGGCGCAAACTTTATCCAATCGCGAGCTGAGCCAGTTCCCGCAGGCGACGGAAGGATCTTTGTCCTCTTGCACCAAAGCAGGCTTGTCGCCTCGCCCGCCCCTCATGCCCCCTTGCCGCGGCCGTTCTTCTCGGCCGCACGGCGCAGCGCTTCGGCGAGCGCACCACCGCCGCCGGCCTGCGGCTCGTTCTTCCGGGCGGCCGTGGTCGAGCGCGCCGGCGCACGCGCCTCGCTCACTGGCGCCTTCGCATCCTTCTTGGCCCCGACCTCGTCGTCGAGCCGCAGCGTGAGCGAGATGCGCTTGCGCGCGACCTCGACGTCCAGCACCTTGACCTTGACGATGTCACCCGGCTTCACGACCTCGCGCGGGTCCTTGACGAAGGTCTTCGACATTGCCGAGACATGCACAAGGCCATCCTGGTGCACCCCGATGTCGACGAAGGCGCCGAAAGCGGCGACGTTGGTCACAGTACCCTCCAGGATCATGCCGCGCTTGAGGTCCTTGATCTCCTCGACACCTTCCTTGAACACCGCAGCCTTGAACGCCGGCCGCGGGTCGCGGCCCGGCTTTTCCAGTTCGCGCAGGATGTCGGTCACGGTCGGCAGGCCGAACGTCTCGTCGACAAAGTTTTGCGGCTTGAGCTGGCGCACGATCTCATTGTTGCCGATCAGCGCCTTGATGTCGCTCTTGGTCGCCGCGAGAATCCTGCGCACCACCGGATAGGCCTCCGGGTGCACGCCCGACGCATCGAGCGGATCCTCGCCGCCATTGATGCGCAGGAAGCCCGCGCACTGCTCGAACGCCTTCGGCCCCAGCCGCGGCACCTCCTTCAGCGCCTTGCGCGACGTGAACGGGCCGTTCTCGTCACGATGTTGCACGATGCTCTGGGCCAGCGAGGGGCCGATGCCGGAGACCCGCGACAATAGCGGCACCGACGCGGTGTTGAGGTCGACGCCGACCGCGTTCACGCAATCTTCCACCACGGCATCCAGCGACTTCGCAAGCTTGGCCTCGCCGAGATCGTGCTGATACTGCCCGACGCCGATCGCCTTGGGATCGATCTTGACGAGCTCCGCCAGCGGATCCTGCAGCCGCCGCGCGATCGACACCGCGCCGCGCATGGTGACATCGAGCCCGGGCAGCTCCGAGGACGCGTAGGCCGAGGCCGAATAGACCGAGGCGCCCGCTTCCGACACCACGATCTTGGTCATCTTCAGGTCAGGCAGCAGCTTCACAAGCTCGGTCGCGAGCTTGTCGGTCTCGCGGGAAGCCGTGCCGTTGCCGATCGCGATCAGGTCGATGCGATGGGCGACCGCGAGCTTGCCAAGCGTCGCGAGCGCCTCGTTCCACTGCCGCTGCGGCTCATGCGGATAGACCGCGGTGGTCGCCAGCACCTTGCCGGTGGAATCGACCACAGCGACCTTGACGCCAGTGCGATAGCCGGGATCGAGCCCCATGGTGACGCGCGCGCCGGCCGGTGCGGCCAGCAACAGGTCGCGCAGATTGGAGGCGAACACGCGCACGCCCTCAGTCTCGGCCGCCGTCCACAGCCGCATACGCAGATCGATGTTGAGATGCAGCTGGATCTTGGTGCGCCAGGCCCAGCGCACCGTCTCCATCAGCCACTTGTCGCCCGGCCGGCCCTGATCTGAGATCGCAAACCGCTTCATGATCTTCAATTCATAGGTGCCGGGCGGCGCGGATGCGGCCGGCTTGACCTTGACTGCCGCCTGCGGCTCCGGATCGATCTGCAGGTCGAGGATCTCCTCCTTCTCGCCGCGGAACATCGCGAGGATGCGGTGCGAGGGCATCTTGTGCAGCGGCTCGCTCCAGTCGAAATAATCCTTGAACTTCTCGCCCTCGGTCTTCTTGCCCTTGCGCACCGAGGAGACCATGCGCCCCCTGGTCCACATCTCCTCGCGCAATTCGCCGATCAGGTCGGCGTCCTCGTCGAAGCGCTCGACCAGGATCGCGCGGGCGCCGTCAAGCGCGGCCGCGACGTCAGCCACGCCCTTTTCGGCATCGACGTAAGCTTTCGCCACCTTCTTCGGATCGTTCTGCGGCTCCTTCAGCAGCAACTCCGACAGCGGCTCAAGCCCCGCCTCCCTGGCGATCTCCGCCTTGGTGCGGCGCTTCGGCTTGTACGGGAGGTAAATGTCCTCCAACCGCGCCTTGCTGTCGGCGGCGAGGATCGTGGCCTCCAGCGCGGCATCGAGCTTGCCCTGCTCGCGGATCGATTCCAGGATCGCCTTGCGGCGCTCTTCGAGCTCACGCAGATAGGTCAGCCGCTCTTCCAGTGTGCGCAATTGCGCATCGTCGAGCGCGCCCGTGAGCTCCTTGCGATAGCGGGCGATGAACGGCACGGTAGCGCCGCCATCGAGCAGCGTGACCGCGGCTTCCACCTGCTGGTCGCGAACGCCAAGCTCCTGCGCAATCTTCTGATTGATGTTTGCCACGCAAAAATCCCTCTGGAACCGATCGAGGCAACCGAACTGCCGCCGCGGGGACGTGCTTATGGACCAGGTTCGATTGATTCATCAAGCGGCAAAGTGAAGCAAATCACCGCGGCCATGTTGCGGCAGCGATTGCGCCGACTGTCCACAGCTTTTGCGAGGGATTCCGGACAAAATTTCCAGCGTGCTTCAGCTCCCTGATTGCGCATGAAATATTTCAGCCCCAGTCTCATCAGCCCGCCGCCGCCACCCGCTTTTCGATGATGCTGGCGACGCGCACTGGCGTCTCCAGCATGGAATAATGTCCGGCATCGTCGATCATCTCATAGGTCGCAGCCGGATAGGCCGCGGCAAAGGCGTTGTGCGATGCGTCGCCGCGATAGAAGGCAATGTCCTGCGCCCCGTTCACGACATGCATGGGCGCGGCGAGGCCGTGCGTATCCGCGGTGATGGCCTCCGTCGTGAACATCCTGAGATAGCCGCGCATCGCTTCGATGGTGGCGGCGTCGCGCGCGATCCTGAGCTTGCGCTGCATCCAGCCCGCGCCGTAGCGGCTCGAGGTCCGCGCATTGATCGCGCGCGCGGCCGCCTCGTTGTCTTCGATCACGGCATTGAGCGCCTTCATTGCGGCATCGTCGGCATGAAAGCCGGTCGGCGGCACCGGCGAGAACAAGGTGACGCTCTGGATCCGCGCCGCGGCGGCGAGCGCGATGTTCTGGGCGATGAGGCCGGACATCGAGTGCCCGACCAGATGGAAGCGCGAGATCTCGAGTCGGTCGGCGGTGCGCAGCACGTCGCCTGTGGCCTCCTCCAGCGTGTAGCTGCCGCTGACGCCGCGCGACCAGCCATAGCCGCGCAAGTCCATGAACACCAGCGTGTGGCGCGCCAGATCGAAATAGGGCAGCGTCGGCTCCCAGTTGACGTGATCGCCGAGCCATTCATGCAGCACCACGCACATCGCCGGCCCGTTTCCGACGCGACAATGACCGAGCGCGTCGGCGGTCGCCAGCTGCGGCCCGGGCCAGGGTGACGGCGGCACCAGCAACGTTTCCTTCGCCGGTTGTGCCGCGGCGCGCGCGGCAACCGTCGCCGTGGTCGCGACAAGACCCATGCCGAGGCCCTGCAAGAGATGACGCCGCTTCATGTGATTGCTCCCGAAAGCCGCCTGTGTCCGGCACCGACATAGCTCCCAGCCCTGCGTGCGGGGAAATTGATTTCTGCAATCAGCTCATTGATAATTCTCATTCCGACCGCTTTCGTCAGGGGATTTCGCGGATGCCGACCACCCTCGATATCGACACGCTGAGGTCGCTGATCGCCATCGTCGACCTCAAGAGCTTTTCGCGCGCTGCGGAACGGCTGGGACGGTCGCAATCGGCAATCAGCCTGCAGATCGCCCGCCTCGAGGGCCTGGTCGGCCATCCCGTGCTCGAACGCGCGCGCGGACGGGTGATCGGCCCGACCGAGCGCGGCGCGGCGCTGGTTGCGCATGCGCGCCAGATCGTCGCGCTCAACGAGCAGGCTGTCGCATCGATGCGCCGCCCCGCCGCGGGCGAGCGCATCCGGCTCGGCGTGCCCGCGGATTTCCTGGAGCGCGATTTTTCCGCAGCCCTTGGCGAAATTCGCGCGCGCTATCCGCAGGCGCACCTCGCGCTGCGCACCGACGTTTCGGCCCGGCTCGCCGACGACGTCGGCCACGGCCGGCTCGACCTCGCTTTTTTTAAGCGCGCAGCGTCGAAGGAGGCGACAGCGGCCATCGTCTCCGAACCGATGGCCTGGTTCGGCGATGCGGCGGCCGCGCAGCGTGGTGATCCGATTCCCCTGGTTGCCTTTGCCGAAGGCTGCGCCTATCGCGACGAGGCCTTGCGCAGCCTGCGCCGTGCGCAGCTTGGCTGGACCATCGCCTGCGAGGCACAGAGCCTGTCCGCGCTGATCGGCGCGGTGAAGTGCGGCCTCGGCTATGCCGCCCTGCCGCTGAGGCTCGGCACACACAAGCAGCTCGACCGCGCCGAACGACATACCAACCTGCTGCCGGAGCTCCATCAGGTCGAGCTCGCGCTCGGCTTCGCCGAAGGCCGCGAGCCACCGTTCGCCCGCGCCATCGGCAACATCATCGCCGAGCGCTGCGCGCTGGCGTGACCCGCAATGTGTTTGACGAACCACTCCGTTGCCGCCCATGACACCGTCATCGTCCGGCTTGACCGGACGATCCAGTATTCCAGAGACGTCGGAAGCCTGGTCGAGAAGCCTCTGGGATACTGGATGCCCCGCCTGCGCGGGGCATGACCACCAGAGAAACCTCCGCCATTATTGCGATGGGCGGAGGACACGAATTCATATTCCCGCGACGCATGACGCCCGAGCTTTGCATCTCGCTTTCGCCCTCAGCAAAATCGAGGGCGCAGGGAAGGCCGGGTGGCCGCATGCACCCGGGGCCTGCGCGCAAAAAGAATTGCGCGAGGCGCGTAGACCACAGGTACAGGCGGTGACAACCGGCCTTCCCCGCGCGATGGTGTTACGGCTTATACGTACTCTTGTGTCTGCAAAATCTG